>DASVLP010000037.1:0-246149 GCA_036384795.1 Sphingomonadaceae bacterium | reverse complement strand
GGTCGTACCAGGAGTCGACGATCATTGCGCGCAGGGGGGCGGCGCGGTCGCCCTTGGGGGGCGGGATGCGCTCGACCACCGCTTCGAGCACTTCGGCGATGCCGATGCCGGATTTGGCGGATGCGAGGACGGCGTGGCTGGCGTCGAGGCCGATGATCTCCTCGATCTCGGTGCGGACTTTTTCGGGTTCCGCCGCGGGGAGGTCGATCTTGTTGATCACGGGGACGATCTCGTGGTCGTGCTCGATCGACTGGTAGACGTTGGCGAGGGTCTGCGCTTCGACGCCTTGCGATGCGTCGACCACGAGCAGCGCGCCTTCGCAGGCGGCGAGGCTGCGCGAAACCTCGTAGGCGAAGTCGACGTGGCCGGGGGTGTCCATCAGGTTCAGCTCGTAGGTCTCACCGTTGCGTGCGGTGTAGCTGAGGCGGACGGACTGGGCCTTGATGGTGATCCCGCGCTCGCGCTCAATGTCCATGTTATCAAGGACTTGCTCGCTCATCTCGCGGTCCGACAGCCCGCCGGTGGCCTGGATCAGCCGGTCGGCGAGGGTCGACTTGCCATGGTCGATGTGGGCGATAATGCTGAAGTTGCGGATGTGGGCGAGATCGGCCATCCGCGGCCCTTAGCAACCTAGCCGTAGCCCGCAAGCTTCGCCTTGACGTTGCTGTGCCCGAACCGCGGCATGCTCAGCGCCTGCTGGTTCTCCGCCTTCTGGGCCAGTGGATAGTGCCCCGGCGGCAACATCGCCAGCGGCATGCCGGCCGCGGCCAACGCATAGGGCGAGATGCGGTTGCGGGTGCACAGGCCGCCCGCGCCGTCGTCGACCAGCGCGGTCTCGAACTCGAGGCCCTGCTGGTCGTTCTCGCTGCGCTTGACCTTCGCGACCGCCAGCTGGCCTTCGCCGAAGTCGACCACGAACTCGGTGCCGAGCGGCACGTCGACCAACCCTTCGATCATCGCGCCGGTCTTGGACAGGTCGCGCAGCACCACGCTGTAGAAGTGGTCCTCGTGGATCACGTTGACCTTGCGGTAGACCTTGCGCCGTTCCGAACGCTGGTGCGCCGGCCCGTTCGGCGCGATCACCCAGCCCTGGGCGGTGAGGAATTCGTCGACTTCGTCGACCGTCATGGGCTGCGAATAGACGAACCCCTGGATCAGTCCGACCCCGCAATCGGTCACCATGCGGAGCTCGTCCATCGCCTCGACGCCCTCCATGACGGTTTCCATGTTGAGCCCGCCGGCGAGCGCGACGATCGCCCGGATCAGGTCCGGATTGCGGCTGTTCTTCTCCATCGACCCCTTGAGGAAGCTCGGATCGATCTTGATCGTCTCGAACGGCGCCTGGCGCAGATAGCCGAGCGACGAAACCCCGGTGCCGAAATCGTCCAGCGCCAGCCGCACGCCCAGCTTGCGCAGCGCCTTGATCTCGCGCTCGGTCACTTCGCCGGAGCCGAAGTGCACGCTTTCCTTGAACTCGAACTCGAGCCGCTCGGGCGGGATGCCGGCATTGGTGAGGGCGTTCGCCACCAGCAGGGTGAACCCTTCCTGGATGATCTGGTGCTCCGACAGGTTGACGCTGACGCGCACGTGGTCGGGCCAGCGCGCGGCGTCCTGCGCCGCCTGGCGGATCACCCATTCGCCGATCGGGGCGATCAGATTGCCTTCCTCGGCGATCGGGATGAAGATTGCCGGCGCGATCTTGCCGCGCTCGGGGTGATACCAGCGCAGCAGCGCCTCGAGCCCGACGATGCGGTTGTCCTTCACCGACACCATCGGCTGGTACTCGAGGTACAGCTCGCCCTTGTCGAGCGCATCGCGTAAGTCCGCCTCGAGCGCTTTGCGCAGATGGGATTCGCTCTGCAGGTCGCTCGAATAGAAACGGAACTGCCCCCGTCCGCCGTTTTTCGCGGCATAGAGCGCGACATCGGCGCTGTGGACGACTTCCTCGCGCGTCAGCCCGTCGTAGGGTGCGATCGCCACGCCGACCGACGCGCCGATCGCCGCGCGCCCTTCGTCGAGCAGATAGGGCTGCGAGATCAGCGCGATCACTTTCTTGGCGAGATCGCCAAGCCGGCCGCGATCGTCAATGTCGGGCAGCATGACCTGGAATTCGTCGCCGCCTATCCGGCCGACCTCGCAGGTCATGTCGAACGCCCGCTTCATCCGCTGCGCGACCTGCTTGAGCAGCTCGTCGCCCGCGCGGTGACCGAACGTGTCGTTCGCCTGCTTGAACCGGTCGAGATCGATCATCATGACCGCGCAGCATCGCTTGGCATTGCGGAACGCGGTCAGCGTCGAATCGATCTTCTGCTGCATGCGGTGCCGGTTCGACAGGCCGGTCAGCGAATCGAACTGGGCGAGACGCGAAGTCTCGTTCTCGGTCTTCTGCGTCTCGGTGATATCGCCGCCGTGGCCGCGGTAGCCGAGGAACTCCCCCTTTTCGTCGAGCTTGGGCCGGCCTGAGAGCGACCAGTAGATCTCCTGGTCGCCGACCGCCGCGCGCACGATCAGGTCGGTGAAAGTCTTGCGTCCGCCGAACAGCAGCGAGATGTTGCGCGGTGAAGCGCCGTCGGTGCCCGGGTCGGTCAGAAACAACGACTGGAATTGCGTGCGCGACAGCGTTTCGGCCGATTTGCCGAACACGTCCGCAACTTGCCGGCTGAGGTAGATGACGCGTCCTTCGGCATCGGTCTCCCAGAACCAGCCGAGCCTCGATTCTTCATATTCGGACATCAACGCGAGCAGCTGCTGGGGAGACGCGTGGACGGGTTCGGCCCCGGCGGCCGTTGCGGTCGCGCCCTTGGCGGCTCGCAAACCCCTCATGATGCCCATCGTCTGGCTCTTTCCGATGCCCGGCGGTCCCGGCTATTTGGCCTTGCCGTAGGCAATTCCACCTAACCCCCGACGATTTATAATTTGCTAAGAAATCCTCGCGATCGTCGGGAAACTCGCGCGTGCTTGCCGTCAGCCCGCCTTGCGCAGCATCGCGCGGCGCGCGTGATCGGGGGCCTGCTCCACCAGTGCGGCGACGCGCCCCGACGAATCCCGCTGGAGGGGTGTTGCGAACTCCACGCCGATCCGGCCCTGCTCGCACCAGCGCGCGGTGCCGGTCACGATTTGCCCCTCGGCGATCGTGATCCGGAAAATCGTCCCGGTGGGCACATTCCACAGCCCTTCGATCAGCGCGCCGGTGGTCGAGACGTTGCGGATCGTGCCGGTGTAGAGCTGGCCGTTGTGATCGAGCACCACCTTGCGCAACATGCTCTGGCGAGGCGCGCGCGACGAGCGCGGGCCGCGAGCGACCGCGATCAGGCCGGTTTTCAGGCGGTTGGCCGCGGCGTCGGCCGACAGCGGCATTTCGTAGATGTAGCCCTGAACATGGCTGCATCCGTGCATGCGCACGAGGTCGAGCTCGTCGAACGTTTCCACCCCTTCGGCGGTCGTTTCCATCCCCAGCGCGCTCGCCAGGCTGGTGATCGAGGCAATGATCGCGCCGTTGCGGCTTTCGGGCTGCGTCGCCCCGCGCACGAAGCTCTGGTCGATCTTGATCTTGTCGAACGGCGCTTTCTTCAGATAGCCGAGCGAGGAATAGCCGGTGCCGAAATCATCGAGCGCCAGGCGCACGCCGATGCGTTTGAGCGCGGCGAACATCGCGTCGGTTCCGGCATCGTCGTTGAGGAACACGCTTTCGGTGATCTCGAGCTCGAGCCGTGCCGGATCGACCCCCACTTGCGCGAGCGCGCTGGTGACGATCGACGGAAGCTGCGGGTTGGCGAACTGCAGCGGCGAGACGTTGACCGCCACCCGCACTTCGGGCGGCCACTTCGCCAGATCGTGACAGGCGGTGCGCAGCGCCCATTCGCCCATTGCCCCGATCAGGTCGGTATCTTCGGCAATCTCGATGAACTTCTGCGGCGGCATCGGGCCCTTGACCGGATGATTCCAGCGCATCAAGGCCTCGAAGCCGGTGATCCGCTCGGTCGCGGTGTCCACCACCGGCTGGTAGGCGAGCTCGAGCCCGCCGTGGGCGATCGCATCGCGCAGATCGTGCTCGAGCTGGCGGCGCTCCTGCGCCTGTTCGTGCAGGTCGCCGGCATAGAAATGATAGCGCCCGCGCCCGCTGTCCTTTGCGGCGTAGAGCGCCAGGTCGGCGTTGCGGATCATCGCTTCGCTCGTGACACCGTCGTCGGGTGCCACCGAAATGCCTACCGAAGCGCCGATCACCACTCGCAAGCCGTCGATCGAGTAAGGCTGCGACAGCGTGTCGATGATGTCCTGCGCCAGTTGGGCGAGCCTTTCGCGCTCGATGCGGCCGGGCACGATCACCTCGAACTCGTCGCCGCCGAGGCGCCCGACCTGGCCGATGTGGCCCACCGCGCGCTTGAGCCGTTCGCCGACCTGCTTCAGCAGCGCGTCGCCGGCCGGATGACCCATCGTGTCGTTGACCTGCTTGAAGCGGTCGAGGTCGAGCAGCAGCACGGCGCTGCACCTCTGGAACTCGACGGGCGCGGTCAAAATCCGCTCGAGCAGTTGCGACATCTGGAACCGATTGGCGAGGCCGGTCAGCGAATCGTAGTGCGCCAGGCGGGATGCGCTTTCCTGCGAGCGCTTCTTCTCGGTCAGGTCCACGCCCGAGCCGCGGAAGCCGACGAAATTGTCGAACGCATCGTAAACCGGCCGCCCGCTGACGGACCACCAGCGCTCGTCCTCGGTCGCGGCGCGGACCGACAACTCCTGGAACGAAGAGCGGGCCGACAGGTGGAAGGTCAAAGTCCGCTCGCCCTCATGCCCGCTGGCATGAAGGTCGAACAAGTCGATGAACGGCCGGCCGACGAGCTGCTCGGGGCCCTCACGCCCCAGCGCGGTCGCGACCGGCCGCGAGATGTAGGTCAGCATCCCGCGCCGATCGGTCTCCCAGAACCAGCCCTGCCCGGCCTCTTCGTAATCGTGAAGGATATCCCTCGCGCGGTTGCGGGCGCGCGCGCGCTCGAGTGCGAGAGCAGCCCGCGTCCTGGCGTGCCGGGTCTGGCGACGGATTGCGATCGCGGCAAACAGCATGCACGCGCCGAGCAGCGCCGCCGCGCCCAGCGATCCCTTGATCAGGATCACTGCGCTCCAGCACCCGATCTGCCCGGTAAACAATCCGATCGAGCGTCCGCTCTGGATCACCGCCGCGAGCGAGGTCGTTGCGATCAGCGCGGCAAAGCCGAGCCGCCAGTCCAGGGTGTCGGCCGTGCTCCACAGCGAATTGCCGAGCCCGACCAGGAACATCGGCAATCCAACCACGACCAGCAGCAACGCGATTCGCAGCGCCAGCGGCCGATCGCCGGACTTTTCGAACTTGTGCGCCCAGCGCGCGCCGAGCGGAAGCGTCGCGCCCGCCATGATCAGCCCCGACGCGAGGGGCACCGGGGTGTCGCGGCCGATGATCCACGCGAGCGCGGACGAGGCGACCACGACCGGTGTCATGTAGTGCCAGGTCGGCGAAATGAAGGTGCGGCGGTTCTGCGCCGGATCGATCGAGCGCCCCCGTGGCCGTGCGCTCCGCGCAGGGGGGCTCTGCTCGGCCGAGGGAGCAAGCTTGCTTCGACCGCCGCCGCGCGGTTCACGCCGCCGTTCCGTCACCATGTCGGCGCGCGAATCGGACGCGGCCGGCGCCGGTGATGACGGCCCTGCCCGTTCGGAATCGGGCCGGTATCGTGGCGCAGCGCCTCCCATGACATCGGATTGCCGATTGGGCTTTGAGAAAGCGTTAACGTGCCAGCAAGGAATCGGTCGCGCGCACGGCCGCAGGTTACCTCCGAAACCAGAGCGGTGTGGCTTGCGTTGGCGCATCCGCCGGGCCATGTCCGCAGAAAGGCTTGAATCGCAGGAGGATGCCGGTGCGGCACATCGCGATCATCGGTTCCGGGCCGGCGGGTTATTACACCGCCGAAGCCGCGCAAAAAGCTTTCGCCGACGATGTCCGGATCGACGTGTTCGACCTGCTGCCGGTCCCTTACGGACTCATCCGTACCGGCGTCGCGCCCGACCATCAGTCGATCAAAGGCGTGTCGCGCCGGTTCGAGAAGACCGCGCTCAGCAACAACGTCCGCTTCGTCGGCAACATCCGCGTTGGCCAGGATGTGACGGTGCCGGAGCTGCAAGGACTCTACGACGCGGTGGTGCTGGCAACCGGGGCGCCCCACGACCGTCCGCTCGACCTGCCGGGCGAACAGCTCGGCAACGTGTTCGGCAGCGCGGCGTTCGTCGGCTGGTACAACGGCCATCCGCAATTCGCCGCGCTCGACCCCGATCTGTCCGGCAAAACCGCAGTCGTGATCGGGATGGGCAATGTCGCGCTCGACGTGGCGCGGATCTTGGCGAAAACGCCGGAGGAGTTCGCCGGCAGCGACATCGTCGGCCACGCGCTCGACCGGCTGCGGGGGTCGAACATCGAGCATATCGTGATCCTCGGGCGGCGGGGGCCGCACCAGATCATGATGACGCCCAAGGAACTGGGCGAGCTGGCCGAGCTCGAGCGCGCCGCCCCACGGGTCGCCCCGGCCGACTTGCCCGAGGAAGGCGCAGACGCGCTGCTCGAGCCCGGCCTGCGGAAGTCGGTCGCGCATCTGCGCGCGTTCGCGGCGGTCCCGCAAACGGCGCGCGCGGAAAAGACAATCGAAATCGAGTTCGATTTCTTCGCCGCGCCCAAGGCATTGATCGGCACGGCCAGCGTCGAGGCAGTCGAAGTGGAGCGGACCCAAGTGGTGAACGGCAAGGCCGTCGGCAGCGGCGAGACCTACCGCATTCCGGCGAGCCTGGTGGTCAGCTGCATCGGCTACCGCACCTCGCCGATCCCCGACGTGCCGTTCGACGAGCGCGCGGGCAAGTTCGCCAACGACGAGGGGCGGATCCTCCCCGGCCTGTACTGCGTCGGCTGGGCGCGGCGCGGCCCTTCGGGGACGATCGGGACCAATCGGCCCGATGGGTTCGACGTCGTCGACAAGATCGCGGAGGATGCAGCGGCGGGCGTGCTGGGGCCGGCGAACAAAGGAGGCCGCGCCGGCTTCGACGCGCTCGCCGCCGAGCGCCGGCTCGACATCGTCACCTTCCGCGACTGGAAGAAGATCGAGGAAGCCGAGGAGCGCGCGGCCCGCGAGGGAGCGCCGCGCGAGAAGTTCGTCGGTATCGAAGCGATGATCCGCGCGCGCGGTTAGACCCGCATCGGCATCAGCACGTAGAGCGCTGCGCTCTTCTCATCCTGGCGGATCAGGGTCGGCGCACCGGGATCGGCGAGGTGCAGTTCAACGGTATCGCCGTCGATCTGCTGGAGGATGTCCTTCAGGTAGTTGGCGTTGAAGCCGATCTCGAACCCGTCGGCGCCGTAGTGCGCGGGCAGTTCCTCCGCCGCGGTGCCGTTGTCGGGCGAAGTGACCGACAGCGTCACTTTGTCGGGCTCGAGGCCCATCTTCACCGCGCGGGTCTTCTCGGTGGCGATCGTTGCGACGCGGTCGACGCCTTGGAAGAAGCTCTTCGGATCGACTTTCAACAGCTTGTCGTTACCGGTTGGAATCACGCGCGAATAATCGGGGAAGGTGCCGTCGATCAGCTTGCTGGTAAGAACCACCCCGCCCTCGCCGCCGAGGGTGAAGCGGATCTTGCTGGCGGAGAGATCGATCTCGACGTTCCCGTCGAGCGCCTCGTCGAGCAGCTTGCGCAGTTCGCCGACCGCTTTGCGCGGGACGATCACGTCGGGCATCCCCTGGGCCCCCTCCGGCCGCGCGAGCGTATAGCGCGCCAGCCGGTGGCCGTCGGTCGCGGCGGCCTTGAGCACCGGCTGATCCTCGTCCGAGACGTGCAGAAAAATGCCGTTGAGGTAATAGCGCGTCTCTTCGGTCGAGATCGCGAAGCGGGTCTTGTCGATCAGCTCGGCGAGCTGCTTGGCGGGAAGTTCGAAGCTCGTCGGCAGGTCGCCCTCGACGATCACGGGGAAATCGTCGCGCGGCAGGGTCGGCAGTTGGAAGCGGCTGCGCCCGGCCTTCACCGTCATGCGGTTGTCGGCGGTCTCGAGCCCGACCTGGCTGCCCTCGGGCAGCTTGCGGGCGATGTCGAACAGCAAGTGCGCCGAAACCGTGATCGCCCCCGGTGCATCGACCGAGACCGCCTGCATGCTCTCGACCACCTGCAGGTCGAGGTCGGTCGCCATCAGCTTCACCGTGCCGTCGGCGCTCGCCTCGATCAGCACGTTCGAGAGGATCGGAATGGTGTTGCGACGCTCGACCACCGACTGGACATGGGACAGGCAGCGCAGCAGCGTGGCGCGTTCGATGGTGGCCTTCATCGTTCCTATCGGTCCCCCTCAAGCGCACGGGAGGAATCGCCCGGAAGCGCGAGTTGCATGGAAACCAACCCTTACCCAACCGCGCGAACGCGGCAAGGTTGCATATCATGCAGCGGGCAGAATCTGGGGATAAATGGCGATCAGGCGAACATCGCCATTCCGCCGTTCACATGCACGGTCTGGCCCGTGATGTAGCCGGCTTCTTTCGACGCGAGGAACGCGACCGCCGCGCCGATGTCCTGGCCCTCGCCCATCCGGCCCATCGGGATCCGTCCGTTGAGCGCTTCCTTCTGCGCGTCGGGCAAGACATCGGTCATCGCGGTGCGGATGAACCCGGGCGCGACGCAGTTGACGGTGATCCCCCGGCTCGCCAGCTCCTGCGCGAGGCTCTTCGACATGCCGACCATGCCGGCCTTGGCCGCCGCGTAGTTCGCCTGGCCAGGGTTGCCTGTCGCGCCGACCACGCTCGTCACCGCGATCATCCGCCCGAAGCGCGCCTTCATCATCGGCCGCGACGCCGCCCGCATCAGGCGGAACGCGCCTTCGAGGTTGATGCGGATCACGTCCGCCCACTCCTCATCCTTCATCCGCATCGCGAGGTTGTCGCGGGTGATCCCGGCGTTGTTCACCAGGATGTCGAGCCCGCCGAACGTATCGAGCGCGGCCGGCACAAGCTCTTCGACTTGGGCTGTGTTGGACAGGTCGCAGGTGATCTCGACATGATCGCCGCTGCCCTTGTGCGGATAATCGGCGTTCAGCTCCTCGCGGAACGCGCGCAGCTTCGCCGGGTTGGAGCCGGACAGCGCCAGCCGCGCCCCCTGACCCGCCAGGGTCCGCGCGATCGCCGAGCCGATCCCGCCCGAAGCACCGGTAACCAGGGCAGTCATTCCCGAAAGGTCGAACATGATCACAGCTCCTTCGCCAACGCCTCGACGTCGCCCATCGTCACCACGCTCGTCACGCTCACGTCAACGAGGGTGCGCCCGATCATCGGGCCGACCACTTTGCCGCCGAGTTCGACGAACCGCTCCACACCCGCGGCGTGCATCGCCAGCACGCTCTCACGCCAGCGCACGCGCCCGCAGACCTGCTCCACCAGCAGCTCGCGCTCCTGCGCCGGATCGGTGACCGTCGCGGCGGTGACGTTGGCGTAAAGCGGCAGGCGGAAGGCCGCCGGCGCGGTCTTGCCCAGGGCCTCGGCCATCGCCTCGGCCGCCGGCGCCATCAGCGAGCAGTGGAACGGCGCGGACACCGGCAGGATCACGCCGCGCTTGATCTCGAATTCCTTGGCCAGTGCAACCGCGCGCTCGATCGCCTCGCGATGGCCGGAAAGCACGACCTGGCCCGGATCGTTGTCGTTGGCGACCTGGCACACCTGACCCTCGGCCGCGGCATCGGCCAGCTTCTGCGCTTTGTCGATGTCTGCCCCCAGCAGCGCGCACATCGCGCCGACGCCGACCGGCACCGCCGCCTGCATCGCCTGCCCGCGCAGCTTCAGCAACCGCGCGGTGTCGGCGAGAGAGAACGCCCCCACGGCGCACAGCGCGGTATATTCGCCGAGCGAGTGCCCGGCGACGCAATCGGCTTTGTCGGCCAGTGCGATGCCGGCTTCCTTCTCGAGCACGCGCAAGGTGGCAATTGCATTCGCCATGATCGCCGGCTGGGCGTTTTCGGTGAGCGTCAGCGTCTCTTCCGGTCCTTCGCGCATGATCGCGGAGAGCTTCTGGCCGAGCGCCTCGTCGACTTCCTCGAACACTTCGCGCGCCGCCGCGCTTGCCGCGGCCAGTTCGACCCCCATGCCGACTTTCTGGCTGCCCTGCCCCGGAAACACGAATGCGCGCATATGCCTCTCCTTCGGCGCGGGCGGTTAGGAAGACCGCGCCGTGCTGACAACCCCGAACGGCACCAGCTTGTTGCCGGAATCGTGCCCGATGTCCGCAGCGCCCAGAAAAGCGATGCGCGCCCGCCCGCACCAGTCCTGGGCGATTTCCTCCGTCTCAGCGCCGAACTCGCGATCGTTGGCGGGGACGTCGGTCACCCTGCCGAGCCGAAGCCCGGCGATGCCTTTGTCCTTCAGGTGCTCGGTTACGTGGAAAAATAGCCGGTCTATGGCGTAGAGGTGCTCCGAGACTTCCTCCACCATCACCACATGGCCCGAAAGGTCGGGCATCAGCCCGGTGCCGCAGATCACCGCCAGCGTCATCAGGTTGAAGGCGACGGTCGGCCGGCCATCGAGCGAAGGCTCGATGCCGGAGCGATCGCCCGCGAGGAACCCGAGCGCGCGGCGAACCGCTTCCTCGCCGCGGTCGCGGCGGATGTCCACGGGCATCGGGCCATGGATTGGTCGGCCCACCTCCGCTTTGTAGAGCGCCGCCAGCAGATAGCCCGCGTCGGAATAACCGAGGAACGCCTTGCTGCGCGCGTTCCCGCCCATTCCGGAGATCGCGTCGGCGGCGATGCGGTTGGCGCCGTAGCCGCCCCGCGCGCACCATACAGCATCGATGGCCGGATCGTTCGCGCATTCGAGCAAGGCGGCGAGCCGCACTTTGTCCGACCCTGCGAAATGCCCTTCGGAGGCAAAGCACTGCTCATGGAACTGCAGTTCGAGCGAGGGAAACTCCGCAGCGATCGTGCGCACCCGTTCCGCATCCTCCCGGGTCAGCGGCGTTGACGGCGCGCAGATGGCGATGCGAGGCATGGCCTTTCCTATACAATGTCGTCCTGCCAGCGGAAGCTTGCATCTCTCGCTCGAGAGCGGCGGCTTTCGCGAGGGTAGCGAACTGGTTATGGCGCGCCGATGGTTGATGCTTCCGATCCCGTTCCTGCGCTCGCTGCGCACCCATGGTTCTTCTGCGGCATCGGCGGCTCCGGCATGCTGCCGCTGGCGCTAATCCTCAAAGGCCGCGGCGCGGAGATCGCCGGCTCCGACCGCAGCCGCGACCAGGGCCGCAGTCCGGAGAAATTCGCCTGGCTGGAACGGCAGGGTGTCCGCCTGTTCCCGCAGGACGGCAGCGGCGTAACCTCCAGCAGTCAGGTGCTGGTCGCCTCCGCGGCGGTCGAGGATACCGTGCCCGAAATGGTGCGTGCGCGCGCGCTCGGCTGCCGGCGGATGAGCCGGGCCGAGCTGCTCTCGACGCTGTTCAACCTCGCCCCTTGCGGCATTGCGGTGGGCGGAACGAGCGGCAAGAGCACGGTCACCGCGATGCTCGGCTGGATCATGCACCAGGCGGGCCGCGATCCGACGATCATGAACGGGGCGGTGATGAACAACTTCGTCTCGCCCGACGCACCGTTCGCCAGCGCGCGGGTAGGGCAAGGCGAGGTGTTCGTTTCCGAAGTCGACGAAAGCGACGGCTCGATCGCGTTGTATCGCCCCCAAGTGGCGGTGCTGCTCAACGTCAGCCTCGATCACAAGGGAATGGACGAGCTGCGGGTGTTGTTCGCGGATTTCCTTGCTGCGTCGGAACGTTGCGCGGTGAATCTCGACGATGGCGAAGCTTCGCTGCTGATCGCGCACGGCAAGCAGGTGATCGGCTTCGGGATCGACAGCGCCGACGCGCGGATCACCGTCGAGCCCGCCAGCGTGACCCAATCGGCGACCGCGGTTTCGGCCCGGGTGATCGACCGCGGTGACGGAGCCGCGCACGGGCTGCGGCTCGCGATGCCGGGTCGCCATAACCTTTCGAACGCGTTGGCCGCCATCGCGGGTGCGGTCGCGGCGGGAATGCCGGCCGCGGAAGCGGTTGCCGCGCTGGGCTCTTTTACCGGCATCGCCCGGCGTTTCTCGCTCATCGGCACCAGTTCTTCGGGCATTACGGTGATCGACGATTTCGGCCACAACCCGGAGAAAGTCGCCGCGACGTTGCGTACGTTAAAAGCGCACCCCGGCCGGGTGATCGCGTTCTTCCAGCCGCACGGCTACGGACCCCTCAAGCAGATGGGGCACGAACTCGCCACTACTTTCGCTCGCGAGCTGGGAACAGGCGACGTCGCGATCCTCTGCGACCCGGTCTACTTCGGCGGCACCGTGGATCGCAGCGAAGGAAGCCAGCGGATCGTCCGGCTGATCGAAGAAGCCGCAGAGACAAGCGGAGTTCGGGCCGAATACGTCCCCGCTCGCGAAGCTTGCGCCAAACGGATCGTCGAGATCGCCCGACCAGGAGACCGGGTGGTGGTGATGGGCGCGCGCGACGATACCCTGACCGGATTTGCGCAAGACCTGCTGCGGGCATTGCCCTAACTTCACGCTTGGTCGCGCGCCGATCGCTTCCGTGCCGGAGGATCAAGCGTAGACGTTGTCCGTGTGTTTTCGAACTGACCGGTCGCCCGACAACATATTTTATTGCTCCAAAACGGGACAAACGATCAGTTAGTTGTGGATCGCGTTAGTTAACTCGATTACACCTTGCTGCGAGGGGTTAGTGGACTTGACGCAGACGGAAGGCTCGAACGACATCGAGCCGCTCGAGCCGGAATTGTGGTTCCGGGCGCTCGAGCGGCTATCGAACAGGATCGTGGCATCGGATGACAACGATGTGGCGAGCATGCTGCGCCATGCCTTCCATCTGGTTCAGCTCACGCCCGGCCCGTTGAAAGGCGTCGTGCGGTGCGAAACCGGCGAAAGCGCGTACGAGCAATTCTTGGAATGTGGCGCGTTTGCTTCGGCCGCCGCGGCGCTGATCGGGTCCCCGATGTGTTATGAGGTCGCTTGCGTCCTGCGCGCAGGATCGCCGGTGATCGAGGCGAAAGCCTGGTTGCCCGGGCAGACGGGCCGGCCTGCGGCCATTTCCGGCGATAGCCTGACAGCGGCGCTGCTGGGCGCCTGGGCCGCCTGCCTGGTGGGGCTCAGGCGGCGATCTCTTGCCCCTGAGGATTCAACTCTTCATCAATTCCCGCATAAAGCGCCACCCGCACCGCGTCCGAAGTTGAACGGGCATTGAGCTTGCGCATCATATTGCTGCGGTGAATTTCGACGGTGCGCGGGCTGATGCCCAATTCTTCGGCGATTTCCTTGTTCGCATTGCCCAGGACCACCAGCGAAAGCACTTCGAGCTCGCGCGGGCTGAGCGCCTCGACCAGCGCTCGGGCGCGGGCTCGGCGCCGGTCCTGCTCCGCGCGCCGCTTGCCCTCCGCGTGCAGGCGTTCGACCGCGGTGTGGAGCAATTCGGGCTGAAACGGCCACTGGAGATAGTCCAATGCGCCATTCAGCATCGCCTGGACGATCTTCTCGGGCGAAGGCTCGTTCGAATACATCGCCACCGGCAGCCGGCGCCCGTTGGCGTCGAGCATCTCGATGAGATCGGGAAGGCCGCTTTGGGCGGAGTCGTCTGAGGCGAGGATCATGCCGGATTTCGGCACCTGATTCCCGAACTCGAACACGCTTTCGTAAATCTCGGGGTGAAGATCCAGGCGGATCAGTTCGCGCGAGATGCTCGCTCGCCGGCGGAAATCAGGATCGATAACATGAACATGTGATCTTGCCGTCGCCATCATGCTCTCCTCAGGTTTCCCTTCTGGTTAAGCCCCCGTTTCGAGCGGAGACGGCCAATCTCTTAAGTAAGATCACTTATGATCCCCCCTCCGCGCAATAGGTGTTTTCCCTTATGTCCATCCCGTCGCAACGCAGAATGGCCCGATCGGTTCCACATGAAACGATTTTTTTGCTCTCACCCAAACGCTCGGATTCCTTAGGGTTGCGCGCCGATCGAACGAACCCCTTAGCCCCACCGCCTTGCCGACGATACGCGGCAAAAGGCGGTGCATGAAGGGCAAGCCCCGCCCTTCCCTTGCAATCGCGCGGAAAAGCTGTATGTGCGCCGCTCCCGGGCGGTCCGAGTACAACGCCGGCCGCGGGGAGCGAAGAAAGCCGGAGGGGCCCCGCGACGGCGCGGATCAGCCAGCGATCGGCACGAAGTGAAAGGACAGCCACGCATGCCGTATTACGAGCATGTCTTTCTGGCGCGCCAGGATCTGAGCCAGGCTCAGGTCGACGCATTGGCCGCCGCCGCCACCGAAATCGTCGAGAACGGCAAGGGCAAGGTCACCAAGACCGAGACCTGGGGCCTCAAGAATCTCGCCTACAAGATCGATCGCAACCGCAAGGCGCACTTCGTGCTCCTCAACATCGACGCTCCGGGCGACGTCGTCGCCGAGCTTGAGCGGCAGAACCGGATCAACGAAGACATCATCCGCTACCTGACGGTGCGGGTCGACGAGCTTGAGGAAGGCCCGTCGGCGATGATGCGCAAGAACGAACGCGAGCGCCGCAAGCGTAGCGAAAGGGGAGACGAATAATGGCCCGTCCGTTCTTCCGCCGCCGCAAGAGCTGCCCGTTCTCGGGCAAGAATGCGCCGAAGATCGATTACAAGGATGTGCGCCTGCTGCAGGGCTTCATGTCCGAGCGGGGCAAGATCGTCCCCAGCCGCATCACCGCGGTATCCGCGAAAAAGCAGCGCGAGCTCAGCCAGGCGATCAAGCGCGCCCGGCAGATCGGCCTGCTGCCCTACATCGTGAAGTAAGGAGGGCCGACCCATGCAGATCATCCTGCTCGAAAGGATCGAGAGCCTCGGCACGATCGGCGACGTCGTCAACGTGCGCGACGGCTATGCCCGCAACTTCCTGTTGCCGAAGAAGAAGGCGCTGCGCGCCAACGATGCCAACCGCAAGGTGTTCGAAGCCAACCGCGAGCGGTTGGAAAAGGAAAACGCCGAGCGTCGCGGCGAGGCCGAGAAGGCCGGCGAGAAGGTCGACGGCACCGAGCTGGTGCTGATCCGTTCGGCGTCGAACTCGGGCCAGCTCTACGGCTCGGTCAGCGTGCGCGACATTGTCGCCGCGCTGGAGGAAAAGGGCCACAAGATCTCGAAGTCGCAAGTCGTGCTCGAACATCCGATCAAGACCATCGGCATGTTCAACGTCCGCGTCTCGCTGCACCCCGAGGTGCACGTGATCGTGAAGGCCAACGTCGCCCGTTCGGACGACGAGGCCGAGCTGCAGAGCCAGGGCGTCGACGTGATGGCGGCGATGTTCGAGGAAGACCGCGCCGAGGGCGAAGGCTTCACCGAAGCCAAGGACCCGACGCTCGAGCCGGGCGAAATTCCGGCCGACATGCTCGAAACCCCCGCCGAAGCCGGCGAGGAATAAGGTTCGGAAAAGCCCTCTCCCTCGGAGGGAGAGGGTTTTATCCCTCCAGAAACCGCACGATCGCCCGCCCCAGTTCCGGCTGGGTGACCGAGCTCATATGCGTGCCGGGTACGAATTCAAGCCGCGCATCGGGCAGCGCCTCGACCAGCGCCTCGGGCGAGCCGCTGTCGCGGTCCTGCTCGCCGCACAGCACCAGCGTGGGCATTGCGATGCGGGGCAGCTCGTCCGCATCGACGGTCTTGACCGCTTGCAGCAGCAACCGCGTCGCTACCCGGTCGGTCTTCATCGTCTTCATGAACTGGACCGCCATGTACGCCGGATCGCCGGGCCGGACTTCATCGAACCGATCGATCGCGTCGACGAAGAAATTCGGGCGTTCCCCGCCACCGGCGAGTCCTTCGAGTCCCATTCCGGCAAGCACCAGCCGACGCGGAGCCAGGCCCGCGATCGCCGCCGCCGCCGCGGTGCGCGCGCCGAGCGAGAAGCCGACCAGATCGAACTCGACAAAGCCAAAGGCCGCAACCAGGGCCTCGACATCGCGCACCAGTACACCGCGTGGATAACCCGCCGGATCATGCGGCGCCGCGCTTTCGCCGTGGGCGCGCAAGTCCGGCATGATCGCCTCGAAGCCCGCATCGGCGAGCGCCTGCGCATGGCCGAAACGGATCCAGTTCATCTGCGCGCTCGAGAACAGCCCGTGGAGCAGCAGCACCGGCCTGCCCGCGCCTAGCCGGTGCACGGCCAGCCGCTCGCCATCGAACGACGGGACGAATTCGGTAGCCGGCTCGCTCACTCGGGCATCTTGCCGGTAGCCGCGAGCCACTTTTCGACCAGCACCGGATAGTCCGCGGCGTTCTTGCGCGGCAGCTCGCTGGTGTCGAGCCAATCCTCATGGATCGTCTCCGCGCCGAAATGCCAATGCGGCGCGAAGACGTAGGGATCGTCGAAACTGCCGACGGTGAGGTCCATGGTTTCGCCTTCGAGGTACCGGAAGCCGAGTGGGGTGCCGCAATTGGAGCAGAACGGCCGCTGGGCGATCGGCGAGCTCGCGTACCAGTCGGGCTCGCTTGCCCACGCACAATCCGCGCGGGAAAGGCCGACGAAAGCCGCGGCGACTCCGCCGGTTGCGCGCTGGCACATCCGGCAGTGGCACAAATACGCTTCTTCGGGGTCGACTTGCGCGGTGTAGCGCACTTTCCCGCACTGGCAGCCGCCGCTCATGGCTCGTTTTGGCATCCGCGGGTCTCCTTCGCCGACCATATCGAACAAAGCGCCGGCTATCTGCAAGGCGCAGAGGGATATTGTTTTATTAAGCCCCCTTATTATATGCGGGCATGATGCACATCGGTTTCCTCCTGGCCGACAACTCGCGGCTCGCGCGCTGGGCGTTCGACCGGCAGGTTCG
The DNA here is from genome assembly GCA_036384795.1 of Sphingomonadaceae bacterium. Lineage (GTDB taxonomy): Bacteria > Pseudomonadota > Alphaproteobacteria > Sphingomonadales > Sphingomonadaceae > Andeanibacterium. The sequence goes on along the minus strand of DASVLP010000037.1, from coordinate 229,281 downwards.
CGAGATCGGCGTGACCGGACCCCAGGCGCGGCTCCTGTTGCTGCTCAATCGCTTCGCGGGCGAGAACCAGTCCTTCTATGCCGAGCGATTGGAGGTCGAACCGATCACGTTGTGCCGGATGGTCGACCGGCTCGAGGAAGGCGGCCTGATCGAACGGCGCCGCGATCCCGCCGACCGGCGCGCGTGGCGCCTTCACCTGACCGCGAAGAGCAGACAAACGATGGAAAAACTGCAACAGCGGGTGGATTCGCTCGTTGAGGAAATGCTCGACGGGTTGTCCCGCACCGAACAAGCCGAACTCGAGCGCTTGCTCAAGGCGATCGGCTCCAATCTTGCCGCAAGGCGCGAAATGACGAAGGCGGCCAATGGCTGACGCCGACCCCCAGATTTCCGAGCGGCCCGCCACCGTCCGCGAGCCGGGGGAGCCCGAAGCGATCGAGCCCGCCGAGGCGCGCGCGCCGCGCCGCTGGGGACGCCTCGCGCTGATGGCGGTGGTGCCGCTGGCGATCCTGATCGGCGGGCTGCTCTATTGGCACGGCCTGCAAGGCAAAGTCGCGACCGACGACGCCTATGTGAAGCAGGACAAAGTCTCGGTCACCGCTGAAGTCGGCGGCAAAGTGCTGCAAGCGTTCGTCAAGAACGGGCAGATGGTCAACGCCGGCCAATTGCTGTTCAAGATCGATCCCCAGCCGTTCCAGATCCAGCTCGACCAAGCCCGCGCGGCGATCGCCACTGCCCAGGCGAATGTCACCGCGCTGTCGAACGACACCGCGCTGACCGGCGCCGACATCGCCGCCGCCCGCGAGGACATCGGCTTCGCCCAGAGCAAGTTCGAGCGCGAACAGCAATTGTGGAAGCAGGGCTTCACCACCAAGGCCGATTACGATGCCGCTCAGCACGCGGTTTCGCAGGCGCGCGAAGCGCTGCGCATCGCCCAGGCGAACCAGACCCAGGCCAGGGCAAAGCTCGCGCACGGGGCCGCGGTGCCGGGCGAGAACCCGCAAGTCGCAGCCGCCGAGGCACAGGCCGAAGCCGCGCAGCTCAACCTCAAGCGCACCGCGGTCTATGCGCCGATGGCCGGGCAGGTCGCCGGCGCCGACAACCTCTTGCCCGGGCAGCAGATTGTCCAGAACCTGCCGGTGCTGACGCTCGTCGCCAAGCAAGGCACGTATGTCGAAGCCAACTTCAAGGAGACCCAGCTCGCGCAGATGCGGGTCGGGCAGCCGGCGCTGGTCGAGTTCGACGCGTATCCGGACATGAAGCTCAAGGGCCACGTCGCCTCGATCGGGGCCGGCACGGGTTCGGAGTTCTCCGTGCTTCCGGCGCAGAACGCCACCGGCAACTGGGTGAAGGTCACCCAGCGGGTGCCGGTCAGGATCGCGATCGATTCGAAGCCGCCCCGCCCCTTGATCGCCGGCCTCACCACCAGCGTCACCGTCTACACCGACGGCCGGGGCAAGTGAGGCGGTAATGGCGAGCGCCGTCGCCCCGGCCGGCCGCAGCGGCGCCGGCCGCGGCGCGCCCGCGCAGATCGAGGACGTCGCCCAGCTCCACGTCCCCAACCGATGGCTGTTCATGATCGGGGTGATGGCCGCATCGCTGCTGCAGGTGCTCGACACGACGATCGCCAACGTCGCGGTGCCGCACATGCAGGCCTCGCTCAGCGCGACCCCCGACACTATCAGCTGGGTGCTGACGAGCTATATCGTCGCGGCGGCGGTCGCGATGCCGATCACCGGCTGGCTGGCCGACACGATCGGCGCGCGGCGGCTGTTTCTTTCCTCGGTGCTGGGCTTCATCGTTGCCTCGGCGATGTGCGGCGCGGCGCAGAACCTCGAGGAGATGGTACTGTTCCGCGCCTTCCAGGGCATTTCCGGCGCATTCATCGCGCCCTTGAGCCAGAGCTGGATGCTCGACACCACGCGGCCAAGCCGCCAGCCGCAGATCATCGCGGTATGGGGCCTGGGCATCATGATCGGCCCCATTCTCGGGCCGCTGATCGGCGGCTGGCTGACCGAGAACTGGAACTGGCGCTGGTGCTTCTACGTCAACCTGCCGGTCGGGATCGCGGCGCTGACGATCCTGGTGGCCCAAATGCCGTCTCGCCCACTGCGCAAGCGGCGGTTCGATCTCACCGGATTTGCGATGATCGCGCTGATGCTCAGTGCGATGCAGCTGCTGCTCGATCGTGGAAACCAGGCCGACTGGTTCCAGTCGGCGGAGATCTGGATTTATGCCGCGATCGCAGCGTCCGCCGCTTGGATCGCGGGAATCCATCTCGCGACGTCGCCCACCCCCCTGTTTCACCGGGCACTGTTCGCGGACAAGAACTTCGTCATCGCGCTCACCTTCATGATCGTGATCGGGGTGGTGATGTTCGCCACGATGGCGCTGCTGCCGCTGATGCTGCAGCAGTTGCTGGGCTATGACGTGATCGGCACGGGCATGGTGCTGATGCCGCGCGGCGTCGGCATCCTGATCAGCATGCAGCTGTCGAGCTATCTGATGCGCAAAGGGGCGGACGCGCGCTGGATCGTGGCGATCGGATTCCTGATCGGCGCCTGGTCGATGAGCTGGATGGCCGGCTGGTCGCTCGACGTCGACCGGATGGGTATCGTGATGTCGGGCGGCGTCCAGGGGCTCGGCATCGGGCTGGTGTTCATCCCGCTTAACGCCACCGCCTTCGCGACCCTGCCGCCGCAACTGCGCACCGACGGTTCGAGCCTGCTCAACCTCACGCGCAACATCGGCTCCTCGGTCGGCATCTCGGTGGCGATGACATTGCTCGCGCGCAACACCCAGAAAGTCCACAGCGCGCTCGCCGAGCACGTCACTCCGGCGACGCTGAGCTCGCTGTTCGACACGTCCGGGCTCAGCCAATACGTCAGCTACGCCGGCGCCGGCGCCTCGTTGGCCAACGCCGAGGTGACGCGCCAGGCGGCGATGGTCGCCTATATCGACGACTTCTACCTGATGATGTGGCTGAGCCTCGGCGCGGTGCCGCTGGTGTTCGTCATGCGCAAGAACACGATCCACGCGCGGCGCTAGGTCTCCTTAGTCCCTAGCGGAAAGCCGGCAGGGACCAGCTGGCCGGTGCCGCCCAGCGTGCCCGGCTCGCCTCGTAATCGCAGGCCACGGGCTCGCCCGCGAGCCGGACCTGGGGCCCGCCCGGCTCGTTCCAGCGAAACAGCGTAAGGTGCCAGCCGCCGACGATTCCCCGCGAGCAGTCGATGATGCCATCGGCGCCGGCCGCGCGAGCGGCGTCGGAGTTGCGCCAGGAAGGCGGTTCGCGCCCGGCGGCAAGCTCTGGGCGCCAGCGCACTTTCGACAGCTCGCGATCGATACCAAGCGCGGCGCAAGCGGCCTCATCGCGTTGGTCCAACACGCACGCTTCGTCGAGTTCCAGCGGCACGATCAGGCGCGGCAGCCGATCTTCGGCCATGTAATTGCCCACCGCGATACAGGCCCAATCGGCTTCAGGGCTCATGTAAAGCGCCTTTTCCCCAAGCCGATGATAACGGCCCGCACTCTGCGGGCCAGGCGGGTCGAGCGCACGCTCAACCCGTCCCACCAGCACGGCACGGTAGAAACGGCCTCCGATCCGGTGCAGCGGAACGGAGACCATGTCCTCAGCCCTTCTTCAGGTGCCGCCTGCCCAGCAGTTCGGCGATCTGAACCGCGTTGAGCGCCGCGCCCTTGCGCAAGTTGTCCGACACCACCCACATCGTCAGGCCGTTCTCCACCGTCGGATCCTCGCGCACACGGCTGATGAACGTCGCGCCGTCGCCGACGCATTCGATCGGCGTGACGTAGCCGCCGTCCTCGCGCTTGTCGATCAGCATGCAGCCGGGCGCGTCGCGCAGGATCGCCTGCGCCTGCTTGGCCGAGATCTCGTTCTCGAACTCGATGTTCACCGCCTCGGAATGGCCGACGAACACCGGCACGCGCACGCACGTGGCGTTGAGCTTGATCTTGAGGTCGAGGATCTTCTTGGTCTCGACCACCATCTTCCACTCTTCCTTGGTCGAGCCGTCGTCCATGAACACGTCGATGTGCGGGATCACGTTGAACGCGATCTGCTTGGTGAACTTGGCCGGCTCCACGGGATCGCCGACAAAGATCGCGCGGCTCTGGGCGAACAGCTCGTCCATCCCCGCCTTGCCTGCGCCCGAGACCGACTGGTAGGTCGAGACCACCACGCGCTTGATCTTGGCCGCATCGTGGAGCGGCTTCAGCGCTACCACAAGCTGCGCGGTGGAGCAGTTGGGGTTCGCGATGATGTTCTTCTTGGTGTAGCCGTCGATCGCCTCGGGGTTCACTTCGGGCACGATCAGCGGCACGTCCGGGTCCATGCGGTAGAGCGACGAATTGTCGATCACCACGCAGCCGGCGGCGGCGGCCTTGGGCGCGTATTCCTTTGCCGGGCCGGAGCCGGCCGAGAACAGCGCGATGTCCCAGCCGGTGAAATCGAAGTGCTCGATGTTCTTGCACTTGGTGGTGCGGCCGGTGTCGCCGATTTCGATTTCCGTGCCGGTCGAACGGGGCGAGGCGACCGCCGCCACTTCGTCCATCGGGAACTCGCGCTCGGCGAGCACGGCAAGCATTTCGCGGCCGACGTTCCCGGTCGCACCTACGACCACAACCCGATAACCCATCTCAAAACCCCTACTGCGATACGTTCATGCGGAAAGGGCGCCCCGGCCTTCCAGCCAGGGCGCCCCTTGGTGATTTCTCACTTGGCGCTGGGGGCTTAGCCCTCCTGGCTGGCGCTCTGGGTTTCCCGGCGCTCGGCAATCCGCGCGCGTTTGCCGGTGCGGCCGCGCAGGTAGTAGAGCTTCGCCCGGCGGACGACGCCCTTGCGGACCACGGTAATGCTCTCGACGATCGGCGAGTAGAGCGGGAACACGCGCTCCACACCTTCGCCGAACGAGATCTTGCGCACGGTGAAGTTGCTGCCCATGCCGCGGTTCGACCGCGCAATGCACACGCCTTCGTAGTTCTGCACGCGCTCGCGGGTGCCTTCGATCACCTTCACGCCCACGCGTACGGTGTCGCCCGCGCGGAATTCGGGGATCGTCTTGCCCGACTTGGCGATTTCTTCGGCTTCGATCTGCTGGATCAGGTTCACTGGTCCTAGTCCTCGTCTTCACGCCGCGCGCCAGAGGCAGGCTGGGCCCGAGCGCCACTGTAGCGCTCCCAAAGGTCCGGCCTGCGTAACCGTGTGTCATTCTCGGCCATGCGTTTCCGCCAAGCCGCGATTTTCGCATGATCCCCCGATCGCAGCACTTCGGGGATCGTGCGCCCTTCCCATTCGACGGGCCGGGTGTAGTGCGGATATTCGAGGAGCCCTTCTTCGAAGCTTTCCTCGGCACCGCTGGAAGGCGCGCCCATTACGCCGGGAAGCAGGCGAATGCAAGCGTCGAGAATGGCCAAAGCGGCGGGCTCTCCACCCGACAGTACGATGTCGCCGAGCGACACTTCCTCGACCCCCCGGCCCTCGAAAATCCGCTCGTCGAAACCCTCGAAGCGGCCGCACAAGAGGGTGGCGCCAGGGCCGGCGGCAAGCTCGCGAATGCGGGCTTGGGTGATGGGGTTTCCGCGCGGCGTCATCGCCAGCACCGGGCAATCGGGTTGCAGCGCCCTCGCATGGTCGATGCAGGCCGCCAGCACGTCGGGCTTGAGCACCATCCCTGCTCCGCCGCCGGCGGGAGTGTCGTCCACCGTGCGATGCTTGTCCGTGGCGAAATCGCGGATCTGCACGGTGTCAAGTGACCACGCGCCCTGCTCGAGCGCACGCCCCGCCAGGCTGACGCCGAGCGGGCCGGGGAACATCTCGGGATAGAGCGTGAGGACGGTGGCGGCGAAAGTCACCCCAGAGTCCAGTTCTCGACCTTCAAGCCCGGGACGTCGGCGAAATCCCGTTCGTTGCGCGTGACCAACGTCAATCCCAACTCGAGCGCCTGCACCCCGATAAGGCGGTCAAAGCTTTTCCTGCGAATGCCGATTTTCCTGATGAGCGCGCCATAGCGTCTGGCACAAGCTAGGTCGAAATCCGAAATGTTCACGCCAGCGACGAAGACATTAATTCTCTCGGCGTCACGCTTTGGATCTCGCGAGAGTTCAGACCCAACCATCAGTTCACCGACACTGATCGACGACACCCACAGTTTTCCGAAATGCTGATCGATATGCGCCTCGAGCCGTTCACTTCGGCCATCGAGAAAATCGATGCACGCATTCGTGTCGAGCAAAAACATCAGGCAGCCGCAGGTCGATCCGAAGGTCGCTCCCAGTCGTAATCGTCCTGCTCGGTGTCGCCCCTGCCCTCCGACATGAAGCCAGGTGACATGCTGCCATAAAGGCTCATGAAAACCTTCTTGGAATCGCTTGCCTTCCAGAAGCTGAAGGTGCCGTCGGAGTGTGGTACGACGACGATGTCATCTCCTTCCGCCAAGCCCAATCCTTTAGGCAGTCGCAGCGCAACGGAGTTGCCCGACTTGAACGTCTTGGTTTTCCATTCGCGAGCCATGCGATTTTCCTGTATATATGCCTTGTATATACTATTCGACAAACCGCGCGTCAATCACCACGCCTCGCAGTTCGCTCCATTCCGGAACGGCTTCCTCGCGCATTGGGACCATGAACCGCTTGCCGTCCGGACGCTCGATCTCGAGCACGTCGCCGGCGCCGAAGTTCTCGACCGCGACGACGGTGCCGAGCGGCTCTCCCGCATTCGAAATCGCGGCGAGGCCGATCAGGTCGGCGTGGTAGTATTCGCCCTCTTCGAGCGGCGGCAGGGCTGAGCGCGGCACCGTCAGCAGGGTGCCGCGCAGCTTCTCCGCCTGATCGCGGCCGGCGACCTCGGCGAAGCGGGCGACCGCACCGCCCTTGCCGTCGTCGCGCAGCTTCTTGAGGCTGAGCGCACCGTCGTTGAAGGTCTTGAAGCGGGAGAGCGCCTCGACGCCCTCCCCGAACAGCTTCAGACAGACGTCGCCCGTCACCCCGTGCGCGCCGACGATGGCGGCGAGCGTGACGGGCTTGTCCGCGGCCAAGGCTTAGCCTTCGGCCTGTTCCTCGCCGGCCTCTGCGGCGGGCGCTTCCTCGGCCGGAGCTTCTTCGGCCGGAGCTTCGGCGGCGGCTTCCTCAGTCGGCGCTTCTTCTGCAGCAGGGGCCTGCTCGGCCGCGGCTTCGGCGGGCGCTTCGGCCGCGGCTTCCTCGGTCACTTCCTCGGCGGCGGGTTCCTCGGTCGGCGCTTTGGCGGCTTCCTCGGCCTCGGCGAGTTTGGTCGCACGCTCCTCGGCGCGCTCCTTGGCCTTCTCGCCCGGCTCGGCCTTCTTCGGGTTGTTGCGCGCGGCACGCTCCTTCACGCCGGCGGCGTCGAGGAAACGGGCGACGCGGTCGCTCGGCTGGGCGCCGACGCTCAGCCAATAACGCGCGCGATCCTCGTTCAGCTTGACGCGGGCGGGGTCGTCCTTGGCGAGGACCGGGTTGTAGGTCCCGATCTGCTCGAGGTACTTGCCGTCACGCGGCGAGCGGCTGTCGGACACCACGATCCGGTAATAAGGCCGCTTCTTCGCGCCGCCGCGCGACAAACGCAGTGCAATTGCCATCTTAAACTACCTTTCCTTCGTAATTCGCTGAAATCACTTCTTATCCAATAGATTCTGCAGGTCCGGCGGCAGTGCGCCGCCTCCGAGCCCCGGCATGCCGCCGCCGCCCAGACCGCCCATTCCGCCGCCGCCGAGGCCGCCCTTCCCGAGCAGCGCGCCAAGGCCCTTCAATCCGCCCATCTTCCGGATCTGCTTCATCGCCCGGCCCATTTCCTGGTGCATCTTCAGCAGCCGGTTGATGTCCTGCACGTCGGTGCCCGAGCCGGCGGCGACGCGTTTCTTGCGCTTGGCGTTGAGCAGTTCGGGCCGCTCGCGCTCCTTCGGCGTCATCGAGCCGATGATTGCGTCCATGTGGACCAGGACCTTATCGTCCATGCCCGACTGCGCGAGCGCCTGCTTGGCCTTCTTCATCCCCGGCAGCATGCCCGCGAGCATGCCGAGGCCGCCCATGTTCTGCATCTGGCGGAGCTGGCTGCGCAGGTCGTTCAAGTCGAACTTGCCGGCCATCATCCGCTCGGCGAGGCGGTCGGCCTCTTCCTTCTCGATGACTTGCGCGGCCTTCTCGACCAGGCTGACCACGTCGCCCATCCCGAGGATGCGGCCGGCGACGCTTTCGGGGCGGAACGGCTCGATCGCGTCGATCTTCTCGCCGGTGCCGGCGAACTTGATCGGCTTGCCGGTGACCGCACGCATCGACAGCGCCGCGCCGCCGCGCGCGTCGCCGTCCATCCGGGTGAGCACGACGCCCGAAAGGTCGATCTCGCCGGCAAAGCTCTGCGCGACGTTGACCGCGTCCTGGCCGGTCAGGCTGTCGACCACCAGCAGCACTTCGTGCGGGTGCGAGATGGCGGAAACCGCCTTCATCTCGGCCATCAGCGCATCGTCGACGTGCAAACGGCCCGCGGTGTCGAGCAGCAGCACGTCGATCGCCTGGAGCCTCGCGGACTGGAGCGCGCGGGTCGCGATATCGACCGGCTGCTGGCCGGACACGATCGGGAGCGTCGCGACGTCGGCCTGGGTGCCGAGCACCGCGAGCTGCTCCTGCGCCGCCGGCCGGTTCACGTCGAGCGAGGCCATCAGCACTTTCTTGCCGCGCTTTTCCTTGAGCAGCTTGGCGAGCTTGGCGGTGGTGGTGGTCTTGCCCGAGCCCTGCAGGCCGACCATCATCACCACCACCGGCGCAGCAGCATTGAGGTCCAGGTCGGCGGGCTCGTCCCCGCCGAGCGTCGCGACCAGCTCGTCATGGACGATCTTGACCACTTGCTGGCCCGGGGTGACCGAGCGCAGCACGTCCTGCCCGACGGCCTTTTCGGTGACCGCGTCGATGAACCGGCGCACCACCGGCAGCGCAACGTCGGCCTCGAGCAAGGCGACGCGCACTTCGCGCATCGCCGCGCGGACGTCTTCCTCGCGCAGCGCGCCGCGCCCGCGCAAGCGGTCGAACACCCCCCCGAGACGATCACTCAGGCTGTCGAACATCGACTTCCGTCACTCCTTCGCGGAACGTCAATTCCGCCAAACGCCAAAAACGCCGGCGGACGAAACCTCGTCGGCCAGCGTGCTCATCGGCACTGGAAATTCGCACTCAAATTCTTCGAATGGTGGAGCCGAGGGGGATCGAACCCCTGACCTCTACAATGCCATTGTAGCGCTCTCCCAGCTGAGCTACGGCCCCGTTCCATTCGCTTTTCCGCACCCTGGGAGGCGCGGAGGGGCCGCCTTTATGGGGCGGACCCGATTTTCGCAAGCCCTATTGCGTCAGCCTTCTTCGTCTTCGTTCTCGGACGAACCGGGCACGCCCAGATCGTCGTCGCCCGGCAGGTCGACGTCGTTGTCCGGCGAATCCTCGTCCTCGTCGATGTCCTCGATATCCTCGAGCTCGGGATCGGCGAGATCGGCATCGGCCTCTTCGGGCTCGGCCTTTTTCTCTTCCTCGTACGGGATCGGCTGCTTCGATTTCAGCACCGGCTCGGGCGACCACTGGTTGCCGCATTCGATGCACACCACCGGTTCGTCGGCACCGAGATCGTAGAAGCGGGTGCCGCACTTGGGGCAGCTGCGCTTGGTGCCCCACTCTGGTTTGACCATGGGAATTCCTCAATCAGGCCCGGTTCGATGCCGGGCGAAAATCCGTGATGGTGACGGGCGGCGCCAGAATCAAGCGCGCACCCTCGCACCGGGTGGCGCGCCTTGCCATAGGGCATGTGCGCTGTCAAAAGCCCGCGCGCATCACGAGCCTCACCAGCGAGCCACGCCTTGTCCGACACCCCATCCGCCCGATCCGTTCCGCGCCGCTTCCGCGCGGGCGGTCCGTTGCGCGGCACGATCCGGGTGCCCGGCGACAAGTCGATCAGCCACCGGGCACTGATGCTTTCGGCGCTGGCGGTGGGCGAGAGCCGGATCAGCGGGCTGCTCGAAGGCGAGGACGTAATGTCGACGGCCCAGGCCATGCGGCAGATGGGAGCCACCATCGAGCGCACCGGCGCCGGCGAGTGGCGGGTGCATGGCGTCGGCGTGGGCGCTCTGCTCCAGCCCGAAGCTCCGCTGGACATGGGCAACAGCGGAACGTCGGCGCGGCTGCTGATGGGGCTGGTCGCCAGCCACCCGCTGACGATTCAGTTCACCGGCGATCCCAGCTTGTCGAAACGCCCGATGGGCCGCGTGATCGAGCCGCTCGGCCGGATGGGCGCGGCGTTCGAGGCGAGCAATTCTGGTATTGGGGGCGGCACGTTCCCGCTGACCGAGCGCGGGCTCAATCCCGCGGTGCCGATCACCTACCGCCTGCCGGTCGCGAGCGCGCAAGTGAAGAGCGCGGTGCTGCTCGCCGGGCTCAACACGCCGGGCATCACCAGCGTGATCGAGCCGGTGCCGACCCGCGATCATAGCGAGCGGATGCTCAAAGGGTTCGGCGCCGAGCTGTGGCTCGAGGAGGAGAACGGCGAGCGGATCATCCGCGTGCGCGGCGAGGCCGACCTCAAGCCGCAAACGATCGACGTTCCCGGGGACCCCTCGTCCGCCGCGTTCTTCATCGTTGCCGCGCTGCTGGTGCCCGGCAGCGAGGTGGTCGTCAAAAACGTCGGCCTCAATCCCACCCGCGCAGGCCTGGTCGAGGTGCTGCGCCAGATGGGCGGCGATATCGAGGAACTGGACCCGCGCGAAGTCGGCGGCGAGCCGGTTGCCGATCTCAAGGTTGCGCATTCCGCGCTCAAGGGCATCGAGATCGATCCCGCCCTCGCCCCCTCGATGATCGACGAGTTCCCCGCGCTGTTCGTCGCCGCGAGCATGGCGGAGGGCCGCACGGTGACCAGCGGACTGGAGGAGCTACGGGTCAAGGAATCCGATCGCCTGACCACGATGGCTGCCGCGCTCACGGCCGCGGGCGCTCAGGTCGTCGAACGCCCCGACGGCCTCGAAATCGACGGCCGCGGCGGTGATCCGCTGCCGGGGGGGAGCGGACGGATCGCGACCAAGCTCGATCACCGCATCGCGATGAGCATGGCGGTCGCGGGCCTCGCCAGCCGTGACGGCGTCGAGGTGGACGATACCCGCCCGATCGCCACCAGCTTCCCCAACTTCGAAGCGCTGCTGGACGGCCTGACGCAATGAGCGGAACGCTCGCTGACGCGATCGGCCTCATTGGCAGCGCGCTGTTCATCGCCGCGTTCGCCTATGCCAATGTCGCGAAAAGCCTGAACAAGCTGCTGTTCAACCTTGCCAACCTGATCGGCGCGATCCTGCTGCTGATTTCGCTGTCGGTGAACTTCAACCTCGCCGCGTTCGTGCTCGAAGCCGCTTGGGGCGTGATCGCGCTGATCGGCTTGGTCGGCGCGCTGCGGCAAAGGCCGGCCGAGCGATGATCGTCGCCGTAGACGGACCGACCGCCTCAGGCAAAGGCACCATCGCCAAGGCGCTCGCCGCGCATTTCGGGCTGCCGCATCTCGACACCGGGCTGCTCTATCGCGCGGTCGGACGGCAGGTGGCGCTGAGCGGCGGCGATCCCGACGATCCTGCGGACGCCGCGGCTGCGTGCGACTTCCCGGAAAGCCTGCTCGCCGATCCCGGCCTGCGCGGCGAGGATGCGGGCGGGCTCGCCAGCCGCGTGTCGATCCACCCCGAAGTTCGCCGCGCGCTCTATGAACGCCAACGCGCTTTCGCGCTCCAGCCCGGCGGCGCCGTGCTCGACGGGCGCGACATCGGCACCGTGATTGCGCCTGAGGCCGAGGTGAAGCTGTTCGTCGTCGCCAGCCGCGAGGCGCGCGCGCTGCGCCGATTCATCGAGCTGCGCGACCGCGGGATCGAAGTCACGCTCGACCGGATACGGCGCGAAATCCGCCAGCGCGACAAGCGCGACAGCACCCGGGCGGCCGCCCCGCTCGAAGCGGCGCAGGACGCGATTCTGTTCGACACCAGCGATCTCGGCCGGGACGAAGCGATCGCCGGAGCGATCGAGCTGGTGCGCGAGCGCCTCGTCGGATCACGCCGCAGTTAACCATACGGCTGCCGAAAGTTCGCCGATTTCGACCGCGCATGGCACGGCTGGAGTTCTGCCAGGGCTAGCGGATTTCACTTAATCGGATGTCAACCAATGCGGGGTAATCGCGACCTGCAACTGCAGGACGACCCCGGCGTGAGCGTACCCGCTCCGAACCCCAGGCCACATTCGCGCGGCATGACCGACACGCGCTGGATCACCGCGACTGTCGCGGTGTTCGCGACTGCGGTGTTCGTGCTTTCGGGCAGCGAGATCCTGCCGGTGGTGCTCGGCGCCGCGGACGGATCGGGGGCGATCTCGCAAGGCCAGGCCACCGCATTCCTGCTTAACATCGCGCTGTTGATATTCGCGTGGCGCCGTTCGAGCCAGTTGCGGCGATCGTTCGCCGATCGCGATGCGGCCGAACAGCGAGCGCGCCAGCTCGCCTACCTCGACGAGGTGACCGGGCTCTACAATCGCCGCTACATGCGCGAGGCGTTCGAGAACCACTACGCCGAGGCCGAAACCAGGTGCGTGCTGCTGGTGATCGACCTCGATCACTTCAAGAAGGTCAACGACCTCCACGGCCACGAAGCGGGTGATGAACTGCTCGTGACCGCCGCCCGGCGGCTGCGCGAGACCTGTCCCGAGAATGCGCTGTGCATCCGCCTCGGCGGCGACGAATTCGCGGTGCTGGTGCTGAATGCCGCAAACTACAAGCAGGGCCCGAACGCGCTGGCTGCCAGGCTGATCGAATGCCTCAAGGTGCCGGTGCGCCTCGCCAATGCGGACGTCCGCATCGGGGCCTCGATCGGCATCGCGACGTCGGACCGCGGACGGCCGGAGCTCGGTGCGATCCTCCGGCGCGCCGACATCGCCATGTACGAGGCCAAACGCCTCGGCGGCAATCGCTGCGTGGCGTTCGATACGACCATGGAAGCCGAGCTCAGCCGCCGCACCGCCCTCGAGCGCGAAATGCGCGAAGGGATCGCAAACGGCGAATTCGTGCCATTCTTCCAGCCGATCATCGATCTCGCGTCGGGCGAGATCAACGGCTTCGAGGTGCTGGCGCGCTGGCTTCATCCCGCGCGCGGCCTGATCGAGCCACCCGAATTCCTCGAGATCGCCGAATCCAGCGGGCTGATCGGCGAGCTGTCGCTGGCCGTGATGCGCGAGGCGCTGGCGACCGCGGCAAAGTGGCCCAGCGGCTTGCGCATCGCGGTCAACGTCTCGCCGGTGCAGTTCAAGGATCCGTTGCTCGCCCAGCGGATCTTCAAGGTGCTGGCGGCAACCGGCTTCCCGGCGGGCCGGCTGGACCTGGAGATCGCCGAGAGCACGCTAATCGCCGACCGGGCGTTCGCGCTCGCCTCGATCGAAAGCCTGAAGAACGCCGGCATCGGCATCGTGGTGGACGACTTCGGCACCGGCTACGCGGCGTTGACCCAATTGCGGGCCCTGCCGTTCGACCGCCTCAAGATCGACCGCAGTTTCGTCGATTCGCTGTGCGAGGGCGACAGCGCCGCGGCGATCGTCCAGGCGATCGCGATCGTCGGCAAAGGGCTCAGCATCCCGGTTGCGGCGGAAGGAGTCGAAACCGAGGCGATCCAGGCGAAGCTGGTCGAACTCGGCTGCGGCGACGCGCAAGGCTGGCTGTTCGCCAAGGCGCTCTCGGCCGAGGAAGCCGGCAGGACGATCGGCGCCGCATCGGCAGACGGCCTGGACGCGCAGGCCGCGGGATAGCGCCGCAAGGGACTTCAGCGGGAGACAACCGCCCTCCTCAGCGCCGCAATTTCCTTGCAATTCCGCCAAATCTCGCCTAGCTGCGCCCCCGTTCGACGGGCTGCGGGCCCGGTCGACGGCCGATCCAATGCATCTTCGGCATGGGCTTTGCGGAATACCCGCCGCCACGCCGCATTGGAGCCGCCCTCGCCCGGCCGATGCCCCGAAAACGCCTGCGGTGGCATTCGGCCCCGCCGGCAGTTCGGCCAAAAGACCAGCGGACCCAACCGCTTGGCCGGAAAACGTCAGTTAGGAACTCTGTTACATGGCTTCTTCGCCACAACCCTCTCGCGCCGATTTCGAGGCGCTCCTTAATGAATCTCTCGGTGGTGCGGCAGACGGCGGCTTCGAAGGCCGCGTCGTCAAGGGCACCATCACCGCGATCGAAGGCGACAAGGCCGTGATCGACGTCGGCCTCAAGAGCGAAGGCCGCGTGCCCCTGCGCGAGTTCGCCCAGCCCGGCCAGGCGCACGGTCTTTCCGTGGGTGACGAAGTCGAAGTGTTCGTCGACCGGGTCGAGAACTCCGAAGGCGAAGCGATGCTGAGCCGCGACCGCGCCCGTCGCGAAGCCGCGTGGGACAAGCTGGAAAGCGAGTTCGGCGAAGGCAAGCGCGTCGAAGGCCGCATCTTCGGCCGCGTGAAGGGCGGCTTCACCGTCGACCTCGACGGCGCGGTGGCGTTCCTGCCCGGCAGCCAGGTCGATATCCGCCCGGTGCGCGACGTGACCCCGCTGATGGAAATCCCGCAGCCGTTCCAGATTCTCAAGATGGACCGCCGCCGCGGCAACATCGTCGTCTCGCGCCGCGCGGTGCTCGAGGAAACCCGCGCCGAGCAGCGCAGCGAGCTGATCGACAAGCTCTCCGAAGGCCAGATCATCGACGGCGTGGTGAAGAACATCACCGACTACGGCGCGTTCGTGGACCTGGGCGGCATCGACGGCCTGCTCCACGTCACCGACATGAGCTACAAGCGGGTCAACCACCCGAGCGAAGTGATCAACATCGGCGACACCGTGAAGGTGCAGATCGTCCGCATCAACCAGGACACCCAGCGCATCAGCCTGGGCATGAAGCAGCTCGAGAGCGATCCGTGGGAAGGCGTGGCGCAGAAGTATCCGGTCGGCGCCAAGCTCAAGGGCGTGGTCACCAACATCACCGAATACGGCGCGTTCGTGGAGCTCGAGCCGGGCATCGAAGGCCTGGTCCACGTCTCCGAGATGAGCTGGACCAAGAAGAACGTCCATCCCGGCAAGATCGTCTCGACCAGCCAGGAAGTCGACGTGGTGGTGCTCGAAGTCGATGCCGATAAGCGGCGCATCTCGCTCGGCCTCAAGCAGGCCCAGGGCAATCCGTGGGAAGAGTTCGCCGACAAGCACCCGGTCGGCTCGACCGTCGAGGGCGAAGTCAAGAACGCCACCGAGTTCGGCCTGTTCATCGGCCTCGACGGCGACGTCGACGGCATGGTCCACATGTCGGACATCGCCTGGGGCATCTCGGGCGAGGACGCGCTGGCGCTCCACCGCAAGGGCGAGCAGGTCAAGGCCGTGGTGCTCGACGTCGACGTCGACAAGGAGCGCATCAGCCTGGGCATGAAGCAGCTCGAGAAGGGCGCGCCGGCCGCGGGCGGCGGCGCTCGCGCGGGCGGCGGGCTGAAGAAGAACGACGTGGTCACCGTCACCGTGCTCGAAGTGCGCGACGGCGGCCTCGAGGTGCAGGCGGGCGACGATGGCGCGACCGGCTTCATCAAGCGCTCCGACCTCGGCCGCGATCGCGACGAGCAGCGCCCAGACCGCTTCCAGGCCGGCCAGAAGGTCGACGCGATGGTCACCGGGTTCGATCGTTCGAAGAAGCCGAACTTCTCGATCAAGGCGCGCCAGCTCGCCGAAGAGAAGGAAGCGGTGGCGCAGTACGGATCGTCGGATTCGGGCGCGTCGCTCGGCGACATCCTCGGCGAGGCGCTGAAGAAGGGCGAGTAATTATCGTCGTCCCAGCGAAAGCTGGGACCGCTATCAACTGGCTCCGATTTGGATAGCCAGCGATCCCAGCTTTCGCTGGGATGACGAATTGGCCCGCCAGCTCACCCGAGCCGGCGGGCCTTTTCTATTTCGGCGCCTGCGCCTAGGCTGCGGCCATGCTTCAAGTCCACCAGTTCCCCTGCCTCAGCGACAACTACGGGTTCCTGCTGCACGATCCGGCGAGCGGCGAGACGGCGTGCATCGATACGCCCGACGCGGACGAATATCTGCGCCAGGCCGAGGCCAAAGGCTGGCGGATCAGCCAGATCTGGAACACCCATTGGCACCCGGACCATACCGGCGGCAACGAGGCGATCAAAGCAGCGACGGGATGCATTGTAACCGCTCCGGAAGTGGACGCCCCGAAGATCGCAGCGGTGGATCGCACGGTGAAGCAAGGCGATACGGTCACGCTTGGCGAATGGACTGCGCACGTGATCGATGTCGGCGGGCACACCAACGGGCACATCGCCTATCATCTGCCGGAGGCGGGGATCGCGTTCGTCGGCGATTCGCTGTTCGCGCTCGGCTGCGGCCGGATGTTCGAAGGCACCCCGCCGCAATTCTGGGCGAGCCTTTCACGCCTCAAGGCGCTGCCGGCCGAGACCACGCTCTACTGCGCGCACGAATACACGCAGTCGAATGCGCGGTTCGCGCTCCACGCCGATCCGGACAACGCCGCTCTCGGCGAATATGTCGCGGAAGTGGAAGCCAAGCGCGCTCGCGGTGAGCCGACCGTACCCACCGTGCTGTCGCGCGAGCTGGCCGCCAACCCATTCCTGCGCGCCGACACCGCCGACATGCGGGCGCGCTGGGGTGGTGCTACGCCGCCCGAAACCTTCGCCGCGCTCAGGGCGGCGAAGGACAACTTCTGAAATCAATACCCGACGGTGAACCGGCTGCGCGAATGTTCGCGCTTCTCCAGCTCGTCGACCATCGCGATCGCGTAGTCGGCATAGCTGATGTTGCTTTCGCCCTTGGCGTCGGTCACCAGTTCGTCCTTGCCGAGGCGGAAGCTGCCCGGGCCCTTGCGCTCGCCCTGGAAGATGTTCTGCGCCGGCGAGAAGAACGTCCAGTCGGTGTCGGTCTCGTTCCTCAAGTCGTCGAGGAAATCGATCGCCGGCTTCACGATCGGCTTGAGGAACTCCGGGAAATGCGGGGAATCGTAAAGCCGCGTGCCCTCGGCGGTGTTCAGGCTGGCCGCGCCGCCCATCACCAGCAGGCGGTTGACGCCGGCCTTCTTGACCGCGCCGAGCAGCGTCGCGGACGGGATGTCGAAGTGCACCGCGCTGATCACCGCGTCGGCGCCCTGGATCAGGCCCGCAAGCTCGTCGGCGTTCGAAGCGTCACCCTGCCGCGGCGTGATGCCCGGGCCGCTGGGTAGCTTGTCCGCGTTGCGCGCGATCGCGATCACTTCGTGGCCGCGCGAAACGAGTTCCTTGGTGATTTCCGAGCCGCCCTTGCCGCTGGCGCCGAGCACTGCAACTTTCATCGCTGATCTCCTGAGTTGAGGCGCGGAGCGTTACTCACCCCGTCACCCCAGCGCAAGCTGGGGTCGCTCGCCAATAGGGCGGTGCGTGCGGCCAGCGATCCCAGCTTGCGCTGGGATGACGGCTACCTCAAATGCCCGAGATCGCCTGGTCGACCAGCTTGCTGTCGGCCGCCGCATCGTGCCGGTCGGCAATCAGGCCGCGCGCGGCGACTGCGGCGGCGGCGGCGGCTTTCGTCCGCAGCTCCTCGATCGCGGCGCGCTCGGCGGTGGCGATCTTGTCGGCGGCGATCGTCTTGTGGCGCTCGATCAGCGCGGCGGCGTCGGCTTTGGCCTTCTCGACGATCTCCTCGGCCTGGCGCGCGGCGCCCGCGCGCAGCGTGGCGATTTCCTCGTCCGCCTCGCGCGCCTTGCGGGCGTATTCGTCGCGCAGCTTCTCTGCCTCGGCGCGCAGCGCCCTGGCTTCGTCGAGCTGCTTGCGAATGCCTTCGATCCGGGCATCGAGAATGCGCGCGATGATCTTCGGCACGCCTGCCCACAGCATGATCAGGATGACGACGATCATCGCCATCGCCACCCAGCCCCCGGCGTTAAGGCCCCAGGCGGTCGGTTCGGCGGCTTCCCCGCCGGCGGCGGCAAAGAGATCAAGCATTGCTCAAGGCTCCGGCAACGGCAGCGCGGGCGGCTTTCTCATCCACCTTGGCGCCGGTCAGCTTGGCGACGATCTCGCGCGCCGCCTCGGTCGCGAGGCCCTCGACCTCGGCAAGCGCCGCCTGGCGCGCCTCGTCGAGCGCCCTGGCGGCCTCGTCGGCCTTGGCCGCAAGCTTCTTGTCGGCGGCGCTCAGCCGCTTCTCGGCATCGCGCGCGGCCTCGTCCTTCGCCTTTTGCGCCAGCGCCTGGCCTTCGACGTGCGCCTCTTCGATTCGCGCGCGCCAGGCCTGCTCGGTCGCACCGGCTTCCTCGCGCAGGCGCTCGGCCTCGGCGAGGTCGGCGGCGATCTGCGCATCGCGCTGGTCGACGGTCGATTCGACCTTCGGGACGATCCCGCGCCCGACGAAGAAGTAGATCACCGCCAGCACCAGCAGCAGCCAGAACCACTGCGACTGATAGACCAGCCCGAGTTGCGAAAGTTGAGGCATCGTTCCCGCCTTAAGCTACCGTCCGGCGTCGCCGCCGGACGAGAAGCAGATCAACGCGCGTAGAGGATGATCATCGCGACGGCGAACGCCATCAGGCCGAGCAGCTCGGCCGCGGCGAAGCCGATGTAGAGCGTGCCGGTCTGGCCGCCGGCGGCGCCCGGGTTGCGCAGCGCGCCCTGGAGGAACGAGCCGAACACGAAGCCGACGCCGACGCCGGCGGCGCCCACGCCGATCGCCGCGATACCGGCGCCGATTACCTGTGCAGAAGCGAGATCCATTTTGCTAACTCCGTTGAATAGAATGTTGAAAATCAGTGCAGATGAACCGCGTCGTGAATGTAAAGCGCGGTCAGAAGGGCGAACACGAATGCCTGGATCGCGCCGACCAGCAGCTCGAGCGCGTTCACGAACACGACGAACGCGAACGCCAGCGCGGTCACCCCGTAACCGACGACCGAGCCCGAATTGAGGCCTTGCACCACGAAGCTGCCGAACACGTCGAGCAGGATGTGGCCCGCGAACATCGCGATGAACGGCCGCAGGCCGAGGCTGAACGGGCGCACCAGGAACGAGATCAGCTCGACCACGAAGATGATCGGCAGCAGCGGCTTGGGCGTCCCATGCGGCAGGAACAGGGTGAAGAATTTCAGCCCGTGCTTCCAGAAGCCCACCCCGAGCACGATCGCGAAGCTGATGATCGACATCGTGCCGGTCACGGTGAACTGGCTGGTGACGGTGAACGGATGCGCCGCCGGCACGATCCCGAAGGGCATCGCGCCGACCCAGTTGGCCGCGAGGATGAAAGTGAACGCGGTGAATATCCACGGCAGGTACTTGCGCCCGTCGGCGCCGATGCTCTGGGTGGTGACGTTGTCGAGGAACCCGGTCAGCAGCTCGACCGCGGCCTGCCAGCGGCCGGGCACCAGTTGGCGCTTGAGCCCGCCCCACATGAAGACGACGATCACCGCCAGCACCACCAGCATCCACAACGCCGAGTTGGTGAACTGGAACGGGCTTGCCGCCAGCTGATCGCCCCCGACGGGAGCAATCATGAACTGGTGCATCGGATCGATCTTGGCGCCAGCGGCCACTGCTTCTATTCCCCGATTTTCCGGCGCTTACCGCGCGTTGTTCTTGTTCATCTGCACGACGTGCAGGCACGCGCCGGCGAACGCCGCAAACATCAGCCCGAGCATGATCCACGGCGCGGTACCGAGCAATTTGTCGAGCACGAAGCCAATCACGATGCCGCCCAGCGGATAGCCGACCATCGTCGAGATCACTTGCATGCCGATGGCGCGAACCACCGGGGCATGCTCTTTGGCTACCCGCTCATCCTCGGTTTCGCGCGCGGCCGCGATGCGCTCTTCGAGCGATTCGAGCCGCGGGTCTTCACCGCCGGGTGCGTTGTCGGGATCGTTGGCCACGATGGGTGCGTTCGCCTTGCGCAGGGGTTGCAAAAAAGCGCGGCCGAGGAAGCCCCGGCCGACGACGCGCCGCCCTTACGGACGGGCGGCGGGCGAGTCAACCGGTTGGGAATCCTCCCCGGTACGGGGAGGGGGACCGCCGCAGGCGGTGGAGGGGGCTATCCACACAAGACGGCGCTGGTGGCGAGCCCCACGACCACACTTCGTGTGGTCCCCCTCCCCTTTCAGGGGAGGCTCAAGGACACTTCGAGCTAAGCTGCGGCGCCGCGGACGTGCGCGTCTGCCAGCTGCCGTCGGGCGCCTGGTACTTCTCGCCCGGCGCGGTGTTGCGGATCAGCAGGCAGCCCTGGGTGAACGCCCATTCCTGCACGGTCGCGTTATGCGCCTGCGCGTTCTGGGTGTAGTTCGCCCGGCGCTTGATGTTGATGTCGTCGACCAGGTCCTTGACCGCCTTGGGCGCGTTGCCGACCACGCCGAGATAGCCGTCGGTCTGCTCGCCGACCTGGCCGCTGCTGCGCGCGGCCTGATAGGCCGGGTCGCGCTGCGCAAGCGCGGGCGCCCCGACGACCAGGCCGCACATGGCAAGGCCCAGCGCGACGCGCCGGCCGAAGGGAAGGTGGGACTTGTACGCCATGGTCAGAATATCCCCGGGTTGTCTTCGATGTTGGCCTTCACGTCGGGCGCCAGCTTATACACCACTTCCTGGCTGATGTTGATGTTGAGCTCGATCACGATCGGCTTGTCCGGCGCGTTGACCGAGATGCAGCCCGACAATGTGGCGAGCCCCGCCACCAACACCAACCCTGCAGCTCCCGTTCGTTTCAGCTCCATTCGCGCGTTATGCGCAGGCGCATCGAGATTGGTCAATTTGAGGGTTTTCATAGCGTTCGCTCGCTTGCTCAGGGCTGAATGTGCGCTTCATCGGACGGCAGGTCTTCGGGCTTGGTGGCGGGCGCCGCAGGCGCCGCGGAATGGTCGATCGGCTTGCCGTTCGCATCGACCAGCCCGAGGTCGCGCGGGTCCTTCACGTAGGCCGGATCATAGATCGCCTTGAAGCTTGTGATCAGGCGATAGAACGGTGCGGTGATGTTGACGTTGAAGCGGATCGGCAACTTGGCGATCCGGCGGGTGAGGAAGTTCTTGCTGGCGTGCTCGCCCTGGCTGATCCCGTCGAACTTCACGTTGGTGACGATCTCGCCGGTCAGCGGCCCGCCAAGGGTGATGTCCATCGACTTGAAGTTCAGGTCCTTCAGGCTCTGGAAGGCGAAGTTCGCCATCGTCGAGAGGTCCTTGTAGGTGAGATCGCCGACATAGGAGAGATTGCCGCCGGGCGGGCGCGAGCGCAGGTAGCCGTTCTCGATCCGGCCGCCGTTCTGGTCGAACACCAGCGGCAGCTCGCCGTCGAAAATGCCGGTGGCGGAGAAATTCGCGAGGTCCATCCGCTGGACGAACAATGCGGCGTCCATCCCGTCAATCTTCAGCGTGAAGCGCCGCGCTTCCGTGGCTGCCATGTTCACGGTGGTCGGCTCGAGCGTCAGCGTGCCGCCGAGGAACGGCCAGTTTCCGCCGTCGACCGCCAGCACGAAGTTCGGCCGCAGCGCGAAAGTCAGGTCGCCGCCCTCGACCGCGATGCCGGGGTTGAACGAGGCGATGTGCAGGCGCTGGTTCGGCGCGGTGACGAGCCCGAGCAAGTCGGTGAACTCGACCGTGCCCGAAACGCCCTGCACCGGGCCGAATGCGGCCGCGAAATCGAGGCCCTGGGTCGAGAAACGGCCCGAACTGGTCACCCTCTTCGCGTCCCAATCGATCCGCCCTTTGCCCGTGACGGTTCCCTTGGCATCCGCCACGACGCCGAGCGCGAGGTCGGTCAAGGTATCGGGCTGGAGCTGGTCGTCGAACGCGATGCCCGGCACGTCGAGGTCGGCATGGCCGGTGCCGCTGTTCAAATCGTGCTCGATGTTCGCCTGGACCACACCGCGGTCGCTCTTGGGCTCGCGCAGCAGCGCGGCGGCGGCGATCTTGTTGTCGGCGAGCGCCAGCGTCGCGTCGCGCGCGATCAGCGGGGCGAAGCGCGCGGGCCTGGCGCGATCCTGCAAGCGGAACGTGCCGTTCGACAGTTCGAGCCGGCCGCCGGCGAAGCGCCAGGTGCCGCTGGCGTCGAGGATGTCGAGCGGCACCGCGAACAGCAGCGCGTCGGCGCCGGCGAACGTGCCCGCAGTCTCTCCGCCGATGCGCGCGCCGATCTCCTTCAGGCGGAAGCGGGTCGCCCGATCGGCGGGCCCGAGCGCGACATCGACGTCTTTCGCCGAGAGGCTGCCCGGCCAGGCAAGCCCGACCGCGCCGGTCTTCAGCCGCACCGGCGTCGCGCCGAGCTTGCCGGTCAATTCGAGCGAGGGCGCGCCCGCGGCGATCCGCGTGCCCCGCCCGTCGCTGCGCACGATCGCGCCGCCCGTCGGCGGGCACAGCACGATCCGGCGCTTGTCGAGCGCGAGGCTGGCAATGGCGAGGCGGTCGAAATCCACCGGCACGCAACTTGGCCACAACGTCAGTCCCGCCCGGCTCGACCAGCTTCCGGCGAGCGGCAGGCGCAGGTTCTTCGCCGAACCGCCGGGCAGCGGACCGCTGGCGATCGCGGTGCCGTAGATCGTCACCGCGCCGCCGGGCGCGAGCGACACCAGCAGTTGCGGCAATTCGAGCGTGCCCTCGCCCACATGGTACTCGGCCATGCTGATCCTCAGCCGGCTCTCCGCCGCGCCGCCCGAGTCTTCCATCCGGCCCCAGATCCGCGGCAGACCAGGGCCACCGGTGGTGAAGTTGCCGGCGAAGCGCAGCGCGCCCGTGCCGTTGGACGTTGCCTGGACCCGCGACAGCGCGAGCAGCGTCTGCCCGCTGCGCCCGCGCAAGTTCGCTTGCGGCACGACCAGGCTCAGCGCGTCATCGGTCTTGCGCAAGGTTACATCGGCATCGAGCGAGCTGCCCGCCCCTTCGCTCGCCAGCGCCTGGCGGATCTGCACCAGCATCGGCCCGGCCAAAGTGCCGGAGGCGGCGTCGGCGGCCTCATGCAATTGGGTGTCGAGCGCCCCACCCGGCCGCAATCCGCTGCCGGAGATGTTCGCCTCGGCCTCGGCTTGCGCGAAGCCGTCGCGGGCGCGTGCCGAACCGTCGAGCGTAAGGTCGGCAAGCGCCAGTTGGGGAGTGACAATGCCGTGCAGGCTCAGCTTGTATTGGGCGTTGAGCGCCTTGTCGCGCCAGGCCAGCCGGACGGTGCCCTTGACGCCGGCCGCGCGGTTCCCGCCCAGCGCCAGCGCGCCGCCGGCAAGGCCGGCCTTGCCGTCGAACCCGTCGAGCCCGCGGTCGATCGTGGTGTCGAGCTCGACCGCCGCATCGCGCAGCGCGAGCCGCTGCTGCGGGCAATCGAGCGCGCCCACCCGTAATGGACCGACGAAATGCGGCTGCTCGCTGGCGATCGAGACTTTGCCGTAAAGCGTCGACCGGCTCGCGCGGCAGTCGCCATAGCCCAGCGCCGGCGCATCGGCGGCGAGGATCCCGGCGAACCCGCTGCGCAAATTGCCCGCGCCCTCGGCCTTGAAGCCGACCGCGCCGTAGTCGCTTTCGAGCAGCGCGCGGCCGTCGTCGAGCACCAGGTCGATGTCGGGCAGCTCGAACGGCTTGGCGGAAGGCCGCTTGAACAGCAGCGGATCGAGCGAGCCGAAGCTCAGCTTGCCGTCGACATAAGTCCCATAGAGCCGCGGCTTGACCAGCTTCAGCTGGCCGATCGCGAAGAACGGGAAACGCGGCACGATTGAGAATTCCGCCCGCTCGACGGTGAGATCGGGGCGCGCCGGATCGCCGACCACGATATCGGCGACGATCTCGCGCCGCGGGCCGATCGAGACGATGCGATATTTCGCCTCGAGCCCGAGCTTGTTCAGCTCGCCGGTGATCAGGTTGCCGGCGATCTCCTTGCGCTGGGTCCAGGCGTAGATCCCCGCCGCGACCAGCACCAGCAGCGCCGCGAGCAGCACGCGGCGCCAGATCCGGCGGCGCGGAGGAGGTGTGCCCGCACCCACCTCATCGCTGTCTTCGATCGCCTCCGCCATCGCCGCACACTTGCGCGTTCGCCCATGAAAGGCAATGGATTGAGGCGGAAGCGCCAGGGACGTGGGGATGTTGCGTGGCCGAAGGGAAGGCAGAGGAGAACGACGCGGCCGGCCATCGCGCTCGGCTGCGCAAGCGCCTGCTCGAAGGCGGCGCCGAAGCGCTCGCCGACCATGAAGTGATCGAGTTCCTGCTGATGGGCGCGCGGCCCAGGATCGATACCAAACCGATCGCGCGCGACCTGCTCAAGCGCTACGGCTCGCTCGCCGGCGTGCTCAACGCCGACCCGCAGGCGCTCGCCGCGCACGCGCAGATGGGCGAGGCGAGCGCGGCCGCGCTGAAGATCGTCGCCCTCGCCGCCCGCCGCCTGGCACGCAGCGAAGTGCAGGAAAAGCCGGTGCTCGGAAGCTGGCAGGCGCTGCTCGACTATCTCCACATCGACATGGCGCACCTGACGGTCGAGCGCGTGCGGGTGCTCTATCTCAACGCGCAGAACCGCCTGATCCATGACGAGCACGTGGGCGACGGCTCGATCGACGAAGCCGCGATCCACCCGCGCGAGGTGATCCGCCGAGGGCTCGACCTGGGCGCCGCCGCGCTGATCCTGGTCCACAACCACCCGTCGGGCTCGCCCGAGCCAAGCCGCGCCGACATCCAGATCACCAACCGCATCGCCGAAGCCGGCAGGCTGCTGGGGATCGTGGTTCACGACCACGTGATCGTCGGCCGCGAAGGGCACGTGAGCCTGAAGGCGAAGGGGCTGATCTAAACCTCCCCAGCACTGGGGAGGCCTAGCGCGGCGCCTCTATTCCATAGCGGGCGTATTGCTTGGCAAGGTTCGGCGCCATCCGCAGCGCCTGCCGGATGTCCTCCATCCCCGCCGGATCGCCCTGCTCGGTCCGCACGATCCCGCGCATGTAGAGCGTCGGCGCAAGCTGCGGCGCGCCGCTCAGCGCCGCGTTATAGTCGGCCAGCGCGTCGTCGAGCCGGCCGAGGCGGAAATAAGCCATCGCCCGGCTATCGAGCACCGGGGGCGACCACCCGGCGGTCTCAACGGCTTTGGTGCATTCGGGCAGCATCTTGTCCTCGTTCAGCTGCCACACCCCCATGTGCCAGCACAGCGTGTTGAGGATGTCGGGATCGCCGGGCCGCTCGGTCAGGAGCTCGTCGAGCACGTCGAGCCCTTCCTTGGCCTTCCCCGCCATGCCGAGCACTTGCGCCTTTTCCTGCAGCACCGCGAGGCGGTTTTCGGAATCGTCGTCGTACGTGTCGATCAGGCTGAGCGATTCGTCGTAGCGGCCGAGATCGGCCAGCGCTTGCGCTTCGGCGAGGGCATTGGTGGTCGTCGGCGCCAGCTCGAATGCCTTGCGCACGTCGTCCAATGCCCGGTCTTGCTGGCCGAGCTGGGAAAACAGGTTGCTTCGCGCGAAATAGGCGTCGGTGGTCGGGGCGATCGCGATCGCCTTGTCGTAGTCGGCCATCGCGCCGGCACGATCGAGAATCGCGGCGCGGAACGCCGCGCGCTCGAGATAAGGGTTCGCGTTCGTCGGGTCCTTTGCGACCAGCGTCGCATAAGCCGCTTCGATCGGCTTGATCGAAGCGCCATCCTTCGCCGCATCGAACTGCCAGGCGCGCTTGGCGTCCTTGGGCGCGCGCAGCGACAGGTGGCCGGCGTTGAAGCGCGCGGCCTTGGCTTTCTCCGCCGGAATGTCGGCCGGCGCGATTTCGGTGAGGTGGAACGCTGCCTGCTCGTCCACCTTGAGCTCGTCGCCGGCGACCGAGGATTCGCGGTTGATCGTGGTGCCGGCGATCTGCCCGTCGAACGCCTTGGTGCCCCGCAGCTCGTAGCCCTTGCCGCCTTCCGGCAGTTTCACCTCGACTTCGGTGCGGAACAGGTACGGCCCGGAAACTGCCACCGGGATGTCCTTCCACGCCGCCCGCGCGCGATCCGGGCTGAAATCGAACCCGGCGGTCGGCAACGCGGGGATCGCCTGGCTCGCGGCCGCGCGGTCGAACTGCCAGGTCGAATTCATCAACCCTTTGGCATCGATCCGCGCGGTGCCCTGATCGTCGTCGTAGGACAGCGCGTAGCTCAGCACGTCGGCATCGCCGATCGTGGCGGTGACGAACTGCTTGATGAAGGAGTCCTTGGCCTTTGCGTTGGTCTGCAGCGCGATCGGCCGCACGCCCGCGCCCATCGAACCGTTGAGTTCGGTCTTGAGCTCGAACAAGGCCGGAAGGTCGAGCCCGGCGCTTTCGTCGATCGTGAGGTGGAGCACGCGATCGGGCACGTCGAGATCGCGCTGATCGAGCTTCACCAGGTCCGCTCCGCCCGGTCGCAGCGGCAAGCCATAGCCGAACGCCGGCACTTCGCCGATGCTGGAAAGCCGGGTGCCCGAGTTGGTCCCGTCGAGCCAGTAGACTTTGCCGCCGATTGTCGCGCGCACGATCACGTGATCGAAATCGGCCGGCATCGGCAGCAACTCGGGAATCGCATCTCCAGCGGAGTGGTGGACGAGCACCGCCTCGGCCTCGATCCCCATCTCGCGCAGCATCGCGAGCAGCAGCAGCGACTTCGCTTTGCAGTCGCCATAGCGCTTGTCCCACGTCTCTTCGGGCGACTGCGGGATGTAATTGCCGCCGTCGAGCCCGTTGGCGAGATAGCTGACCTGATCCTGCACCAGCCGCGTGGCGAGCGCCGCGCGGGCGAGCGGGTCCTTGGCCTTGGCCTCGATCGTTTCGACCTGCTTCGCCACGTCGCTGCCCGGCTTCACCGTGTCCCTGGTCGCGAACAGCGGCGCCATCGCACCCGATACGTCCTTCCAGCTCGCGAAGCTGCCCGCCTGCAGCATCGGCGGAAACCTGAACCGCAGCGGCGCGTCGTCGGGCAGTTCCTTGGGCTCGTCGAGCGGCAATTTGACTTCGACGTATTCGTAATTGCCGCGCAGCTCCGGTTGGATTGTGCCGGGCGCGTTCGGCCCGGCGCGCCAGGCGATCGCATCGCCCTTGGGCCAGGATATCACCGCGCGCGCGAACGCCACCGGCAGCGGCTTGGCGGGCAGGTTCTGCGCGGCCTGGACTTTCTGCCCCAGCGCCTGGTCGGACTGCACGGTGGTGTAGGTGACCCGCAGCAGGTCGCCGACCCTGAGGCCGGGAATCGGCATCGTCGCGGTCAGCTCGCCGTTGATCTCGCGCTGCTCGAGCTGCTGCTCGCGCCGCAGCACGGTGAAGCGCCCTCCGTTCGCGAGAACGTCGATGACCTTCCCGTCGCGGATGATCTGGACGCGATTGATGTAGAGATCGCCCTTGTCGGGAATCCACGAGGTCGACTGGGTGCCCGCGGCGGTCAGGGTATCGGGGCTGTCGATGCGGTAGACGATGTCGGAATAATCCCACACCTTGCCCGCCTCGAGCCGCTTCTGGCTGTCCGCGACGACGATCGTCTCGCCGCCGCTCTGCGGCACTTTCGACAGGTCGACCTGCTGCACCCATGCCGGGGGCGCCTGGTACAGCGGCTCGTCCCCGGCAAACGCCGGCGCGGCGGTGCAGAGCAGCAGGCTGGCGAGGCCGTACGGCCACGGATATTTCATCGAGTTCCCTTTAGCGCACGGCCGATCGAGCCGGCATACAAGGACGATCTTGGCAGAGGGTTACCGGGGGTGCAATCGGGAGAATGGCACCCGATTTCCCCCCTGCTCAGCCTTGGGAGCCCTTGCATTGCACGCCCAGCGTGACGAGCGTTTCCTGCAGCGCCGCCGCCGTATAGGGCTTGGAGATGATCGCCAGGCAGCGATCTTCGCCGAACAGTTGCCGCAACTCGTCCGCGCGCCCTAACGAGGCGATCACCACCGGCAGGTCGAGGTGCAGCGCCCGCAGCTCGCGGAACAAGGCGTCGCCCGGCCTGTCGGGCAGCTCGTCGTCCAGGATCACCGCGCCGTAGCGCCCTTGCGCGGCACGTATTTTGCCGAGCGCCTCCGCCGCAGTTGCGGCCACTTCGGCGCGGATTCCGCCGCTCGACAAAGATTCGCGGATCAGCGTGCGCACGGTCGGCTCGCCGTCAACCAGCAGCACGCTGCCCAGCGCGTTGTCGATCATGTCGCGCACTTTTTCCGCCAGCGCCTCGAACGTGAACGGCTTCATGATCATCTCGACCCCGGGATCGAGCCGCCCGCCGTGGACGATCGCGTTGCGGGTATAGCCGGAGGTGTACAGCACGCGCAGCGTCGGCTGCAGCTTGCGCGCTTCGTCGGCCAGTTCGCGACCGCTCATCCCCGGCATCACGACGTCGGTGAACAGCAGGTCGATCGGAGCGCCGTGCTGGGCGATCAGGCGCAGCGCGGACGGCCCGTCATGCGCCTCGATAACCTGGTAGCCCAGCTCCTGCAGCGATTCGACCGTGTAGGTCCGCACGTCGTCGTCGTCTTCGACCACCAGCACCAGTTCACGCCGCGGGCTTCCCTCGACGCCGCCGGCCAGCTCTTCCGGAAGTTCGCCATCGACGGGGTCGCTCAGCAGCCGCGGCAGGTAGATCTTGATCGTCGTGCCGTGGCCTTCTTCCGAATAGATCTTCACGTGCCCGCCCGATTGCTTGACGAACCCGTAGATCATCGACAGCCCCAGGCCGGTGCCCTTGCCCACTTCCTTGGTGGTGAAGAACGGCTCGAACGCGCGCTCGAGCACGTCCTTCGACATGCCGGCGCCGGTATCGGTGACCGCGATCATCGCGTATTGGCCGGGCGGCACTTCGGATTGCTGGGCAGCGTAGCTTTCATCGAGCCGGGCATTGGCGGTCTCGATCGTCAGCACGCCCCCTTTGGGCATTGCATCGCGCGCATTGAGCGCGAGATTGAGCAAGGCGCTTTCGAGCTGGTTGGGATCGGCCTCGACCCGCCACAGCCCCGGCGAAGTGACGATCTCGAGCCGGATCAGCTCGCCGAGCGAGCGCTCGAGCAAGTCCGACATGCCGGTCACCAGCTTGTCGAGATCGATCGGCTTGGGCGCCAGCGGCTGGCGGCGGGAGAACGCCAGCAGGCGCTGGGTCAGCGCCGCCGCGCGTTCCGCCCCCTTCATTGCGTGATCGAGCGAGCGGTGGGTGCGCGGATCGACGAAGCTCGCCGCCTCCAGCGCGCGCTGGGCGCGCCCGATGTTGCCGGTGACGATCGTCAGGAGATTGTTGAAATCGTGCGCGATTCCGCCGGTAAGCTGTCCCACGGCCTCCATCTTCTGGGCCTGGCGCAACGCTTCCTCGGCTTGCGCGCGGCGGCTGACTTCGGCCTCGACCTGCTCTTCCAGGCGGTCGTTCAACTCCTTCAGCCGAGCCTCCGTCTGCTTGCGGGCGGTGATGTCGATCACGGTGCCGATGAAGCGTTGCGCCTTCCCGTCGACGAAGATCGCGCGGCCGCTTGCCGAAATCCAGCGTTCGACGCCGTCTTCGATCCCGAGGGTGCGGTATTCGAGCTCGTACTTGCCCGAGCCTTCCGGATCGAGCGCGCGCTGCACGGCGGCGTCGGCGCGTTCGCGGTCTTCGGGATGAAGCCCGGCGAGAAACGCCGTGTCGTAAGCGACGGCGGAATCCGGCGAGAGGCCGAACAGTTCCTTGCATTTGGAATCCCACCGCAATTCGCCGCCTTGTGGGTTGAAGTCCCAGGTTCCGATGTCCGCCGCTTCGTTCGCGATGCGCAGGCGCGCTTCGCTGTCCGCGAGCTCGGCTTCGGCCTGCCGGCGCTGCTCGAGCTCGCGCTCGAGCGCCTGGAACAGCCGGGTGTTGTCGATTGCCACCGCAGCCTCAGCGGCAAGACCTGCCAGGCCGCGTTCCGATCTCTCGGTGAACACGCCGGTCTTCGCGTGACCGAAGAACAAGCCGCCGAGCACTTCGCCGTTGCGCGAGATGACCGGCACCGCGAGATAGCTGCGGACCGGCAGGTGGCCTTCGGGCATGCCCTTGCGCGGCGCGTTCTTGCCGTAGCGCGGATCCTTGGTGATGTCGTCGGACCGGACGATGCCCTCGCCGTTGAAAGTCGGGGCGAATACTTGCGTGTTGCGCGGCATCGGGAACTTCGAGAACGCTTCGACCGGCGCGCCCGACAGTGTGTAGAGCGTGTAGGATTCGCCGCTCTGGTCGAGCACGTTGTAGAAGAACGCGCCGAATTCCGCGCCGGTCAGCTCCACGCCGGCATCGGTGACCACTTGCACCAGCTTGTGCAGGTCGGTCTCGACCGCGAGCGCCGAGCCGGCGCGATTGAGGATTTCGAGCGCCCGACGCTCCTCGAGTATATCCTCTTCGGCCTGGCGACTGAACGAACGGTCGCGGACGATCTTGGTGAACCCGATCACCTCGCCGGTCGCGTCGCGGATCGGGGTCATCTCGCCGGCGGCCCAGATATGCGTGCCGTCCTTGCGCACACGCCAGCCTTCTTCGCCGCCGCCGCGCCCCAGCAGTAGCGCGTCGTGCATCTCCGATGCGATTGCCCTTTCGCCGAGCTTTTCCGGAAACAGCCGGGCGACCGTTTGTCCCAGCATCTCGCTTTCGGACCAGCCGAAGATGCGCGCAGCGCCTTCGTTCCAGCTGGTCACGCGGCCTTCCCGATCGGTGCTGATGATCGCGGTCTCTATCGCGCTGTCGACGATCTGACGCCATTCATCGGCGGTGATCGTTTGCCGGCCGCTAGCGGAACTCATTCCCCACCCCGAAATACACGCGCTTATTCAACCACGAACGCACGAAACGGGATTCGGTTGCACGCTCGTGCATCAACCCGCGCGAATGAGGCTGCGGCTTGCCTTCTCCCATCGCCGGCCCTAGCGGCTGCTCGCGTCCCGTTCCACACCGGAGTTGTCGATGGTCCCCCGCTATGCCCGCCCCGCGATGACCGCGATCTGGGAGCCGGAAGCGAAATACCGCATCTGGTTCGAGATCGAGGCCCATGCGACCGAGAAGCTCGGTGAGCTGGGCGTCGTCCCGCCGAGTGCCGCGAAGGCATTATGGGACTGGTGGGCCACGAACCCCACGATCGACGTCGAGGCGATCGACGCGATCGAGGCGGTGACCAAGCACGACGTGATCGCGTTCCTGACCTGGGTGGCGGACAATGTCGGCGAAGAGGCGCGGTTCATGCACCAGGGCATGACCAGCTCGGACGTGCTCGACACCACGCTCAGCGTGCAGCTCGCGCGTGCTTCGGACTTGCTGCTCGAAGACCTCGACGCCTTGCTCGCCGCGCTCAAGCGCCGGGCGGAGGAGCACAAGTACACCCCGACGATCGGGCGCAGCCACGGCATCCATGCCGAGCCGACCACGTTCGGATTGAAGCTCGCCGAGGCTTACGCCGAATTCACCCGCGCCCGCGCCCGCCTCGAAGCCGCGCGCGCGGACATCGCGACGTGCGCGATTTCCGGCGCTGTGGGCACGTTCGCCAATATCGACCCGGCGGTGGAGGAATACGTCTCCGCGAAGCTCGGGCTCGCGATCGAGCCGGTCTCAACCCAGGTGATCCCGCGCGACCGCCACGCGATGTATTTCGCGACTCTGGGGGTGATCGCGAGTTCGATCGAGCGGCTCGCGACCGAGATCCGCCACCTGCAGCGCACCGAAGTGCTCGA
This sequence comes from Sphingomonadaceae bacterium, assembly GCA_036384795.1. GTDB lineage: Bacteria > Pseudomonadota > Alphaproteobacteria > Sphingomonadales > Sphingomonadaceae > Andeanibacterium. The sequence goes on along the minus strand of DASVLP010000037.1, from coordinate 197,656 downwards.
GGCGGAGGAGTATTTCGCGCCCGGCCAGAAGGGCTCCAGCGCGATGCCACACAAGCGCAACCCGGTGCTGACCGAGAACCTGACCGGCCTCGCGCGGGTGGTGCGATCGGCCGTCACCCCGGCGCTGGAAAACGTCGCGCTGTGGCACGAGCGGGATATCAGCCATTCCTCGGTCGAGCGCTTCATCGGCCCCGACGCGACGATCACGCTCGATTTCGCGCTCGCGCGGCTGACCGGCGTGGTCGACAAATTGCTGGTCTATCCGGCGCGGATGCAGGCCAACCTCGACCGGATGGGCGGGCTGGTCCACTCGCAGCGCGTGCTGCTGGCGCTGACCCAGGCCGGGGTGAGCCGCGAGGACGCCTACCGGCTGGTCCAGCGCAACGCGATGAAAGTATGGGAAAGCGACGGCAAGCTGTCGCTGCTCGAGCTGCTCAAGGGCGATTCCGAAGTCACCGAGGCGGTGGGGCCGGCCGAGCTCGATGCGTTGTTCGATCTCGACTATCACTTCAAGCAGGTCGACCACATTTTCGCGCGGGTGTTCGGATGAACCGGCTCTCTCCCGTTGGCCCTTTGGGCCAGCTTCGCTTCCAGGGGAGAGATACGAAGGCTTGGCCGCAAAGCGGCTTAGCCGAAGTTGAGAGGGGCCGAAACTCGCGCCAGTCCCCTCTCCCAACCCTCTCCCTGTAGGGGAGAGGGCTTTCGAACCTTCCCATCCGCCCGCAAGATGCTAGCATCGAACCCAAGAGGAACCGCAGGAAAGGGCCCGCCGATGAGTATCATCCGCACGATCCTCTGGGTGCTGCTGGTGGTCGCGCTGGTGATCTTCTCGATCAACAATTGGACCCCGGTACAAGTGAAGATCTGGGAAGACCTGGTGCTCGAAACCAAGATCCCGGCGCTGGTGATCGTCTCGTTCCTGCTCGGCCTGCTGCCGGTGTGGGCGGTGCATACCGGCACGCGCTGGCGGCTGAAGCGCCGGATCAACTCGCTCGAGACGGCGGTGCGCAACGCGGCCGCCGCCGCCGCTCCGCCCAACCCCGACCATCCTTCGATGACTGCAGAACCAGGTGACTGACCTTTGAGCAATCCCGTCTATCTCGCCCTCGACCTGCCCCAGCTCGACGCCGCCAAGGCGCTCGCGAGCAAGGTCAAGGCGCATGTCGGCGGGGTCAAGCTGGGGCTCGAGTTCTTCTGCGCCCACGGCCACCACGGGGTGCACGAGATCGCCCACGTCGGCCTGCCGATTTTCCTCGACCTCAAATTGCACGACATCCCCAACACCGTCGCCGGCGCGATGCAGGCGATCCACGTGCTCGAACCGGCGGTGGTGACGGTCCACGCCAGCGGCGGGCTGGCGATGATGGAGGATGCGAAAGCCGCGGCGGCGAACGGCACCCGGGTGGTCGCGGTCACCACCCTCACCAGCCTCGACGGCAACGACCTGAAGCGCACCGGCATCGAAGGTTCGGCGCGCGACCAGGTGATGCGCCTCGCCGAGCTGGCGCAGCGCGCCGGGCTCGACGGGATCGTCTGTTCCGGCCACGAGGTCGAGCAGGTCCACAAGCTGTGGAAGGACGGGTTCTTCGTCGTGCCCGGCCTGCGCCTGCCGGAGCACAGCGTCGCCGACCAGAAGCGCGTGGTCACCCCGCGCGAGGCGCGCGACCGCGGCGCGAGCCTGCTGGTGGTCGGCCGCCCGATCAGCCGCGCGGAAGACCCGGTCGCTGCCGCCCGGGCAATCGAGGCGACGCTGTAAGCGAGAGCGAGATGGCCGCGCCGAAGATCAAGATTTGCGGGGTTACCGCGCCCGACGCGCTCGATGCGGCGATCGTCGCGCGCGCGGACTACGTGGGGTTCAATTTCCACGCACCCAGCCCGCGCTGTCTCGCGCTGGGCGATGCGGCGAAGCTGGCCGCGCGCGCGGGCGATGCCATCGCCCAGGTCGGCGTGTTCGTGAATGCCGACGATCACGCGATCGCGCTGGCGATCGATGCCGGCAAGCTCGACGCGGTCCAGCTCCACGGCTCTGAAACGCCCGACCGCGCGGCCGAGGTGAAAATCCGCTTCGGGCTGCCGGTATGGAAGGCGCTGCCGGTCGCGGCGGCGGCCGATGTGGGGATGGCCGAAGCCTATCGCGGCGCGGCGGACCTGATCCTGTTCGACGCCAAGACGCCGAAAGGCGCGCTGCCCGGCGGGATGGGCCTGGTGTTCGACTGGTCGCTGCTCGCCGGCCACAAAAGCGCGCAGCCGTGGGGGCTGGCGGGCGGCCTGACCCCCGACAACGTCGCCGCGGCGCTGGCGATCACTCACGCGCCGATGGTCGACACGAGCTCGGGCGTCGAGAGCGCGCCGGGGGTCAAGGATGTGGACAGGATCGCGGCCTTCTGCCAAGCGGCCCGCTCGCTATGACCCTGCAGCCTAACAGCTTCCGCAACCTGCCTGATGAGCGCGGGCATTTCGGCCAGTTCGGCGGCCGCTACGTCGCCGAAACGCTGATGCCGCTGATCCTCGACCTCGAGCGCGAATACCGCGCGGCGAAGGCCGATCCGGCGTTCAAGGCCGAGTTCGACGACCTGATGGCGCACTATGTCGGGCGGCCGAGCCCGCTGTATTTCGCGCCGCGCCTGACCGAACATTTTGGCGGCGCGCAGATCTGGCTCAAGCGCGAGGAGCTGAACCACACCGGCGCGCACAAGATCAACAACTGCATCGGCCAGATCCTGCTCGCGATCCGGATGGGCAAGACCCGGATCATCGCCGAGACCGGCGCGGGCCAGCACGGCGTCGCCACCGCCACGGTGTGCGCGCGCTTCGGGCTGCCGTGCGTGATCTACATGGGCGAAGTCGACGTCGCGCGGCAGCAGCCCAACGTGTTCCGGATGAAGCTGCTCGGCGCCGAGGTGGTGCCGGTGACCAGCGGAGCGAAGACGCTGAAGGACGCGATGAATGAGGCGCTGCGCGACTGGGTCGCGAACGTCCACGACACGTTCTACATCATCGGCACCGCGGCCGGCCCGCACCCCTACCCCGAGCTGGTGCGCGACTTCCAGAGCGTGATCGGCAACGAAGCGCGCGCCCAGATGCTCGAGCGCACCGGGCGACTGCCCGACCTGCTGATCGCCGCGGTCGGCGGCGGCTCGAACGCGATCGGACTGTTCCACCCGTTCCTCGACGATCCGGACGTGAAGATGATCGGCGTCGAAGCCGCCGGGCACGGCATCGACACCGGCAAGCACGCGGCCAGCCTCACCGGCGGCGCGCCGGGCATCCTCCACGGCAACAAGACCTACCTGCTGCAGGACGAGGATGGCCAGATCACCGAGGCGCACTCGATCAGCGCCGGGCTCGACTATCCGGGGATCGGCCCGGAGCATTCGTGGCTGCACGAGAGCGGCCGAGTGAAGTACATTCCGATCACCGATGCCGAGGCGCTCGATGCGTTCCAGCTGTGCTGCAAGCTCGAAGGCATCATCCCGGCGCTCGAAAGCTCCCATGCGCTCGCCGCGCTGCCCAAAGTGGCGAAGGACTACGCCAAGGATCAGATGATCCTGGTCAACGTCTCGGGCCGGGGCGACAAGGACATCTACACGGTCGCCGAGCATCTGGGGGCACGGATATGAGCGGGCGTTTCGCTAACGCCTTCGGCAAAGGCCGCCCCGCCCTCGTCGCGTTCATCACCGCGGGCGACGGCGACACCGCGGCCAACCTCGACGCGCTGGTCGCGGGCGGCGCGGACGTGATCGAGCTGGGCATGCCGTTCACCGATCCGATGGCGGATGGGCCGGCGATCCAGGCAGCGAACTTGCGCTCGCTCGGCGCGGGCACCACCACGCGCGACGTGCTGATGATCGCCAACGAATTCCGCGACCGCCACCCGCACGTGCCGCTGGTGCTGATGGGTTATGCCAATCCGATGGCCCGCCGCGGCGCGGAGTGGTTCGCCAACGAATGCCGGGGCTGCGGGGTCGACGGGGTGATTTGCGTCGATCTCGCGCCCGAGGAAGACCAGGAGCTTGGCCCCGCCTTGCGCGCGGCCGGCGTTTCGCTGATCCGCCTTGCGACGCCGACCACCGACGAGGCGCGCCTGCCCGCGGTGCTCGATGGCAGCTCGGGGTTCCTCTATTACGTGTCGGTCGCCGGGATCACCGGCAAGCAGCAGGCGGCGCTCGAATCGATCGACAATGCGGTCGCGCGCCTGAAACGCGCAACGCCGCTGCCAGTCGCCGTCGGCTTCGGCGTGCGCACGCCAGAGCAGGCCGAAGCTATCGCGCGCGTGGCGGGCGGCGTGGTGGTCGGCTCGGCGCTGGTCGAAATCGTCGGCAAGCACGGCAAGGGCGCCGCCGGCCCGCTGCGCGAATACACCGCTGCGCTTGCCAAGGCGGTGCACAATGCCCGAAAGGTGCCCGCATGAGCTGGCTCACCCGCGTCCGCAACGTTCTGTCCTTCGGCGCCAAGCGCGAGGCGCCCGAGAACCTGTGGGTCAAGTGCCCGAACTGCGGTGAGATGCTGTTCACGCAGGACTACGAGGCAAACCTCAACGTCTGCCCGCGCTGCGGCCATCACGGGCGGATCGGCACCGACGTGCGCCTCGCCCAGCTGATGGACGAAGGCTACGAGCTGCTGCCCGCGCCAAAGGTCAAGGAAGACCCGCTCAAGTTCCGCGATTCCAAGCGCTATACCGAGCGCCTGAAGACCGCCCGCGCCGAGAACCCGCATCCTGAGGCGCTGACCGTCGCGTTCGGCCGGATCCTGGGGCACAAGGCGGTGGTCGGCGTGCAGGACTTTTTCTTCATGACCGGCTCGATGGGCATGGCGGTGGGCGCGGCGTTCTGCGCCGGCGCGCAGAAGGCGCTCGACGAGAAATGCGGCTTCGTGGTCTGCGCCAGCGGCGGCGGCGCGCGGATGCAGGAAGGCATCCTCAGCCTGATGCAGATGCCGCGCACCACGGTGATGACCCGGCGGCTGAAGGCCGCGGGGCTGCCGTACATCGTCGTGCTGACCGATCCGACCACCGGCGGGATCACCGCGAGCTACGCGATGCTGGGCGACGTGCATCTGGCGGAGCCGGGCGCGCTGATCGGCTTCGCCGGCCAGCGGGTGATCCAGAACACGATCCGCGAGCAATTGCCCGAAGGCTTCCAGCGCGCCGAATACCTCCACAAGCACGGCATGGTGGACATGGTGGTGGAGCGCAAGGACTTGCGCGAAACGCTGGCGCGGCTGCTCGACTACATGGCTCCCGCGGAGGCGGCATGAACAAGCCTTCGATCCTCCCCCATCGGGGGAGGTGGCATCGCGTAGCGATGGCGGAGGGGGCGTGGCGCGCGCGAGGCCCCCTCCACCGTGCTTCGCACGGTCCCCCTCCCCCGATGGGGGAGGACTGGTCGTGAGAGACTTCGCCACCTCCGAAGACCCCGACGTCCAGCGCGAGCTCGACCGGCTGGCGGCGCTGTCGCTGCCGCAGGGGCGCTTCGGGCTGGAGACGATCCACGAGATCCTCAAGCGCCTCGGCGATCCGCAGAAGTCGATCCCGCCGGCGTTCCATGTCGCGGGCACCAACGGCAAGGGCTCCACCTGCGCGTACTTGCGCTACATGCTCGAGGCGCAGGGGCTCGTGGTTCATTCGGCGACCAAGCCGCACCTGGTGCGCTACAACGAGCGCATCCGCCTGGCCGGCAAATTGATCGACGACCAGCTGCTCGGCGCGCTGCTCGGCGAAGTGCTCGATAAGAGCGAGGACCTCGGCCCGAGCTTCTTCGAAGTCACCACCGCGGCGACGTTCCTCGCCTTCTCGCGCATCCCGTCCGACGTCTGCGTGATCGAGGTCGGCCTGGGCGGGCGGTTCGACGCGACCAACGTGATCGAGCATCCGGCCGCGTGCGGCATCGCCTCGCTCGGGATCGATCACGAGGCCTTCCTGCTGCGCGAGGAGGAAGGAACGCCGACCGTCCCGCTCGCCCGGATCGCATTCGAGAAGGCGCACATCGCGCGCAAAGGCTCGCCGCTGGTCACTCAGGCCTATCCGCCCGAGGCGACCGAGCAGGTCATCCGCACCGCCAAGGCCGCAGGCGCGCCGGTCGCGATGCGCGGGCAGGAATGGGACGCGCATTTCGACACGATGATCCATTACCGCGACGCGGCCGGGCGGCTCGAATTGCCGCTGCCCAAGCTCCACGGCGGGCACCAGGCGGACAACGCCGCGCTCGCGGTCGCGATGCTGCGCCACCAGAGCATCGTCGCGGTCACGCCCGAGGCGATGGCCGCGGGGATCCGCGCGACCCGCTGGCCGGCGCGGCTGCAGACGCTGCAAAAAGGGCCGCTCACTCAAATGGTGCCGGGCGCCGAGTTCATCCTCGACGGCGGCCACAATCCCGACGCCGCGCAGGCGATCGCCCGCGCGATGGGCCCGCGCATGCGCGTCAACCTGGTGATGGCGATGATGTCCAACCGCCCGGTTGCGCAGTTCCTCGAGCCGCTCGCGCCGCTGATCGAACGGCTGTGGGCGGTGCCGATCCCGGGGCACGAGCATCATTCTCCTGAAGAGATCGCGCGGGTCGCGGCCGAGTACGACATTCCCTTGGCCGAGCCGGCCGCCGACGTGCCCGATGCCTTGGAAAAGCTCGCCGCGCGGCTCGAACGCGACGGCGCGGAGCGGCACCAGACGGTGCTGATCGCCGGCTCGCTCTATCTTGCCGGCGAAGTGCTCAGGCTGAACGACGAGATTCCGGACTGATCCTCCCCCCTTGCGGGGGAGGATAGCGCAGCTTGCTCGTGTAACGAGCTAGCGGAGCTTGGAGAGGGGCCTGCGCTGCGTCACCCCTCTCCAACTACGGCTAGGCCCTTTCAGGGCAAGCCTTCGTATCCCGCAAGGGGGGAGGAGAACCGTTACGCATGGTCGGCTGACGCCAACCGCCCGGCCCGCGAAACCCGCGCCCATTCGAGCAATACGAACACGGTCGAGATCAGCGCGGTCGCGGCGGTCCAACGGAACACCGGAGCGTAGCCGTAGAGGTCGAACGCCTCGCCCACCGCGCCGCGCCCGAGCGTGCCGACCAGCGACAGCAACGACGACAGGAGAGCGTATTGGATGGCGGCGTACTTCTTGCTGACGATCGACGAGACGTAGGCGACGAACGCGGTCAACGCCAAGCCGGTGGTGACGTTCTCATAGCAGATCGCCAGCAGCAGCCGCACCATCCGCTCGTCCGAGCCGAACATGCCGGCCAATGCATCGAGCCGCAGCAGGTGCGAGAAGGCGTCGATCCCGCCGCCGCCGTCGGCGAGGTCGGCGTAAAGGAAGTTGCCGAGCGGCGGCAGGATCGCGCCGAGCAGGATCGTCGGGAACCGGCCGATCCGGGCGAACAGATAACCGCCGAGGCTGATCCCGAGCATCGTCATGATGATGCCGAAGATCTTCGACGCGAACGCCACCTCGTCCTTCGTGTACTTCAGGTAATCGAGGTAGAACGGGTACGCGAAGCTCGCCCAGATGTTGTAGCAGATCGCATAAGTCAGGATGAACCCGATCGCCGCCAGCACGCCCCAACCCATCCGGCGGGAGAGCTCGGCCAGCGGATCGACGAGCGCCGAATAGAGGTGGTTCATCGCGGTGCGCCCTGCCCCCGCGCGCGTGTCGGGCGCGGCGAGGACTTTGTCGGGCTGCTTCGCGAGATAATTGGCGAGCGCCGCCACGATCAACGGCACGAACACCGTCGCGGCGATGATCAGCACGCCCCAGGTCTTGGTGAAGTCGCCGACCGAAAGCGGCTCCGCCCCCGGAACAGCGGGCGTCAGCATCGCCACCGCGAAAGTCAGCAGGCGCAGGATCGCCCACAGCCAGCTCGCGCCCACGATCGCCAGCAAGGTCCAGCGCACGCCCGGCTTGAGCGCGCCTGGCTCGGACAGCGCGCCGTACAGCGCCTCGCGCTCCGGCCGCACGCTGTCGGGCGCGGTCAGCGTGACCGCCAGCAGCCCGACGAACACCGCCGCCATCACCAGGTAGACGTGCGGCCAGCTCATCCGCGCGGCCATCACCAGCGCGATCGCGCCGCCGACGATCGAGGCGGTGCGATAGCCGAACTGGTAGATCGCCGAGAGCAGCTCGACCGGCGTGTCTTCGTCCGCCTGGTCGATCCGCCAAGCGTCGATCGCGATATCGTGGGTGGCCGACGCGAGCGCGGCGACGAACGCGACCAGCACGAAGCTGCCGATCGCGACCGCCGGGTCGGTCAGCCCGAGCAGTGCAAGGCACACCGCGACGATCGCCTGGCACAAGCCGATCCAGCTTTTGCGCCTTCCGAGCCGCTCGAGCCCGGGCAGCCGCAGCCGATCGACCACGGGCGACCACAGGAACTTGAACGAATAGCTGAGCCCGATCCACGAGAAGATGCCAATGGTCGCAAGCTTCACCCCGACTTCGCCGAGCCACGCGGTCAGCGTGCCGACCAGCAGCGCGTACGGCAGGCCGGAGGAGAAGCCGAACGCCAGCATCGTCGCCGACTTGCGCGAGCGAAATGCGATCCGGAGCAGCTTGAACCCCTTCGGGCGCGCCGGAGTGGCTGCTGCTTCGGCCATCGTCGATCCTCCTCGCCCGCGAAAGGTTCGAGCTTAGCTTGCGAGGCGGGTTTGGGAAGGAAACTTTCTCGTCATCCTGACGCAAGTCAGGATCGCTCTCGGAAGGGCGCAACGGGTGGACAGCGATCCCGGCTTTCGCCGGGATGACGATGTCGGTAAGGGCGCCCTATGCCTCAAGCAGACAGACCCACGGGCGAGCGGATCGCCAAGCTGCTCGCCCGCGCCGGCGTCGCCAGCCGGCGCGAGGTCGAGCGGATGATCGCCGAGGGGCGCGTGGCGCTGAACGGCAAGGCGCTCGAAACGCCCGCCACGATCTTGCCGAGCCTCAGGGGCGTGACGGTGGACGGCAAGCCGATCGCCGCGCCAGAGCCGCCGCGGCTGTTCGCCTTCAACAAACCGCCCGGCCTGCTCACCGCGGAGCGCGACTTCTCGGGCCGGCCGACGATCTACAATGCGCTGCGGAACGCGTTGCCCCAGGGCACCCCGCGGCTGATGCCGGTCGGCCGGCTCGACTTCAACACCGAGGGGCTGCTGCTGCTGACCAACGACGGCGAGTTGAAGCGCGCGATGGAGCTGCCCAAGAGCGGCATCCCGCGCACTTATCGCGCCCGCGCGCAGGGCGAGGTGTCCCAGGCCGCGCTCGAGGAACTGATCGAAGGACTGACGATCGACGGCGTGCGCTACGGATCGATCGACGCGAACCTCGAAAGCCGCAGCGGGCGGCAGAACTGGATCGAGCTGACCCTGAAGGAAGGCAAGAACCGCGAGGTGCGCCGGGTGCTCGAGCATCTCGGACTGCAGGTCTCGCGGCTGATCCGCGTCGCCTACGGCCCGTTCGCGCTCGGCGAGCTGGCGCGCGGAACCGCGGTCGAAATCCGCCAGAAGGACGTCGAACAGTTCCGCAAGCACCTGGCGAGCCGGGGCGGCTGGCGGTGAGGATCATCGCCGGCGAGTGGCGCGGACGTAAATTGCAGGCCCCCGCAGGCGACGCGACGCGCCCGACCGCCGACCGGACCCGCGAGACCCTGTTTTCGATGCTCGCCAGCCGGCTCGGCGCGTTCGAGGGGCTGCTGGTGGCGGACTTGTTCGCCGGCTCGGGCGCGCTGGGGCTCGAGGCCCTTTCGCGCGGCGCGGGCGAGGCGGTGTTCGTCGAGCAGGACGCGGACGCGCTGAAGGCGCTGCGCGCCAATATCGCGGTGCTGGGCGCTCAATCCCGCTGCGACGTGCGCGCGGGATCGGTGATGGCGCTGGGGCCTGCCCGGCGTCCGGCGGACCTGTTGCTGCTCGATCCGCCGTACGAGACCGGCGCCGGTGCGGTGGCGCTCGACCGGCTTCAACGGCTCGGCTGGATCGCGGCGGGCGCGTGGATCGCGGTCGAGACTTCGCGCCACGAGGAAGTCGAGGTCAAAGGGTTCGAGCTCGATGCCGCGCGCGATGTCGGCAAGGCGCGGCTGCACTTGCTGCGCGCGGGCGGCTAGACGGCGTCGGCGGGGCCCCCGAGCTTGCCCATCAGCACCCCGGCCAACGTCACCAGCCCGGCTACCGAGAGGAACAGTCCGACGAGCGCGATCCCGCCCATGCCGCTGAGCCACTGCGCGGCGACCGGAGCGACCGCCCCGCCGATGATCCCGCCGCAATTGAACGCGACCGACACCCCGGTGTAGCGCACCGTCACCGGGAACAGCGTCGGCAGCCAGGCGCCGAGCGGTCCGTAGACAAGGCCCATCACCACCATCGCGAAGCTGAGCGTCAGAAACACCGTCAGCAGCGTCCCTGCTCCCAGCGCGGGACCGAACAGCACCCCCAGCGCAACCGTCCCCGCCGCGCCGTAGATCAGCACGCGCCGGGGGCTCGTGCGGTCCGACCACACGCCCGACCACAAGATGCCCAGCGCCATGAAGCAGTTGGCCCCGAGCTGCAGCGCAAGCGCCGTCTCGCGCGGGACCCCGCGCGCAGTGGTCAGGTGGCCGAGCGCGAACGCCGTCGAGAGGTAGAAGATCGCAAACGCCGAGATCACCGCCGCCGCCCCGGCGATCACCGCGGGCCAATGGTGCCGCAGCAGCACGCCGAGCGGGATCGCCGGCGGCGGCGCCTGTTCGAGCGCTTCGCGGAACGCCGGCGTCTCGGAAACCTTGAGCCGGATCCACAGCCCGAGCGCCACCAGTACCGCGCTCAGCACGAACGGAATACGCCAGCCCCAGGCGGCGAAGTCCCGGTCCGACAGGCCGATGCCGAGCAGCAGGAACAGGCCGTTGGCCGCGAGGAACCCGATCGGCGCGCCGAACTGCGGCGCAGAGCCGAACCGCGCCTCCCAACCCTTCGGCGCGTTCTCGACCGCCAGCAGCGCCGCGCCGCCCCATTCTCCGCCCAGGCCGAAGCCCTGTCCGAAGCGCAGGATGCACAGCAGCAGCGGCGCGACCCAGCCGACCTGAGCATAGGTAGGCAGGAACGCGATCAGCAGGGTCGAAGCACCCATCAGCATCAGCGAGACCACCAGGGTCGACTTGCGCCCCAGCCGGTCGCCGAAATGACCGAACGCGATCGCCCCGACCGGCCGCGCGAAGAATGCCAGGCCGAAGCTCGCCAGGCTCAGCAGCAGTTGCGCCGAAGCGCTCGTGGCGGGGAAGAACAGCGGCCCAAACACCAGCGCGGCGGCGGTCGCATAGACGTAGAAATCGTAGAACTCGACCGACGTGCCGACCATCGCAGCGGCCAGGACACGCAGGTTTGCATTGATCGGCGATGCCACGGCGCGCTCCCTTCCCATGTGCGCCGTGTCTAGCCGCCTGCCTTCCGCGAGCAAGAATAAAGGCGGCCGCGCCGGAGCGCGACCGCCTCCTCACCGTCCGCCAAAGCGGACTGGAGCGGGAAATTTATTCGCTGGCCGGCTTGCCGGGCCAGTACTTCAGCGGCCGGTTGCCGAAATTCTTGCCGGCCTCGCGCGGATTGATGCATTCGTCCTGGATGTTCCCGCGGCACAGCGGATAGGTCGCCGGCGGTGCACCAATCGCCTGGGTCGACGCATCGCCCTGGGCCTCGACGCTCGCACCGGCGCCGCTGGTGATGTCGGCGCTGCCCGAAGACGTGGCGGATGTCGAAGAGGCAGAATTGCCCGTCGAGGCATCGGTGCTGGCTGAGGTCGACTGATCGGCCTGGCCGTTCGAAACCGCGCTCGGACCTACCGACGAGGGCGGAACGGGATCGGCGCTTTGCTGCTGAGCGGCGGCGATTGCGGGAATTGCGGCGATCGACAGGGCCGCGACGGTGGATAGAAGAAGATTGCGCATTGCGTCGTTCCTCACGTGCCGTCCGCCACCTCAACGGTGCTGGTGGCCGACTCGTTCCGTATTTCGTCGACGCTACAGGGCAGACTGTCGTCGCACCCGGGACCGTGGCGGACCTTGTGCCCTCCCCTCGCGTTCCCTAGTTGTTCACCTGCGATGAGCGATCTTTCCCCCCCTCCCCCGCCTGATGCGCCGCCGCCCTATGCGCGCGGGCTGAACCCGCCGCAGGTTCAGGCGGTGACCACCACCGAGGGGCCGGTGCTGATGCTGGCGGGCGCCGGCACCGGCAAGACCGCCGCGCTGACCGCCCGGCTCGCGCATCTGGTCGCCACGCGCCGCGCCTGGCCGAGCGAGATCCTGTGCGTGACTTTCACCAATCGGGCCGCGCGCGAAATGCGCGAGCGGGTCGGGCATTTGATCGGCGAAGCGGTCGAGGGGATGCCTTGGCTCGGCACGTTCCATTCGATCTGCGCGCGAATGCTGCGCCGCCACGCCGAGCTGGTGGGATTGCAGCCGAACTACACGATCATCGACACCGACGATCAGTTGCGGCTGCTCAAGCAGATCATCGCCGAACAGAACCTCGACGAGAAGCGCTGGCCCGCGCGTCAGCTCGCCGGGCTGATCGACCGCTGGAAGAACCGCGGGCTCAACCCCGCGGACCTCGACGCGCTGGAGAACGAGGCTTACGCCAACGGCAAGGGTCAGCAATTCTACCAGCTCTACCAGGCGCGACTGAAGGCACTCAACGCGTGCGACTTCGGCGACCTGATGCTGCACATGCTGAACATCTTCCGCGCGCACCGCGACGTGCTCGAGCAGTACCAGCAGCGCTTCAAGTACATCCTGGTCGACGAGTACCAGGATACCAACGCGGTGCAGTACCTATGGCTGCGGCTGCTTGCCCAGGCCCGCAAGAACATCTGCGTGGTGGGCGACGACGATCAGTCGATCTATTCATGGCGCGGTGCAGAAATCGCCAATATCCTGCGGTTCGAAAAGGATTTTCCCGGCGCGAAGGTGATCCGGCTGGAGCAGAACTACCGCTCGACGCCCGATATTCTCGGAGCCGCCTCTGGCCTGATCGCGACCAACAGCGAGCGGCTCGGGAAGACTTTATGGACCGAGCGCAACGGCGGCGACAAAGTCCGCGTGATCGGCGTGTGGGACGGGCCCGAGGAAGCGCGCCGGGTCGGCGAGGAGATCGAGCGGCTCGAGCGCGAAGGCGCGTCGATGGAAGGCGTCGCGATCCTGGTGCGCGCGCAATACCAGACCCGCGAGTTCGAGGACCGCTTCATCCAGATCGGGCTCAACTACCGGATCGTCGGCGGCTTCCGGTTCTACGAGCGCGCCGAAATCCGCGACGCCCTCGCCTACCTGCGGGTGATCGCGCAGCCGCAGGACGACCTCGCGTTCGAGCGGATCTACAACCAGCCCAAGCGCGGCCTGGGCGCGAAGACGCTCGAAGCGATGCACCGCCATGCGCGCGCCACCGGGCTGCCGCTCGCCGCCGCGTCACTCCAGCTTGCCGACAGCGACGAATTGCCCAAGCGCGCCGCCGGCACCATCGCCGCGCTGATGCGGAATTTCCTGCACTGGCGCGAGATGGCGGACAAAGTCTCACCCGCCGAGCTGCTGCGCACGGTGCTCGAAGAGACCGGCTACACCGCGATGCTCAAGGCCGAACGCAGCGCGGAATCGGCAGGCCGGCTCGACAACCTGACCGAGCTCGGCCGCGCGATGGAGGAATACGAGACGCTCGGCGATTTCCTCGAGCACGTCAGCCTGATCATGGAGAACGATGCGGCGGATGACGGCGAGAAAGTCACCATCATGACGATCCACGCCGCCAAGGGGCTCGAGTTCGAGAACGTGTTCCTGCCGGGCTGGGAGGAAGGCGTGTTCCCTTCGCAGCGCGCGCTCGACGAAGGAGGGCTCGCGAGCCTCGAGGAAGAACGCCGCCTCGCCTACGTCGCGATCACCCGCGCGCGGCGGCGCTGCACGATTCTGCATGCCTCCAACCGGCGGATCTACGGCCAGTGGACCAGCTCGATCCCGTCGCGCTTCATCGCCGAACTGCCCAAGGCGCACATCGAGGAGGAGACCACCCTTACCGGTGGAGCCTCGCTCTGGCGCGCCAACTGGAGCGAGCGCGACGACCCGTTCGCGCACCTCGCGCGCGACCGGCCGCAACGCGCGCAGAACCGCGGGCCGGGATGGCAGCGGGCGCTCTCCACCGGCTACGACACCACCCCCAAGCGTCTCGCCGAGCCCGGCCGCAGCGCGGCAAGCTACGCCGCCAAGCCGCGCGGCGACATCGCGATCGGCGCGCGCGTGTTTCACGATAAGTTCGGTTATGGCGAAGTGGTCGGCCAAGACGGCAACAAGCTGGAGATCGAATTCGACACCAGCGGCCGCAAACGCGTGATCGACAGCTTCGTCCAGCCGGTTTGACGCCTCGACCCTGCCTATCGCTGCGCGACGGGAAGGGCCGGGAAACCTCGCTTCGTTGACCCGTTCTCTTCGCGAAGGAGAGAACCGATGACCCAGCACACCGGCAATACGATGGGCCGCAAGGAGCAGCACGGCAGCAGCAACCCGAACATGCAGCGCCAGAAGGACGAATCGCGCGATCCGAACCACGGCGATGCGCGCGATCGCACCGGTCGCAAGGGCGGCGATAACGAGAAAAATCTTTAGCGGCTTAGCCGCCTGGTCAGTCCGCCGAAAGACTCAGGAAGCTCGGCACCGGGCCATTCCAGCCGTCGTCGTCGGCTTCGTCCATCGGCTCCGGCTTGCGATGTTCGCGGCGCTTTTCCGGCTTGGGCGTGTCGCGCTTTTGCGCGCGACGAGGCTCGTCTTTGCGAGCCTTCTCTGCCTTCTTTTCGGGTTTCGGCGCTTCACCTTTCCCGCCCGACCGGTCGAGCGTCGGGATTTCCATGCCGGTGAGCTTCTCGATGTTCGCGATCGCCTCGGCGTCTTCCGGCGTGACCAGGGTGAACGCACGGCCAGTGGCGCCGGCGCGGCCGGTGCGGCCGATGCGGTGGACGTAATCGTCTGGGTGCCATGGCGTGTCGTAGTTGAACACGTGGCTGACGCCCTTGATGTCGAGGCCGCGCGCCGCGACGTCGGACGCGCACAGGATGTTGATCGTGCCGTCCTTGAAGCGCTGAAGCTCGGCGTTGCGCGACGCCTGGTCCATGTCCCCGTGGATCTCGCCGACCGCAAAGCGCTCGCGCTTCAGGCTCTTGGCGAGATCGCGTACGGTGGTCTTGCGGTTCGCGAAGATGATCGCGGTGCGCACATCGTCGGTGTGCAACAGGTCGAGCAGCACCTCGCGTTTCTGGCGCGAGGAAACCAGGACCTTGTGCTGCGCGATGTTGGTTGCCGCGGTTGCCGGCCGGGCGACCTCGATCGACTTCGGGTTGGTGAGAAACTTGTCCGCCAGCTTCTTGATCGGCGGCGGCATCGTTGCCGAGAACAGCAGCGTCTGCCGGTTTGCCGGCAACTTCGAGCAGATCGTCTCGATATCCGGGATGAAGCCCATGTCGAGCATCCGGTCGGCTTCGTCGATCACCAGCAGGTTGCACCCGGTGAGCAGGATCTTGCCGCGCTCGAACAGGTCCATCAGCCGGCCGGGCGTGGCGATCAACACGTCGACGCCTTCGTCGAGCGCCTTGACCTGGTCGCCCATCTGCACCCCGCCGATCAGCAGCGCCATCTTGAGATCGGCGTTGCGACCGTACTTCTCGAAGTTCTCGGCCACCTGGGCGGCGAGCTCGCGGGTCGGCTCGAGGATCAAAGAACGCGGCATGCGCGCCCGGCGCCGGCCGTGGTCGAGGATGTCGATCATCGGCAGTACGAAGCTCGCGGTCTTGCCGGTGCCGGTCTGGGCGATGCCGATCAGGTCACGCATCATCAGCACCGAGGGAATCGCCTGCGCCTGGATCGGCGTAGGCGTCTCGTATCCGGCGGCCTCTACCGCCTTGAGCAGTCCGTCAGACAGGCCGAGATCGGCAAACTTCATAAAGCGTAAGATCCGGGTGGGGACAGAGACCAAATGGTCCTTGCCAAGCGCGACGACGCGCGAGCGCGCGCCCTAGGCGCATGAACGGACAAAAGTCAAGGAAGTGCCCGGGGCGCGGCGGGGATCAATCGCCGTCAGCCCTGCACCGCGACCAGGCGCGACAATCGCTTGAGCTCGCAGCTCGCGCCCGCGCGCGATTGGAGCTTGTCGCGCTTCACGCACAGCTTTCCGTCGCCGGTGCGCTCGACATAAAAGCCGGAATAGAATTCGCGGGCGCTGCATTCCTTGTCCAGCGCCGCGCTGACGAGCGTCCGGTCGCGCATGTAGAAGATCAGCCGGTTTTCCGGGCCCGGATCGACCGCGGCGATATCGCCGATCGCCACGCACTTGCCCATCTTGTGCTCTTCGAGGCGAGTCCGCAGCGGCGGGCGCGGGAGTTCGGCGGAAAGGTTCTGCGCGGCTTCCTGGCGATGTGCGGTGATCCGAATGGTAACCCGTTGGGTGACACGGACCTGGCCCTGCGAGGGCGTCCGGTAGGAATCGAAGAACGTCGCGAACGGTTGTTGCCGGGCGGGATCCAGCCCCGCCGGGGCGCTCGCCTGCTCGCCGTCGGGCGTCAGCGCCGCACGCTCGCTCGCCGCCGCGTTCGGCAGCAGCAAGGCGATGGGCGCAAGCCAGGCGGTGAATGTGTGCATCCATGCATCCGTCAGCCGGGGGCCCCGTGCTTCCCGGCAAGCCCGCCTCCATAGGGCCACAGCTTGAATACCGGCTTAACCCACTGAAGTGGAGTTGCAAGCCGGGGGTGGCCGCACGCCCCGCCTCTCGTCCGGGCTGGCGAGCGACGCCGCTTGTGTGCCATAGGCGCGGGCGATGGAAAGCCCCGAAACCTTTATCGAGCAAGCCGCCGGGCTGCTTGGCCCGCGCGGCTTCACCCGCGATCCCGAGCTGATGGAGCCGTGGCTGACCGATTGGCGCGGCCGCTTCACCGGCGCTGCACTGGCGTTGGCTTCGCCCGCTTCGACCGAGGAAGTCGCCGGGCTGGTCCGGCTGTGCGCCGCACACGGCATCGCGATCGTGCCGCAAGGGGGCAACAGCGGGATGTCCGGCGGTGCGACGCCCGATCAAAGCGGCCGCGAGATCGTGCTGTCGCTGCGGCGGATGAACGCGATCCGCAACGTCGATGCCGAGGCTCGCCAGGTGACCTGCGAAGCCGGGGTGATCCTCCAATCGCTGCACGAAGCCGTGGAAGCGCAGGGGATGCGCTTTCCCCTCACCCTTGGCGGCAAAGGCTCGGCGACGGTCGGCGGGCTGATCTCGACCAACGCCGGCGGGACCCAGGTGCTGCGCCACGGCTCGATGCGCGCGCAAGTGCTCGGGCTCCAGGCGGTCCTCGCCGACGGCGGCGTTTTCGACAGCCTGATCCCGCTCAAGAAGGACAACCGTGGCTTCGATCTCAAGCAGCTGCTGATCGGTTCCGAAGGCACTCTCGGCATCGTCACCGCGGCGACTCTCCGGCTGCTGCCGCAGATCGCCGGCCGCAGCGTGGCGTGGGTGGGGCTCGGGTCGATCGCGGCGGCGCGCGAGCTGCTGCTGCTGGCCGAACGCATCGCGGGCGACACGCTCGAAGGCTTCGAGGTGATCCCCGCGCACAGCTTGTCCGCGGTGCTCGCGCATCTGCCTGGCGGGCGCTCTCCGCTGGCGGGCGATCACGCATGGCACGCCCTGATCGAGCTGGTCGGCGACGAACAGCAGGTCGAGCGGCTGCCGGCCCTTGCCGAGGCGCTGCTGGTCGAGGCGCACGAGCGCGGGCTGATCGAGGACGCGACGATCGCCGCCAACGAGCGCCAGGCCGAGGACTTCTGGCGCCTGCGCGATTCGATCGCCCCGGCCGAGCGCGAGCTGGGGCCGGCGATGCAGCACGACATCTCGGTGCCGGTGGAACGGATGGCCGGGTTCATCGAGCAAACCCTGCCGCAGGTCGAGCAGCGGTTTCCCGGGACCACTGCGGTCGCCTTCGGCCACCTCGGCGACGGCAACGTCCATTATCACGTGCTCGCCCCGACCAGCGCCGAGCGCGGCAAATGGGAAGCGGGCGAAGGCAAGGCGATCAGCACGTTCGTCCACGACCTGGTGACCCAATGGGGCGGGTCGATCAGCGCCGAGCACGGCATCGGGCAGTTGAAGCGCGACGAACTCGGCCGGCTGGGCGACCCGGTGGCGTTGGGAATGATGCGCGCGGTGAAGCAGGCGCTCGACCCCCACGGCCTGCTCAATCCGGGCAAGCTCGTGCCGCTTGCGCCGGGGTGGGACAGGCCTTAAAGCGCCCGCTTCGAACGCGCGGGGGACCGCGCGCTTGCAATCGAGACTTCGGAGAGGGATTTCCATGGCCAGCGCGCCGAGCAACAACCTGCCTTTGTTCTACAACGACCTGATGCCGCTCAACACGCGCGATCACGGCACCTGGCGCAGCAAGTCCGCCGACACCGCGGAATGGCTGGCCGGACAACACGCGGTGCCGGTCACGGTCGACGAATTCGTGCCCGCCCAGCGCCATTATCCGATCATTTTCTCGGCCGGCGACAATCCTGTTCCGCTGGCGCTGCTCGGCCTCAACGAAGGCATCAACGTGTTCGTCGACGCCAAGGGGCGCTTCACGTCGGACGTCTATGTGCCGGCCTATATCCGCCGCTATCCATTCCTTCTCGCCAAGCTCCAGCCGGATAGCGACAACATGTCGCTGTGCTTCGATCCGACTTCGCCGGTGCTCGGCGAATACAAGCAGGGCGACCCGCTGTTCGAGGGCGACCAGCCCGGCGAGTTCGTGCGCAACGTGATGCAGTTCTGCGAGCAGTTCGAACTGGCCGGCCAGCGCACCCAGTCGTTCGTGGCGGAGCTCAAGCAGCACGACCTGCTGATGGACGGCGAAGTCACGATCCAGCAGGCCGAAACCAAGGAGGGCGCCCAGCCCTACGTCTACCGCGGCTTCAAGATGGTCAACGAACAGAAATTGCGCGAGCTGAGCGCCGAACAGCTCCAAACGTGGACCAAGAACGGCTTGCTGCCGCTGATCTTCGCCCATCTGTTCTCGCTCGATATGATGCGGGTCATTTTCGCGTTGCAGACGGCCCAAGGGAAGGGGCCCGGCGCCGAGGCGGAAAAAGCCAAGAAGGGCAAGAAATAAGCCCATTCTATCGAGTTCGGTGTTCTCCCCGGCTTGCATTTGCCGGACGCGTCACTATCTTTGACGTGTCCGGCCGCGGCTCCCCTCATGGCCCGGCAGGATAGGTGCGCGAAAGCGCGCCTCCTCCCTGTACCTTGGCCACCTCGCGCCCAGTGCGCGAGGTGGTTTTTTAATGCGCTCGAGGAGCGCGCAAGCGCGGCAACAGGGACAAGAGCCTATTCGGCGGCCTGAGGCAGCTGGTTCGCTCGCCCGAGCGCCGCGACTTCCCCCGCCAGCCGGCGGATCAGCCGCACCAGGACTGCCGACACTCGCCCGATATGCGGCCCCGGCTCGGCCAGCCGATGGTCGAGGTAAGTCGAGCGGCAGATTTCGATCTGCATCGCGTGCAGCCCGCGCCGCGGTGCGGCGTGGCGGTCGAGCACGTAGCCGCCGGCGTAGGGGCGGTTGTGCGCCGCCCGCTGGCGCTGCGCGGCGAACTCGTCGAAGGCGGCCGCGCACAGCGCGCCGTCGCACGCCGCGCCGAAACGGTCGCCCACCACGAACTGCGGCGCGGCGTCCATCGCTCCGCGCCGGGCGAGCGGGGGCATCGAATGCAGATCGACCAGCAGCGCGGCGCCCCACCGCTCGCGCAGGCGCTGCAGGCACTCGCCGAGCGCGAGATGGTACGGGCGGTAGACGCCTTCGATCCGTGCATCGAGCTCGGCCTGGCCGAGGCGCTGCTTCCACAATTCGCCGAGCTCGGGCAGGCGCCGGGGGATCAGCCCGAGCCCGCTGCGCGCGCGGCGGCCGACCCGGCCGGACTGGCGCTCGACGAGCGCGTCTTCGCGCAGCATCGTCCAATCCATCTCCTCGAGCGCGCGGTTCAGGTCGATCATCGCCCGAGGGGCGTGCGCGACCAGGAGCGAGGCGCCGGTTTCCTCGGCGATCGCCGACGCGATCAGATCGACATAGCGATCCTCCAGCTTCAGCGTCGCCAGCGCCGGGCTGCGCATTCCGGCGATCAGGCCGGGCGGATAGCAGCGCCCGGCATGGGGCACGGCGATCACGATCGGGATCGGCGAAGGCTCGCGATGAGCCAACGCATAGGCGGGCCGCCCGGCGCCACCGGGGATCGCACCGCCCTCCACGGGCCGCGAATCGCGCGTGCTCGGATGCTTTCCCGTCATTCGGCCTCGTCTGAACTCGCCGGGTGTATGGCATGCTGTGTCAAAGCTGGCCAACGACAAATCGGCATAAGAAAATTAACGCCGTTCGGAGTATGGAACGGCTTCCCGGAAAACGCAGAGGCACCCCATGATCCGCATCCTGCTCGCCGAAGACGAAGAGGCGATGCGCACCTATCTTTCGCGCGCGCTGCAAAACGCGGGGTACGAAGTCGTCGCGGTCGATCGCGGCACCGCGGCGCTGCCGTTGCTCGAAACCGGCGAGTTCGACCTCCTCTTGTCCGACATCGTGATGCCCGAGATGGACGGGATCGAGCTTGCCCAGCGCTGCGCCGAATTGAGCCCGCGGACCAAGGTGATGTTCATCACCGGCTTCGCGGCGGTGACGCTGAAGGCCAGCCGGGAGGCACCGCGCGCCAAAGTGCTGTCGAAGCCGTTCCACCTGAAGGACCTGGTGATGGAGGTCGAGCGGGCGTTCGAAGACCGCGCCCCGGCGACCGCCTGACGAGCCTGTTGCATCAGCGGCTTGCATCATCGGGGGGCGGTCGCTAAATGGCCCGCCTGCCGGCCAGTCCGGCGCGCGGATGGTGCGGGCGTATAGCTCAGTGGTAGAGCACTATGTTGACATCGTAGGGGTCGCAAGTTCAATCCTTGCTACGCCCACCATCTGAAGCACAGGGTTCAAAAGGCGTCGCGCTTGCGGCGCCTTTTCTGCATCAGCCGGCATCCCGCCGAAAGCCGGGATCGCGTTAGGTAATGTCCGACCTGGCGGCCAGCGATCCCAGCTTTCGCTGGGATGACGAGGTTCCTTGCACCTCGCCCTTGGGCTGCTAAGAGGCCCCGGTAACTTCCCCTCTCTCCAGCACAACAGGGACCCCCATGGCCAAGATCAAGGTGAAGAACCCGGTCGTCGAGATCGACGGCGACGAAATGACCCGGATCATCTGGCAGTGGATTCGCGAGCGGCTGATCCTGCCCTATCTCGACATCGATCTTCGCTACTTCGACCTCGGCATCGAGAAGCGGGACGAGACCCGCGACCAGATCACCATCGACGCGGCCAACGCGATCAAGGAGCACGGCGTCGGCGTGAAGTGCGCGACGATCACGCCCGACGAGGCCCGGGTCGAGGAGTTCCACCTCCACGAGATGTACAAATCGCCCAACGGCACGATCCGCAACATCCTGGGCGGCACGATCTTCCGCGAGCCGATCGTGATCCAGAACGTACCGCGGCTGATCCCCGGCTGGACCGACCCGATCGTGGTCGGCCGCCACGCCTACGGCGACCAGTACCGCGCCACCGACTTCCTCGTCCCCGGCCCCGGCAAATTGCGGCTGGTGTTCGAGGGCGACGACGGCAAGGTGATCGACCGCGAGGTGTTCCAGTTCCCTTCAAGCGGCGTCGCGATGTCGATGTACAACCTCGACGATTCGATCCGCGACTTCGCCCGCGCGAGCATGAACTACGCGCTCGATCGCGGCTGGCCGCTGTACCTTTCGACCAAGAACACGATCATCAAGGCCTACGACGGGCGCTTCAAGGACCTGTTCCAGCAAGTGTTCGACACCGAAGGCTTCAAGGAGAAGTTCGCCGCCGCCGGAATCGAGTACCAGCACCGCCTGATCGACGACATGGTCGCCTCCGCGCTCAAGTGGAATGGCAAGTTCGTGTGGGCGTGCAAGAACTACGACGGCGACGTGCAGTCCGACCAGGTCGCGCAAGGCTTCGGCAGCCTCGGCCTGATGACGAGCGTGCTGATGACCCCGGACGGCAAGACCGTCGAGGCTGAAGCCGCGCACGGCACCGTCACCCGCCACTACCGCCAGCACCAGCAGGGCAAGGCGACCAGCACCAACCCGATCGCCAGCATCTTCGCCTGGACCCGCGGCCTGATCTACCGCGGCCGGTTCGACGACACGCCCGAGGTCGAGAAGTTCGCCCACGCGCTGGAGAAGGTCTGCATCGAGACGGTCGAGAGCGGCAAGATGACCAAAGACCTCGCGCTGCTGATCGGCCCCGATCAGGCGTGGATGACCACCGAGCAGTTCTTCGAGGCGATCGTGCAGAACCTCGAGGCCGAGATGGCCGGGTGGGCGTGATTGGAATGCTCTCTCCCCTTTAGGGGAGATACGAAGGCTTGTGCCCGCGAAAGCGGGTACTAGCCGAAGTTGAGAGGGGCCGAAGCCGCGCAAGCCCCCTCTCCCAACCCTCTCCCCTTAAAGGGAGAGGGCTTAAGCGGCCGGCGACCGCACCCGCTCCCGCCGTACCCCCAGCCCGATGATCCGCCCCGGAATCCGCTGCAACAGCGGCACGTGGTCCAGCATCCGCACCAGCAGCGGGGCGCGGGTGATCGGCTTGCCCGAGAGCACCGCGCCGATCACGTTGTCCTGCGCGACCTTCTGGCCGTACTGGATCACCCTGGTCGGCCACAGCCGGCGCGCCTGGACTTTGTGCAAGAGCGGATCGACGCTCCCGCCGCGAGCAAGCGGCGCGGCGAGGATGTTCGCCGCCGCTACCGCGTCCTGCACCGCCAGATTGATGCCGATCCCGCCGATCGGGCTCATCGCATGCGCCGCGTCGCCGATCGCGAGCAGGCCCGGCCGGTGCCAGCGGTCGAGCCGGTCGAGCGCGACCGAGAGCAGGTGCAGGTCGTCGGGCGATTGCGGCATATCCTCGCCCGCGAACGTCAGGTCGGGAAACGCGGCGCGCACCTGCTCGACGACCCACTCGACCCCCTTGCCGCGTACTTCGGCTTCCGCGCCCTTGGGAATGACGAATGCGGTCTGCCAGTACGTGCGTCGGTCGATCAGCACGACCATCCGCCCGGTATCGAGCGCGCCGCGCAATTTCTCGCCCGCATTGCCCGGCTTGGGCAACCGAAACCACAGCACGTCCATCGGCGCGCCGATCTGCGTGACCGGCAGCATGCCCCGTTCGCGCACCAGCGACGAGCGGCCGTCGGTCATCAGCACCAGCTTACGGGCACGCAGCGTGCGGCCGTCTTTCAGCGTCACGCCGACGATGCGGCCGCCCTCTTCGACAACACCGCCGGCCTCGGCCTCCATCTCCAGCGCGAACGCCGGAAACGCCGCCGCTTCGTCGCGGATGAAGTCGAGGAAGTCCCACTGCGGCATCATCGCGATGAATGGCGCGGGGGTGTCGAGGTGCGACAGGTCGCCGACCGTGTAGTCCTTGCCGGCGATCCTGATCTGCGCGCTGTCGAGCCGGTCGTGCGGCCGCGCGAGGAACCGCTCGAGCATGCCGAGCTCGCTCAGCACTTCCATCGTCGAGGGATGCACGGTGTCGCCGCGGAAATCGCGGAAGAAGTCCTTGTGCTTTTCGAGCACCAGCACGTCGACTCCGGCCCGGGCGAGCAGCATCCCGGCCATCATTCCGGCCGGCCCACCGCCCACCACGATCACATCGGCGGTTGTCTTGCTCATGTGGGCATGGTCATACTGCGGTGCAGCAATCGATGGAGCGTCATGGCCGCGGAAATCTCCCCCTCCCTGTCGGACGCGCTGGTGATCCTCGGCGCGGCCGGGATCGTCATTCCGCTGTTCGCGCGCTTTCGCATCACGCCGGTGATCGGCTTCATTCTCGTCGGCCTCGCGGTCGGGCCTTACGGCCTCGGTGCCCTGGTGCCGCAATACCCGTGGCTGAGCCGGTTTTCCATCTCCGATCCGGCGATCCTGCGGCCGTTCGCCGAATTCGGGATCGTGTTCCTGCTGTTCGCGATCGGGCTCGAGCTGTCGTTCGACCGGCTCTGGCGGATGCGCAAGCTGGTGTTCGGGCTCGGCCCGCTGGAGCTGGTGGTCAGCGCGCTGCTGGTCGCCGGCGGCCTGGTGCTGCTCGGCAATTCGGGCGCGACCGCGCTGGCGCTGGGCCTGGCGCTCGCGCTTTCCTCCACCGCGCTGGTGCTGCGGATCACCGACCCGACGAGCCCGGTGGGGCGCGCCGCACTGGCGATGCTATTGTTCGAGGACATCGCGCTGGTGCCGATCGTGTTCCTGCTCGGCGCGATGGGCCGCGGGGGCGACGCGCAAGGCGCTGGAGACCTGCTGCGCACGCTCGGCCTCGGCGCGCTGGTGATCGTGTTGCTGCTGGCGCTCGGGCGGCTGGTGCTGCCGCGCCTGTTCGCGCAGGCCGCGCGGACCAAGAGCCCCGAGACTTTCCTCGCCGCGAGCCTGCTGGTGGTGATCGGAGCAAGCCTGATCACCACCGCCGTGGGCCTTTCGCCGATCGTCGGTGCGCTGATCGCGGGCCTGCTGATCGCCGAGACCGAATACCATGTCGAGGTGGGGCACATCACCGAGCCGTTCACCGGCCTCGCGCTCGGCGTGTTCCTGATCACCGTCGGGATGGAGATCGACCTCGCGTTGATCTGGCAGCGGCTCGGCGCGATCGTGCTCGGGCTGGTGGTGGTGCTGGCGATCAAGGCGGCGGTCACCGCAGTGCTGCTGCGAGCCATGGGAGCGCGCATCGGCCTGTCGGCCGAAGCCGGGATCCTGATGGCGAGCCCGTCCGAAACCACGCTGATCGTGCTCGCCACCGCGGTCAGCGTGAACCTGATCAGCGCCGAGGCGGCGCAGTTCTGGCAGATCGTCACCGCGATCGGGCTTACGGTGACGCCGCTGCTCGCCTGGCTCGGTCGCTTCGCCGGGCGCCGCGCCGAGCCCGCGCCGCCGTTGGACGAGCCGGACGGCGAGGCGGGCGACCCGCCGGTGATCGTCGTCGGCTTCGGCCGCGTCGGCCGGCTGGTGGCCGACATGCTGGCGGCGCACGGCAAGCCTTACGTGGGGGTGGACGGCGATCCAGACATCATCAGGCAGGCTCGCCAGGCGGGCTATCGCGCGACGTTCGGCGACGGCACCCGCGGGCACGCGCTGCGCCAGCTCGGCATCGACCGCGCGCCGGCAGTGGTGCTGACGATGGACCAGCCGGTGCTCGCGCAGCGGCTGGTGCGCAAATTGCGCGCCGAGCATCCTACGCTGCCGATCATCGCCCGCGCGCGGGACGCCGAACATGCCGCGCGGCTCTATCGCGCCGGCGCGAGCCTGGCGGTGCCCGAAGCGCTCGAAAGCTCGCTCCAGCTATCGGAAGCGGTGCTGGTCGACCTCGGCGTCGCGATGGGCCCGGTGATCGCCTCGATCCATGAAAAGCGCGACGAGTTCCGCGCCCAGATCCAGCACGACGCCGCGCTCACTCACAAGCCCAAGCTGCGCACAGGCGCGGCGGACAGCTGAGCCGGGCGGACCGATCGCCGGTGCCGCGCGTTGGAATCCGCGAAAGGAGAGTTCCGATGAAAGACGGCAACCAACCGAAGGGCGCGAATTCCGCGATGAAGCCGCAGCAGCAGACCGACGAGCAATACGGCTCGATCAAGAGTTCCGGTCTCAGCGACCGCAACTCGCCCGAACCCGCGACCCCGCGCGGCGCGGAAACCGGTGCCGGCGTCGGCGGAGCCGGGCCGCACCGCGGCGGGCGCCACCGCTAGGGGTCAGGCGACCGTCTCGCCGGCGAGCGCGGCCTTCACCGCCCCGATCGCCTCGCCGGCCTTCGCGCCGTCCGGCCCCCCGCCTTGCGCCATGTCGGGCCGCCCGCCGCCCCCTTTGCCGCCGAGCGCGGCCACGCCGGCCTGGACCAGCTTGACCGCGTCGAACTTGGCGGTGAGGTCGTCGGTCACGCCGACGGCAAACGCTGCGCGCCCATCGTTGACCGCGGCGATCGCTGCGATGCCCGAGCCCATGCGTTTCTTGGCCTCGTCGAGCAGCCCGCGCAGTTCCTTGGCTTCGAGGCCCTCGATAACCTGGCCGGAGAACTTCACGCCGCCAATTTCCTCGTCCGCCGGGCCTTGGGCGGCAGCCCCGCCGCCGCCGCCGAGCGCGAGCGCCTTCTTCGCCTCGGCAAGATCGCGTTCGAGCCGCTTGCGCTCCTCGATCAGCGCGGCGACCCGTGCTTCGACCTCATCGGGCGACGTCCTTAGAGCGCCCGCCACCGCCTTGAGCTCGTCCTCGCGGCGCACCAGCCACTGGCGCGCGCCCTCGCCGGTCAGCGCCTCGATCCGGCGCACGCCCGACGATACCGCACTTTCGGAAACGATGCGGAAGATGCCGATGTCGCCGGTAGCGCGCACGTGGGTGCCGCCGCACAGCTCGACCGAGTAGTTGCGGCCCGAGCCGCCGAAGTCTGCGCGGCCCATCGACAGCACGCGCACTTCCTCGCCATATTTTTCGCCGAACAGCGCCATCGCGCCGGCAGCGATGGCTTCGTCGGGGCTCATCAGGCGGGTGGTGACAGCCTCGTTGTGGCGGATCTCGGCGTTCACTTCGGCCTCGATCGCGGCGATCTCTTCGGGCGTCAACGGCTTGGGGTGCGAGAAGTCGAACCGCAGGCGGTCTTCCGCGACCAGCGAGCCCTTCTGGGTCACGTGCTCGCCGAGGTGATGGCGCAGCGCCGCGTGCAGCAGGTGGGTCGCCGAATGGTTCGCGCGCACCGCATCGCGCCGCGCAACGTCGACCGACAGGTGCACCGTTTCGCCGACGGCGATCGAGCCCTGCTCGATTTTGCCGCGCATCGCGTGCAACCGCCCGAGCGGCTTGGAGGTATCGGCAACCGCGATTGTCAGGCCCGTGCCGCTCGAAATCGTGCCGGCATCGCCCACCTGCCCGCCGCTTTCGCCGTAGAACGGGGTCTGGTTGGTGAGGACGGTCACTTCGGCGCCAGCGCCGGCGGACTGGACTTCGTTGCCGTCCACCACCAGCGCGACCACCCGGCCTTCGCCTTCGGTCGAGGTGTAGCCGGTGAACTCGCTCGCGCCCTCGCGCTCGGCGATGTCGAACCACAGCTCCTGGTCCGCCGCGGCGCCCGAGCCCTTCCACGCGGCACGCGCGGCTGTCTTCTGGCGGGCCATCGCGGCATCGAACCCGTCCTTGTCGACGCCGATCCCGCGGCTGCGCAGCGCGTCCTCGGTAAGATCGTAAGGAAAGCCATAGGTGTCGTAGAGCTTGAACGCGGTTTCGCCGGGCAGTTCGTCGCCCTCGCCCATCGCGCCGGTCGCTTCGTCGAGCAGCTTGAGGCCCTTGTCGAGCGTCTGGCGGAAGCGGGTCTCCTCGCGCTCGAGCACTTCCTCGATCAGCGGCTGCGCGCGGCCGAGCTCGGGATAGGCCTGGCCCATCTCGGCGACCAGTTGCGGCACCAGCCGGTGCATCAGCGGCCGGTCCGCGCCAAGCAGGTGCGCATGGCGCATCGCGCGGCGCATGATCCGCCGCAGCACGTAGCCGCGCCCTTCGTTCGACGGCAGCACCCCGTCGGCCAGCAGGAAGCCGGTCGAGCGCAAGTGATCGGCGATCACCCGGTGGCTGGCCTGCTGGGCGCCCTCGGCCTTGACGCCGGTGAGTTCCTCGGATTGGGCGATCAGCGCCTTGAAGGTGTCGGTCTCGAACACCGAATGCACGCCCTGCAGCACCGAGCTGATCCGTTCGAGCCCCATGCCCGTGTCGATGCTCGGGCGCGGCAGGTCGCCGACGATCTCGTCCTGCTGCTGCACGTATTGCATGAACACCAGGTTCCAGATCTCGACGAAGCGATCGCCGTCCTCGTCCGGCGAGCCCGGCGGACCGCCGGCGATCTCGGGGCCGAAGTCCCAGAAGATCTCCGAGCACGGGCCGCACGGCCCGTCCGCGCCCATCGCCCAGAAGTTATCCTTGGTGGCGATGCGGATGATCCGGCTTTCGGGCAGGCCGGCGATCTTCTTCCACAGGCCGAACGCTTCGTCGTCGGTGTGGTAGACGGTGACAGTCAGGCGTTCGGGGTCAAGCCCGTATTCGCGCGTCACCAACCCCCAGGCGAGCTCGATCGCGCGCTCCTTGAAATAGTCGCCGAACGAGAAGTTGCCGAGCATCTCGAAGAACGTGAGGTGCCGCGCGGTGTAGCCGACGTTGTCGAGATCGTTGTGCTTGCCCCCGGCGCGCACGCATTTCTGGCTGGAGGTCGCGCGCGGCGCAGGCGGGGTCTCGAGCCCGGTGAACACGTTCTTGAACGGCACCATCCCCGCGTTGACGAACATCAGCGTCGGATCGTTGTACGGCACGAGCGGGGCCGACGGCGCAACCAGGTGCCCGTTGGCCGCGAAATAGTCGAGGAAGGTCCGGCGGATGTCGTTGGTCGATTGCATGGGGGCGAATTAGGGCGCGAGGGGCCCCGCGACAAGCGGATTGAGTCGGACAGAGCGAGCGACGCACGCGATCAATCGCTGGGCGGAGCAACCACCGAGAGCGCACGCGGGCAGATGCGGATCGCGAGCGGCAGATCGAAGCGGACGCGTTCGCCGTCGAGCGCCGCGTCGAGCGCATGGCCCGGCCCCTCGATCCGCAATTCGGTAGCGGTGCAATCGAGCACGAAATCGCGATGCATGCGCGGCCGGGCGATCAAAGTGCGCAAGGCGGTGGCGATCAGCGCGGCGCGCGACAGCGACGCGACCGCGTAGCAATCGAGCAGCCCGTCATCGAGCGCCTCGCGCTCGCCGGGGCGGCCGTCGCGCACTTTGTAGCGGTTGTTGCCGACGAACAGCAGCGGGGTCTCGATCGTGCGGCGCGCGCCGTCGACCTCCAGCTCGAACGGGCGCGAGCGCAGCTTGCGCAAGGTCCGCCACGTGGCGGGGACGGTGGCCAGCAACTTGGGCAGCCGCGAGTGCTCGCGCGCGCGGACAAGGTCGACATAGGCGCCGACCGAGAAGTTGTTGATGAACGTCCGGCCGTTGGCCTCGCCGAGATCGGCCGCACGCGCGCGCCCGTGCGCCGCCAGCTTCGCCGCGGCCGGAAGATCGGCCGGGACGCCGAGCTGGCCGGCGAAATGGTTGCGCGTGCCGAGCGGCAGTACCGCCAGTTCCCCCCCGCGCCGCGCAATCGCGCCGGCCGCTCCGCCGAGGGTTCCATCGCCGCCGCCCACCGCCACGCGCGGCGCATCGGCGTGACGCTCGAGCGCGGCGGGAATATCGCGGCCTTCGACCAGCTCGAGGACGATCTCGCGGCCCGCGTCGCGAAATGCGGTCTTGAGCATGTCGGCAAGCTCGTCGCCCGCGCGCCGGGCCGTGCCGCCCGACGTGTTGACGATCACCGGAAGCGGGGCGGCGGTCATGGTGCGGAAATCCGCCATGCGCGCGCCGGTTCCTCAGGCGCGGCGGGCGGTGACGAGCCACGTCGCCGCCCGCAGCGCGACGATCCCGTCGATTTCCTTTTCCCGAAGATAGCTACGCAGCCTGACGAGAACGTCCTCGCGTCGGTCTTCGGGCATTTCCGCCATCGCGGCGGCGGCCGGGCCGATGAGTTTGAAATAGTCGATTGCATCGTCGACCGCGTTCTGGCCCACGCCCGCGACCATCGCGAAATCGAACGGCTCGAAGCCGACGTGGGTCCAGCCCGCATCGCCGAGAATCCGGCGCACCCGCTCGGCGTCGGCGAACGCCAGCGGGCCGGGCGCGTGTGGATCGGGCGGCGATGGGGGCGACGGAAGCAGCTTGCCGATGCCGGTGAAGATCTCGTTCTCCGCCGGAGCGCGAAAGCATGAGAACAGCAGCCCGGCACCCGGCGCCGAAATCTGCGCGAGATGGGCGAACGCGGCAGTCGGATCGTCGAAGAACATCACCCCGTGACGCGAGATCAGCAGCTCCGGCGAGAAATCGGGCGGGGGGTTCCACTCGGCCGCATCGGCAAGCTCGAAGCCGACGTTGAGCAGGTTCGTCGCGCGCTCGCGTGCGGCCGAGACGAGCGGCGGCGAAATGTCGACGCCGATCACCCGCGCGTGCGGCCGGCCGCGCGCGACCGCGAGCGAGAGCTCACCCGCACCGCAGCCGATGTCGAGCACCGACGCGAACGAGAACTCGCGGCTGCGCTGCAGCAGCCGCTCGGTCAAACCGCCGAAGCTGCGGTCGGTGCGGCGCCATTCGGCCGCCCAGCTGTTGCCGGCCCGGCCCGTCCATTCCATCGTTCCCGTCATGCGCGGCCTCCCCGATCATCGTGCCGTTCGCGCGCCCCTCCCCGCCTTACCGCCATCCGTCCCATGCGAAAAGGCCGACGCGTGCCCAAAGGTCAAGCGTCGGCCCTATTTTCGCAAGCGCCGCCGAAAAATGGCCGCGCTTCTTGAGGATCAGTCTTCGGGGTCCGCGTCCGGCCCCGTCATCATCTCCTCGGCAACCTGGTCGGTGCGGCCGCGAATGGCGGCTTCCAACCGGTCGCAAATCTCGGGATTGTCCTTCAGGTACTGCTTGGAGTTCTCACGCCCCTGGCCGATGCGGACGCTGTCGTAGCTGAACCAGGCGCCCGATTTCTCGACCAGCCCGGCCTTCACGCCGAGATCGAGGATCTCGCCGACCTTGGACACGCCTTCGCCGTACATGATGTCGAACTCGACCTGCTTGAACGGCGGGGCGACCTTGTTCTTCACCACTTTCACCCGCGTGGCGTTGCCGACGATCTCGTCACGCTCCTTGATCTGCCCGGTGCGGCGGATGTCGAGCCGGACCGAGGCGTAGAACTTCAGCGCATTGCCGCCGGTAGTGGTCTCCGGATTGCCGTACATCACGCCGATCTTCATCCGCACCTGGTTGATGAAGATCACGAGGCAGCGCGAGCGGCTGATCGAGCCGGTGAGCTTGCGCAGCGCCTGGCTCATCAGGCGAGCCTGCAGGCCGACGTGGCTGTCGCCCATCTCACCCTCGATCTCGGCGCGGGGAACCAGCGCGGCGACCGAATCGACCACCAGCACGTCGATCGCGTTCGAGCGCACCAGCGTGTCGACGATCTCGAGCGCCTGCTCGCCGGTGTCGGGCTGCGACACGATCAGCTCGTCGATGTCGACCCCGAGCTTCTTGGCATAGACCGGGTCGAGCGCATGCTCGGCATCGACGAACGCGGCGGTGCCGCCGGTCTTCTGCGCCTCGGCGATCGCGTGCAACGCGAGCGTGGTCTTGCCCGAGCTTTCCGGGCCGTAGATCTCGACCACCCGCCCGCGCGGCAACCCGCCGATCCCGAGCGCGATGTCGAGCCCCAGCGAGCCGGTCGAGATCGCTTCCACCTCCATCGCCTCGCGGCTGCCCAGCTTCATCGCCGAGCCCTTGCCGAAAGCGCGGTCGATCTGCGCGAGCGCGGCGTCGAGCGCCTTCTGACGGTCCAAATCCTGTTCCTTTGCCACCAGCTTCAAATTCGTCGCCATGAACGGTCTCCGTCGCTTGCCCGTGCCGACCGGAAAGGTCAACAGAGCGCCGGTGTATTCCATTTGTTCCCGTAGAACAAGTGTGGAACAAAAATAATTTCTCGTAACCGTCAACCCCGCCCGATCGCGCGCAGGCGGCATCGTCTTTCCCCCCAACTGTGCAGGTCGGGTGTAAATCGGACCGGGCGCGCGAACAATCCGCGCGGCTAGGTCAGCGCCGCGGCGCGCCCAGAATGCCCCCGACTTTCTCGCTGATCTGCTGAACCGAGAACGGCTTGGCGATGAAGTGCATGTGCTCGATGTCGATCTCGTTCCTGAGCTGCTCTTCGGCGTAGCCGGACATGAACAGCACCGGCAGTCCCGGCGCCAGCCGGCGCAGCGCGCGGGCCATCGCCGGACCGTCCATCACCGGCATCACCACGTCGCTCACCACCAGGTCGTATTCGCCGCCCTGCTTGACTTTCTCGACCCCCTCCTCGCCGTCGCGGGCGGTGTCGACCTGGTAGCCGGCGCGGGTCAGCGCGCGCTCGGCGACCGCGCGGACAGTATCCTCGTCCTCGACCAGCAGGATGCGGCCGCCGCCCGACCATTTGCTCGCGGGCTCGGGCGCGGCCTGGCCTGCCTTGGGCTCTGCCGCATGGTGGACCGGCAGGTAGATCGTGAAGCGCGCCCCGCGCGGCCGGCCGTCCTCGCCCGCCACGTTGTCGACGAAAATGAACCCGCCCGACTGCTTGACGATGCCGTAGACGGTCGAGAGGCCAAGGCCGGTGCCCTTGCCCATTTCCTTGGTGGTGAAGAACGGCTCGAAGATCTTGGTCAGGTGCTCGGGCGGAATGCCGCCGCCGGTGTCCTCGACGATCAGCACGGTGTAGTCGCCGATCGGCACCACGTCGCTTTTCATCCGCCGCACGTCGGCCGCGGTCACCCGGCGGGTGACCATCGTCAGGCGGCCTTTCCCGCCCCCGCGCTTGGCCTGGATCGCGTCGCGCGCGTTGACGCCGAGGTTGATGATCACCTGCTCGAGCTGCTGCGGATCGGCCCGCACCGCGCCCAGGTTGCGGTCGTGGTTGATGCGGAACTCGATCTTCTCGCCGATCAGCCGCTTGAGCAGCTGGCTCGCCTCGGAAATCACGTCAGGCAACTGGATCACTTGCGGGCGCAAGGTCTGCTGGCGCGAGAACGCGAGCAGTTGCCGCGTCAGGCTCGCCGCGCGGTTGGAATTCGCGCGGATCTGCTGGATGTCGTCGTAGTCGCTGTCGCCGGGCGTATGGCGCAGCAGCATCAGGTCGCAATAGCCGATGATCGCGGTCAGCACGTTGTTGAAATCGTGCGCGACGCCGCCCGCCAGCTGGCCGACCGCCTGCATCTTGCTCGCCTGCGCGACCTGCCGCTTCAGGCGCGCTTCCTCGGTCGTGTCGGCCAGGCTCAGCAGCACCGCAGGCTCACCCAGGCCGCGCACCCCGGCGAGCCCGAGCAGCACCGGCTCGTCGGGGCTGCCGCGCAGCCGCACCGCCATGTCGCCGCTCGAGGCCGGCCCCTGGCCATAGCGGCGCACCGCGTCGGACAGCGCGCCTTTGTCTTCCTTGACCACCAGGTCCGACGGATACGGCGGCAGCGCCTTGCCCTCGAACCCCGCGGCGCGGAGGAAGGCGGGGTTCGCGAACAGGAAATGCCCGTCGCGGTCGGTCATCGCCAGGCCCAGCGGCAGGCGCTCGAGCAGGGCCTGCAGCTGCGGCGCGCCGGTCTTCGCCTCGCTCGCCCACCCGCCGCCGATCCCGACGCCCGCGTCGACCAGCAGCATCAGCGAAGGCGCGTGCTCGGGCGAGAGGTGGTCGTCCTCGGGCTCGACCAGCGGGACATGCACCAAAGTCTGCGGGCTGCCCTTCTTGCCTTCGCGCGCAAAAAAGATCCGGTCGCGGTCGTCGGTCCGCAGCAGGGCGGCGAAATCCTGCCCGGCCAGGGTGGCGGCGCGGTCGCCCGCGGCGCGCATCGCGAAACCCGCGCTCGCCGCGCGGATCACCCCTTCCGGCCCGACGATCGCCGCCTCTATCCCCGCGGCGGACAGGACCCGCCCGATCGGGCCCGCAAGACGGCTGTCGAGCTCGGCCAGGGGATCGCTCTCGATCCGGCGGGCGAAGCGCCAGATCAGATGGTCGTCCGCCCGCCCCGCCCGCGTGACCGCCACGTCCCACCGCGTGCCGCCGGTCTCGAGCAATTCCAGCGCGGCCGCGCCGTCGCGCCATGCCGCGCGGGCTGCGCCGGCAAGCATTTCCTCGGAGCCCTCGCCCACCGCCAGCCCCGGCGGCGCCTTGGCGATGCCGAACGCGTCGGCGAATTCGGAGTTCGCACAGGCCAGCCGGTTCGCGCGGTCGGTGATGGCGATCGCCAACCCGCCGTCTGGGCCAGGCTGCTCGATCGCTGCAACCGTCACCGACCAGTCGGGCAAAGTGGCGATTTCCGCGGGCCGCGCCGGCTGGCTCTTCGCGAGCAAGAACGCCAGGGTCCCCAGCACCGCGAGCCCGCCGGCATACGTCGCAACGACCACTTCGGCGCGCGTCACCAGCCACACCAGCGCGACGCTGACCACCAGCGCGCCGGCGACGGCGGCGAGTTCGCCGAGCTTGCGCGAGGCCGTGTCGAGCGCGCCGATCATCCGCCCGCTATCGGTCTTGTTGGACGGCGCGGCAATGGCGAATGCTACCCGCGCTCGCGCATCAGCCGCGCCTTGTCGCGCTGCCAGTCGCGGTCCTTGATCGTCTGGCGCTTGTCGTGCGCCTGCTTGCCCTTGGCGAGCGCCAGCTCGACCTTGGCCCGCCCGCGCGCGTTGAAATAGACCGACAGCGGCACCATCGTCATGCCCTTGCGCTCAACCGCGCCGAGGAGCTTCTCGATCTCGCGCGCATGGAGCAGCAGCTTGCGCGGCCGCTTGGGCTCGTGGTTGAAGCGGTTGCCGTGGCTGAACTCGGGGATGTTGGCGTTGACCAGCCAAGCCTCGCCGTCGCGCACTTCGGCGTAGCTCTCGGCGATCGAGCCTTCGCCGAAGCGCAGGCTCTTCACTTCGGTGCCGGTGAGCGCGATGCCGGCCTCGAAGGTTTCCTCGATGAAGTATTCGAACCGCGCGCGCCGGTTCTCGGCGACGGTCTTTGTCTTGTCGAAGGTCGAGGGTTTCGGACGCGCCATCGTCCGGCGGCATTTAGAGACGGCCGGGCCAAATGCAAATGCGGGGGAACCGAATGCGCGATCACGCAATTCAGGGGCAACGCGGGAGGATCGAGCAGAAGGAGCGCGAGCGATGCCCCGTGGCGACAAGAGCAGTTACACCGACAAGCAGAAGCGCAAGGCCGAGCACATCGAGGAAGGCTACGAAAAGCGCGGCACCTCGAAGAAGGAAGCCGAGCGGCGCGCGTGGGCGACGGTGAACAAGGAATCCGGCGGCGGCAAGAAGTCCGGCTCGGGCCGCGGCAAGAAGGAAAACCACAGCGCCTCGCGCAAGGGCGGGCACAAGAGCGGCTCCAGCCAATCGCACGAGAAACGCTCGGCCGCGGCGAAGAAGGGCTGGGAAACCCGGCGCAAGCGCGGCAACGGGTGAACGCGGCCGAGCCGCTCCGAGCGGTTCGAAAAAGCATTGTGTCGATCCCCTGCCCTTTGCATAATCGCAAAAAGGGGGACGGGGGATGTTTCGCACGACGGGACTTTTGCGCGCGCTGGCGAGCGCGGCTTGCCTGCTGCTGGCCGCTCCGATGGCGGCTGCCGAAAGTCCGCCGCCGACCACCGCCTATGGCGAGCTGCCGCGCGTCGAGACCGCGGCGATCTCGCTGACCGGATCGCGCATCGCGGTCGTCGGCGTGCTCAAGGGCGAACGGCGGCTGCTGATCCTCGATGGGTCGATGAACCTGCTGCGCGCGTTTTCGTTGGGCGACATCAAGCTGCGCGGTCTGCAATGGTATGGCGACGAAGGCGTGTTGCTGACCCTCAGCCAGACGACTCAGCTCGGCCCCGAGTTCACCACCAGCCAGTTCGAGGCATTCCGCGCGACCATCATTCCGGTCGACGCGGCGAAGCCGGTGCAGGTCGTGTTCGCCCGCAATCGCGATATCGTGACCAGCACGTTCGGCGATTACGGCATCCGCCAGGTCAACGGGCAATGGTACGGCTATTTCGGCGGCGTCTCGTACCAGCGGACCGACGTAGGCGAACAATACCTGCCGCATACCCGCCCAGGCCTGTTCGCGGTGCGCCTGTCCGACAATTCGGTGAAGAGCGTGGACCATCCCGCGCGCGAGGACGATTGGCGCGACTGGCTGATCGACGCCGACGGCAAAGTGGCGGCGACGTTGGAAATGTCGCGCACCACCGGCAACTGGACGATCACCGGACCGACAGGGAAGAAAATCGCATCGGGAATCCAGCCCGAAGGCGACGCCGGCCTGGTCGCGCTCGGCCACGACGGCACCAGCCTGATCTACGATGCGAAGAACAACGACGGTGTCGAGCAGTGGTATGAAATCCCTCTCGATGGCAGCGGCGAAGCGAAGGAAATCCTGTCCGACGAGAACATCGACCGCATCTATACCGATCCGACCAACGGCAGGATCATCGGCTATCTGCAAGGTGGCGCCGACGGCAAACCGATGTTCTTCGACCCCGCCCATCAGGCACTCGCCGACAAAGTCGCCAAGGCGTTCAAGAACCTCCACGTGACCTTGGCGGACTGGACGCCCGACTTGCAGCATCTGCTCGTGCAGACCAGCGGCACCGGCGACAGCGGAAGCTGGTACAACCTCGACGCGGCGCAGCTCCATGCCACCGGCTTCGGGCTGGAGCGGCCGGAGATCGGGCCCGAAGCCGTCGGGCCGGTGTCGGATTTCACCTACAAGGCGGCGGATGGGCTGGACCTCGACGGGGTGCTGACCCTGCCGCCCGGCCGGGAGCCTAAGAACCTGCCGGTGATCGTGTTCCCGCACGGCGGCCCGGCCGACTACGACGCGGTCGCGTTCGACTGGTGGGCCCAGGCTTTCGCCTCGCGCGGGTACGCGGTGTTCCAGCCCAATTTCCGCGGCTCGACCAATCGCGACGAGGAATTCGTCCATGCGGGCGACGGCCAGTGGGGCCGCAAGATGGAAACCGACATGTCCGACGGGCTGGCAGCCCTCGCCAGGCAGGGCATCGTCGATCCCTCGCGCGCCTGCATCATGGGCGCCAGCTACGGCGGCTATGCGGCGCTCGCGGGGGTGACCTTGCAGCACGGGCTGTACCGCTGCGCCGTTTCGGTCGCGGGGGTCGCCGATCTCTCGCTGATGTACCGCACCGATTACGACGAGAGCGGGCAGAGCACGGTGACGAAGCGGGCGCTGCTGGCCCAGCTCGGCCCGCGCGCGACGTTCGACGACGTCTCGCCGCGGCGGTTCGCCGACAAGGCCGATGCGCCGATCCTGCTGATCCACGGACGCGACGACACCGTGGTGCCGTTCCAGCAGAGCGAGAAGATGGCCGACGCGCTGAAGGACGCGCACAAGCCTTACGAGCTGGTCGACCTCGGCAGCGAGGACCACTGGCTCTCGCGTTCGGAGACCCGCGAGAAAATGCTGGAAGCGGCGATGGCATTCATCGAGAAGCATAATCCGCCGGATTGATTGGCAGGAGGACATCGCAGTGAACCCCGCGGCCGCGACCGATCGCGAACTGACCGGCACGGATATTCTCGCCAACGTCAACGCCCTTTCGCCTTCGATCGCCGCGCGCTCGCAGGAAATCGAGGCGCTGCGCCGGCTGCCCGACGATCTCGTCGGCGAGCTCAAGGCTGCCGGCGTGTTCCGCATGGCCCGCAGCCGCGCCAAAGGCGGGCCGCAGATGAGCCTGCCGCGGCAGATGCGGGTGATCGAGGAGCTGGCTTACGCCGATTCCTCGGTCGGCTGGTGCGTGAAGATCGGGGCGGACAGCGGGCTGATCGCCGAGTTCCTGCCGCCGGAAGTATCGGCCGAACTGCTGCCCCACCCCGACACGATCACCGCCGGCCAGTTCACCGCCGGGCGCGGGCGGCTCGACGAGGTCGAGGGCGGCTACGTGCTCAACGGCCGGTTCCCGTTCGGCAGCATCTCGAACCACGCCGATGCGATCATGTCGGGCGCGGTGGTCTATCGCGAGGGCGCGCCGCTGATCGGGGCGAACGGCCTTCCCGAAACCCGCCTCGCCTTCGCCCGCGCGGACCAATACGTTATCGAGGACACCTGGCGCACCCATGGCCTGCGCGGCACCGGCTCGAACCATTACTGCGCCGAAGACCTGTTCATCCCCGCCGGCCAGGCGATGCTGATCGACGAGGCATTGTTCGCCGGGCGCGAGCCGCTCTATTCCTCGGGCTTCAACTGGGTGACGACGATGGCCGCGGTGCCCTTGGGCATTGCCCGCCGCGCGATGGACGAGGCCAAAGCGGTGATCGCCCAGCGCCAGGGCGGCGTGCCGCCGCGCCCGATGGCCGAGCTGCCGATCGTGCGCGAAAAGATCGCCGAAGCCGAGATGCGCCGCGCCTCGGCCCACGCGTTCCTCTACGACGCGGCGAACGCCTTCTGGGCGGAGCTCGAAGCCGGCGCGCCATCGCTCGAAGCCAAGGGCCGCCTCGCGCTCGCCAATGTCAACGCCTGCCGCATGGGCGCCGACCTGACCCGCCAGCTGTTCGACCTGATCGGCGCGAACGTGATCTTCGACGGATCGGTCATCGAACGCCTGACCCGCGACGCGCTGACCCTCAACCAGCACATGATCGTCAGCCAGGCGCACCTCGAATTCTACGGCGCGATGATGCTGGGGGCGGAGCACCCGAGCCCGCTGTATTAGCGTCGAGTGGCGCAATGCCGTTCGATGGATTAGGCTTTGTCCATGCTGGAGCCGCTCGGAACGGACCTGTGGTATGCCGACGGGGGCATCGTCTCGTTCAAGGGGTTCGACTATCCCACGCGAATGGCGGCCGTCAGGCTCGCCGACGGGGGCCTGTGGCTGTGGTCTCCGATCGCAATCTCCGCGGCTCTTGAGGCGGAGATCCGTGCGCTCGGCCCGGTGCGGCACATCGTCAGCCGCAACTCGCTGCACTACCTGTTCCTCGCCGAGTGGCACGCTGCATTTCCCGAAGCGGAGCTATGGGCGACTGCGGCGACGATCGCCAAATGTCCCGAGCTGCGTTTCGCCGGCGCGCTGGCCGACGACGCGCCGGCCGAATGGAAAGGACAGATCGAGCAGTTCTATTTCGACAACTCCTGGTACGTCGACGAAGTGATCTTCTTTCACCGCGCCTCGCGCACCGCGATCATCGCCGACCTCTCGCAGCCCTTCAGTGAAGCGTTCCTCGAGCATCACTGGCCGTGGTGGCTGCGGTGGATCGCGCGGCGCTCGAAAATGGTCGAAGGCTGGGGCCACCCGCCGATCGATTATCGACTGAGCTTCCGCCGCCGGGGCAGCGCGCGGCCCAAGGTCCGCGCGTTGATCGCGCAGCATCCAGAGCACGTCGTCGTGGCACACGGAGAGATCGTCCGGCGAGACGGCACGACGTTTCTGCGGCGCGCGTTTTCATGGCTGCTCGGTTGACGCCGGCTGGAGCAGGTTCGGCCCGCTAAATTCCTGCTTGAAGTTGACGCAGCGTCAAGTGGCATAAAGCCTGCAATGGCCGAATCGCTCGACATTGCCCAGGTCGCCCGTCTCACCGGGCTCACCTCGCGCGCGCTGCGCTTCTACGAGGCGCGCGGGCTGGTCGCGCCGTTGCGGAGCGCCTCGGGACGCCGCCACTACGGCCCCGCCGAACTGGAGCGGCTGCACCAGGTGATCGCGATGAAGCGCGCCGGGCTGACGCTCGGGCAAATCGAAAAACTCAGCGCCGGACGTAAGACCGACCTGGCCAGGCTGCTGCACGCTCAACTGCAGTCGCTCGACGAGCGCAAGCGCGAAATCGACGCCGCGCGCGAGCTGCTCACCTCCATCCTGTCCCGCCTCGATCGCAGCGAGCCCATCGATGTCGCGACCTTCTGCTCGCTGATCCGACAAGGAGAAACGATGATGTCACACCAGCAATGGTTCGAGGAAGCCTCGATCCACCTGACCGAAGACCAGCGCGCCGCATTCCAGACGGCCAAGGCGGCGTTTCCCGCCGGGTTCGACAAGGACGCAAGAATGGCGGCGATGGGGGCTTTTCAGGCCCTGAACGCGCGAATCAAGGCGGCGCTGCCGCTCGACCCGGCGAGCGAAGAGGCGCAGCGCTTCCTCGACGAACGCGACGCGTTGCTGAAGCCGTTCATCGCCGCCATGCCGCCGGAGCTGAAGGAGGCGTCGAACGCCCTGCGCGACAAGATCAAGCAGGGCGAGATCTCATCCCCGATCGATGCGGAGGTGGATCGGTTCTACCGGGAAGCGAGGGAAGCGCGGCAGAGGATGGAAAAAGACTAAAGATCGCGCCGGGGAGGGCCGCGGGCAACCGCTTGCGATCCTCCTCTTGCGGCACCCCGCTCAGGGTCGATTCCGCGACTGGCCCTTCACGAAATCGACGAACGCGCGGAGCGGCGCCGGAAGATGCCGTCGGCCGGGATAGTACAGGAACGGACCCGAAAAGCTCTGCCACCAAGGCTCGAGAATCGGCTCGAGCGCACCGCTTTCGAGATGCGGCGCGATCCAGTCCTCGAACAGCGTGATCACGCCAAGCCCGCCGACGGCGCAGTCGATCAGCAGATCGGCGCTCGACCCCGGGCGGGAGAGCAGCCTCGCGGGCGGATCGACACGAATCACTTCACCGGCCCGCTCGAACTCCCACAACGGCGCGGAGCCGCCAGCGAAACGCGCGCGCAGGCAGGCGTGAGCGAGCAGATCCCGCGGGTGCTCGGGACGCCCTCGCGCCGCGAGATAGCTGGGCGCCGCTGCGGTCGCGAACCGTTGCGTGCGGGGGCCGATCGGCAGCGCGATCATGTCTTGCTCAAGGCGTTCGTCGTACCGGATTCCGGCCTCCGCGCCGGCCGCAAGCAAGTCCACGAAGCTGTCTTCGGCGGTGATCTCCATTCGAATGTCCGGATAGGCCTCAAGGAACGGCACGACGATCCGCGGCAGCACTATGCGCGCGACATTTGCCGGCACGTTGAGGCGCAAGGTACCGGCCGGGCGGTCGCGGAAGGCGTTGACCGCGTCGGTTGCCGCGTCGAGTTCGTCGAGAGCCGGAGCGAGGCGCTCGTAGAGCCGCGCGCCGGCTTCGGTCGGCGCAACGCTGCGGGTGGTGCGATTGAGCAGCCGAACCCCCATGCGCTGCTCCAGCCGGCGAACGGCCCCACTGAGCGCCGATGCCGAGCTTCGACTGCCGCGAGCCGCTTCGCGAAAGCCGGAGGAGCGCACCACGGCGGCGAAAGCAGAAAGGTCGTCCAGATCGCTGTTCATTGTTCACATATCCGCACAGCCCGTTCCGATTATATATACTTTTCGCTCAGCCGACGGAAGATCATATGGGCCTCCTCAACCGAGGAGTTTTCCAATGACGAACATCAGCAAAGCCGGCACCTACCGGATCGGAATCCGGCAAGTGAACCGGATGGGATATGGCGCGATGCAACTGGCCGGACCGGGCGTATTCGGTCCGCCGCGGGATCGCGATCAGGCCCGCGCCGTGCTGCGAGAGGCGCTAGCAAGCGGCGTCAACCACATCGACACCAGCGATTTTTACGGCCCGCACGTCACCAATCAGATCATCCGCGAGGCCCTGTCACCCTATCCCGACGACCTCGTGCTGGTGACGAAACTCGGAGCACGCCGGGATGAACACGGCGCATGGCTGCCGGCGATGAAGCGTGACGAGCTGTCTAGCGGACTTCGCGACAATCTCACGAACCTCGGCATCGAAACCATCGACGTCGCCAACTTGCGCGTGATGGGCTCGATCTATGCCCCGGACGAAGGCTCGATCGCCCGCCAGGTCGAAAACTTGGCCGAGCTTCAGCGCCAGGGCCTCGTGCGGCATATCGGCCTCAGCAATGTCACGCGCCGGCAGGTCGAGGAAGCGCAAGCGATCGCGCCGATAGTGTGCGTCCAGAATCACTATAATCTGGTCCATCGCGATGACGACGAACTGATCGATTGGCTGGCGGATCGCGGTATCGCTTACACGCCGTTTTTCCCGCTCGGCGGTTTCTCCCCGCTGCAGTCGGCAGAACTGGAAGCAATCGCGACGGAGTTGTCCGCCACGCCGATGCAGGTCGCACTCGCGTGGCTGCTGCAGCGTTCGCCAAACATTCTGCTCATTCCCGGCACGTCGTCATTGACGCATCTGCGCGAGAATCTCGCGGCAGCGGAAATCAGCCTTTCGCACGACGCGATCACACGGTTCGATGCGATCGGCACGGCACCGGCAGAATCAGGCTGAGCAGCTCGGACCGCGACTTGGCGCTATTTAGAGCACCCCGCAGCGGACCCGCGGCGGACGTTCTATTTTCCTACATCGCCCCGATCTGCCACCCTGCGCGGATGCCCCAACGAATCACCCGCGGATGACCTGCCGGCCGTCCTCGCCAACCTTCGGAAGCCGCGCCCACAGCGCGGCTTTCGTGCATTTGGGAGCTACACTTCCCACGCGCGCTACGGGCGATGATAGTGAAGATGCGTTTTGTGCAACCTCGCCCGGCTCACACCAGCCCGGCATGCTCCAGCGCCGCGTCGACCGCCTTGCGAGCGGGTTCGCTGCACGGGATGATCGGCAGGCGGGTGCTGTCGCCCAGCCAATCGTGCACGCGGCTGAGCGCGTACTTCACCGGCGCGGGGCTGGCGTCCTCGAACATCGCGTAGTGCAGCGGATAGAGCCGGTCGTTGAGCTCGCGCGCCTTGGCAAGGTCGTTCGCGGCGATCGCGGCCTGGAAGTCGGCGCACAGCTTGGGCGCGACGTTGGCGGTGACCGAGATGCACCCGATCCCGCCCGCGGCACTATGCGACAGCCACAGCTCGTCGTCGCCGCAGAGCTGAGCGAACCTGCCGTCGATGCCCATGCGGTGGTCGGTCACGCGGCTCAGGTCGCCGCTCGCGTCCTTGATGCCGACGAAGCTCGCCGGATAGCGGTTGGCCAATTCGCACACCGTTTCGGGCAGCAGGTCGGTCACCGTGCGGCCCGGCACGTTGTAGAGCACGATCGGCAGGCTGCAGTGCTCGGCGAGGTAGCTGAAGTGCGCGATCAGCCCGGCCTGGCTCGGGCGGTTGTAATAGGGCGCGACGCAGAGCGCGGCCGAGGCGCCGCACTTCTTCGAGAAGTTCATGTGCAGCAGCGCGTTCATCGTATCGTTGCTGCCGCACCCCGCGATCACCGGCACCCGGCCCGCCGCCT
Source organism: Sphingomonadaceae bacterium (assembly GCA_036384795.1). Taxonomy (GTDB): domain Bacteria; phylum Pseudomonadota; class Alphaproteobacteria; order Sphingomonadales; family Sphingomonadaceae; genus Andeanibacterium. Next base: position 154,883 of record DASVLP010000037.1, on the reverse strand, counting down.
GCTCGACGCAGACTTCGATCACCCGGTGGTGCTCGGCATTGCTCAGGGTCGAGGCTTCGCCGGTCGTCCCGCAGGGCACCAAAGCGGCCGAGCCGCTGTCGATCTGCCAGTCGACCAGGCGGCGGAACGCGTCCTCGTCGAACGCTCCGTCGCGAAAGGGAGTCACCAGAGCCGGAATCGAGCCGGAGAACATGGACTTCGTACCTCGAATTTAGCAGTTTGCCCGTTCAAGCGCCGCGTTGAAACGGGGAACCCGACGTTCAGCGCCTGATAAGGAGGGCGGGGGCAACATGTCCAGCATGGTTCGTATCGCTGCTGCATTGCTGCTTGCCGGAACCGTGCTTGGCGGCTCGACGCCGGTCACGGCGCAGGATGCCGCACGTGCACCCACGGTACAGCGGGACGCGACCAACTCCGACGCGGCGAAATGGGACCGGGCGCGCCAGGCGCTGGTCGCCAGCGAGCCGAGCCAGATGTCCTGGGCGATCGACCGCTGGCAGCAGCTCGTCGCCTCGTCCAACCTCGCGTTCAGCGACTATGCGAGCTTCCTGATGTCCAATCCGGGCTTTCCGGAAGAGACCAAGCTCAGGACTTATGCCGAGAAGCGGCTGGACAGCGAATACGTCGATACCGATCGGTTGATCGCCTTTTTCGACAAGTTTCCCCCGCTGACCAACCCGGCGCGCGCGCAATATGCGGTCGCGCTGTCGGCCAAGGGCCGGCCCGAGGCAAAGGAAATGGCGCGCGCGGCCTGGCGCGGCGGCACGATGAGCCCGACCGCGGAGGCGACGCTGGTTTCGCTCCACTGGCCCGAGTTCACCCAGGACGACCAGGACGCGCGGATGGACGCGCTGCTGTGGCAGGGCGACGCCGCCGGCGCCGCGCGGCAGCTGACCAAGACATCGCCGGCCAGGCAGGCGCTGTTCACCGCGCGGCTCTATGCCGTCCAGGGCAGCGATCCGCGCACGCTGAGCACGTCGCCCCCCGCCAACGCGATGGCCGACCCGGGCTATCTGTTCAACTTGGTGCAGTACCTGCGCAAGAGCGGGCAGGTCTCGCAGGCGGTCTATACGATCGCCAACCGTCCGAAGCTTTCGTCGCTGCCGTTCGACCAGGAAGCCTGGACGACCGAGATGCTGTCATTGGCGCGCAATGCCGACGCCCGCAGCGCGGAGCGGATTGCCGCCGGAATGGACGATGCGTTCGCGCCCGGCGCCGACATCAGCCTGCTCTCCTACGACTTGCGCGACGATTACACCTCATTGATGTGGCTGGCAGGGACCGATGCGCTCGATCAGCTCGGCGATCCGGCGGGGGCGGCGCCGTTGTTCTATCGCTACGGCGCCGCGGCCCGCACGCCGCCGACGCGCTCCAAGGGGTTCTACTGGGCGGGCGTCGCCGCGCAGAAGGCCGGCGATGCGAAGGACGCGCAAGCGTATTTCCAGCAGGCGGCAGAGTATCCCGAACGTTACTACGGCCAGCTCGCGCTCGCCCGGCTCGGCAAGCCGATGCCGCACCTCGCGGGCCAGACGAGCGTCCAGCCGACCGCCGAGCAGCGCGCCGCGTTCATGGCCAAGCCCTTGACCCGGGCGGTGCGCGAAGTCGCCCGCGATGCGCCGTGGAGCGTCGGCATCCGCTTCTACCGCGAGATCGCCAGCCAGGCGCAGACGGAAGCCGACATGCAGCTCGTGGCGGACCTCGCGCGCGACATCGGGCGGCGCGACCTCGCGGTGATCCTGGGCGAGGAAGCCGGGGCGAAAGGCTTCCGCGGCTTCGCCACGATCGCGTATCCGACGCTGGTCACGCCCGGCGACGTGAACTGGACGATGGTCCACGCGATCGCCCGGCAGGAGAGCCAGTTCGCCCAGAATGCGATCAGCCACGCCGGCGCGCAGGGGCTGATGCAGCTGATGCCCGGCACCGCGCGCGAGCAGGCGGGCAAGATCGGCGTGCAGTACCTTTCGGCTTCGCTGATCGACGATCCGCAATACAACATCCGCCTGGGCGATGCGTATTTCGGGCGGCTGATGGACTATTTCGGCGGCAGCTATCCGCTGGCGGTGGCGGCCTACAACGCGGGTGCTGGCAACGTGAACAAGTGGCTCGCCGCGAACGGCGATCCGCGCAGCGGAGCGGTCGACTGGGTGAGCTGGGTCGAGCGGATTCCGATCTCGGAAACCCGCAACTACGTGCAGCGGGTGCTCGAGAACGCCGTGGTTTACGACACGATGCACCCGGAAAAGGCCGACGGCGGGCCGAAGACGATCGCCCAGTTCCTGAGCGGCAACTCCACGCTGGCCGGTTTCGCGCTTTCGAGTACCCGGCCGGCCTACCCCTCCGCCTCGCAGTGACCGCGAAGGACAACCCGATCACGCCGGCGGGCATCGCCGCGCTCAAGGCGCGCTACGACCACCTGCTCGCCACCGAGCGGCCGCAGATCGTCGAGATCGTCAGCTGGGCGGCCGGCAACGGCGACCGCAGCGAAAACGGCGACTATCTCTACGGGCGCAAGCGGATGCGCGAGATCGACCGCGAGCTCGCGCACCTCGCGCGGCGGATGAAGGCCGCGCGCGTGGTCGACCCGGCGCACCAGCCTGACCGCGGCCGCGCGTGGTTCGGCGCGACCGTCACCATTGCCGACGAGGATGACGACCATCGCACGCTGACGCTGGTCGGCGACGACGAGCAGGATGCGGGCGCCGGCCGGATCGGCTGGAGCGCGCCGATCGCCCGCGCGCTGCGCGGCGCGGCGGTCGGCGACTTGCGCACGGTGCGGTTGCCGGCGGGCGACAAGGAATGGGAAGTGGTGGCGATAAGCTATCCGCAAGGTGGGTGACCGGCCGATGAAGCGCGCGGCACTGTCCGCCTTGCTGCTGGTCGCCTCGCCCCTCGCGGCCAAGGACAGCCTCGGCGTATTCTCGCAATGGGGCGCGTTCCGGGACCCGTCGGTGCCCCGCTGCTACGCGATCGCGATGGCCGAGCGGAACGATCGGGCGCACGATTACCAGCCTTATGCGGCGGTCGGCACCTGGCCGCGGCGCGCGATCCGCAACCAGTTGCACCTGCGCCTGTCGCACAAAGTCGCGGCCGGTGAACGCATCCGCCTGGCGATCGGCGCCCAGCGGTTCGAGCTGACCGGCGGCGGAGGCGATGCGTGGGCGAAGGACAGGACGATGGACGCCGCGATCACCTCGGCGATGCGCTCGGCGGGGACGATGACGGTGTCCTCGCGCGACGGCGCGGGAAAGCTGTTCACCGACGAATACAAGCTCGACGGCGCGGCCACCGCGATGGATGCTGCCACCGTCGGCTGCGCGCGGCTTTAGCTCGCCTAAACGAAACGGGGCCCGGCAATGTGCCGAGCCCCGTGTGTGCAGCGTTGGCGATGCGGTCAGAACCGCACGCCGACGCCCGCGACGATCTGGTGGCGGTCGGTGTCGATGTTGAACCGGCTGCTGTCGGGGACGTTCGGGTCCTCGAAGTCGATCTCGCCCTTCTTGTAGTTCGAATAACGGTATTCGAGCTTGCCGAAGAAGTTGCCGCCGAACTTCTGCTCGACGCCCGCGCCCACACGCCAGCCATCGGCATCGAGATGCTCCGACGTATTGGTCGTGCCGTTGGTGCCGACGAAGTTGAACCGCGCGTTGGTGTAGCCGCCCTTGGCGTAGATCAACGTGGTCGGCGTCGCCTTGAAGCCGACGCGCGCGCCGACGTAGAGGTCGCGGCCCGCATCGACGCTGCCGAGCCCGTAATTCACGTAGTTGTTGTGATAGTCGGAATCGGCACTGGAATCGGTGATCTCGCCCTCGGCGCCGACCACGACATTACCGAGATCGGCATCGAAGCCCACTCCGGCACCGTAGACCCAGCCGTTGGCGGACTTGTTCTGCGGATCGTTGACGGTGTCGTCCTGCGAGCTGCCGTGCTTGTTGATATCGTAACCGGCAACGCCGGCGACCCACGGGCCGGAGAATTCTCTGCTGTCGTCCTGCGCCATTGCAGGTGCGGCGGTGGCCGCGATGGCGCCGGCGGCGAGAAGGGTGATGGCACGTCTCATATTCAGAACTCCGTTTTACTGTGCGGCGGGCCTTGCCGCGCGCACTGCCACAAGCGCAGCAAAGCGCCCGAAGTTTCCTGAACCTCACACAACGAAACTTGTGTGGTATTCCAGCAACATAGCATTGCGATGAAGCGAGACGCCCGACCGGCCAACGGCTGGAACCGCCCGTCCGCCCGCGCTTTCGCGCGATCTTTGCGATCGGCCGATCCGCAACTATATGCACGATATCGTGACCCAAACACCGCTTATCCCGCTCCCCGGGCAGTTCGACCCCGTGCCGGTGCCGCGCGGCCTGACCCCGCGCGCCGACGGGCGTCTGGACCTCGTCGGCCTTCCGCGCCCGCGCATCGCCGAACTGTTCGAGGCGGCTGGCCTCGACACGAAGCAGGCCAAGCTGCGCTCGCGCCAGGTGTTTCACTGGCTCTATCACCGCGGCGTCACCGATTTCGCCGCGATGACCGACATCGCCAAGCCGATGCGCCCGTGGCTTGCCGAGCGGTTCGTGATCGGCCGGCCCGAGGTGGTGGAGGCCCAGCACTCGAGCGACGGCACCCGCAAGTGGCTCCTGCGCACCGCTGATGGTCACGAGTTCGAGATGGTGTTCATCCCGGACGCCGATCGCGGCACGCTGTGCGTCTCGAGCCAGGTCGGGTGCACGCTCAACTGCACCTTCTGCCACACTGGGACGATGAAGCTGGTGCGCAATCTTACCCCCGGCGAGATCGTTGGCCAGGTGATGCTCGCGCGCGATGCGCTCGGCGAATGGCCGAAGGGCCGGATGGACATGGCGGACGACGAAACCGAAGCCGAGTACACCGCCGACGGCCGCCTGCTGACCAACATCGTGATGATGGGCATGGGCGAGCCACTCTATAATTTCGAGAACGTGCGGGATGCGCTGAAACTGGTGATGGACGGCGATGGTCTGGCGCTGTCGAAACGCCGGATTACGCTGTCGACCAGCGGCGTGGTGCCGCTGATGGCGCGCGCCGGCGAGGAGATCGGCGTGAACCTCGCCGTGTCGCTGCACGCCACCAACAAGGAAGTGCGCGACGAGATCGTGCCGCTGAACCGCAAGTATGGGCTCGAGCAGCTGCTCGAAGCATGCGCCGCGTATCCAGGCGCGTCGAATGCGCGGCGGATCACGTTCGAATATGTGATGCTCAAGGGCAAGAACGACAGCGACGAGGATGCGCGCGAGCTCGTGCAGTTGATCCGCCGGTACAAGCTGCCGGCCAAAGTGAACCTCATCCCGTTCAATCCGTGGCCGGGCACGGCCTACGAGTGCTCCGATCCCGAGCGCATCCGCCGGTTCTCGGAGATCGTGTTCGAAGCCGGCATCTCCGCCCCGGTGCGCACCCCGCGCGGGCGCGACATCGATGCCGCGTGCGGCCAGCTCAAGACCGCGGCCGCGAAGAAAAGCCGCGCCGAGCGCGATCGCGCCGCAGCCGCGGCAGCTGCCGCGGACTGATCGCTCCCGCGATCGCAAGCCGGCCATGCGGTGCTTGCCCGGGACAGGCGCGTGCGCGCAGCGGAACCAATCCCGCCAGCGTTCGCTGACCGGTTGACGCGGCCCGTTACGATCGGGCGGCTCAATCGAAAGGAGATCATCGGCAATGGCCGGCTCACATATTCATCATCGAAGCAGGTTCGTGTGGACCTGGATCATCCTAGGTATCGTCGTCGTGGTCGCTCTGATCTGGTGGATCGGCGATACGAACACCGCCCCGACGCAGCCCATGACGACCGGGGCCGGCGCGGTCGACGCCGCCCAACCCTACGGCGACGGCGCCGCTGATGGCGCCGGAGCGGCCGGAGGGGACGCGAACACGATGGCCAGCCAGCGGGCGAACCCGGGCGCCGCCGGAGGCACATCGCCCCAAGCCCCGGCCGCCAACGCGCCCGCGACGTCCGACAATTCGCCCGCGGAGTGAGTCGATCCGCTCGCAAGTGCTCACGTTTGCCGGGAAACGGATCGACCGCGAAAGCGGCACGTTTCGTCTCAGGATGAAAGCAGCGGTTCAGGCTGCGCCGAGCATTCTGCGTTCTACCTGGGGATCACACCCAAGAGTACAAAGGAGAAGATCCATGAAGAACCTACTTTTGGCGGTGTCCGCTGCGACGCTGCTCCTGCCGGCGCCGGCATTCGCCCGCCATCATCATTATGACCGTTATCACCGGACCGAAACGGTGCGCGTCTATGAGAGCGACGGCAGGTATGTGCGTCCCCACCGCCTCGGCCGTAACGATCACGTATGGCGGGGCCGCGATGGACGGTATTATTGTCGTCGTGACAACGGCACGACCGGTCTGGTGATCGGCGCGGCGGCCGGCGGTCTGCTGGGCAACGAGCTCAGCCGCGGCAGCGGCGACCGGACCCTGGGCACGATCATCGGCGCGATCGGCGGGGGCCTGCTCGGCCAGTCGGTCGATCGCGGCGATCTCCAGTGCCGCTAAGCCGGTAGGCTCGAGGGCGGCAGCTCGGCGTCACGCGCGATCGTGGCCGAGCGGCCGCCGCTCCAGGCCAAATCATAGGCGCCGATGGTGCAGTGCATGCATCATCGGCGCTTTTTTGCCAGCCGGCCGCAAACACGCTCGTCGCCAGGCCGGCGTTGATGCTTCCGGCCTCCGAGTCTCCCATTGGCCGCCCCGGCACGCTGGCGAAGCGCCCATGCTCTCCGCCGCGCACGGCTCCAGCAAGTCGCTCTCGAGCGGAGCCGACCCAAACACACCCATCAGACCATTGGGTAATCGCCGAATCGCCTTATCGATTCGGGGCGACCGCTTTCAGCGTAGCAGGATACGGATGCTCCGGACTTCCCGGCACGGCGCCTGTCGAGGCTCGGAAATCCGCCTTTGGGGCAAAACGGAACCCAAACACGTTGTTCAGGTTAAGTTGTCCTTTTCTGAATATAACAGGGTCATCAGATGGGGCGCAGAGCCCGAAGAACGAAAGGTTCGAACAATGAAGAAGACCATCCTGGCCCTTGCCGCCGCCGCTTCGCTGGCCCTCCCCACCGCGCAGGCGGCCGCTGCCTCGCCGTACTGGAACGGCCACAGCTACAGCCAGCGTTATGGCGACCGCTATGACGGCTACCGCCAGACCCAGGTTTACGATCGCTACGGCCGCTATGCGCAGCCGCGCCGCATCACCAGCCGCGACCACGTGTGGCGCGGCAATGACGGGCGCTACTATTGCGAGCGCGACAACGGCACCACCGGCTTGATCATCGGCGCCGCGGGCGGCGCGCTGCTTGGCCGGACGATCGACGAGCGTGGCGACCGTACGCTCGGCACCGTGATCGGCGGCATCCTTGGCGGCCTGTTGGGGCAGCAGATCGACAAGAGCGACGCCCGCTGCCGCTAAGCGGCAGGCAGATGCAGCCGGTCGGAGGGCCGCGTGGCGAGAGCTGCGCGGCCCTCTTGCTTGCAGGCGGCGCGGGTGCCAGAGTCCGAAGCAAGCTAAGCAATAGCCTTCGGAGAGCACTATGATCACCGCCCCGCTCGTCAGTTGCGACGACCACCTCGACCTCAACATGCTGCCGGCCAACGTCCTGGCGGACCGCATGTCGGCCAAATGGGGCGAGCGGCGGCCGCATGTGCAGATTCCAGGCGAAGGCCCGGCGAGCTGGATCGCCGACGGCCACCGGTGGGGTTTCTGGGCCGGCAAGAAGGTGGAGCAGACCGGGCCCAAGCCGCTTCACACCGCCTACGACCGCGGCGGCATCAAGGACACCAGCGAGCTGCGCGCCGGGCATCCGCGCCTGCGCCTGCAGGACATGGACCGCGACGGGGTGTGGGCCCATGTCGTCTTCGGCCCGGTGACATCCATTCGTTCCGACGACCCGGAGTTCACCGCCGCCGCCTATGCCGCCTACAACGATTGGCTTTATGAGGAGTTCTGCGCCGAAGCGCCCGATCGCCTGATCGGCGTCGCGATGCTTCCGCCGCATCCCGAAATGGCCTTCGCCGAGCTTCAGCGCCTGGCGAAGCGCGGTGGCGTGAGGCAGGCCAACCTGCAGATCGCGGTCTGCGAGCCGCGGCTCGAGGACAAGCGCTGGGAGCCCTTGTTCGACTTGTTCGAGCAATCCGGCATCGTGCTCAGCTTCCACGTCACCGTGTTTCCAAAGGCAGGCGACGCGTTCGACAAGTACAAGGGCAGCCCGGGCGCGACCTTCCTCCACGCCAAGATGTTCATCGAACAGTTCCTCGACCCGTTCGTCGACCTGTTCGCCTGGGGCATCCTCGAGCGCCATCCTAAGCTCAAGATCGTGATCGCCGAGAGTGGCGTCGGCTGGGTGCCGTGGGTGGTCGAAGAGCTCGACTATCGCCACTGGCGCCTGTGGGAGTGCGCCGATTACTGGGACGATAAGGGCGGCATCCCGCACAAGATGAAGCCCAGCGAAGTGTTCCAGCGCCAGGTCTACGGCACCTTCCAGCAGAGCCCGACCGCGATGCGGCTGCTCGAGTTCTGGGGGCCGGACAACCTCTTGTGGGCGAGCGATTATCCGCATCCCGACAGCGTGTGGCCCAACAGCCAGCGGATCATCGGCGAGACGATGGGCCACATGGACCCGGAGACGGTGAAGCGGCTGGTCGGTGGGAATGCGGCGAAACTCTACGGCCTCGATCTTGGCAAGGCGACCGTGCTGGCGCAGCTCGACATCGGTTACGAGGCTGTCGCCGCCGAATGAGGCTGATGCTCGGCCCGGTGATGGTCGGCAAGCCGCAGCCGTTCCGGGGCAAGGAGCAAAGCGCGATCTTCAAGCACCCGGCGTCCGGCCCCATCGCCCTCAGCACGCTGGGCCTTGCGGGTGACGGCGTGGGCGATGCCCAGAGCCACGGCGGGGCGGAAATGGCCGTCCATCACTATCCGCACGACCACTATGCCCGGTGGGTGGACGAGCTCGGGCTGCATGAACTGCTCGCGGCGCCGGGCGCGTTTGGCGAGAACATCTCTACCGACGGCCTGACCGAACACGACGTGTGGATCGGCGATCGTTTCCGCCTGGGCAGCGCGCTGGTCGAGGTCAGCCAGATTCGTCAGCCCTGCTGGAAGATCGACCACAAATTCCAGCGGAACGGGATCACCGCGCGGGTGTTTGAGACTGCCCGGTGCGGGTGGCACTACCGGGTGCTGGAGCCCGGCACGGTGGGCGAAGGCGACGCCTTGGAGCGAGTCGCGCGCGGCCACGAAGGCTGGAGCGTCGACCGCGTATTTCGCGCGCTGTTCCATAAAGGCGGCACCGTTCACGAGCTGCTCGGTGTCGCGCATCTGACTTCGTTGGCGCAAGGCTGGCAGGAGTATGCGCTGGTGCGGGCGATGGCGGCGCGATAGACTTCCCGCATGGCCCGTCCCGCTGTCCTCATCACTGGTGGCGCCAAGCGAATTGGCGCGGCAATCGCGCGCCGGTTCGGCGAGGCAGGCTGGCATGTGGTGATTCACTGCAACCGGTCGCTGAATGCGGCGCGAGAACTCGCCGCCGCCCTCCCTTCCGCCGAGGCGGTGCATTGCGACCTCGCCGACACCGCCGCGGCGGTAACCCTGATCGAGGGGCTCGCCGCGCGGCTCGACGATTGGCGGGTGCTGGTCAATTGCGCGTCGATCTTCGCCGACGACGAGGCCGGCATGCTCGACGCCGCGTCGTTCGACCGGACGATGCGGGTGAACGCCGTCACCCCCTCCCGGATGGCACAGGCATTCCTCGCGCATTCAAAGGCGGAGGGCGGGCGACGGGTGGTCGACGTCACGGATCAGAAAGTGGCCAATCCGAACCCGGACTTCTTTTCCTACTCGATGAGCAAGCAGGCGCTGGCGGCGACCGTGCCGATGCTGGCCATGGCCGCGACCTGGCCGGAAGACCGCGTCTATGCCCTCGCCCCGGGTGCCATCCTGCCGAGCTACGACCAGTCGCCGGACGAGTTCGAGATATCCGGCCGGCTCAACCTGCTGCGGCGCGTAACCCGCGCCGAGGAAGTGGCGGACGCCGCGCTGTTCCTCGCCCAGGGTTGGCTCGCCAGCGGCGCCACCCTGTTCGTCGATTCCGGCCAGCACTTGCTGAGCCAGCCGCGCGACGTGATGTTCCTCGCGCGCGAAGGGGCCAGCGCATGAGGCGAAAGCACGCCCTTCCCACCCGGCTGTGGCATTGGATGAACTTCGCGTGCCTGGTGGTGCTGTTCATGTCGGGACTGAACATCTCCAATGCCCATCCGCGGCTCTATTGGGGCCAGTGGGGGTTCCAGCCACGTCAGGCCTGGCTGTTCGTCGCTCAGTTTCCCGGCTGGATCACCATTCCCAGCCATTACAGCCTCGCCACCGCGCGCCAGTGGCACATGTTGTTCGCGTGGTTCTTCGCGGTCAGCCTGATCGCCTTCGTGATCGTCTCGCTGTTCAACCGCCACGTCTGGCGCGACATCGTTCCGGCGCGCCGGGAATGGCGCTGGAGCGCGATCCGCACCGACGTCGTCAAGCATCTGAAGCTCGATTTCGAGCACCCGGGGCTCAAGTTCAACTTCCTGCAGAAAGTGTCCTACGGCGGGGTGATCTTCGTGCTGCTGCCGCTGATGATCCTTACCGGGATGGCGATGAGCCCGGGGATGGACGCGATCTGGCCCTGGCTGGTCGACGTGTTCGGCGGACGCCAGAGCGCGCGCTCGATCCACTTCATCTGCGCATGGGCGCTCGTCGGCTTCTTCATCGTCCACATCGTGCTGGTGCTGCTGTCGGGGCCGGTAGGACAGATCCGCGACATGATTACCGGAGGCCGCGATGAAGCGGCGTAACGTGCTTGTCGGCCTTGGCGCGCTGCTCGCGGGCGGCTGCTCGAAGCTTGCCGAGACGAAGCCGGTCGCAGCCTTGCTCGACGGAACCGACAAATGGAACCGGACGGTGCAGAACCTGCTCGGCCGCCGCACCGCGCTCGCGCGGGAGTTCGGCAAAGCCGACATCTCGCCCGAGTTCCGCGGCAACGGTACGATGCTGCCGACAGGCGACGAATACGCCGCGCACCTGGCGAGTGCCTTCGCCGACTGGCGGCTGGCGGTGACCGGCCTCGTCGAACGCCCGCTTTCGCTCTCGCTCGCGGATCTCAAGGCGCTGCCCCAGCGCACCCAGATCACCCGCCACGATTGCGTCGAAGGCTGGAGCGCGATCGGCCAGTGGACCGGGCCGCAGCTGAAGCAGATCCTCGCGATGGCCCGGCTCAGGCCCGAGGCGCGTTATGTCGTATTCCATTGCGCCGATCGCTATGGCGCGGACGCGTATTACGAGAGCGTCGACCTCGTCGACGCGTTTCACCCGCAGACGATTGTCGCGCATGCCTTGAACGGCGAGCCGCTGCCGGTAAAGAACGGCGCGCCGCTGCGGATGAGGATCGAGCGGCAGCTGGGATACAAGCATGCGAAGTACCTGACCGGGATCGAAGCCGTCTCCAACCTCGACAACGTGCGCGGCGGCAAGGGCGGCTATTGGGAGGACACGACCGGCTACGCGTGGTACGCGGGGATTTGACTTAGGAAGACGAATATGTGGTTGCTCGACAAGATGCTCCGACGGGCGGTTCGCAAAGGCCGGCTGACCGTCACCGATCATGACGGCAAGGTCTACCAGTACGGGCCAGGCTCCGGCGGCGATACGCTCAGCGTTCGCCTGACCGATCGCAAGGCCGCCTGGCACATCGCGCGGGATCCGGCGGTCGGAACCGGAGAAGCGTACATGGACGGCCGCCTGGTGGTCGAGCCGCCGCACGACATCCGCGACCTGATCCTGTTCGTCGCCGGGCAGGTTCGGGCGGAAGGGGATGTGTTCAAGCCGCAGAGCCCGCTGCGCCGCGCGGTGGACCGCATTGGCTCGCGGCTCGACCAGTTCAACCACCGGGTGCGCGCGCGCAAGAACGTCGAGCATCACTACGATCTCACCCGCCGGTTCTACGAGCTGTTCCTCGATACCGACCGCCAGTATTCGATGGCTTATTGGCGCGATCCGGAGAACAGCCTCGAACGCGCGCAAGTCGACAAGAAGGCGCTGATCGCCGCGAAGATGCGGATCGAACCCGGCATGCGCGTGCTCGACATCGGCGGTGGCTGGGGCGGCTTCGCGCTGTTCCTCAACAAGCATTACGGCTGCGAGGTGCTCGGCGTCAGCCTCGCACCCGACCAGGTGCGCTTCGCCAACGAGCGGTTCGCGGCTGCGGGCGTGTCCGACAAAGTGAAGTTCGAGCTGATCGACTACCGCGACGTGACGGGCAAGTTCGACCGCATCTCGAGCATCGGCATGCTCGAGCACGTCGGCCGGGGCAACTACGGCGAGTACTTCGCCAAGACTTACGACCTGCTCGCCGACGACGGGGTGATGCTGACCCACACGATCGGCCTGGTCCGGGCGGCCGGAACCACCGACCGCTGGAACCGCAAGTACATCTTCCCCGGCCACTACCTGCCGGCGATCACCGAGCTTGCGCCGCCGATCGAGCGTGCCGGCTGGGAACTCAGCGACATCGAGATCCTGCGCTATCACTATGCCTACACGCTCGAGGAATGGTACCGCCGCGCAGGGCAGCACCGCGCCGAGATCGAGCAGCTCTACGACGCCCGCTTCTACCGCATGTGGCAGTTCTATCTCGCGGGCGCCGAACAGGGCTTCCGCCACGGCGACCTGGTCAACTTCCACATCCAGACGGTGAAGCAGCGCAACGCGGTGCCGATGACCCGCGACTATATCTTCGAGGAGAGCAAGCGGCTGATGGCCGCCGAGGAAGCGCCCGAGTGGCACCTCGCGCGGGAGGTGCAGGCGGCGGAGTGAGCAGCTATTCGGGATGCCGCTCGTTCGCCAGCTCCCAACTCAGCGCGACCAGCCCTTCGAGTGCGGCGAGGTCCACCTGGTCGAGCCGCTTGACGTAGAGGCAAGCTTTGCCGGTGCGGTGCTGGCCGAGCCTCGTGAACAGCACGTCGGCTTCGGCCTGGCGGGCGCCGTAGTCACCCTGCAGGTAGAGCGTCAGTGCCGGCTTGCGCGGGCTGAAGCCCGCGCGGCAAATCTCGCCCGCGCGCCCGCTGGCGTATTTGTAGCGGTAGCTGCCGTAGCCGATGATCGATGGCCCCCACATCTTCGGCTCGAGCCCGGTGACGCGCCGGTAGATCGCATCGAGCGCTCTCGCCTCGTCGCGTCGGCGCGCGTCCGGCAACCCCGCGATGAACTTCGCCGGGCTGGCCTGCGTGGCCTTGGTCTTGACTTCCGCCTTCGCCATGCGCGCGCTCCCCTTGCCGCGCCCGCCGCACTGCCCTAGGGGCGCGGCGCGATCCTAACGGCAAGCAGAGCGACGGGAAACCATGTCCGATATCAAACGAGTCGTCCTCGCCTATTCGGGCGGGCTCGACACTTCGGTGATCCTCAAATGGCTGCAGGTGACCTACGGCTGCGAAGTCGTCACCTTCACCGCCGATCTCGGCCAGGGCGAGGAACTCGAGCCAGCGCGCGCGAAGGCGCGGCTGATGGGCATTCCGGACGGGCGCATCTACATCGACGATCTGCGCGAGGAGTTCGTGCGCGACTTCGTGTTTCCGATGATGCGCGCCAACGCCCGCTACGAGGGTGACTACCTGCTCGGAACCTCGATCGCCCGGCCGCTGATCTCGAAGCGGCTGATCGAGATCGCGCACGAGACCGGCGCCGATGCGATCGCCCACGGCGCGACCGGCAAGGGCAACGACCAGGTGCGTTTCGAGCTTTCGGCCTACGCGCTCGACCCGGGCATCAAGGTGATCGCCCCGTGGCGCGAGTGGGACCTGACCAGCCGCACCGCCCTCATCGCCTGGGCCGAGCAGCACCAGATTCCGGTGCCCAAGGACAAACGCGGCGAGAGCCCGTTCTCGACGGACGCGAACCTGCTGCACACCTCGAGCGAAGGCAAAGTGCTTGAGGATCCCTGGCAGGAAGTGCCGGACTACGTCTATTCCCGCACCGTCGACCCCGAGGACGCGCCCGACGCGCCCGAGTACATCACCATCGATTTCGAGCGCGGCGACGGCGTCGCGCTCAACGGCGAGGCGCTGAGCCCGGCGGCGCTGCTCGCCGCGCTTAACGATCTTGGCCGCAAGCACGGCATCGGCCGGCTCGACCTTGTCGAGAACCGCTTCGTCGGCATGAAAAGCCGTGGGATGTACGAGACGCCGGGCGGCGAGATCTACGCTCGCGCGCACCGCGGGATCGAGCAGATCACCCTCGACCGCGGCGCCGCGCATCTCAAGGACGAGCTGATGCCGCGCTATGCCGAGCTGATCTACAACGGCTTCTGGTTCAGCCCCGAGCGCGAGATGCTGCAGGCGGCGATCGACCACAGCCAGGCACGGGTGAACGGCACCGTGCGCCTGAAGCTCTACAAGGGCAGCGCCGGCGTGGTCGGGCGCAAATCGCCCGACAGCCTCTATTCGGAGCGGCACGTGACCTTCGAGGACGACGCCGGCGCCTACGATCAGAAGGACGCCGAGGGCTTCATCCAGTTGAACGCCCTGCGCCTGCGCCTGCTGGCGCGGCGGGATGCGCAGGCCGACAAGTAGGGCCGGAAAGTTATCCACCCTTATCCACCGACAAATCGGGGGATAGTGGATAACTCGGCCTTGCAAAGCTTGAACGACTCGGGCGCCCGGCGCACCTTCCATTCATCGGAGCGAGAAGACCGGATCGTTCTTCTGAAGGCGTCAAAACCGGACGGGAACGGTAAGGCCGGAAAGCTTCGAGGCGGTGGCGAATACCGCGCGGCCCTGAAGCCGGTCTGTTCGCGGCGATCTTCGGATCGACGCGCAGCCGGCGGAAAAGAGCAGCGGCAGGCCCGCCACCGGCAGGCCGGAACTTCCGGCTCGGCGTGGATGGAAGCGGCGCGGTTTCGGCCGGGCTGCGGCCAGATGAAGCACTGAGCCCCCACGGGAATTCCGGTCTCGGAACCGCCAGGCCGGCAGGAAAGGTGCTTTGCATCCTTCTCGCCGCCTGACGGAACCGGATGCCGGCGCGAGCGCCGGGCGACACAGCCTTCGAACGAGCCTTGCGGGGCTCTCGCGAAGGGGAAACGCCGGCGAAAGCGACCGGTGCGAGTGGGGTCGGCAGCAATGCCGGCCCCATTTGCGCGCCCCGCTTCTGCCGGCCTCCCTCACCGCGCCACCAGCCGATTCGCGCATTCCGCTTCCTTCCGCCGACTGCCGGTTCCTCAACTCGTCGGATTTATGACCGCGTCCGGCGACGAACGGAGCACATGTGTCGGCCATCCGTTGCCGCGGTGTGACACGCCCGCCGATCCGCGGTACCGCCCTGCCCATGAGGCACGGGACGGGAACGGCCGCGCGACGAGCGGCATGGACGGGCGCGATGCTGCTGCTCGTGAGCGGCAGCATTGCGACCCCGGGCGTCGCCCGCGATCAGGCCCGCCAGCTCGCCGGCAGCGCGAGCTTCGCCGACAGCTTCGCCCCTTACGCGGCGACCCCCGCCTCGCCCCAGGTTTCCGCCGGCGCGGTCGACGTGAGCGCCCTGCCCGCGCCCCAGCCCGACGCGTCCGAGCCGGAAGGCCAGGCGGTCGGCGCAGGCCTTGCGAGCTGGTACGGCGCCGAGCTCGCCGGCCACCGCACCGCCAGCGGCGAGCGCTTCGATCCCAGCGACCTCACCGCCGCGCACCGCAGCCTGCCGCTCGGCAGCCACGTGCGGGTGACCGACGAGCGCACCGGGCGTTCGGTGGTGGTGCGGATCAACGATCGCGGCCCCTACTCGGGCGGCCGGGTGATCGACCTCAGCCAGGCCGCCGCGCGCGAGCTCGGCATCATGGGCCACGGCGAGGCGCGCGTCAGCCTCGCGCTGCTCGACTAGCCGGCAGTCAACCAACCAACCGCATTCCGGCCGTCGGGCGGGCGCGCCTTCGCGGCCGCGCCCGGCCCCTTGCGGCTTACTTCTTGTTCGGATCGTAGACCTTCAGCTGCCCGCGGGTCGCACCCATCGGGTAGGCGGCGGTGTGGACGTTCACGTAATAGCCGGCGGGATTGCTCACCAGCGCCTTGGCGATATCCGGCTTCAGCGTGGCGCACGCGCCGCTGGCCCCGCCCTTGGGCGTGGCGAGCGGCACCACCGGCGCGCCGTCCTGCCCGGCGGTGCCGACATGGATGTGGGCCGCGGTCGCGTCCATCCCCGGCACGTTGATCATGTAGCACAACTGGTTGGTCGCGGGGTCGAGCACCCCGGTGAACTGCCCGGGCCCGCCGTCGTCGAGATCGGCATAGAGGATCGGGTTGTGGTTGACCATGTCGGGCAGGTTGGGCGGGGGGCCGAACTGCGCGGTGGCCGGGCCGGCGAGCGCGACCGCTCCAAGCGCGCCCGAAAGCATCAGCACGGCGGGTTTCAGGACATTGCGCATTACGGTCTCCCTATCCGATTCTCGTTCGTCGTGGCCACGCCTCAAGCACCGATCCGGCGCGCGGCGCAACCCTCGAAATTGACTATGCCCGGAATGCGCGGACGTTGCTAGTGGCCTTGTGCGCGCGACAGGCATTCTGCCGGAGCGGTATCGAATGGTCCCAATGGTCGCGCTCGCCATGGGTCCCCCTCGCGCCCAAGACAGGCGCAACGCGCCAACATCGCAAAAATCGCCCATATCGCGGATGGTGGATCTCGAGGATCCACAACGATTTCGACGATGTTGCTCGCTCGCCCAGCGACGATCGGGAAAACCCCCGCCCCCCAAGGCTCCGAACCTCTTTTCGGCCGGCGGAAAACGAGCCCGCGCCGCTCCGGTCCGTCACCGGCAACAGCGCCCCATCGCGCTCCGCGGAAACGGAAAGGATCGGAGTCAACGTTGTCGGCCATCGGGTCCGCTCCTCGTGCGAAGGAGAAAGAACCGGTTCCTCTACGCGCGGCAGGGCCCTGTAGGAAAATGAAAACCGCCCCGCCCCCCCCCCGATCCTCCCCGTTCCGCCGGAATGGGGAGGTGGCAGCCGCCGCCGGGCGGCTGACGGAGGGGAAGCGCGCGAGGTCGCGACCCTGCGCGGCCGCAGCCGTCCTGCCTAGGCTCAGCGGTAATGCGTGGTGCAGCGCCGCACGCGCACGCCGTGGCGCCACACGCGGTGGCAGACCTTGTATTCGTTGGAGCCGACCTCGTGCTTCACCGTGCGCGCATCGCCGGCATTGTCGGTGGCGGTGCGGGTGACGACCCGGGTGCCGTCGGGCCGGTCGACCGTGCGGATCGACTTCGTGCCGCCCGGGCTGGAGTTGGTGGTGGTGGTATGCACGGCGCCGTTCGCATCCATGTGGGTGGTGCTGGTCGTGGTAACTTGCGCCGCCGCCCCGCCGGCAATCCCGAGCGCCCCGATCCCGAGCGCCGAGGCCGCAAGGCCGATAACGAGCTTCGATGTCATAAGTACGCCTTTCCTGTGGCCGAGGCGCTGTGGGAGCCTCGCCGCGTAGAACGGGCACGGGGGTGTTGGGGTTCCGGAGTGGGATTAAGTAGGTTCGAGTTGAATCGCGTCGCTCTGAGCCTATCTCTTCGCTGTGGAAAGAGCTGTGGACTTAAGTACCCGTTTCGGGCAATCGGCTGCGCTATGCGGACCCTGATGCGTCGTTTATGGCTGAGGTTAGCAGCTTGAACATGGCGGAAGCATTGCTCCCATTCCCTCTCGTTGAGCGTAAGGTTTTCGCGAACAATCCGCTGTTCGAAGTCGTCTGTGAGCTTCGGTTCCCCACGATTCTGCGGGTGGATGCAGACGTTCCTTCGGAATTCCAAGAGCAAGTGCGGAAAGCTTTTCCCGGTTTTGAAAGAGCAGCTTCTCTCAACCTTCCGAACTTGCCAGAGCAAGTTTCTAAAATATTGTCCAACGCCCTTCCAAAGCCAAAATATGTTTTTAAAACTGAAGATAAGGTTAATTCTATCACACTAACTTCGAAGAATATTGCTATTAATTGCCTATCTTACCAAGATTGGGATGCTTTCAAAGAGAATGTGAACATCGCGGTTGAGGCTTTTATCAAAATATATTCACCTAGTTTTTTTGAAAGGGCAGGGCTCCGTTATCGAAATATCATTCAACGATCAAAGTTAAGCTTGGAAAATGTCCCATGGTCGGAATTACTAAACCCTATGGTGGCAGGGGAGCTCATGGAAGAAGGCTGGGCGGAAAATGTCGCTGGAGTTCAAAAGAACGTCAGTTGCTTGATCCCCGAGAGCCCAGATCGGATGAATTTCGTGCATGGCCTTGGGTCGATAAAAGGCGACGAAGAAGTGTGTTACGTTCTTGATTTCGACTATGTCGCAGACGAGCGACTGGAGATTAGTGATGTCTACAGGGCTATCGAACGACTCCACGGATACAGTGGAAGTGCCTTTCAGTGGGCAATTTCTGAGCGACTCAAATTGGCCCTCCATTAAGGCTTTAAATTCTCTTTCCCCCATTACGACCACTGACGAATGGGATGCGGGATCAATCCGCTTTATAACGCATGTTGATGCGACGGGTTCGGACAACGAAAGTGCGCCAGACGATGCCGTTCGGCGGCTGGTATCTATCGCGATCATTCAGCGCCTCCTACAAGAGGAGCTGCAGGACGCTTGTGATTTCCTCGTCGATAGCTTTTATTGGAGTCTTCGCGACTCCTTGGACGATGATCAGATTCATAAGCCGATAAAGCAGATGGCCCGGAAGATTAAAGCTTATAAGGCCGACCCAGTCACGCTGGATCGCGAGTGAGTGTATTTTTCTCCCGACATAAGCGCTGCACTTCGGCAAGGAGAAATTCTCTCCTCTCTAACCAATTATATCTACGATCCTAGTACCGACGATCTTCTGGGTCCCGAATATGAATTTGTTGTCATCGCCGGGCAAGATTGTGACCTTGATCGTTTTCATAGTGAGCCCTTAGGGGACCGATGTCCCGTGCTATTCTTTCCAGCCAGTCCGGCTGAAGCCGGACGAAAAGAGGCGCAACTCAACTCTACATTGTGGTCATTCGCCAAAAAGAACGACCACGATCGCTTTCATGTTCTTCAAGCTTGCGATGTTGCGATCGATCTTGAAAAAACCGGTATTCCTGACCTACTAGTTGATTTTAGGCGTTTCTTTGTAATGCAGTATCAGCAAGTCATTTGTCAGTTTCAAAATGGAACGGCTAAGCGACGCGCATGTCTTTCGTCCCCCTATAAAGAACACTTCCAAGATCGCGCACTTAATTATTTAGGGCGCGTAGCTCTTGACCCACCGCATACTGTCGGTGGGACGATAACGGCTCCTGTAGAAGGTGCTTCCGCCGAGATGCCTGTGACTGAAAACGGCGAGATGGCGGCCGGAATCGACGAGTTAGCTCAAAGCGACCAAATCGCGACAGGAGACGATGGCACAGCGGAAGGCGTGGTTTAGTGGCTAACCCATTCCTCCCCTCCCCCTCCCCCCGCAAAATCCTCTCCATCGCCCTCCCGTAGGCCCTGCGGGCCAGCTTCGCTTCCGCCAGCTCGTCCACCTGTTTGTGAGTTGCGCTCAGCTTCGCTTCCGAAGATGCGGATCAGGCGCATGGTCGGTTCCTCGATCTGCTCGACGCGCACGTCGCAGACCGTGCCGGTGACCAGGCCGCGCGCCGGGTTGAGGCGGGCGGCGCGGGCTTGGCGAGGTCGCATGCCATGTTCCTATTCGTCATCGATCCCTTGCCATTCCTGCCCTGCATGGATCAGGCGCAATATCTCCACTTCCCGGCCGTTCACCCGGTAGGCGATCACGGTCCGCCGGCGCCAGGGGATCGTCCGCATTCCCGGCACGAGATCGTCGCGCGGGGTGCCGCGGTCGGGGAACGTGGCGAGCTCGGCGGCGTGGCCTTCGATTTTGGCGGTGTACTCGAAGGCGGTGTCTGGATCCGCCCGTTCGGCGATCCAGTCGTAAAGCGCCAGCAGGTCTGCGCGGGCATTCGGCCGCCAGACGACCTCGTGGCGCTTCACCCTGCCTTGCGCCGGGCGTGGTGCGCGCGCAGATCGGCGAACACGTCCGCCTGGGGGATCGACGGGGCCGGATCGGCCAGCGCCTGCTCGACGCGGGCCTTGAGCACGGCATCGAGCGCTTGTTCCTCGCGCTCCAGCGCCCGCAGCCCGGCGCGCACCACTTCGCTGACCGAGGCATAGCGGCCGGATTCGACGCGCTGTTGCGCCATCCCGGTCAGTTTGCCGAGGGTGACGGTCACGGGCTTGGCGGCGCGGGCGGGCATCGGAGGAATATATGACACTGTCATAGGACGTGCAAGCCCCCTCACCCCTCCCTTAAAATCCGCTCCATCGCCCTCCCCTTCGCCAGCTCGTCGATCTGTTTGTCGAGGATGCGGATCAGGCGCATGGGTTCTTCCTCGATCTGCTCGACGCGCACGCCGCAGACCGTGCCGGTGACGAGGTCGCGCGCCGGGTTGAGGCGGGGGGCGCGGGCGAAGAAGTCCTCGAAGCTGGTGCCGGCGGCGAGCTCGGCGGCGAGGCCCTGGTCGGTGTAGCCGGTCAGCCAGCGGACGATCTGGTCCACTTCCGCGCGGGTGCGGCCCTTGCGCTCGGCCTTGGCGACGAGCGCCGGGTAGACCTTGGCGAATGGCATTTTGTAGATCTTGTGGGGCATGGGATGGTTGTATCGCCCGACAGTGGCTTGGGCGAGTCCGGGGCCGAAGGGAAGGTTCGCGCAAAGGCGCAAAGGCGCGAAGAGGGTGTGCGGGCTCGCTCGTGCGCGCCATCTTCGAAAGTTTAATTCACAATGAAATGGGGCCGCTTCGCGGCCCGGCGCGAGCTCTTTGCGGCTTTGCGGCTTTGCGCGAACTGCCCCTCTCCCAACCCTCTCCCCCAAGGGGGAGATGGCTTCACTCCGCCGCCACGCTCGCGCGTTCCAGCATCGGCGCGAGGTATTGGCCGGTGTGGCTGCGGGGGTTCGCGGCGACGTCCTCGGGCGTCCCTTGCGCGACGATCTCGCCGCCGCGGACGCCGCCTTCGGGGCCCATGTCGATCAGCCAGTCGGCCGTCTTGATCACGTCGAGGTTGTGCTCGATCACCACCACCGAGTTGCCCTGATCGACCAGGCGGTGGAGCACTTCCAGCAATTTGCGCACGTCCTCGAAGTGGAGGCCGGTGGTCGGCTCGTCGAGGATGTAGAGCGTCTGCCCGGTGCTGCGGCGGGCGAGCTCCTTGGCGAGCTTGACCCGCTGCGCCTCACCGCCGCTGAGCGTGGTCGCCTGCTGGCCGACCTTCACGTAGCCCAGGCCGACCTCGTTCAGCATGTGCATCTTGTCGCGGATCGGGGGGACGGCCTTGAAGAACTCCTCCGCGTCCTCGATCGTCATGTCGAGCACGTCGGCGATGGAGAGGCCCTTGAACTTCACCTCGAGCGTTTCGCGGTTGTAGCGGCGGCCGTGGCATTCCTCGCAAGTGACGTAAACGTCCGGCAGGAAGTGCATCTCGATCTTGATCAGCCCGTCGCCCTGGCACGCCTCGCAGCGGCCGCCCTTCACGTTGAAGCTGAACCGCCCGGCCTTGTAGCCGCGCGCCTGGCTTTCGGGCAGGCCGGCGAACCAGTCGCGGATCTGGGTGAACGCGCCGGTGTAGGTCGCGGGGTTGGAGCGCGGGGTGCGGCCGATCGGGCTCTGGTCGATCTCGATCACCTTGTCGCACAGCTCCAGCCCGGTGACCTTGTCGTGCGGGCCGGCGACGATTCGCGCGCCGTTCAATGTGCGCGCGGCCGAGGGGTAGAGCGTGTCGACCACCAGGCTCGACTTGCCGCTGCCGCTGACGCCGGTGACGCAGCAGAACGTGCCGAGCGGGAACGCGGCGGTCACGTCTTTCAAATTGTTCGTCCGGGCGCCGTGGACGGTGACCGCGTGGCCGTTGCCCTTGCGGCGGGTGGCCGGCACTTCGATGCTGCGAGTGCCGTTCAAGTAGGCGGCGGTGAGGCTTTTCTTGCTCTTAAGGATGTCCTTCAGCGTGCCCTGCGCGACCACTTCGCCGCCGTGGACGCCGGCGCCGGGGCCGAGATCGACGATGTGGTCGGCGGTGCGGATCGCGTCCTCGTCGTGCTCGACCACGATCACGGTGTTGCCCAGATCGCGCAGGCGCTTGAGCGTCTCCAGCAGCCGGTCGTTGTCCTTCTGGTGCAGCCCGATGCTCGGCTCATCAAGAACGTACAAAACGCCGGAAAGCCCCGAACCTATCTGGCTCGCGAGGCGGATGCGCTGGCTCTCGCCGCCGCTCAGCGTGCCGCTGGTGCGATCGAGGTTCAGGTAGTCGAGCCCGACGTTGTCGAGAAAGCCGAGCCGCTCGTTGATTTCCTTGAGGATCGCGCGGGCGATCTGATTCTGGGTGTCGGTCAGCTTCTCGGGCAGCGCAAGGAACCATTCCCGCGCCATCGTGACGCTGAAACGAACCGGAGTGGCGATATCCTCGCCCGCCACCTTCACCGCCAGCGCCTTGTCGTTGAGCCGCTTGCCGTGGCACGTCTCGCACGGCTGCGCGGTCTGGAACTTGGAGAGCTCCTCGCGCATCCACGCGCTGTCGGTCTGCAGCATGCGGCGGTTGAGGTTGCCGATCACCCCCTCGAACGCCTTGCGCACGGTGTATTCCTTGCGCCCGTCCTTGAAGGTGAGCGCCACCGGCTGGCCTTGCGTGCCGTGGAGGATCACCTCGCGCTGCTCCGGCGCGAGCTCGGCCCACGGCGTCTGAAGGTCGAAATCGTAGGCCTTCGCCAGGCTGGCGAGCACCTGCATGTAGTAGGGGCTCGGCGGGTTGGACTTGGCCCACGGCACCACCGCGCCTTGCTTGAGGCTGAGCGCCTCGTTCGGCACCACCAGCTGCGGGTCGAACAGCAGCTTCTCGCCGAGCCCGTCGCACGCCGGGCACGCGCCCTGCGGCGCGTTGAAGCTGAACAGCCGCGGTTCGATTTCCTCGATCGTGAAGCCGCTGACCGGGCAGGCGAACTTTTCGGAGAACACAATGCGGTTGGGCGGCAGGCCGGCGCCCTTCATCGCGCCCAGCTTGTCGCCGGCAAGCCCCTCCCCTTCAGGGGAGGGGTTGGGGTGGGGGCTATCCTCTTGGCGCAGCGCTTGTGGCGAGCCCCCACCCCCGTCCCCTCCCCTGAAGGGGAGGGGCGAATTCTTCATCGCTTCCGCCACCGTGCCATCCGCCAGGTCCACATAAGCCAGCCCCTCGGCCAGCTTCAGCGCGGTCTCGAAGCTGTCGGCCAGCCGCGTCTCGATCCCCTCCCGCACCGCCAGGCGGTCGACCACCACCTCGATGTCGTGCTTGTACTTCTTGTCGAGCGCCGGCGCGGCCTCAATCTCATACATCTCCCCGTCGATCCGCACGCGGGTGAAGCCGGCCTTCTGCCATTCGGCCAGCTCGCGGCGGTATTCGCCCTTGCGCCCGCGCACCACCGGCGCGAGCAGGTAGAGCCGCGTGCCCTCGGGCAATGCCATCACCCGGTCGACCATGTTGCTGACGGTCTGCGCCTCGATCGGCAGGCCGGTGGCGGGCGAGTACGGCACCCCCACCCGCGCCCACAGCAGGCGCATGTAGTCGTAGATCTCGGTGACCGTCGCGACCGTGCTGCGCGGGTTGCGGCTGGTGGTCTTCTGCTCGATCGAGATCGCCGGGCTCAGCCCGTCGATATGCTCGACATCGGGCTTCTGCATCATCTCGAGGAACTGGCGCGCATAGGCGCTCAGGCTCTCGACATAGCGCCGCTGCCCCTCGGCATAGATCGTGTCGAACGCCAGGCTGGACTTGCCCGAGCCCGACAGGCCGGTGATCACGATCAGCTGCTCGCGCGGCAACTCGATGTCGAAACCCTTGAGGTTATGCTCGCGCGCGCCGCGGATGGAGATGTTGGAAAGGGGCATGGCCGGGGATGTGGCGACTGGGCTGCCAAGAGTCCAGACGCGCCGCCGCACACGCGTTTGGTGCGGCGTTTGTTCCGCAAATGTTCGCGCGTGTCAACTTCGGGCCAGTGCGTTCAGTTCTTCTTGCCGACGAACGCCCCAGCCACGTCCCACGCCTCCGAATGGCCGGGTATGGTGCCGCCATCTTTTCGGATAGTGAACGGCCCGCCGATCTCGTTCACGTTCGGCCCATAGAAATCGCCGCTCGCGTGGAAGCTCAGACCCGCGATCGTGTTGTTCGAGGCAGTGAATCCATCGGGCCACACTTCGCCCGTCAAATCGGTCGTGCCCAGATCGACGTTCGACAACACCCCGTTCGGATCCTTTGCCAGCAGGTCGAACTCGGCAGAAGTTACGAGCGAGCCGAAATCGATCTGCGCGTTCATCGTCCCGCTCACCGCAGCGCCCTGCCCGATGCCCTCCACATACCCGCCGCCCATCACAACGCCGGTGTAATGTGCGGAACCCGAATGCGGCATGCGGTCGATCGGCGTCTGCTGCCCGAAGGCAATGAAATATTCGTTCTGCAGTGCGTCCCCATTGTGGTCTCGGCGCTGAACGACATGCGCAAGGCTGGTGTAGCTGAGTTCAATCACCGGATTCGTCCCGGCACCGAAATTCAGCACGCTCGCATCGACCGTGCCGTCGGCGGTGTGATAGACGACATAGCCGCCGTTGCTCTCCCCGTCGCTCTTGTCGCCCGAATCGAATTCCGCATCGATGCCCCCGAAGCCGACGTTGCCGGCACCCTGGCCCGGGATGATCACATAGCCACCGGTGGCCGGATTGTAGGTTACGGACACCGGATCGATCGTCCCATTGTCAAAGTCTGGACTGCCTCCGGTAGCAGCTACGAATGCTGCCGTGCCATGCAGATCGGTGGTCGCGGACAGTCCGCCCAGCGGGTCGATCGGCGCGACCAAGCTGTCGTCGCGCTCACCGTAGAGTACGCCCGACATCAGATTGCCGTTAGCGGCCTGCGCGAGGTAGGTCGAGCCCACCTCTTGCGCGGCGGGCCCGTAGAAGCTTCCGTCCCAATCTCCCGAATAATCGACCGCGCCGCCGGCTACGGACCAATCGCCGCTGAACTTGGTCGATCCGGAAGCGAGCGCCGCGCTGGCGTCGAATGTCCCGTAAGAATGCAGGCCATCCGCGTGATTGGCGACATTGCCGGTCGCCGTGATCTGGCCGTTGGCAAAGTTGGCCGTGAGAATCCCGTCCCCGATGAGCGCCTGGGGAACATCGCCACCCGCATAGAGCACACCATCGAGTTGGACGTCGTATCCGGCCGTTCCGGTGGGCACCTGCGATCTTGCGGTCTCCATCCCGAACACGAAATCGTCGAACGTGTAGCGATTGCTGTTGAGCGAAACGAGGCGCGCGGCAGTGAAGTAGTTCCCGCGGGCATATTGCAGCCAACCGTTGACGCTCTGCAGTTCGCTGGACAGGCCGGCGTAAGTCAGGAAGCTCGACGTGTCGGCGCCGCTCTGCTCTGGCTGAATCAAGCGCGATTGAATACCTTCGGGAAGGAAGAAGTTGTAGCGTTGCCCGGTCACCGTCGAGCCCGCGTCGTAACCAATCGTCAGGTCCAGCGTATCATGCGACACCACGGTCGCGGTGTCGTCATCGTTGCGGTTGAATACGACGCGGCGCCGTTCGGTCGTGAAGAACTCCGACACGTCCATATGATCCAAATCGGCGTTGGACCCGGTCGCGCCCTGGCGGCCCATGATGGTACCGACGAAGACGCTGCCGGTACTCGCGTCGGAAGAGAATGCAGCACCGACTTCCTGCGCAGCGGGGCCGAAGAACATCCCGTTGAAAGTGCCGTTATATCCGCCGCCCAGCACGATCGCATTGAAGTTTCCCGAGAACTGGTTGCTGGATGACGAGAGCTTGCCGATACCTGAGAAGGCCCCGTTGCCACCGCCAAACGAGATGTTGGTGACGATTCCGCCGGTCGCGAAGTCGGCCATCAGGTTGCCCTGCCCGCTGACCGCGCCGATCGACGAAGGCTGCGTGAAAGCGCCCAGCAGGTCGACGTCGTAATAGGCATGGCCGGTGCGCGGGAGCGAGGCATTGGGCGTCTCGACACCGTAGACCAGCGCATCGACTGTGCCGCTGATCGCAACCGAACCTTGGGTGGTCCGCTGCCAGAATGCGCTTCCGACATAGCGATAGGCAAGGTGACCCGAAGTACCGGGCCTGGTGAGCGTCAGCGAATCGGTAACGTCGCCGTTCTGTTTGACGTAGACGTTTGCCCCCGCACTACTCTGGCCAGCGTCGATATCGGAGGGGCTGAACACCTGGCTCCGGCCGTCGACCGTCAGGGTATAGCTCTTGTTCGCTGCTTCGTAACTGATCGTCGCGGTAATGGGCTTGGCCGACACCGTCGGGCCGCTCCCGTCCAGTGGATAACTTGCCGAGCCGGTAGCTGCCTTGTTGGTGAAGCTCTCGCTGACCAGCGCAGGGAGCAGGTCGTCGTTGGTTCCGGTCGGCGTCGGCGTTGGCGACGGCGTTGGCGTCGGTGAAGGTGATGGAGTGGGCGAAGGGCTGGGCGTGGGCGTCGGTACCGGAGTTGGGGTCGGTACCGGAGTTGGGGTCGGCGCCGGCGTCGGACTCGGGGTGGGCGATCCGCCGCCGCTCGAAGGTGGCGGCGTCGGCGTGGAATTGACGCCGCCTCCGCCGCCGCATCCCGCGAGCATCAGGCCAAGTGCCGCCAGCGAGGCGCTCGCCGTTAGATTTCCGATTTTCATGATCCCCCAACTCACAATATTTCCGCGCGAAGAACTCACGCGCGGCCCCTTTTGACTTACTTTCAAGCATGATCGCTCGCCGGTCGCAAGCATCCGACCCGGTCCAAGCGTCGGAACCACATCCAAATTGGTGCGAACGCACTATTTTCCGGTACCCCGGCGCGATCGGCTGCCCCGCCCTTCATCCGCCCCCATCGGCCGTTCATCGACCGGCCATTGCCGCCGGGCGATAAATAGTTTCGTTGCAAACCAGTTGCGCGCGCGTCACGCCGGGTGCATGGCGCGCGGCAGTCGTTCGACCCACACGATCCATCCAAACGGGGACTGACTTCATGATCAAATTGACCACGCGCATGGCTTTCGCGCTGTGCTCGGCCTCCGCCCTTTCGCTGCTCGCCGCCGCGCCCGCCGCGCAGGCGCAGGACGCGGCCCCGGCGGGCACCGCTGCCGGCGACACCGCCTCGGGCGACACGATCGTCGTCACCGGCCATCCGGCGTTCGGCGATTTCGGCGTGGACCTCAGCGCGCGCGACACTTCGGTGAAGCCGGGCGACGATTTCGAGCGCTATGCCTCGGGCGCGTGGATCGACAAGACCAAGATCCCGGCCGACCGCGCCTCCACCGGCTCGTTCGTCGACCTGCACGAGAACGTCCAGAGCGAGCTGCAGAAGCTGATCACCAACGCGCCGCCGAGCAGCAAGTACGGCATGCTCTACGCCGCGTTCATGAATGAGAAGCGCGCCGAGCAAGTGGGGCTCAAGCCGCTGATGGCCGATCTCGCGCCGGTCAAGGCGATCCGGGACAAGAGCCAGTTCGCGAAGCTCATGGCCGCCACCAACGGCAAGTTCGGCATCGACCTGGTGAGCTTCGGGGTCGACGCCGACACCGCCGATCCGACGATGAACGTGCTGTGGATGGGCCAGGACGGGATCGGGCTGCCGGACAAGGACTATTACTTCAAGCCCGACTTCGCCAAGCAGCGCGCCGCCTACCGCGATTACATCGAGCGCACGATGCGCGCGATCGGCACGCCCGATCCGGCCGCCGCCGCCGCGCAGATCATGGCGTTCGAGACCGAAGTGGCCGAGCTGAGCTGGGATTCCGACCAGCGCCGCGAGATCGAGAAGATCAACAACCCCTATTCCACCGCCGAGCTCGCCGCCTATGCTCCGGGCATCGACTGGGACGCCTATTTCGCGGGTGCCGGCATCGCCCCGCAGAAGCGGATCATCGTGGCCGAGAACACCGCGGTGCAGCGGCTTGCCGCGCTCTACGCCAAGACCCCGCTCGAGACGCTGAAGCTGTGGCAGGAATTCCACATCGCCGACCAGGCGTCGCCGTACCTGGACAAGGCGATGGTCGACAGCCGGTTCAAGTACACCAGCACGTTGTCCGGCGTGAGCCAGATCCGCCCGCGGTGGAAGCGCGCGGTGGACCTGGTCGACGGCTCGCTGGGCGAAATGGTCGGCGAGGCTTATGTCGCCAAGTACTTCCCGCCCGCCGCGAAGGCCAAGATGGAAGACCTGGTCAAGAACCTGAAGCTCGCGATGGGCGACCGGATCAAGACCAATTCCTGGATGAGCGAGAACACCAAGAAGGCCGCGCTCGAGAAGCTTTCGAAGATGGACGTGATGGTCGGCTATCCGGACAAGTGGCGCGACTACGGCCCGCTCGAGATCAGCGCGAACGATCTGGTCGGCGACGTCGAGCGTTCGGGCAAGTTCGAGGCCGACTATCAGATGAGCCACCTCGGCAAGCCGGTCGACCGCAAGCTGTGGGCGATGACGCCGCAGACGGTGAACGCCTACAACGGCGGGCTGGAGAACAAGATCGTGTTCCCCGCCGGGATCCTGCAGCCGCCGTTCTTCGATCCCAACGCCGATGCCGCGGTCAATTACGGCGCGATCGGCGTGGTGATCGGGCACGAGATCAGCCACGGGTTCGACGACCAGGGCCGCAAGATCGACGCGACCGGGAAAGTGCGCGACTGGTGGACGCCCGGCGATGCCGAGCGGTTCAACGCCGAGGCAAAGAAGTTCGGCGCGCAGTACGCGGCGTTCGAGGTGGTTCCGGGGGCGCACATCAACCCCGAGCTGACGATGGGCGAGAACATCGCCGACTTCGCCGGGCTCAACGTCGCGCTCGATGCCTATCACCGCTCGCTGAACGGGCAGGAGCCGCCGGTGATCGACGGGCTGACCGGCGACCAGCGGTTCTTCCTGGCCTACGCGCAAGTGTGGCGCAGCAAGGAGCGCGACGACGCGCTGCGCAACCAGGTGACCACCGATCCGCACAGCCCCGCGCGGTTCCGCACGATCGTGCCGATCCGCGATCTCGACGCGTGGTACAAGGCGTTCGACATCAAGCCGGGCGACAAGCTGTACATCGCGCCGGAAGACCGCGTGCATATCTGGTGAGCCGGCGGGGCAGGCGCGCAAAGGGCTGCGCCTGCCGCTAGGCCGCGCGCCAGCTCCTCTCCGGGCCGCGCCGCCGCGCATGTCCGGCGGTGCCGACCAGGATCGCGGTCAACTGGATGTATTGCGGCAGCTGGGTCATCGCCCAATAGGCGCGGCGCATTCCCCCGTGGTCGATCAGCGCGACCACGTGGCCCGACACGCAGAGCAGTTGCGCCGCCGCGGCCCATAGCGGCCAGGTGCGGTTGGCGCGCAGCGCCAGCCACACCACCGCGACCAGCTCGGAGCCGTCGAACACCGCCTCGACCGGGTCGACCGCGTCGAAGCCCGACGGGCCGAACAGCAGGTGATAGACCGCGTCGGCGGCCACCCATACGAACACGATCGTCCCGCCGCAGCGCTCCGGCGCGCGGCCGAAGCGGAGCGCGATCGCCGCGCAGGCCGCCACCACGGCCAGGATCGCGAGCGACAGCGGGCCCATCGGCTGACGCTATCGTGCCATCATCTGCGACAGCTGCGAAAAAGTGGCGAGAGCCCCGAGCACGAGCAATACCAGCAAGACCGCGATCGCAACGATCGCCCCCAACCGCATGAGCGTCCCGTGCCGACCTTCGAACAAGTCGCGGCCGACCGGAGGGCTGGCCTGCCCCTCTGGCGAGGGGCCGGTCCCGATCGGTGTCCGTGATGAAGACTCGTGCGCGGGCGCCCTCGCCCCGGCACCCTCATCGGCTGGCGGCGGCGGCGCGGCGATATCGGGATTTTCGTATGTCGTTTGCCCGGATGTCGCGCCGGAGGCAGGCTGGCCACATGCCTCGAGCAGCCGGCGATAGGCGACCGCAGCTTCGCTGCGGGTGCGCACGCCGAGCTTTTCCTTCGCGAACTGGATGCGCTGATCGACGGTGTGCGGCGAGATCGCCAGCGCGCGGGCGATTTCCTTCGACGTCTTGTGCTCGATCAGCAAGTCGAGCACTTGCCGCTGCTTCCCGGTCAAGCCGGAGAGGAGCTGCTCGCCCTTCAGATCCTGCTTCCCCATCTGCTCCTGTCATCCCCAGCCTTCCACGTTACCAAGTGAGCGCGTCGCCGCAAGGCCGTTGTGGCGGTTAGGTCCATCCTGGATCAATCGCCGTGGGAAAAACCCGCGCCACCCTTCGTCGCGCGCCTGCCACCGTTCGTCGGGACGATGGAACCGCCGCGCCCGGCGGGCATTGCTCGGTCATGGGATACGGACGGGCCACGGCGCGGATCTCCCCCCTCCCGTCCACCGCGCCGCCGCCCGTCCGGTCCCACACCCATCCCACACTCCGGCGGCGGCCCTTGCAGGGATATACTGCGAGGGCCGCGCGTTGTATTGCCGAACGGCGCCGCGCGCGGCGCGCACAGAGGAGGGCTTGCGAATGAAAGCTGCGGTTTTCGGCCTCGCGGCCGCCGGGCTGATCGCAGCAGCGGCGCCAGCTGCCGCGCAGAAGACCGTCGACGGGGTGTCGGTGCCCAAAGGCAACACGATCGAGGAAGTGCGCCAGCGCCAGGCCGCGAACGCCGAGCAGGTCAAGGCCGCGCAGGCGCAACTCGACCAGAACGCGGCCAACCAGGCCGCGCACGACCAGGCGATGCAGGCCTACCAGGCCGAGCTCGACCGGATCGCGCAGCAACAGGCCGATGCCGAACGCGCCCACACCGAGGCGATGGCCAAGTGGCAGGCGGACGTCGACGCCTGCAAGGCCGGGGATGCCGCCCGCTGCGGAGGCAGCTGAACCTTACGCGAAACCGCCCGAAGCGAGGATCATCCGATGCAACAACCTTCTGCCGCCGCCGCTTCCGGCACCCGCGCGATCCTGCCGCTGCACAATTGGAACTGGTTCCTGTGGCGCGGCATCGCGGGAATCGTGCTGGGGATTGTCGCGCTGTTCTTCCCCGGTCTCACCCTTTACGCATTCGCGCTGGTGTTCGCGGCGTTCAGCTTCGTCGACGGGGTGTTCTCGCTCGTCGCCGGGGTGCGCGGCGCGAGCCACCACACCGAGCGCTGGGGCGCGCTGGTGTTCTCGGGCGTGATCGGCATCGCGGTGGGCGTGATCTTCTTCCTCTGGCCGCTGGTGGCGACCGCCGCTTACGCCTTCATGCTGGTGGTGTTCGTCGCGCTGTGGTCGCTGATCACCGGCGTGCTCGAGCTTTCCGCCGCGATCCGCCTGCGCCGCCATGTCGAGGGCGAAGTGCTGCTGGCGATCGTCGGCGCGCTGTCGATCCTGCTCGGCATCGCGGTGCTGTGGCTGCTGATGACGGCGCCGGGCGCGACGTTGATCTCGGTCGGCTGGCTGATCGGCGTTTACGCGCTGGCGAGCGGCGCGGCCCTGGTGGTGCTGGCGCTGCGGCTCAAACGGCATCGCCTGGTGGCCGCGGCGTAGATCGCGCACCGAGGGGGCCATGACGAACGCATCCGCAATCGCGCTGTCGCTCGCTTTCGGCGGCGCGGCCACCACGTACGCCGCCGCCCCCGCACCGCCGGGAGAGCTGACCCTCACCGACGCCGAGCGCACCGCCGCGTTCACCGCCGCCGGCTTCCACCGCGCCGCGGGCGGCTGGCGCGCCTGCGACGATCCGGACACCGCGAGCTACGTGCCGGGCTCGATCGACGAAGCCAGGGATCTCGGCGGCGACGGGCAACCCGAGGCGGTGATCACAGAAGGAAGCACCGTCTGCTTCGGCGCCGCCGGGGTCGGCTATTATCTCGTCAGCCGGCAGGGCGACGGCACATGGAAGCTGATCGATTCCGGCCAGGGCGTGCCGGAGTTCCTCGAGACCGAGGGCGCCGCCGGCTGGCCTGACCTCGAAGTGGGCGGCCCCGGCTTGTGCTTCCCGGTGCTGCGCTGGAACGGCACCCACTACGCCCCGAACCGCTTCGAATATGAGGGGAAAATTTGCCAGCCTTAGGCGGCCCGCTCAATTCTTCTTCCCTGCGACCTTTCAAGGCCGTCCGTGATCTCAAGCAATATCTCGCCGTCTTCGAGCGAAGGGCGCGATTATCTCAAAACGCAGCGGTAATCCCGACTTCCGCCGAAACCCGATCGAAATCGTAAATCTCCACGGTCGACCAGTCGCGCTCGTAGCCCACGCGCACGATGGGCGCGAACGTGCCAACCGTCAGCGCGCGGAAAGTGGCGGAGAGCTGGGCGTTCACATCGTCGTCCTTGCGCCGCTCCGGATAGAGAAACAGGCGCGCGTCGGCTTCGAGATGGCGATAGCCGAGGTTCAGCACCGCCGTCGTGCGGCCGAGCTCGCGGTAGAGATAAACGTTCGCCGCCGCGCTGGCGGTCGCGTAGCCGGGATCGCGCGCCGTCTGGCGGGTTCCGCTCAGCTGCAGCCCGCCGCCGAAGCGGGCGCTGAACGCATGGTCGAGCCCGGCCGCGAGGGTGTAGCGCTCGCCGTCTTCGAGATCGTCGCGGCGGTTGTCTTCCTCGAGCGCGCTCGCATCGAGCTTGATCTGGGTGCGGCCGCCCAGCGGGTGCTGCCAATCGCCGGTCACCCCGTAATCGAGCGTATAGGGATCGAGCCCGTACCAGCGCCAGGTCACCGCGCCGGAGAGCGCCAGCCGATCCTTGCCCGAGAGCC
The DNA here is from genome assembly GCA_036384795.1 of Sphingomonadaceae bacterium. Lineage (GTDB taxonomy): Bacteria > Pseudomonadota > Alphaproteobacteria > Sphingomonadales > Sphingomonadaceae > Andeanibacterium. The sequence continues at coordinate 122,153 of DASVLP010000037.1, read as the reverse complement.
ACTGCGGACCGGCCTGGAACGAGGCGATCACGTCGTCGAATTCGGACGCCCGGTAGAGGTCGGCCGAACCCGACGCGCGCAGCAGCAGGTCGGTCTTCTTGCCCAGCGGCACGCGCGCGTAAGCCTGCCCTTGCGTCGACAAGCCGACGCCCGATTTCGCGCGGGCATCGTCGCTCAGGGTGAAATCGCCGATGATCGTGCCCAGGGTGTCGGAACTGGTCGCGCGGTTGATGTTGGTGCTCGGCGCGAGCGAGACTTCGAGCCCGCCGCCGACGCGCTTCAACGCGGTGAGCGCGTTCGAGAAGAACCGCACCTGCTGGCGCACTTCCGGGGGCAACCCGCTGGCCTCGGCCGCGCGCAACTCGCGCCGGGCATCCTGGAAGTTGCCGATCAGTGCGTCGACCCGCGCAAGCTCCAGCCGCACCGCGGTAGCGTCCGGCTTGTCGTCGAGGATACGGCGCAGCAGCACTGCCGCGTCGCGGTGCTTGCCCAGCCTGTTGGTATACATTTCCGCGAGCCGGAAGCGGGCTTCGGTGCGCAGCTCGAGGTCTGGATCGTTGGTCAACGCCCGGTAGGCGGCTTCCGCCGTCGCGTAGTCCGCCCGGTCGCGCGCGGCGTCGGCGTAGGCGAACAATTGCGCAGCGCTCATTTGCACCTGGCCGGCCGCAGGGGGGTCCTTCCGATCGCCCTCCTGCGCAGCGCAAGGGGCAGCCAATACCCCGCCGGCAAGCGCGAGCAGCAAAACAACGGTATTGCGCAAAAAGATCCCTTCCCCAGACCGACACGAGCCTATCGTGAGGGACCGGCGCCCGCAACCGGCGCGCCCGGGTAATGTGCCAGGCGGCCGAATTATCGGCTCCGCGGTTGTCACCGACATATTTCTGTCGCTAAGGCAGTTTCAGGCGAAACCGCTTTTGGGCGCGGGGTCCGGGAGATTTGCGAATGAGGATGCGTTGGTTGATGACGGCGGCTGTCGGCGCGATGGTTGCAGGCTATGCGGCGACTGGAGGCGACGAAATGGGTCAGGCAACGGCGATGGCGGCGACCACCGGGGCAATTCCGGCGGCTAGCGGCCCGTTCGCGCAGGAAAGCGCCCTGCCCTTCCACGCACCCGACTTCGCCCACATCCAGGACAGCGACTTCAAGCCCGGCTTCGAACAGGGCATGGCGATCCAGGACGCCGAGGTCGCGGCGATCGCCGACAACCCGGCGCCGCCGACTTTCGCCAACACGATCGTCGCGTTCGAGAAGACCGGGCGTATGCTCGGCCGGGTCCAGGCGGCGTTCAACGCGCTGACCAGCGCCGACACCAACGATGCGCTCGACGCGGTCCAGGCGGAGATGGGTCCCAAGATCACCGCGCATTACGATGCGATCGATCTCAACCCCAGGCTGTTCGCGCGGGTGAAGGCGCTCTACGACAAGCGCGCCTCGCTCAAGCTCGACGAGGAAGATGCGAAACTGCTCGAGCGAACCTACAAGACGATGGTGCACGCCGGGGCCCTGCTTACGCCGGCGCAGCAGGCAGAAGTCAGGCAGATCAACGCCCGCCTGACCGAAGTGACGACCCAGTTCAGCCAGCGCCTGACGCAGGCCCAGGCCGACGGCGCGCTGATGATCGACGACAAGGCGAAGCTCGCCGGAATGAGCGACAGCGACATCGCCGCTGCGGCCAAGGAGGCCGCCGACCGCAAAATGCCGGGCAAATGGGTGCTGGCCCTGCAGAACACGACGCAGCAGCCGCAGCTCCTCACCCTGACCGACCGCGCGACCCGGCAGGCGCTCTATGCTAAAGGCTGGCGCCGCGCCGACAGCGGCGACAAGGACGATACCGGCGCGCTGGTGGCCGAGATCGTCAACTTGCGCGCGAAGAAAGCCGCGCTGTTCGGCGAGCCCGACTGGGCGAGCTACACGCTCTACGACAGCATGGCGAAGGACCCGAAGACCGCGGTCGACTTCATGAAGGCGATGGTGCCGCCGCTCTACGCCGCGCAGGAGCGCGAAGTGGCCGAACTCGACGGGGTGATCAAGGCCGACGGCGGGGACTTCGACGTCCAGCCGTGGGACTGGCAGCTCTATGCCGCGCAGCTCAAGAAGCAGAAATACGCCTTCAACGAAGACACCCTGAAGCCGTATTTCGAGATGCACAAAGTGCTGGAAGACGGCGTGTTCTATGCCGCCAACCAACTCTACGGAGTGACCTTCAAGCGGCGCACCGACCTGCCGACCTACAACCCCGACATGCTGACCTATACCGTCTACGACAAGGACGGGTCGGAGCTCGGGCTGTACTATTTCGATCCGTTCCAGCGGCCGAACAAGCAGGGCGGCGCGTGGATGGACAACCTCGTCCAGCAGAACCGCCTGTTCGGCGACAAGCCGGTGGTCTACAACGTGCTCAACATCCAGAAAGCGCCCGCGGGCGAGCCGCAACTGGTCACCTGGGACGACGTGACCACGATGTTCCACGAGTTCGGCCACGCATTGCACGGGCTGTTCGCGAGCCAGAAGTACGCCACCACCTCGGGCACCAACGTCGCGCGCGACTTCGTCGAGTATCCGAGCCAGACCAACGAGCAATGGGCGTCCGATCCCAAGGTGCTCGCGCATTACGCCCGGCACTACCAGACCGGAGCGCCGCTCGATCCCGCGTTGGTCGACAAGCTGGTCGCGTCGGAAGCGTTCGACCAGGGCTATCAGTTCGGCGAGACGGTCGAAGCCGCGCTGCTCGACATGCGGTGGCACGCGCTGAGCCCGGCGCAGGCCGCGGCGATCAAGACAACCGCCGATGTCGATGCGCAGGAAGCCAAGTGGCTCGCCGATCTCGGGCTCGACGTCGCGCACGTCCCGCCGCGCTATCGCAGCACCTACTTCCGCCACATCTTCGGGGATTCGACCGGCTATTCGGCAGGCTACTACGCATATTTGTGGACTCAGATGCTCGACCACGACAGCCGCCACTGGTTCAAGGCGCACGGCGGGCTGACCCGCGAAAACGGCCAGCATTTCCGCGACACCGTGCTCAGCAAGGGCGCGACCGAGGACTACTACACGATGTTCCGCAACTTCACCGGGCACGATCCGAGCCCGGCGCCGCTGCTGGAAGATCGCGGCCTGGTCGCCGACGGCAAGCAAGGCGGGCGTTAAGCTTCGCACGGCGCTCGTACCGCTTTGGAACAGCGTGGAATCCCAGGCTGCGGCTAACATGATTAACCGATAGGCGCCGGTTCGTCCCGGTACGAAAGCCTGTCCTTGCCCAAGCCGATTGCCTTGCCCGACCTGTCGCAAGCTCCCACCCGGCGCATGCCGCGCAAGCGCGGGCAGCTCGTGCGGCGGCTGGCGGCGCTCGCCCTGGCGATCGGCGTCCCCGCGTTCGCCGCGCCGTCCGAATGGCGCGCCTTCCCGTTCTCCGAATCCGCAGCCGCCCAGCCAACCGGTCCGCTCGGGTTCGAGACCAAGGGCGACAGTTTTCCGGGCTCTGCGTTCTATTATCTCGCCGACGATCCCGCCGCTCGCCGGCCGTCCGCGGACCTTGGCGGCGCAGCTTCCTTCGCCCAGGCCCAAGCGGCCCCCGCGCACTCGCTCGCGATCGGCGGCAGCGCGACCGACAAGGCCCGCGCGCTCCAGTGCATGACGATGGCGGTCTATTACGAAGCGGCGAGCGAATCCGACGCGGGCCAGCGCGCGGTGGCGCAAGTGGTGATGAATCGGGTCGCGCACCCGGCATTCCCGCACACCGTTTGCGGCGTGGTGTTCCAAGGCTCGGAGCGCAGCACGGGTTGCCAGTTCACTTTCACTTGCGACGGCTCGCTCAGCCGCAAGCCGGTGCCCGCCTTCTGGGACCGCGCGCGCAAGATCGCGCTCGCTGCGCTTGACGGCTACGTCTACGCGCCGGTCGGCCTCGCGACCCATTACCATACGGTGGCGGTGCATCCGTACTGGGATGGCAGCATGGCCAATGTGACGACGATCGGCGCGCACCGTTTCTTCCGTTGGCTCGGACCGGCAGGGCTGCCGACCGCATTCACCGCGCGTTATGCCGGGAACGAACCGGTGCCCGCCCCGCGGCCGCATGTGCAGACCGCCGAGCCGCCCGCTCCCGACCCGGTCCAGCTCGAGCGCGCATACGAAGCTTCGCTCGCGGCGGCGCAGCCCGCCACGACCATCGCCCAACGGACCGCCGCGGCCGCGGCCGCATCGGCTTATCCTGCGCCGACTTATGCGCCGGCGGTGCAGGCGCGCGGCGGGGACACGCAGTTCACCTCCACCCGCCTTCCCGGCGGGGGCGGCGTGAAGCCGGAATACGCAGCCAGCGGCCAGTGGATCGCGCATCCCTGACCGCGGGCATCGCCGTCGCGCGGAGCGCGGTCACGTTTGGGAAACCATCTGCAAGAACCATCGCTTAGCCTTGCCCCGCTAATTCCCGACGGACGGCGCGAAGGGGTGCCGCAATCTCTGCCCGGGATCGGTTTCCAATGACAATTCACTTCGCGGCCGCGATTGACAACGCGGGGTCCCGCCGCCTTTCGCCGGCCCAGGCGCGCGCGGCAATGGCGCCCGCCTCGAACGACAACGACGTGGCGGCGGGCCTCGATAAAATGCTCCACGCCGCGCTGAGGCAGTTCGCCGAGCATGGCATCGGCGCGGCCGCGCATGCCCGCAACCAGGCCGAGCGCGCGTTCTTTTCCGGCGATCGCGACACCTATCAATGGTGGCTGGGGATTTGCCGGACCCTCGACCGTCGTCTCGCGGCCAGCCTGGTTAACGATTCGACCGGCGAAAAAGCCTAGGATTCGCGCGGGCTAGCCCCGCAGCAGACCGGTCCGCCCCTTAACCACTCAGTGACGTCTTGCAGCTATGCAAATCGGCGTGGCGAGCAGGAGACCGACGATCCAACGGGTCCACGACATCTTCGCGCGATTGATGGGCGGCGATGCGCTGGACGATCGTGTGCGTCGCAAGCTGGTCAGCTCGCTCTATGCCCAGCCCGCCAGCCTCGCGATCGGCGCGCTCTGCGGCGTGGCCGCCACCGGCGTGGTCGCGTTCGTTTCCGGCAATGAGTTCATTATCGCCGCGACGATCCTGCTGACGCTGATTGCGATCCTGCGCATCGCCACCGCCACCCGGCTAGGCCCGGAAAGCGAGCACCGCGACACGCGCCGGCTCGAACTGCTCTACGAAGCGGGGGCGTTCAGCTATTCGTTCCTTGTCGGGATCATCGCCGCCTCGACCGTGGGCTTCGGCCTCGATCCCGAAATCCAGTTGCTGATGGTCAGCTACGCGATTGCCTACGGCACCGCGATTTCCGCGCGCAACGCCGGCCATCCGCTGATCGCCATCGGGCAATTGTTCCTCGCGTTGCTGCCGGTGATAATCGTCTGCGCGCTGGTGGGCGACGCGATCCAGATCACCGTGGCGGTAACGATGGCGCTGCTGCTGCCGGCAATGGTGTCGATCACCTTCAACGTGTTCGACGTGTTGCGCGAATCCATCTCATCCGCCGAAACCAGCCAGAAGATGGCCGACAAGATGCGCGATCTCGCCCGCACCGACGTGGTCACCGGGCTGTCCAACCGGGCGGGCCTGAACCACGAACTGGTCGAGAAGCTGATGTCGATGCGCGATCATTCGAAGCTCGCGCTGTTCTGGCTCGACCTCGACAAATTCAAGGAAGTCAACGACACGCTCGGCCATCCCGTGGGCGACCGGGTGCTGTGCGAAGTCGGCCGCCGGCTGCGCGAGATCGCACCCGACAGCGCCACCGTCGCGCGCTTCGGCGGCGACGAGTTCATCGTCGTGTGCGAGGTGGATTCGCGCGACGAATCCGAGCGGCTCGCGATGCACCTGCTCGACGAGATCACCCGGCCGCTCCGGATCGACAGCGATCGACTGGAGATCGCAAGCTCGATGGGCATCGCGCTGATGCCCGACGACGGGATCGACCTCGACACCGTGATGCAGAGCGCGGACCTCGCGCTCTATCACGCGAAGATCAACGGCCGGAACCAGACCAGCTTCTTCGACGCCTCGATGACCCGCAACCTGATGCGGCGCAAGGAAATCGAGGCCGAGCTGCGCGCGGCCCTGCAGCGCGACGAGCTGTCGATCTTCTTCCAGCCGATCGTCGATCTCGAAACCGGCCGGATCAAGACCTTCGAGGCGCTGGTGCGCTGGTTCCACCCGGAGAAGGGCGAACTGCGGCCCGACGAGTTCATCCCCGTGGCCGAGGAAACCGGCGTGATCATCACGCTCGGCAACTGGATCACCACCCAGGCGGCGCGCGCCTGCGCGCAGTGGCCGAAGGACGTGACGATCGCAGTCAACCTCTCGCCGGTGCAGATCAAGGCACCTGGCTCGGCGCTGGGCATCCTCAACGCGCTGAAGGAAGCCAAGCTGGAGCCCTCGCGGCTCGAGCTCGAAGTCACCGAAAGCCTGTTCCTCGACGACAACCAGCATACCGCGCGGTTCATGGAGGAGCTCGCCGCGGCCGGCGTGCGCTTCGCGCTCGACGATTTCGGCACCGGGTTCTCGTCGCTCGGCTACATCAACAAGTTCCCGTTCAAGAAGATCAAGGTCGACCGCAGCTTCGTCTCGGGCCCCAACGTGGGCCGCAAGAGCGATGCAATCATCCGCGCGGTGGCCGAAATGGGCGCGCGGCTCGACATGGACATCGTCGCCGAGGGCCTCGAGACGATCGAACAGGTCCACGCTGTGCGCGAGGCGGGCTGCACGCTCGGCCAAGGCTTCTACTTCAGCCGCGCGGTGCCCGATTACCTCGCCGCGACGCTGCTCGCGCAGGAGCGCGACAAGGAAGCGCCGGCTGTCCGCAAGGCGAGCTGAGTTCGGCACCAATATCGTTGCTCCGAACACAAACCTCGCATCCCCCTCCACCACGCCGCTTCGCGTCGTGGTCCCCCTCCCCATTCCTGCGGAACGGGGAGGATCGGCTTGCGCCCCAATCCTCTCCCGTCGCGAAGCGATGGGGAGGTGGCAGCCGCGTCAGCGGCTGACGGAGGGGCAGGCAGAACCGCGAAAAAAGGTAGCGGTAACATGACCGCCGGGTGACCATTATTCGCTATTGCGAACCATTATCCTAAATAGTCGGCAAAACCGCGCTTTTCGCGGTTGCAATGCCCATTCGACAGGCATAGGGGCGGCTCCCAACCGGGCGCCTTTCCATCGCGGGATGCGGGAACGGCGCCAGACGGACCGAACCTTGCGCGCCCGCTTAGCCAGCGAAGGATTCCATACTCCCCATGGCCCGCAACAAGATCGCGCTGATCGGCGCCGGAATGATCGGCGGCACGCTCGCCCACCTCGCCGCGAAGAAGGAACTCGGCGACATCGTGCTGTTCGACGTTGTCGAGGGCATTCCCCAGGGCAAGGCGCTGGACCTCTCGCAGTGCGGCCCGATCGAAGGCTTCGACGCCAGGATCACCGGGACCAACGACTACAAGGACATCGAAGGCGCCGACGTGATCATCGTCACCGCCGGCGTGCCCAGGAAGCCGGGCATGAGCCGCGACGACCTGCTGGGCATCAACCTCAAGGTGATGGGCGCGGTGGGCGAAGGGATCAGGAACCACGCCCCGAACGCGTTCGTGATCTGCATCACCAACCCGCTCGACGCGATGGTCTGGGCGCTGCGCGAATATTCGGGGCTGCCGCACAACATGGTGGTCGGGATGGCCGGCGTGCTCGACAGCGCGCGCTTCGCGACCTTCCTCGCCCAGGAGTTCGGCACTTCGGTGCGCGACGTGAACGCGTTCGTGCTCGGCGGCCACGGCGACACGATGGTGCCGGTGGTCGAATACTCGACCGTCTCTGGCATCCCGGTCCCCGACCTGGTCAAGATGGGCAAGTCGACGCAAGCGCGCATCGACGAGATCGTCAAGCGCACCCGCGGCGGCGGCGGCGAGATCGTCGCGCTGCTCAAGACCGGCAGCGCCTATTACGCCCCCGCCACCAGCGCGATCGCGATGGCCGAAGCCTACTTGGGTGATCAGAAGCGCATCCTGCCGGTCGCGGCGCACCTCACCGGGCAATACAGCGTGAACGACCTCTACGTCGGCGTGCCCGCGGTGCTCGGCGCGGGCGGCGTGGAAGAGGTGGTCGAGATCGCGCTCGATGACGAGGCGAAGGCCAACCTTCAGACCAGCGTCGAGGCGGTGAAGGAGCTGCTGGTGGCGTGCAAGGGCATCGACCCGGCGCTGGGCTGATCAGTGGGCGACATTGCCTTCATCGTAGCAATCGTGCTCGCAGGGGCTGCCCCAGCCCTGACGCTTTTCACGAAATGGCGCCGCGGGAGTTTTGCGATCGCGTTTTTATGGATTGGTCTCGCTGCAATCTTCCTTCTTCGGCCAGCCGTGAGTCCTCCTCAGGATGGGTTTGGCCTAGCCCTTTTCCTCATGTTCGCGGTGGGATGGGTTTTCGCGCTGATCGCGATCTGCCTGAAGCCGAGCTTCATTGAATGGAGATCAACTAGGTGAGCATCCTCGTCGACCGGAACACCAAAGTCATCACGCAGGGCATGACCGGCGATACCGGCACGTTCCACACCCAGCAGGCGCTCGATTACGGCACCCAGATGGTCGCCGGGGTCACGCCGGGCAAAGGCGGGCAGACGCACATTGGGCTGCCGGTATTCGACACCGTCGCCGAGGCGAAGGCTGCCACGGGCGCGACCGCCAGCGTGGTCTATGTCCCGCCGCCGTTCGCGGCGGATTCGATCCTCGAGGCGATCGACGCAGGGGTCGAGCTGATCGTCGCGATCACCGAAGGCATTCCGGTGCTCGACATGGTGCGGGTGAAGCGCGCGCTGTCGGGCAGCAAGTCGCGCCTGATCGGGCCGAACTGCCCCGGCGTGCTGACGCCCGGCGAGTGCAAGATCGGGATCATGCCCGGCAGCATCTTCATGAAAGGCTCGGTCGGCGTGGTCAGCCGCTCTGGCACGCTGACTTATGAAGCCGTGCACCAGACGACCCAGGCCGGGCTCGGCCAGACCACCGCGGTGGGCATCGGCGGCGACCCGGTGAACGGCACCAACTTCATCGACGTGCTCGAGTTGTTCCTCGCCGACGATCAAACCCAGTCGATCGTGATGATCGGCGAGATCGGCGGCAGCGCCGAGGAAGACGCGGCGCAGTTCCTGAAGGACGAAGCAAAACGGGGGCGCAAGAAGCCGGTGGTCGGCTTCATCGCCGGCCGCACTGCCCCTCCGGGCCGCCGGATGGGCCACGCCGGCGCGATCGTCTCGGGCGGCCACGGCGGCGCGGACGACAAGATCGCCGCGATGGAAGCGGCCGGCATCCGCGTCTCGCCCTCGCCGAGCGAGCTCGGCACAACGCTGGCGGCGCTGCTGAAGGAATTGGCGTGAATATAGCGCCCCTTGTGAGTCCCGGCGAAGGCCGGGACCTCCCGCCACCGGCGCGGCGCCTATGGATGGAGGCCCCTGCCTGCGCAGGGGCTCGCAGCGGGGTGAGTCCCGGCGAAGGCCGGGATCTCCCGCCGCCCGCGCAGCGCCTATGGATGGAGGCCCCTGCCTGCGCAGGGGCTCGCGGGTGAGGGAAGGCTATGTCTACATTCTCACCAATAAGCCCGCTGGCGTGCTCTACCTTGGCGCAACATCCGATCTGGCGACGCGCGTCGAGCAGCATCGGAGCGGCGCGGTTTCAAGCTTCACGAAGAAGTACAATTGCCATCGGCTGGTCTGGTTCGAGCACTTCGAGAACATCCACGATGCGCGCGAAGCTGAACATCGGATGAAGAAATGGAAGCGCGAATGGAAAGTCAGGCGAATCGAGGAGATGAATCCCCAATGGCGCGACTTGGTTTCATTGCTGGCGTGAATCCCTGCGCAGGCAGGGACCTCCCGCCGCTGGCGCGGTGCGTGTGGCAGGAGGCCCCTGCCTGCGCAGGGGCTCACTAGGACTTGATGATGGGTAACGAACTCCACGATTTCCCGCTCGAGGCCGCGGAAGACGGTCCGCAACCGGGGCCGAGCTGGCAGCACGCGGCGTGGCCGATCCTCGATGCGTCGAGCGAGGACGAACTCACCCAGGCGATGGACCCGACCGCGATGAGCCAAGCGGTCAGGCAGGCCGCGAAAGCCGCGGGCAAGCCGTTGCCCGACGAGCGCGCGGTCGAGCAGGCCGCGGGGGATTCGATCCGCGCGATGATGCTGGTGCGCACCTACCGCGTGCGCGGGCACTTGGCCGCCGACCTCGATCCGCTCGGCCGCACCACCAACGAGCTGCCCGCCGACCTGACCCCCGAGTACCACGGCTTTTCCGGCGAAGCGCTCGACCGGCCGGTCTACATCGGCGGGACGCTGGGGCTCGAATGGACCACGGTGCGCGAGATCGTCGCGATCCTGCGCGCGAACTACTGCGGCCACGTCGGCCTCGAATACATGCACATCTCCGATCTCGACGAGCGCCGGTTCCTGCAGACCCGGATGGAGGGCAAGGACAAGGAGATCGAGTTCACCGAGAACGGCAAGAAAGCGATCCTCGCGGCCGTCATCCGGGGCGAGGAATACGAGAAGTTCCTCGGCAAGAAATACGTCGGCACCAAGCGCTTCGGACTCGACGGCGGGGAATCGATGATCCCCGCGCTCGAGGCGGTGATCAAGTACGGCGGCACCCTGGGCGTGCGCGAGATCGTCTACGGCATGTCGCACCGCGGGCGCCTGAACGTGCTCGCGAACGTGATGGCCAAGCCCTACCGGGTGATCTTCCACGAATTCTCCGGCGGCAGCGCCAATCCGGAGGACGTCGGCGGCTCGGGCGACGTGAAGTATCACCTGGGCACCAGCACCGACCGCGAGTTCGACGGGATCAAGGTGCACATGAGCCTGGTGCCGAACCCCAGCCACCTCGAGGCGGTGGACCCGGTGGTGCTCGGCAAGACCCGCGCCCAGCAGGCGTTCCACGAGGATCTCGACGAGCACCAGAAAGTGCTGCCGGTGCTGATCCACGGCGACGCCGCGTTCGCAGGACAAGGGATCGTGTGGGAATGCCTCGGCTTCTCCGGCGTGCCGGGTTACAACATCGGCGGCTGCATCCACTTCATCATCAACAACCAGATCGGCTTCACCACCAGCCCGCAGTTCGCGCGTTCGTCGCCGTATCCTTCGGACGTCGCCAAGGCGGTCCAGGCGCCGATCCTCCACGTCAACGGCGACGACCCCGAGGCGGTGACGTTCGCCTGCAAGCTGGCGATCGAGTTCCGCCAGCGCTTCAAGCGCGACATCGTGATCGACATGTGGTGCTACCGCCGCTTCGGCCACAACGAGGGCGACGAGCCGAGCTTCACCCAGCCGCTGATGTACGCGATGATCCGCAAGCATCCGCCGGTCAGCCAGGTCTACGCCGCGCGGCTGATCGAACAGGGCGTGATCGACAAGAACTGGGCCGGCGAGACCGCCAGCCACTTCGTCGCGGTGCTCGACCAGGAATTCGACGCCGGCAAGGGCTACAAGCCCAACGAGGCCGACTGGTTCGGGGGGCGCTGGGCGGGCCTCTACAAGCCGGCCGACCCCGAAAGCGCGCGACGCAACGTCACCACCGCGATCGAACCGAAACTGTTCGAGAGCCTGGGCCGCACGCTGACCACGGTCCCGGCCGATCTCGACATCCACAAGACCCTGGCGCGCATCCTCGATGCCAAGCGCGAGATGTTCGAAAAAGGCGAAGGCTTCGACTGGGCGACCGCCGAGGCGCTGGCGTTCGGCAGCCTGGTCACCGAAGGCTTCGGGGTGCGCCTGTCGGGCCAGGATTCCGGCCGCGGCACGTTCAGCCAGCGCCACGCGATGTGGATCGACCAGACCACCGAGCGCAAGTACATTCCGCTCACCACCCTGCCCCACGGCAAGTTCGAGGTCTACGACAGCCCGCTTTCGGAATATGGCGTGCTCGGCTTCGAATACGGCTTCGCCTCGGCCGATCCCAAGACGTTGGTGTGCTGGGAAGGCCAGTTCGGCGATTTCGCCAACGGCGCGCAGATCATCATCGACCAGTTCGTCGCCGCGGGCGAGGCCAAGTGGCTGCGTGCGAACGGCCTCGTATTGCTGCTGCCGCACGGCTACGAAGGCCAGGGGCCCGAGCACAGCTCGGCCAGGCTCGAGCGCTATCTCCAGCTGTGCGCCAACGACAACATCCAGGTGTGCAACATCACGGTGCCGGCGAACTATTTCCATGTCCTGCGCCGCCAGATGCTGCGCCCGTTCCGCAAGCCGCTGGTGATCATGACGCCCAAGAGCCTGCTGCGGCACCCGCTGGCGAAGTCGGCCGCGTCCGAATTCCTCGGCGAAAGCCATTTCCGCCGGATCGTGTCGGACATGAAGGCGATCGACGACACGAAGATCCGCCGCCTGGTGCTGTGCAGCGGCAAGGTCGCCTACGACCTGATCGAGAAGCGCGACGCCGAGAAGCTCGACGACGTCTCGATCGTGCGCATCGAGCAGCTCTATCCGTTCCCCGGCGAGCCGCTGGTCGCACGTCTCCAGCGGATGACCGGGCTCGAGGAAGTGGTCTGGTGCCAGGAAGAGCCGCGCAACAACGGCGCGTGGTTCTTCGTCGAGAGCCAGATCGAGCAGGCGCTGACCGATGCCGGACACAAGGGCATGCGGCCGAGCTATGCGGGCCGCGCGCTCGCCGCGTCGCCCGCCACCGGGCTCGCCAGCCGGCACAAGGCGCAGCAGGAGGCGTTGATCAACCAGGCGCTCGGCCTGCCGGGCGGCGAGCAGCCGGAATTCGCGGTGCCCGCCGCGTTGATCCCGACCCAGGGCAAGTAACCCCGTCCGCACGAGGAACACAGACACGATGACCACCGAAGTCAAAGTCCCCACCCTCGGCGAATCGGTGACCGAGGCGACGATCGGCGAATGGCTGAAGCAGCCGGGCGAGCCGGTGAAGCAGGACGAGCCGATCGCCAGCCTCGAGACCGACAAAGTGGCGCTCGAAGTGCCGTCGCCGGTCGACGGGGTGATGGGCGAGCAGAAAGTCAAAGTGGGCGATACGGTGGAGGTCGGCGCGCTGATCGCGACGGTCGAGGAAGGCGCCGCGCCGGAGAAGGCCGCGGTGGCCAAGGCCGCGCCCGGGGGCGAGACCACCGCGCCGGCCCCGCTGACCAACCCCGAGGCGCCGACCGCGCAGCCCGACGCCGCGCTGACGATGTCGCCCGCGGTGCGCCGCGCGGTGCTCGAAGCGGGGATCGATCCCTCGACGGTCAAGGGCACCGGCAAGGACGGCCGACTGACCAAGGAAGACGTGCTGGCCGCGGCGAAGGCGCGCGACAAGAGCTCCGCACTTCCGGCAGCGGCAGAGGCGCCGAGCGCGCCCGCCGCCGCTCCGGCCCCCTCGCCCGCTTCGGCGGCCACCGGCGAGCGGCGCGAGGAGCGCGTGAAGATGACGCGCCTGCGCCAGACGATCGCCAAGCGGCTCAAGGCCGCGCAGAACGAGGCCGCGCTGCTCACCACCTTCAACGATTGCGACATGAGCGCGGTGATCGAGGCGCGCGAGCTCTACAAGGACAAGTTCGCGCAGAAGTACGACATCAAATTGGGCTTCATGAGCTTCTTCGCCAAGGCCTCGGTGCTGGCGCTCAAGGACGTTCCGGCGGCCAACGCGCGGATCGAGGGCGACGAGATCGTCTACCACGACTACGTCGACATCTCGATCGCGGTCAGCGCGCCGAACGGCCTGGTGGTGCCGGTGGTGCGCGATTGCGACAGGAAGAGCTTCGCCGAGATCGAGCAGCAGATCGCCGCCTACGGCAAGAAGGCCAAGGACGGCACGCTGACGATGGACGACATGGCCGGCGGCACCTTCACGATTTCCAACGGCGGGGTGTTCGGCAGCTTGATGTCCACCCCGATCATCAACCCGCCCCAGAGCGCGGTGCTCGGCCTCCACCGGATCGAGGACCGCCCGGTGGTGCGCGACGGCCAGATCGTGATCCGCCCGATGATGTACCTTGCCTTGAGCTACGACCACCGCCTGATCGACGGCCGCGAAGCGGTGACCGCGCTGAAGATCATCAAGGAAGCGATCGAGGACCCGATGCGGATTTTGATCGATTTGTGATTTGATCCTCCCCCGGAGGGGGAGGGGGACCGCCGAAGGCGGTGGAGGGGTGTCCCCGCTCACGTTACACCCCTCCGTCAGCCCTTCGGGCTGCCACCTCCCCTTGCAGGGGAGGATTTCGGAGACAGTTGATGGCTGACCAAACCTACGACTACGACGTCCTTGTCATCGGTGCCGGTCCCGGCGGCTATGTCGCGGCGATCCGCGCGGCGCAGCTCGGGCTGAAGACCGCCTGCGCCGAGGGGCGCGATGCGCTGGGCGGGACGTGCCTCAACGTCGGGTGCATTCCGTCGAAGGCGCTGCTGCATGGCTCGGAGCTGTACGAGGAAGCGGTCGGCGGCACGTTCGCGAAATTCGGCATCCAGGCCGAAAAGGTCACGGTCGATCTTACGAAATTGCAGGGCGAAAAGCAGACCGCGGTCAAGGAGCTGACCGGCGGCATCGAGTTCCTGTTCAAGAAGAACAAGGTCACCTGGCTTAAGGGTTATGCATCTTTCGTGAGTCCCCGCGAAGGCGGGGACCTGGGGCCACAAGCGGGACGCCAGCCGACTGAGGCCACCGCCTTCGCGGGGGCTCACAGGGTGGAGGTTGCCGGCCAAACCGTCACCGCGAAGAACGTGGTGATCGCCACCGGATCGTCGGTCACGCCGCTGAAGGGCGTCCAAGTCGACAACGACAGGGGCCTGATCGTCGACTCTACCGGGGCGTTGGCGCTCTCCTCCGTGCCCAAGCACCTGGTCGTGATCGGCGGCGGGGTGATCGGGCTCGAGCTGGGGTCGGTCTGGCGGCGGCTCGGGGCGCAGGTGACGGTGGTCGAATTCCTCGACCAGCTGCTCCCCGGCATGGACGGCGACGTGCGCAAGGAAGCCGCCAAGCTGATGGCCAAGCAGGGCATGGAGCTGAAGCTCGGCACCAAAGTCACCGGCGCGAGCGTAAAGGGCAAGAGCGTGACGCTGACGCTCGAACCCGCCGCCGGGGGCGCGTCCGAGGAACTGAAAGCCGACTGCGTGCTGGTCAGCATCGGCCGCCGCCCGAACACCGACGGCCTCGGCCTCGAAAAGATCGGCCTCGAACTGAACAAGCGCGGCCAGATCGAGACCGACGCGGAATTCCGCACCAAAGTCGAGGGCGTGTGGGCGATCGGCGACGTGATCCCCGGCCCGATGCTGGCGCACAAGGCCGAGGACGAAGGCATCGCGGTCGCCGAGAACATCGCCGGCCTGACCGGCATCGTGAACCACGCGGTGATCCCCAGCGTGGTCTACACTTCGCCCGAGATCGCCGGCGTCGGCCTCACCGAGGAAGCGGCCAAGGAAGCCGGGCACGAGATCAAGGTCGGCAAGTTCCCGATGCTCGCCAACAGCCGCGCGAAGACCAACCGCGAGCCCGACGGCTTCGTCAAGGTTATCGCCGACGCGAAGACCGACCGCGTGCTCGGCGTGTGGATCATCGCGAGTGTCGCCGGCACGATGATCGCCGAAGCCGCGCTGGCGATGGAGTTCGGCGCTACATCCGAAGACATCGCCTACACCTGCCACGCCCACCCGACGCATTCCGAGGCGCTCAAGGAAGCGGCGATGGCGGTCACCGGCAAGCCGATCCACATCTGATGGCGCATGACCCCATCGAATTCGAAGAACCCAAATATTCGACTTGCGAATGCTGCGGACAAACGAGCACCCATCTGGTGAGATACGTGAAGCGCGACGACGCAGCATTTGCTGTCTATCTCGCCGATTTCAGCATTGGACACACACAGGTGAACGTCCTTGCGAGTTTTGGCGGCTGGCGCGAGGAAGATCCTTGGGAAGCGCGGACTGCGTTCGCCTTTACGATCCGCGTCATCGACGACCATTACAGCGTTTCCCTGATCGATGCTGCGGACTGCGGCTACGACAGCAATTACAAGGACGGCGTCATGGGCCGAATCCTCGATCGAGCGGAAGCACTCGAGCACCCCCTCAAACAGGAAGCCTTCGATCTTTCCGATCACATCGTCGAATGTGATCGTCCGGTGATCGAGTTTCTAGACGAGGTCGCCGGCTCTTGACCCTCTCCCCCTTCCACCTCGCCTTTCCGGTGCGCGACATCGCCGAGGCGCGGGCGTTCTGGGGCGGGACGATGGGGTGCCCGGAAGGGCGCAGCGCCGACGACTGGGTCGATTTCGATTTCTACGGGCACCAGATTGTTGCGCACCTGGCTCCCGAACGCGCGTCCGAAGCGAGCAACCCCGTCGACGGCCATGACGTGCCCGTGCCGCACTTCGGCATCGTGCTCGGAATGGCCGAGTGGCAGGCGCTGGCCGACCGGCTCACCGCCGCGGGCGTCGAATTCGCGATCGAGCCGCACGTCCGCTTCCCCGGCCAGGCCGGCGAGCAGGCGACGATGTTCTTCCGCGATCCCAGCGGCAACGCGATCGAGATGAAAGCCTTCGCCGACCGCTCGCGGCTGTTCGCGAAGGATTGAGTGTGGCGGGCTTAGCCGTCCCAGCCTTGCCCCCGCTGCTCGACCTTGCCGGGATCGCGGTGTTCGCGCTGTCCGGCGCGCTGCTCGCCACGCGCCTGAAGCTTACCATCGTCACGGTGATATTCTTCGCGCTCGTCACCGGCGTGGGTGGGGGCTCGGTGCGCGACCTGCTGATCGGCGCGCCGGTATTCTGGGTGCGCGATCCGTGGGTCGCGCCGGTGGTCCTGCTGATCGCGCTGGCCGCATGGTTCACGCCGGTGCGCTGGTGGGAGGGCAAAGTGCTCGATTGGGCCGACGCCGCGGGCCTTGCCGCCTACTCGGTGCTCGGCACAGCCAAGGCACTGGCGTACGGCGTCGGGCCGGTGCCGGCGGTGCTGATGGGGGTGATCACCGGCTGCGTCGGCGGGATCATCCGCGACGTGCTCGCCGGAGTGCCGTCGATCCTGATGCGGCCCGAGATCTACGTGACCGCGGCAGCGCTGTCCGCCTGCTTGTGCGCGCTCGGAACGGCGCTGGGCCTCGCCAGCCCGCTGGTATGGGGAGTGGCGGCGCTGGCAGGGTTCGCCCTGCGCGGCGCCGCGCTCCTGTGGGGGCTCACCCTGCCCGCTTACTCGCGCGATTGAGCGTCAGTCGGAATAAGCCGGTTCGGCTTCGGGAGCGTCGTACGCGTCCGAGGCATCGGCTTGCTCGCGCGCGCTGGCATAGGCATCGTCGCTCCACTGGCCGTCCTGCGGCTGCGCATCGTTGTACGAATAGCGGCCGTGACCGAAATCGAGCTGGCGAACGCGGCCGTCGCTGTCGACCGAGCAGTTGAACCCGCCGCCTTGCGAGAGCTGGCCGGAAACGTGCCAGCCGTCCGCGGTACGGGTGGCGTTGTCGACCGCCGCGACGCGGTCGTTGCCGCGCTCGACCTGGTCGACGCAGCCGCTGACCGCGTCGTTGATCCCGCCGGTCCGATAGTTCCGCGCGGGCGCCGCATAGCCGTCCTGATAACGCGGCGGCGGGGCGCGGTAGTCGTCGTCGTAACGCTCCGGCGGCGGGCCATCGTAACGGTCGGTATCGTGGTGCTTCGAGCTGTTGGCGGCGGTGGCGATCGCGGCGATGCCGCCGATGATCAGGCCGCCGGCAACCACGTCGCCGAAGCTGATTCCGTCATGATGATGCCAGCCGCGCGCTTGGGCGGGCGTGGCGGCAAGCGAAAGCGCCGCGGCGCCAGCGGCAAGGAAAGCGAATTTGGACGTCAAGCGGGCCATCGGAGGCTCCCTTCAACAGGTTCATTTGCGGCACTGTACCGCGCATGATCAGCGCGGCCGTTACGCCATTGAGGCTTTCCTGCGCCTGAACCGGGCGAATTGCGAGTCCCGCGATAATCGATCAGGCGAAAGCGGGGCTTTTGCGCAGCAGCTGATAGGCTTCGACCACTCGGCCGAGCTTGCCTTCCTGGCTGCGGTCCCCGCCGTTGCGATCGGGGTGGTACTTGCGCACCAGCTGGGAGTAGCGCCGGCGCAAGGCGGAACGGTCCGCGTCGCCCCCCAGCCCCATCGCATCGAGCGCCTCGCGCTCGCGCGGAGTGAACCGCGCGAAGGCGGTGTTGCGCGATTGATTTTGTTGTGCGCGCCGCCGGATATCGGACGCCCGCGCTCCGATCGCGTCGAGCGGATCGTCGAAATCGGCCCAGCGGGGCATGCCGTCCACCCCCGCGTCGGCACGGAACGCCCGCGTGTCTCGGCGCCAGCCGGCGACCGGCGATTGCGCCTCGAAAATCTCGTCCGGGGTCATGCCCTCGAACCAGTCGTAGGCCGAATTGAACGCGCGCACGTGGTCGAGGCAGAACCAGCGCCAGTCGCCCGGCCCGTCGAACCCGTGCGTGCGGCTGCCCGGCGCGCGGAACTCGCCCGCCGCCTTGCAACCTTCCGCCTCGCAGATGCGCTCCGCGCCTTCGACCCGTCCGTGGAACCTGGTGTGCTTCACGCCTTTAGAATGGGGCCGGAAGGCCTATAAGGAAACCCCCAGACTGGAGATTTGATGCGATGCCCGGCCCGGTACAGCGCGAGATAGAAGCCCTGCTGCAGCACGCCCTGCTGCCCACGCGGCTGGAGGTGATCAACGACAGCGCGCGGCACCACGGCCACGCGGGCGACGACGGCAGCGGCGAATCGCATTTCACCGTGGTGATCGAAAGCGCGGCCTTCGCCGGCAAGAACCGGGTCGAGCGCCAGCGGATGGTGAATCGCGCGCTGGGCGACATTCCCGGCGAGCGGGTCCATGCGCTGGCGATCAAGGCATTTGCACCCCAGGAGCTCGAAGGAGACGCCGCATGAGCTATGAGTTGTGGTACTGGCCGACCATCCCCGGCCGCGGCGAGTTCGTGCGGCTGGCGCTGGAGGGCGCGGGCGTGGCGTATCGCGACATGGCGCGCGAGTTGGGCGCCGAGGCGCTGATGAAGGACCTGCAGGGCCGCGGCGCGATCCGGCCGTTCGCCCCGCCGTATCTGGTGGATGGCGATCTGTGCATCGGCCAGACCGCGCACATCCTCGCCTATCTCGCCGACAAGCACGGCTTCGGCGCGGGCGACCTGCCGACCGACCTCGAGCTGATCCAGCTCCAGCTCGACGTGACCGACATCGTTGCCGAAGTGCACAACGTGCATCACCCGGTCTCGGTCGGCCAGTATTACGAGGACCAGCGGGACGCCGCGCGCGAGGCCGCCAAGCATTTCCGCGAAGAGCGCATCCCCAAGTTCCTCGATCACTTCGAGGCCGCGCTGGGCGCCAATGGCGGCCCGTTCGTGCTGGGCGACAAGTGGACCCACGTCGACACTTCGCTGTTCCAGCTGATGCAGGGCCTTGGGCACATGTTTCCGGCCCGCATGCACGAGCTCGATTACCCGCGCCTCAATGCCTGCCGCGAGGCGGTGGCGCGGATCCGCGGCGTCGCAGCCTATCTTGCCTCGGACCGGCGGATGCCGTTCAACCAGCAGGGCATCTTCCGCCACTATCCGGAGCTCGACGCCGAATGAGCGTGATCCAGACGATCGATCCGATCACCCACGATCTGGGCGATTTTCAGGTGCGTCGCGCATTGCCCAGCCCGGCGCGACGGATGGTCGGGCCGTTCATCTTCGTCGACCAGTTCGGCCCGGCGCAGCTCGACCTCGGCGCGGGGATGGACGTGCGCCCGCACCCGCACATCAACCTGGCGACCGTCACCTGGCTGTTTGAAGGCGCGATCGACCATCGCGACAGCCTGGGCAGCTTCGCCACGATCCGCCCGGGCCAAGTCAACCTGATGACCGCCGGCCACGGCATCGTCCATTCCGAGCGCAGCCCGCAAAGCGAGCGCGACGGCGGGGCCAAGCTCTACGGCATGCAGACCTGGCTTGCGCTTCCGGACGGGCGCGAGGAGATCGATCCGGCGTTCGAGGCGGTGACCGACTTGCCGCTGATCGAAGACCAGTGCGTGAGCGCACGGGTGATCATGGGCGAGCTGTGGGGCAAGCGCGCCAAGACCACGACATATGCCGAGACGATCTATGCCGAGATCGTGCTCGGCCCATCGGGCGAAATCCCGATCGAGGCGGAAGCCGACGAGCGTGCGGTGATGTTGGTCGGCGGGGAAGCGAGCGTCGATGGCGAAGCTTTGGGGCTTTACGTGCTGACGGTGCTCAAGCCGGGCGAACCGATGGCGTTGCGCTCCGAGCGCGGCGGGCGGGTGATGCTGATGGGCGGCGAGGCATTCGCCACCAAGCGCCACGCATGGTGGAACTTCGTCAGCTCGAGCCGCGAGCGGATCGAGCAGGCCAAGCGCGACTGGGCCGAAGGCCGGTTTCCCAAAGTGCCGGGCGACGAGCTGGAGTTCATCCCGATCCCTGAGAAACCGAAAACGGTGACTTATCCGTGACGGGCCGTCCGGGGCACGATTGAGTAACCTCGTCGCCCCTGCGCAGGCAGGGGCCCGGATGAGCTATCGTCAGGCGCAGCAGAAGCGTAGATAGGCTCCTGCCTGCGCAGGAGCGACGGGATGGATATGATAAACCTGGCGAGCGGGATCGAGCTCGCGGTGTGGGATACGGGGCCTCGGAACGCGCCGGCGCTGATCTTCCTTCACGGCTTTCCGGAATCGCACCGCAGCTGGCGGCATCAGATCGCGCGTTTTAACGGCCGTTACCGTTGCGTCGCCCCGGACCAGCGCGGCTACGGCGGATCGTCCAAGCCGCAGGACGTCGACGCCTACACCGCCGACAAGCTGGTGACCGACGTGTTCCAGCTCGCCGATGCGCTGGGCATCGAACGCTTCACGATCGTCGGCCACGATTGGGGCGGCGCGATCTCCTGGCCGAGCGCGATGATGGGCCAGATGAGCGGCCGCGTGACCCGCGCCGTGATCGCCGATGCGCCGCATCCCGCCCTGTTCCAGCAATTGCTCTACACCGACCGGGCGCAGCGCGCGGCCAGCCAGTACATGCGCGCTTTCCGCGATCCGGCGAACGATGCGCTGATCCGTGAGCACGGCCTGTTCGGGCTGCTGCAGAAGGCGATGCCGCCGGCGGAGGGACGCAATCCCTTCGCGGCGCTCGAGCCCGAAGAGCTGCAATTCATGCTCGCGAGCTGGCAGGACCGAGCGGCATGCTTCGGCATGCTCAACTGGTATCGCGCGGCGGCGATCGACGTGCCGGGCCTCGACGCTCCGTACGGAACGCCGGCGGGATGGGCACCTCCGCCGCTACCCAGGCTGACGATCCCGACGCTGGTGATCTGGGCGACGCAAGACACCGCGCTTCCCCTCGGCAACACCGAAGGGCTTCGCGATCTGGTCGAACACCTCACCTTGGTCGAAGTTCCCGGCAGCGGCCATTTCGTACAGTGGGAAAAACCCGCCGAAGTCAACGCCGCGATGGAGGCGTTCCTCGCGCGAACCGCAGATGCCGGGTGAGCGCCGCAGCCTGCTGCGCGACCTGGCGCATGGCCACGCGGCGGTCAGCTACCTCGAACTGTTCCTCGATCTGGTGTTCGTGTTCGCGATCACCCAGCTTTCACATTTCCTGCTCGAGCACCTGACGCCGTTCGGCACGATCGAAACCTTGATCCTGTTCCTCGCCGTATGGTGGGCGTGGATCTACACCACCTGGGCGACCAACTGGGTCGATCCCGCGCGCGGGCCGGTGCGGTTCATGGTCGCAGGCGTGATGATCGGCAGCCTGGTCCTGTCGTCCTCGCTGCCGTTCGCGTTCGCTTACGGCGGACTGGTGTTCGCGCTGGCTTATGCGGCGATCCAGATCCTGCGGACCTGCTTTGTCGTCTGGGCGATGCGCGCAGACGACAAGGTCAACGCGCGCAACCTCGCCCGCGCGACGCTCTATTTCTGCCTTTCCGCGGTGTTTTGGGTGTGGGGCGGGCTTGCCGCCGAGCCGCCGCTGCGCGCGGTATTATGGGCGATCGCGCTGGCGATCGAGTATTCGGGCCCTGCGCTCAACTTCCACTTCCCGTGGCTGGGCCGCGCGCAGACCACCGACTGGTCGATCTCCGGCGCGCACATGGCCGAGCGCTGCGCGTTGTTCATCATCATCGCGCTCGGCGAAGGGATCATCGTCACCGGCACCGAATTCGGCCAGGTCGCGGCAGGCCCGCTGGAGACGCTGGCTTTCGTCACCGCCTTTGCCGGTTCGTTCGCGATGTGGTGGGTCTATTTCGACCTCGGTGCGATCCGCGGGGCGCAGCACATCGCGCGCGACGCCGATCCCGGCCGCATCGCGCGCGACGCGTTCACCTACTGGCACTTGCCGATCGTCGCCGGCATCGTGGTGCTGGCGGTCGCGGACGAGCAGGTCCTGGCCGAGCCGCTCGCGCCCTCGGCGCACACGTTCGTGATCCTGACCGGCGGCGGAAGCGCGCTGTTCCTGGGCGGCACGATGGTGTTCAAGCGCCTGACCAGCGGCATGCCGTGGATGCCGGCCTCGCATTACTACGGGCTATGGCTGACCGGCGCGCTCGCGCTCGGGGGCTGGCTCACCGCGCCTCCGCATCTCGTGCTGGCGAACTTGCAGACGGCGGTGTTCGCGGCAGTCGCGGTGTGGGAATGGGGCAGCTTCCACGGCGGCTGGCTCGACAAAGTCGAACGGCACTTTCCGCTCTTTGGCCATGCGATGCGCCGGCGCCTCGCGCGCCTGCGCGCCAAGCGCATCGCGCGCGGCTGGGTGCCGCCGGAATAGGAGCTATTCGCCGAACCATTCGACCCACAAGCCGTGCGGGTGCGCCTGGGCCAGCACTGCCCACTCGTCCCCTCCGCCGGGCCAGTACTTCACGTGCAGCTCGTGGGCGAAAGTCGTGCGATTGGTCTCCAGGCTGACCCAGGCGAGCGGCCGTTCGGGCGTGGCCCGCGCCGCGGCGGCTTCCATCGCCGCGGCAACCTCCCCCTGCGTGGCCTCGGGCAGGTACTGCCACATGATCGAGTGATCGAGCACGCGCGTCACGCCCGCCTGCTGCGGCCGCGCGAGCATCTCGCGAACGAACGCGGCGGCATCCTGCTGGACCACGTCCGGCTTCTTCTGGGCCGCGAGGGCGATCGCGGCTTCCAGCCGCGCCATCCGCTCGGCCATTTCGGCCCAGACATACGCCTTCAGCCGCAAGGCCTCCTCCGGATCGGACAAGTCGATCGGGGCGACGTCGCAGCCGCGGATCGAGACGATCTCGACCTCGCCCGCCGGCGGCGGCGCGCCTTTCCATTTCGGTGCGATCCGCATCGGCGAATCCGGTGGCCCGACCTGCGTGCCGCCGAGATCGAAGAAATAGCGCTCCATCATCGTGTTGATGCCCGCGCTCGCGCCCATTTCGTTCACTTCGAACCTCGGCCCGAGCTTTTGCGCCAGCCACAGCAGCCCGGCCATCAGGCTCGCCGAGCGGCCCGCCTCGTTGGTCTGCGGCGGGCCGTCGAACCACGGGGCGAGCCGCGCATCGAACTGGTCGGTCAGCGCGACGATGATCGCATCGATCCGCGCCTGATCGGTCAGCTCTGCCGAATAGATCGGCCCCAGCTCGGGCGCGTCGCCGGTCAGGTAGAGGTGGTGCAGCCCACCGATGATCCGCAGCGGCATGGCGTCCTGCAATTTGAGCCCGGGCCAATTGTTCATCCGCCGGGCGACTTCGGTGTCGGTTTTCGCCACCGCCTTCAGCGCCTCGATCACCCGGGCCGTGCACGGCGCAAGGCCCAGCGCGGCGTGCCTGGCTTGCCAGTCGAGCGCCTCGTCCAGGCTGTGCACGTCCATCACCGCTTGTCCGTCAGCCATCGCCATTGCCCTTTCCAGCTGCCTTGCCTAAGGCGCGCGCCATGCCGAACCAGCTGACATTCGCGGTGCCCAAGGGGCGAATCCTTGCAGAAGCGCTGCCGGTAATGGCGCGCGCCGGCGTGGTGCCCGAAGCATCGTTCCACGACAAGGGCGAGCGCGCGCTGAGCTTTGCGACCGAGGACGGAGCGATGCGGATCATCCGCGTGCGCGCGTTCGATGTGGCGACGTTCGTCGCCAACGGCGCGGCGCAGGCGGGGATCGTCGGTTCCGACGTGGTCGAGGAATTCGACTACCCCGAGCTCTACGCGCCGGTCGATCTCGACATCGGCCA
Source organism: Sphingomonadaceae bacterium (assembly GCA_036384795.1). Classification (GTDB taxonomy): domain Bacteria; phylum Pseudomonadota; class Alphaproteobacteria; order Sphingomonadales; family Sphingomonadaceae; genus Andeanibacterium. The sequence goes on along the minus strand of DASVLP010000037.1, from coordinate 97,987 downwards.
TTGCCGGCTGTCGGTGGCGCAACCGCAAGGCGCCGAGCTCGAGCCGATCGGCCGCGCAAGCCACATCCGCATCGCGACCAAGTACCCGCACCTCACCAAGAGCTGGTTCGAGCGCCAGGGCGTCCAGGCCGAGTGCGTGAAACTGAACGGCGCGATGGAACTCGCGCCGAGCCTGGGGCTGTCCGAACGGATCGTCGACCTGGTCGACACCGGGCGTACGCTCAAGGACAACGGGCTGGTCGAGAGTGCGACGATCCTGCAGGTTTCCTCGCGCCTGGTGGTGAACCGCGCCGCGCTGAAGACCGACCGCCGGGTCGCCGCGCTGGTCGAGGCATTCCGCGCCGCAACCGCGAAGCAGGCGGCCTGATGCGCCGGCTGTCGACGAAAGACGCGACGTTCGCGGTCGATTTCGCGCAAGTCGTAGCCGACCGGCGCGAAGGCAGCGAGGATGTGTCCAAAGCCGTCGGGGCGATCCTCGCCGACGTGAAGAAGCACGGCGACCAGGCGCTCGCCGCCTACACCGCGAAATGGGACGGCCATGCGCTCGAAAGCGATGCCGACTGGCTGGTGCCGCCCGGCGCTTGCCGCGCAGCGTTTGAAGCGCTGGACGACGAGCTGCGCGGCGCACTGACCCTGGCTGCCGACCGCATCCGCGCGTTCCACGAAGAGCAATTGCCGCAAGGGCGCGACTACACCGACAGCGCGGGCGTTCGGCTCGGCGCACGCTGGCGCGCGGTGGATTCGGCGGGGCTTTACGTTCCCGGCGGACGCGCGGCGTACCCCTCCTCGCTGCTGATGAACGCGATTCCGGCGAAAGTCGCGGGCGTGGGTCGACTGGCAGTGTGCACCCCGACGCCCGACGGCCATGTGAATCCATTGGTGCTCGCCGCCGCGCACCTTGCCGGCGTGGACGAGATCTGGCGGGTCGGCGGCGCGCAGGCGATCGCCGCGCTCGCCTACGGCACCGGGCGGATCAAGCCGGTCGACGTGATCACCGGGCCCGGCAACGCGTGGGTCGCCGAAGCCAAGCGCCAGCTCTACGGCGTCGTCGGCATCGACATGGTCGCCGGCCCGAGCGAGATCCTGGTGATCGCCGACGCCGACAACGACCCCGCCTGGATCGCCGCCGACCTGCTCAGCCAGGCCGAGCACGATCCCGCCGCGCAATCGATCCTGATCACCGACAGCGAAGATTTCGCCGACACCGTGGCGCAGCATGTCGACGTCCAGCTCACCCTGCTGCCGAGCGAGGAAGCCGCGCGCGCGAGCTGGAACGCGCACGGGCTGATCGTGACGATCGAGCGGCTGGAAGATGCCGCCGACCTCGCCAACGCGCTCGCCGCCGAACACGTCGAGATTGCGACCGCCGATCCGCAGGCGATCTTCGCCGGCATCCGCCACGCCGGCAGCGTGTTCCTCGGCCGGATGACCCCCGAAGCGATCGGCGATTACGTCGCCGGCCCCAACCACGTGCTGCCCACGGGGCGGCGCGCGCGCTTCGCCTCCGGCCTCTCGGTGCTCGATTTCATGAAGCGCACCAGCTTCATTGCGCTCGACGAGGCGGCGCTCGGCAAGCTCGGCCCCGCGGCCGTGCGCCTCGCCGAGATGGAAGGCCTGCCGGCGCACGCGCGCTCGGTGGAATTGCGTCTCAAATGAACACGCCCGCGCGTTCCCTCGCCCGCTCGGCCGCGCGGCTTGCCGCGGTGCAGGCGCTGTACCAGCACGAGATGGAGGGCACGCATGTCGCCCGCCTGCTCGACGAGTTCCACCAGCACCGCCTCGGGCGCGAGGTCGACGAAGCCGGCGAGATCGCCGAAGCCGAAGTGGCGTTTTTCGACGACGTGGTGAGCGGCGCGATCGCGCGGCGCGACGAGGTCGACGAGTTGCTCACCGCGCGCTTGTCCGAAGGCTGGAGCCTCGCCCGGCTCGACAAGACTTTGCTGCAGATCCTGCGCTGCGGCGCCTACGAACTGCTCGCCCGCCCCGACGTGCCGGTCGGCACCGCGATCGGCGAGTATGTCGACGTGGCGCACGCGTTCTTCGACAACCGGGACGCAAAGTTCGTCAACGGGGTGCTCGATGCCGTCGCCAAGGCGGTGCGCACCTGAGCGCGGAGAGCGCCTTCATCGAACGCCTGCGGGCAATTGCCACGCATCCGGCAGCGCGAGGATTGCTGGATGATGCGGCGGTGCTCGAAGTCGGGGGAGAAGCGCTGGTGCTGACCCACGACCTGCTGGTCGAAGGGGTGCATTTCCTGCCCGGCGCCGATCCCGCCGATGTCGCGTGGAAGCTCGTCGCGGTGAACCTTTCGGACCTTGCCGCGAAAGGCGCCGCGCCGCTCGGCGTGCTGGTGGGCTACGTGCTCGGCGAGGACGACCCGCGCTTTGCCGACGGGCTGGCGGAAGCGCTTGCCGCCTTCGACGTGCCGCTGCTCGGCGGCGACGTCTCTTCCGGCGGGCCGCCGCGCAGCTTCGGGCTGACCGCGATCGGCCAAGCGACCCACACGCCAGTTCCGTCGCGCAGCGGCGCGCGGCCCGGCGATGCGCTTTACGTTACCGGGCCGCTCGGCGCGGCGATGATGGGCTTCGAGGCGTTGCGCGATGGCCTGACGGGAAACGTCCCCGCATATCTCCGACCGACCCCGCGCCTGCCCGAAGGACAGGCGCTGGCGCCCCATGTCAGCGCGATGATGGACGTGTCGGACGGCGTGCTGCTCGATGCCGCGCGGATCGCGCGCGCGAGCGGGGTGACGATCGCGATCGACAGCGCCGCGGTCCCCCTCGCCGCGCCCGACGACCGGCGCCAGGACGCACTGCGCTGGGGCGAGGACTACGAACTGCTGTTTGCCGCGCCGGCGGATGCGACACTGCCGGTTCCCGCTCACCAGATCGGCGAAGTATGCGCACGATCGACGGTGCCGATCCTGCTCGATGGAAAGGAGCTCACCGAGACCGACGGCCTCGGCTACGAGCACCAATAGCCTGCCCAGCACGGGGAGGTTTCAGTGAGCCGAAACGTCCACCCCCTGCCGCGCCAGCACGTCCTTCAGCGCATGGAACGCCTCGCGCTGGCGGTGGTTCGGAATCCCCGGATAAAGGTGATGGATCAGGTGGTATTCCATCGCCATCGACGCCCAATAGCCCAGCCGCGCCTTGAAGATGCGGGTGTTGTGATAGCGCCCGCGCTGCTGCGGGTGGTGCGGCGCCCAGCTCAGCCAGAAGCGAATCCATGACAGGCCGAGCTGGCGCGGCAGCCACCACAAGAGGGCAGCCTCGATCGCGTAGCCGCTCCACGCCATGCCGAACAGGGTCGCGAACATCACCAGCTGGAGCACGGTGGTCTCCATCGCCGCGCGGCGCGAGGCCGGCGTGTTCATGTCGACCATCATCCGCTTGTAGCGCATCACCGAGCCTTCGACGCCCGGCTGGCGGTTCCACCACGTCTTGACCACCGCCTGCCACCAGTTCGGCGCGCCATCGGTATAGTCGGGGTCGAGCTCCGGGTGGTTGGTATTGCGGTGGTGCTCCATGTGGGTCAGCCGCGCGACCCCGAAGCCGAGCGCGATCGGCACCGTGGAAAGGTGCCCGGTCAGCTCGTTCGCCCAATAATGCCGGCTGTTCTTCGGGTAGATGTTCGAATGCATCGCCTCGTGGCTCGGGATGAAGCCGTAGGCCGCGATGAAGGTCGCGAACGCGCAGCAGGGCAGCAAGCCCCAGCCGTGGATCACCCCGGCAATCGCGAGCGGAAAGAAGCTCACCCAGATCGCGAAGCACGCGACCGTCAGCGCGGCGTAGACCCACATCCGCCCGCCGTGGAACCGCAGCGCGATCGCGCGCTCTTCCTTCATCAGCTCGCGGCGGGTATATTTGTCCAGCTGGTCGTCGGCGGCCAGCGGGAGCGCGAGCGCCTCGCCACCCGGGGCGTCGAGCACTTCGGCGAGCAGTGTGCCGTCGTCGTTGAGCGGGCCGTCCATCAGATCCCCGAATCCTTCACAACCAGCGCCCCTTGATGTTTGCGTAGAGTCCCCAGGCGCCGCCCAGCAGCAGACCGCAGCCGATCCGGCTGATGCCCAGCGGCCCGCCGATGCCCGCCAACGCCATCAGCTGCGCGACCAGCGGTGCGATGAAGCCGATCCCGAACAGGAACGGCATTATCGAGAACAGCTTGCGGATGAATACTTCCATGGCCGTTAACTTCGCATAAACCACCGTAACGCGCAAGTTTCCGGGGCTTTCGAACAAGAACAACCGACGCCCCGTGCCACGTTGGCACGCCGGCCGGAGCCACCGGGGAGAGCGAAGCCATTAGGGCTTGCGTCGCCGCGCGGCTGCCTTTAGCCACCCTCGGAACGTGCGCCCGGAACAACCGGAGATGCGCGAATTGTGCAAAAAGGGGGAGAGGGCCGCGTGGACCTGCTAATCATTCCGATCATTCTGGGCCTGCTTGCCGTGATCTACGGCTTCGTCACCAGCCGCCAGGTTCTCGGCTCGTCGGCCGGCAACGAAAAGATGCAGGAGATCGCCGGAGCGATCCAGGAAGGCGCGCAAGCCTACCTCAAGCGCCAGTACACCACGATCGGCATCGTCGGCGTGGTGGTCGCGATCGTGGTTGCGATCTTCCTCGGGCCGATCAGCGCGGCGGGCTTCGTGCTCGGCTCGATCCTCTCGGGCGTCGCCGGCTTCATCGGCATGAACATCTCGGTCCGCTCGAACGTGCGCACCGCCGCGGCGGCGCAGAACGGGCTGCAGCAGGGCCTGACGATGGCGTTCCGCGCGGGCGCGATCACCGGCCTCTTGGTGGCGGGACTCGCCCTGCTCGCGATCGCGGTGTTCTTCTATTACCTCGTTTCCATCGCCCACTATGAAGTCGGCGGCACCGACCGCACCGTGGTCCAGGCATTGACCGCGCTGGCCTTCGGCGCGTCGCTGATCTCGATCTTCGCGCGTCTCGGCGGCGGCATCTTCACCAAGGCGGCCGACGTCGGCGCCGACCTCGTCGGCAAAGTCGAGGCCGGCATCCCCGAGGACGACCCCCGCAACCCCGCTGTGATCGCCGACAACGTGGGCGACAACGTCGGCGACTGCGCGGGCATGGCGGCCGACTTGTTCGAGACTTACGTCGTCACCGTCGGGGCGACGATGGTGCTGACCGCGCTGCTGGTGAAAGGCCTCGGCGCTTACCTTCTGGCGCTGATGACCCTGCCGCTGCTGATCGGCGGTGTGTGCATCGTCACCTCGATCATCGGCACGTACTTCGTGCGCCTCGGCGGCGGCAAGAACGTGATGGGCGCGATGTACAAGGGCTTCATCGTCACCGCGGTGCTGTCGGTCGTCGCGATCTACGGCTGCATCTGGTTCATCGAGCAGGGGCAGATGAACGCCCCGATCGGCGATCAGCTGTTCACCGGCATGGACCTGTTCTGGTGCTCGCTGCTCGGCCTCGTCATCACCGGGCTGATCATCTGGATCACCGAGTACTACACCGGCACCAACTTCCGTCCGGTGCGCTCGATCGCGCGTGCCTCGCAGACCGGCCACGGCACCAACGTGATCCAGGGCCTGGCGATCAGCCTTGAATCGACCGCGCTGCCGACGATCGTGATCGTCGCGGGCATCATCATCGCCTACCAGCTCGCCGGCCTGATCGGCATCGCCTACGCCGCAACCGCGATGCTGGCGCTCGCCGGCATGGTCGTCGCGCTCGACGCCTACGGCCCGGTGACCGACAACGCCGGCGGCATCGCCGAGATGGCCGGCCTCGACGACAGCGTGCGCGAGAAGACCGACCTGCTCGACGCGGTCGGCAACACCACCAAGGCGGTCACCAAAGGCTATGCGATCGGTTCGGCCGGACTTGCCGCGCTGGTGCTGTTCGCCGCCTACACCACCGACTTGCGCGAATTCTTCCCGACGATGCAGGTCGATTTCAGCCTTGAGAACCCCTACGTGATCGTCGGTCTGCTGCTCGGCGCGTTGCTGCCCTACCTGTTCGGCGCGCTCGGCATGACCGCGGTCGGCCGCGCCGCGGGCGATGTGGTGATCGACGTGCGCGACCAGTTCAAGAACGATCCGGGCATCATGGCCGGCACCAGCCGCCCGAACTATGCCAAGACGGTCGACCTGGTCACCCGCGCGGCGATCAAGGAAATGATCCTGCCGAGCCTGCTGCCGGTGTTCGCGCCGATCGTGGTCTATTTCGTGATCAGCTGGATCGCCGGCGCGGAGAACGGCTTCGCCGCGCTCGGCGCATTGCTGCTGGGCGTGATCGTCGGCGGGCTGTTCGTCGCGATCTCGATGACCGCGGGCGGCGGCGCGTGGGACAACGCGAAGAAGTTCATCGAGGACGGCAACTACGGCGGCAAGGGAAGTGAAGCCCACAAGGCCGCGGTGACCGGCGACACGGTCGGCGATCCCTACAAGGACACCGCCGGCCCGGCGGTGAACCCGATGATCAAGATCACCAACATCGTCGCGCTGCTGCTGCTCGCGGCGCTGGCGGCGCACGGCGCGGGGTGACGGATGCGTGAGCCCCTGCGCAGGCAGGGGCCTCCATCCACGGACGCCTCGCTGATGGCAGGAGGCCCCCGCCTGCGCGGGGGCTCGCCTCGTCGCGCGGATTCGTTGCCAACCCTTAACGCTTCTTTCGGCTTCGGCAGGTAGTGCTGCGGCGGACGGCGCGAATTGCCGTCTCCGCTAAGGTTAACCCTGCTTGGCAAGCCAGCCGCATTCGACGCCGGTCACGGCGGCTCCTCCGGGCGGCGCGAGCGCGCGCCTGCCGCAGATCGCCGTGCGCGCGGTTTCGTGGCGCGACATGGCGAGCGACACGGCGCAGTGGGATGCGCTCGCCGAATGGGCGACCGCGCCCAATCCGTTCCACGAAAGCTGGTTCCTGCTGCCCGCGCTCGAGGCCTTCGATCCCTCCGGCGACGTCAGCCTGCTGCGCGTCGAGGCAAATGGGACGCTCGCCGGCCTGCTGCCGGTGGCACGCAGCCTGCGCTATTATCGCCATCCGCTGCCTCAGTGGAGCAACTGGACCCACGCCAACTGCTTCCTCGGTGCGCCGCTGGTCGCGCGCGGGTTCGAGAAGCCGTTCTGGCGCGCGCTGTTCGGCTGGGCGGACGACAATGCGGGGCCCGCCCTCTTCCTCCATCTCGCGCAGCTGCCATTGGACGAGCCGTTGCACCAGGCGATGCAGACGGTGCTCGCCGAGCAGCGCCGCCCCTCGGCCCTGGTGCACCGGGAAGAACGTGCCCTGCTTGCATCCGGGCTTTCTCCCGACGCCTATCTCGACGCCGCGCTCACCGGCAAGAAGCGCAAGGAGCTGCGCCGCCAGCACAAACGCTTATCGGAAGAAGGTGCGTTGCAGTTCGAACGCCGCGAGGGCGCCGAGGGCATCGCCGAATGGATCGAGGCGTTCCTCTGGCTCGAGGCGGCCGGCTGGAAAGGCAAAGCCGGCTCGGCCCTTGCCAACGGCGCCGAGACCACCCGCCTGTTCACCGCCGCGTTGACTGCCGCGGCCGAGCGCGGCCGGCTCGAGCGCCTGACCCTGTCGCTCGACGGCAGCCCGATCGCGATGCTCGCCAACTTCATCGCTCCGCCCGGCGCGTTCTCGTTCAAGACCGCGTTCGACGAGCGCTTCGCCCGCTTCTCCCCCGGCGTATTGCTGCAGCGCGAGAACCTCGCGCTGCTCGAGCGCGCAGGCGTCGACTGGTGCGACAGCTGCGCTTCGGCCGATCATCCGATGATCGACCATTTCTGGCGCGAGCGGCGCGCAATCGGGCGCGTCAGCGTCGGGATCGGGGGCAAGCTGCGAAGGGCGGCGTTCCGCGCGATCGCGCGGGTGGAAACCAGGGCCCGCTCCGCCGGGTCGAAAGGAAACGAGAGATGATCGAGGGATCCGCCACCGACCGGGAGGGCGCGGCGCCGTTGGGCGCGCCGCAAGTGTTCTCGCGCTATGCGCGCGACGTGTTCGCGGCGTGCTATCCCGAGACTCCGCACAAGCTGCGCCATGCCCTGCCCGAGCATCCGCTGCTTGCGCTCGACGCGCTCGCGGCGCTGGGCGAAAGCCTGCCGGTGCGCTCGGTCGAGTACAACCGCGGCGACTTGCCGATCGGGGTCGACGGCAAGCCCGCGGCCAACGGGCTGACCATCGCCGAGACGATCCGCGGGATCGAGCAGAACAAGAGCTGGGCGGTGCTCAAGAACATCGAGCAGCACCCCGCCTACGCCGAATTGCTCACCGCCCTGCTCGACGAGCTGCGGCCCCACATCGAGGCGCGCACCGGCAGGATGCTGAAGACGCAAGGCTACATCTTCGTCTCGAGCCCCGACGCGGTGACGCCGTACCACTTCGATCCCGAGCACAACATCCTGATGCAGCTCGTCGGCACCAAGACGATGACCCAGTTCCCCGCCGGCGATCCGAAATATGCCCCCGACCGGGTGCACGAGACCTACCACACCGGCGGCGCGCGTGAACTCAAGTGGGACGACGAGTTTCTTGCCGAGGGCACCGAATGGGCGATGCAGCCAGGCGACGCGCTGTTCGTGCCGGTGATGGCGCCGCACTTCGTGAAGAACGGCCCCACCCCGTCGATCTCGCTGTCGATCACCTGGCGCTCGGAATGGAGCTTCGCCGAAGCCGACGCGCGCGCGTTCAACGCGCTGCTGCGGCGGGTCGGGCTGAACCCGGCACCGACCGAGCGCTGGCCGGCCGACAACCGCACCAAGGCGCTGCTGTGGCGGGCGTGGCGGAAAGTCGCGCGCCCGCGTTGACCGTGCCGGGCGCGCGCTGCACATAGCGCTGGTGCCCGACCAGCCCACCCCGGAAACGCTCGTCGCCGAGCTGCTCGTGCTGCTCGATCTTGCGCCCGGCGGCGGCGACACGTTCGTCGGCCCGCGCAAGCCCGGCGGCGTCGGCCGGGTGTTCGGCGGCCAGGTGGTCGCCCAGGCGCTGGTCGCCGCGGAGCGGACGGTCGACGAGGACCGCGTCGCCCATTCGCTCCACTGCTACTTCCTGCGCGGCGGCAGCGAGGACCATGAGATCGACTACCAGGTCCGGCGCGACTTCGACGGCGGCAGCTTCTCCAACCGGCGGGTGAACGCGAGCCAGCAGGGCAAGCCGATCTTCAACCTCGCCGCCTCGTTCCAGCGGCCGCAGCACGGGCTGCACCACCAGTTCCCGCAAATGCCGCGGGTGCCGCCGCCCGAGGATCTCAAGTCCGACGCGGAGTTTCGCCGCGAACTCGCCGGGCTGGTGCCCAACGCCTACCGCGACCGCATGCTCGCGCCGTGGCCGATCGACACCCGCCCGGTCGAGCCGCGCGGCTGGCTCGAACGCGTCGAAGGCCCGCCGCTGCTCCACAGCTGGTTCCGCGCCGTCGCACCGCTGCCCGACAACCCGCGCATCCACCGCGCGGTGCTCGCCTACGCCAGCGACATGCAGCTGCTCGCCACCTCGACCCGTCCGCACGGGCTCAACTGGTTCCGCGGCGAGATCAAGGCCGCGAGCCTCGACCACGCGGTGTGGTTCCACGAGCCGTTCCGCGCCGACGAATGGCTGCTCCACGTGACCGACAGCCCGTGGGCCGGCGGCGCCCGCGGCTTCACTCGTGGGCAGGTGTTCAGCCAGGACGGCCGGCTGGTGGCGAGCACCGCGCAGGAGGGGATGATCCGCCCGGTGGAGCGGGAGTAACGCCGCATGGGCCGGCGCACTCTCGATGCCAGGAGGGGGGCGCGAACGGCGCGGCGAAGGACGGCTGGCGGACGGGGCGGCCTGCTAAATCCTATTCCCAGAACGCCACGCTGCGGCACTCGATGCTTTCGCGGATATTTGCGTTGGCGAAGCTCGTGTCGTGGAACGCGGTGTGCGGGCAGCGCCACGTGCGGTCGTGGTCGCTGTCGTGGAACTTGAACAGCAGCGCATCGCTCGCCTGCATGTTCGAGAAGTACCACCAGCGCATCGCCGGATTGTAGGAGAAGATCGTCGCGGCGATCATGTCTTCCTCGCCCGCCACCGGCTTGGCCGCTTCCGCCTCGCTGGGAAACTCGTCGACGATGAACAGGGTGTTCGATTTCTCCTCGCCGCCGAAGCTGGTGCGCCCGTCGCACACCGCCAGCGGCACGTCCTGCGGTCCCCGAGAGAACGTGCGCCAGTAGCTGCTGACCAGGAACCGCTTGAATCCCGGCCCATCGGGGAAGTGCTTGCGGTAGGTCGCCTCGGCCATGCGCCGCGCGGTGGGCGTGTTGGTGTCGACGTGCGCCTCGCCCGCCGGCGGCTGGATCCCGCCGCTGTGGGTGTAGCCTTCCACTTTCTCCTGCGCGTGCTCGGTGAGGTCGGCGCTGGTGCGGATCATCCACCCGCGCGCGACCACTTTGTCGGCCCCGGTGAGCTCTTGCACGTGGCGCTCCACCTCGCGCTCGTACAGCGCATCGACCTGGGCCTTGTCGTGGAAATCGGTCACCGCGCTCGGCTGGGTGGCGATGCGGAAGCCGTGGGTGTCGAGCGTGAAGTGGTCGCGGATCGGCATTCCGTCGCGGATCGTCACTTCGTGATCGGAATACGTGCCGACGTTCATCTCCTTGCCCGCGCTGACATAGCGGCGGGTGAGAAACGGGCCGGGATCGACGAAGCGGATCTGCGCGCGCACCTGGCGCGCGGTTTCCTCGATATCGGGCTTAAGCTGGCTGGCCATGGCATCCTCGCGTCGGTTTCGATTCTATCGTTCGTTACGGTTGTGCCACGCAGTGCTGGCGCGGCGCAAGTTCGCTCGCTAAGCATTGCCGCAGAACATAATTTGGACAGGGAGATGGGAGATGGGGGCGCTTCCGCCGACGCCGAACGATTGCGCGATCTGGGACGCGTGGCTTTCGCAGTTCCGGCTGCCGATCCTCAACGTGAACCTCGAGGCGGGGACCTTCAAGGCACTGGGCGACGAAGCGCTCACCACCGACGAGCTGGCGGCCAAGCTGGGGGTCAATGCCCGCGCATTGGCGATGCACCTTGCCGCATTGTGTGCCGAGGGGTTCGTCGAGAAGCGGCTCGGCAAGTGGCGTGCGACGCATCAGGCGCGTACCTGGCTGCACCCCGAAAGCACCGGCTTCTGGGGCCATTTCCTCAGCTCGATCGACCGCAACGAGCATTTGCGCGGGCGCCTCGCGGAATCGCTCAGGACCGGCGCGCGCCCCGAAGGCATCGACGCGCGGCCCTCTGGCTGGGAAGCGGGGACGATGCCGCAGGAAGTGGCCGCGGGGATCACCAAGTTCATGCAGGCGCACAGCCAGGCCCCTGCGCTCGGCGCGGCGCTGCAGCCCCAGTTCGGGGAGCTGCGTTGCCTGATGGACATCGGCTGCGGCTCGGGCGTCTACGGGATCGAGATCGCCAAGGCGCACCCGCGCCTCAAGGTGGTGCTGATGGACCTCAAGGAAGTCGCGGCCGAGGCGGCCAAGTACGTCGAGCGTGCCGGGGTGGGCGAGCGGGTCTCCACCGCGAGCGTGAACATGTTCAAGGAGGAGTGGCCGCGCGAGGCCGACGGGCACTTCTTCTCCAACGTGTTCCACGACTGGTCGGCCGAGACCAACCGCGACCTCGCCCGGCGCAGCTTCGAGGCGCTGCCGAGCGGCGGGCGGATCTTCCTCAACGAAATCCTGATGGACGACGACTATACCGGCCCCTACCCCGCCGCGGCGTTCAGCCTGCTGATGCTGATCGGCACGCTCGGCCAGCAGTATTCGCTCGCCGAGTTCCGCGAGATCCTCGAAAGCGTCGGGTTCACCGACGTCGCCGCGCAGCGCACCGGTGGCGGCTATTACTCGCTGGTCAGCGCGCGCAAGCCCTAGCTCGCGCGTTAGAGCGAACTTAACCATCGAGGCCCCATTCTCCGCCCAACCTTGAACGGAGACTATGCAAATGCTGCACCAATTCCTGCGCGACCGACGCGGCGCGACCTCGATCGAGTACGCGCTGGTCGCCTCGCTGATCTCGACGATCATCATCGCCGCGATCACCACCATGGGGCTGAGCCTCAGCGACATCCTGACTACCATCTCGACCAGCCTTGCCGGCGCGCACGGTTAATTCCGCGTAACCAGGCCCTGGAAGACGGAATTAACCGCACTCCTTCATTCCTGACGCATCGGGAGCGCTCGCCAGGCAACCCCGATAGGGGACCAGGGGCCCGTCGGCGCGCGAGGGGGCGCGAGCAGACCGACGGCCGCTGACAGGGGCGACCACCCCACACCGAACGGCCCGGCGGCTCTCTCTCCTCCGCCGGGCCGTTTCGTCCTCCCCAGCGGGCGAAAAACGCGCAAGTCGCGGCGGCGCAGGTTTTTGGACGCCATGCCCATTAGCGGCGGCCGAACAGCTCGATCAGGTCCGGATCGTGGGTCGCGGCCGGATCGGCGCGGATCGCGGCTTCCTCGGCCGCGATCTGGCGCCAGATCGCATCGTCGATCTGGACCGCGGCCTGGCGGATCAGCGCCGCGAGATCCACGCCCGCGAGCTTGGCCATCGCTTCGCGCAGCAGCGGCTCGTTCGACACGCGGATCGCCTCGGTGAGGCCGGGGATCATCGCCCTGACCAGCGCATCGCCCATTTGTGCGCGCAGGTAGGCGGTCGCCGCGCTTGGCCCGCCGGCAAGAATCGCCTTGGCGTTGTCGATCCCGATCTTCTCGACCGCGTCGGCCACCAGCGGTGCGGCCTTGCGCGCGGCGGTGGCGGCAAACGCGTTGAACGCACGCTGCAGCCGCTCCTTGAAAACGGGCGAAGTGAGGAGGCCCGCCCAGGCCCCTCCGCGCTCGCCGAGCAGCAAAGGCAGTTGCAACCGGGCGACCGAACTGTCCCAGAACCCGTTCGGCGCCAGCAGGCGCGCAAAGGCGTTCTCGGCCGAGCGGCGCATCAATTTGCGCACCGAGCGGGTCACCAGGTCATGGTGGATCGCCGCGCACCCCGCGAGCGCGAGCAGCGCACCCGCCGCGCCGCCGATCAACACTCGCCGCCGCGCCACAATCGATCCGCTCATTTCACCCTCCCCGCTTGCCAGCACCGCGCGTGCACCCGATACATAACGCGAACGCCATGAACCGCATACGCCTTCTGCACTTCAACGCCGCGCTCGGCCCGCTCGACTACCGCGTGCCCGAAGGGATGAGCGCGCCGCCGGGCACGGTGGTGGTCGCGCCGCTCGGCCCGCGCCAGATCGTCGGCATCGTGTGGGAGAAAGAGCGGCTGCCCGCCGCCGAGGTTCCCGACGCCAAGCTGCGCCCGCTGATCGGCAGCCTGCCGGTGCCGCCGCTCAAACCCGAGCTGCGGCGGCTGATCGAATGGACCGCCGATTACTACTGCGCGAGCCCCGCCGCGGTCGCGCGGATGGTGCTGGCGAGCGGCGGCGCGCTGAGGGGGCCGGCCACCGTCACCGAGTACCGTCTCTCCGGCCAGGCGCCCGAACGAATGACCCCGCAGCGCGAACAGGCGATCGGGGCGCTCGACGGAGAACAGTCGACGCTACGCGAGCTGGCGGGAATCGCCGGCGTTTCGGAGGGCGTGCTGCGCGGGTTGGTCAACCAGGGGGTGCTCGAGCCGGTCACGGTCGATTGCGACCGGCCGTATACGCGAGCCCGGCCCGACTTTGCCGTGCCGGAGCTTACCCCCGAACAACGGGAAGTTGCAGGCCGCTTCATCCATGCCGTCGAGCAAGGCGGGTTTGCTCCGTTCCTGCTCGACGGGGTCACCGGATCGGGAAAGACCGAGGCCTATTTCGAAGCGATCGCCGCCGCCCTCGCGCAACAGCGCCAAACCCTTGTCCTGCTGCCCGAGATCGCATTGACCGAAGCGTTCCTGCGGCGCTTTGCCGAGCGCTTCGGGGTTTCGCCGATCGTCTGGCACAGCTCGCTCAAATCCACCGAACGCCGCCGCGCGTGGCGCGCGATCGCCAGCGGGGAGGCGCAAGTGGTGGTCGGCGCGCGCTCCGCGCTGTTCCTGCCGTACGCCAACCTCGGGCTGATCGTGGTCGATGAGGCGCACGAGGTCAGCTTCAAGCAGGACGACGGGGTGCGCTACAACGCCCGCGACGTGGCGGTGATGCGCGCCCGGTTCGAAGGCATTCCGGTGATCCTCGCCAGCGCGACGCCGGCGCTCGAAAGCCTGCAGATGGCCGAAAGCGGGGTCTACGAGCGGCTCGAGCTGCCGACGCGCTTCGGCGGCGCCGAGCTGCCCGAGATCGATACGGTCGATCTCACCAAAGAGCCGCCGGAGCGCGGGCGCTGGCTCTCGCCGCGGCTGGTCGCCGAACTCACCGAGCGGCTCGAACGCGGCGAGCAATCGCTGCTGTTCCTCAACCGCCGCGGCTATGCGCCGCTGACTTTGTGCCGCCATTGCGGCTTCCGCTTCCAGTGCCCCAATTGCAGCGCGTGGCTGGTCGAGCACCGCCTCACCCGCAAACTCGCCTGCCACCATTGCGGGCACGAAGTTTCCCAGCCCGACGCCTGCCCCGAATGCGGCGAGCCCGATTGCCTGGTCGCCTGCGGGCCCGGCGTCGAGCGGATCGCCGACGAAGTCGCCGAGCTGCTGCCCACGGCGCGAGTGGCGATCGCGACCTCCGATACGCTCAACTCGCCCGAGAAGGTCTCCGACTTCGTCAGCAAGGTGGAGGAAGGCGCGGTCGACGTGATCGTCGGTACCCAGCTCGTCACCAAAGGCTTCCACTTTCCCGAATTGACCCTGGTCGGCGTGGTCGATGCCGACCTCGGCCTCGAAGGCGGCGACTTGCGCGCGGCCGAGCGCACTTACCAGCAGATCGCGCAAGTCGCCGGGCGCGCCGGGCGCGGCGCGAAGCCGGGCGAAGTGCTTATTCAGACGCGCCATCCCGACGCGCCGGTGATCGCCGCGCTGGCCGCGGGCGACCGCGACGCGTTCTACGCCGCCGAGGCCGAAGGCCGGCGCATGGCCGGCGCCCCGCCGTTCGGCCGCTGGGCGGCGATCATCGTGTCCTCCGAGGATGAGCGAGAAGCACGCGAGGCCGCCGCCATGATCGGCGCCACCCGCCCCAAGCTGGCCGACGTCGCGATCCACGGCCCCGCACCTGCCCCGCTCTCGCTGCTGCGCGGCCGCTATCGCTACCGCCTGCTGCTCAACGCCCGCCGCTCGGCGCAAGTGCAGGACGTGATCCGCCAGTGGCTCGGCGCGCTCGATTTCGTTTCCGGCGTGCGGGTGAGCGTGGACATCGATCCGTATAGCTTTGTGTAAAAGCGCTTTTGAGCGGATGACTTTAACGCGGGCGGCGGAGCGAGCTCAAAGTTCGCTCGCCAATCCCGACCTATCTCGATACCATTGGATGCGAACGATCAGTTGACGAGGAATGCCTCACATGAGGTATATTGGTGTAACAATCGCGATCGTAGCCATCTTCGCCTGCGGAGATGCCGCGGCAAAGTCCGAACCCAAACCCGCGGTTGCCATAGACCATGATAACTGGATACGTCCCGGTGATTTTCCTCGGGAAGGGATACCCCGACGCGCCCACGGAGCTGTTGAATTTCAGATCGCGATCAATCCATCCGGCTACCCGGAAAACTGCGTGATTAGACAATCGAGCGGGTTTGACATGCTCGATAAAGCTACCTGCCAACTGATATTGAAGAGAGCACGCTTTCATCCCGCAACCGATGAAAATGGCGAGCCAACAGAAGGCGGATATCGAGATCGCGTAATCTGGAAAGCGCGCTAACGTACGCTCTCCAATATTACCGGGCGCTCCGCTGATCCTTACCGTTCGCGCTCCCTGCGCAGCAGCTCGCTCTTGATCTCGCTGCCGTAGGCATAGCCGCCGACCGACCCGTCGGAGCGCACCACCCGGTGGCAGGGGATCAGCACCGCGACGTTGTTCGCGCCGTTCGCGCTGCCTGCCGCGCGGACCGCCTTGGGTTTGCCGGCGGCAGCGGCGATTTCGGCATAGCTGCGCGTCTCACCGGCGGGAATCTTGCGCAGTTCGTGCCACACCCGCTCCTGGAACGCGGTGCCTTTCACGTCGAGCGGGATGTCGGCGCCGGTGCCGGGCTGCTCGACCGCGGCGATCACGTGCTCCAGCAGCGCCGCGAAATCCTTGCCGCCCTCGATCAGCTGCGCGCGGGGGAACAGCCGCTCCAGTTCCTCGGGCCCGGCATTGAACGACAGCCGGCACACGCCCTTCTCGCTCGCCGCGACCAGCATCCGGCCGAGCGAAGTCTGCACTTGGGCCCAGCGGATGGTCACGCCCGCCCCGCCCTTGACCCAAGCCGATGGCGTCATGCCCAGCCTTCCTTTCATTCCGTCGTAGAACCGCGAGGGCGCTTCGAACCCTGCCTGGTAGATCGCGTCCGCCACCCGGCCTTCGCCGGCCAGCGCCTCGCGCGCCCGCTCCTCGCGCAGCGCGCGGGCATAGGCGGCGGGCGACAAGCCGGTCGCGCGCTTGAACAGGCGCTGGAAATGGGCCGGCGAGTAGCCGGCGACCTGGGCCAATTCGGCAAGCTGGGGCATCTCGTCGCTTCCTTTGATCTCGTCGATCGCCGCGCGCACCGCCGCTTCGTCGCGCGCGGCTTCGTCCGGGCGGCAGCGCTTGCACGGGCGATAACCCGCCTGCTCGGCATCGGCATTGCCGGCGAAGAACTCGACGTTCTCGGGCCGCGGCCGGCGCGCGGGGCAGCTTGGGCGGCAGAAGATGCCGGTGGTCTTCACGCCGACCACGAATTGGCCGTCGGCCGCCCGGTCGCGCGCGTCGAACGCCGCCTGCATCTTCATTAACCGTGTTGGATCGTCTATCGTCATGCAGCTCAACTTAAGCATCCGCGCTGCAAATGCGTCCCGATTCTTGCGCTCAAAGCCGGGCGGAGCGAAAATGGACGCAATGGAGACCGCGAAACCGACATGTTCCACCGTCTGATCCGGCTTGGCGCGGCGTTGCTGCTGCTCGCTTTCCTGCCGTTCGCCGCCCGCGCCGACCAGGCCGACATCGACGCCGCCTCGCGCGGGGTGGTGCGGATCGTGATCATCGAGGACGACGGCACCCAGCTCTACCCGATCTCGCACGGCACCGGCTTCGCGGTGACGCCCGAGATGATCGTCACCAACGCGCATGTCGTCGCCGAAGCGCAAGGCGACAGGAACCTCTCGATCGGGATCGTTCCCTCGGATGGGGGCGCGGCGATCTACGGCAAGCTGGTCGCCTATTCGCCGCGCAACGACCTGGCGCTGGTCGCCACCACCGCGCCGATGCACCTGCCGCCGCTGACGATCGCGAGCAATCCCGACGACAGTTCGGGCGCCGTCACCGCGGTCGGCTATCCGGTGAACGTCGACCGCGCGCAGGGCCTGAACATGCAGGACTTGTTCAACGCCACGCCCCCGGTGCAGAGCCACGGCTTCCTTTCCGGCCATCGCCCGAGCCGCGAGTTCGACACCCTGCTGCACACCGCGCCGATCGGGCGCGGCAACAGCGGCGGCCCGCTGCTCGACAATTGCGGGCGGGTGATCGGCGTCAACAGCTTCGGCGCCGAATCCGAAGGGACCGATTCGGAATTCTATTTCGCCGTCTCGACCCGCGAACTGCTGCCGTTCCTGCGCGCGCACGACGTCAGCGCGCAGCTGAACGGGCTGCCCTGCAAGTCGCTCGCCGAGCTCGACGAGGCCGAGCGCGTGCGCGCCGAGCGCGAGCAGCTCGCCGCGATGCGCCAATCGCAACTGGTCGAGGCGCGCCAGGCCGAGCGCGAGGGCAAGCTGCGGCGCCAGGCCGAGTTCGCGATAATGTCCGAGCGCGACGACCTGATGATGCTGTCGATGCTGCTGATCCTCGGCGCCTGCGCCGGCGGCGTCGCGACCTGGCGCGCGCGCGAGAACGAAGACCGTCGCGCGGTGAAGATCGCCGGCGCGGTCACCGCGGTGGCGCTGGTCGGCGCGCTCGCCGCGTGGTTCCTGCGGCCCGGGTTCGACCAGGTGGACGGGCGCGTGGCCGATCAGATGGCGGGCGGCACGCAGCCGGCCGACGGGCCCACCGGGGTGATCACCCCTACGGGGATCGCGCAGGCTGGCGCGATGACGTGCGTGATCGCGGTCGACCGCAGCCGCGTGACCACCTCGAAGACCGACGACGTGCCGTTGACCTGGACCGACGACGGCTGCGTCAACGGGCGCACCCAATACGGGCTTTCCGGCAACACCTGGTCGCGCGTCCTGGTGCCGGAGACCGAGGCCGCCGTCTCGGTCAACAGCTACGATCCGGCGACCCACGAATACAAAGTGGAGCGCTATCTGCTCGATCACGACGCGATGGAGCTGGCCCGCAAGGCGCGCGCCGGCTTCCAGGCGCCCGAGTGCGGCAAGGGCGTGGATGCCGCGCGCGAGCTCGGCGCGCACCAGGCCGAGATCATGTCGCTGCTGCCCGCCCAGCCGAACGAACGGCTGGTCTACAGCTGCGGGCCGTCCGGTTGAGCGGCCAAGGATCCTCCCCGTCGCGTAGCGATGGGAGGGGACCGCCCCCGGACTTGATCCGGGGGTGGTGGAGGGGAATGGCGCGCCGTTCCCCCTCCGTCAGCCGCCTGACGGCGTCTGCCACCTCCCCATTCGGCTATGCCGAACAGGGAGGATCGAACCATGCGCCGGACTCGGGTTGCATCGCAGCAAGCCCGATGATAGGGGCGCGCGCAACCTAGCTCGCGGGGCCTTTGCGGCCCCCGTTTGGGCTGGGCGCACTTATCCGTCTTTTCGGACCCAAGAGGACTTTCGCGCGTGGAGATTTCCGCCGGTATTCAGGCTAGCCTTTCCGGGCGTTACGCTTCCGCGTTGTTCGATCTCGCGTCGGAAGCGGGCGAGGTGACCGCGGTCGAGGCCGATCTCGAGAAGCTCGAGGCGGCGCTCGGCGAATCGAAGGATCTGGCGGCGCTGATCCGCAATCCCGAAGTCAGCCGCAAGCAGCTTTCTGCGACGATGGAAGCGCTCGGCCAGTTGCTCGGGCTCGACAAGCTGACGGCCAACTTTCTCGGCGTGCTCGCGCAGAACCGCCGGTTGGGCGAGCTGCCGGCGATCATCGCGGCATTCCACACGATCGCCGCCGCCCAGCGCGGCGAGGTCACCGCCGAAGTCGCCAGCGCCCACCCGCTGAGCGACAAGCAGATCGAAGAGCTGCAGCAGCGCCTCAGGGCGCGCGAAGGCCGCACCATCAAGCTGCGCACCCGGGTCGACCCCGCGCTGCTCGGCGGGCTGGTGGTCACGGTCGGCTCGAAGCGGATCGACAGCTCGATCCGCACCCGTCTCAATTCCCTCGCGCAAGCGATGAAAGGCTAAGGCTAAATCCATGGAAATCCGCGCCGCAGAAATCTCCAAGGTCATCAAGGACCAGATCGCCAACTTCGGCACCGAAGCGCAGGTCAGCGAAGTCGGCACCGTGCTCTCGGTGGGTGACGGCATCGCCCGCATCCACGGGCTCGACAAAGTCCAGGCCGGCGAGATGGTCGAGTTCGCCAACGGCGTGCAGGGAATGGCCCTGAACCTGGAAGCCGACAACGTCGGCGTGGTGATCTTCGGCTCCGACGCCGAGATCAAGGAAGGCGACAGCGTCAAGCGCACGGGCACGATCGTCGACGTGCCGGTCGGCAAGGGCCTGCTCGGCCGCGTGGTCGACGCGTTGGGCAACCCGATCGACGGCAAGGGCCCGATCGACACCACCCAGCGCAGCCGCGTCGAGGTCAAGGCCCCCGGCATCATCCCGCGCAAATCGGTGCACGAGCCGGTGCAAACGGGGCTCAAGGCGCTCGACGCGCTGGTGCCGATCGGCCGCGGCCAGCGCGAGCTGATCATCGGCGACCGCCAGACCGGCAAGACCGCCGTCGCGATCGACACCTTCATCAACCAGAAGGGCCCGAACGCCAGCGGCGACGAGAAGAAGAAGCTCTACTGCATCTACGTCGCGGTCGGCCAGAAGCGCTCGACCGTCGCGCAGATCGTCCGCCAGCTCGAAGAGAACGGCGCGATGGAATACACCATCGTCGTCGCCGCAACCGCTTCGGAGCCCGCGCCGCTGCAGTTCCTCGCGCCCTACACCGGCTGCGCGATGGGCGAGTTCTTCCGCGACAACGGCATGCACGCTGTGATCGTGTACGACGACTTGTCCAAGCAGGCCGTCGCCTACCGCCAGATGAGCCTGCTGCTGCGCCGCCCGCCGGGCCGCGAAGCCTATCCGGGCGACGTGTTCTATCTCCACTCCCGCCTGCTCGAGCGCGCGGCGAAGATGAACGACGGCAACGGCGCCGGCTCGCTGACCGCGCTGCCGATCATCGAGACCCAGGCCGGCGACGTCTCGGCCTACATCCCGACCAACGTGATCTCGATCACCGACGGGCAGATCTTCCTCGAGACCGGCCTGTTCTACCAGGGCGTCCGCCCGGCGATCAACGTCGGCCTCTCGGTCAGCCGCGTCGGTTCCTCGGCGCAGACCAAGGCGATGAAGAAGGTGTCGGGCTCGATCAAGCTGGAGCTCGCGCAGTACCGCGAAATGGCGGCGTTCGCGCAGTTCGGCTCGGATCTGGATGCGGCGACCCAGCGCCTGCTCAACCGCGGCGCGCGCCTCACCGAGCTGCTCAAGCAGCCGCAGTTCTCACCCCTGCCCTTCGAGGAGCAGACGGTGTCGATTTTCGCCGGCACCAACGGCTACCTCGACGCGCTGCCGGTCGACCGGGTGACCGCCTACGAGGATGCGATGCTCAGCCACATGCGCGCCGAGCATGCCGACATCCTCCAGGCGATCCGCGAGAGCGGTGACTTCAGCGACGAGACCAAGGGCAAGCTGGCCTCGGCGCTCGACGCGTTCGCGAAGCAGTTTGCGTAAGTTCGCGTCATCCCGGGCTTGACCCGGGATCGCGCGCCACCTGGCCCGACCAGGAGGACAGCGATCCCGGTTTTCGCCGGGATGACGAATAAGGGAAACGAGAGTGGCATCACTCAAGGAACTCAAGGGCCGGATCAACTCGGTCAAGTCGACCCAGAAGATCACCAAGGCCAAGCAGATGGTCGCGGCGGCCAAGCTGCGCCGCGCGCAGGCCGCTGCCGAGGCCGCGCGCCCGTTCGCCGAGCGGATGGCCGCGGTGGTCGCGAACCTTGCCGGCAAAGTCGCGGGCGGCGACAGCGCGCCCAAGCTGCTGCGCGGCTCGGGGGCGGACCAGCGCCATCTGCTGGTGGTGGTCAACACCGACAAGGGCCTGTGCGGCGGGCTCAACTCGAACATCGTCAAGGCCGCGCTCGCGAAGGCGCGCGCGCTCGTCGCCGAGGGCAAGAACGTCGAGTTCTACCTCGTCGGCAAGAAAGGCCGCGCGCCGATCCGCCGCGCCTATCCGGGCGAGGTCAAGGCCCAGTTCGACACCTCCGAGGTGCGCAACCCGGGCTACGAAGAAGCCGGCCAGATCGCGGCCGAGCTGGTCGCGATGTATGACGACAACAAGTTCGACGTTGCGCACCTGTTCTACGCCAGATTCAAGTCGGCCCTCGCGCAGGAACCGACCGAGCAGCAGATCATCCCCGTCCCCGCGCCGCCCCAGGCCGATGCGAGCGGTGCCGCGGTGGAGTACGAGCCCGACGAGGAGGAAATCCTCGCCGCATTGCTGCCGCGCTATCTCCAGACGCAGATCTTCGGCGCCTTGCTCGAGATCGCCGCGAGCGAACAGGGCGCGTCGATGACCGCGATGGACAACGCGACGCGCAACGCGGGCGACCTGATCAACCGCCTGACCATCCAGTACAACCGCAGCCGCCAGGCCGCGATCACCACCGAGCTGATCGAAATCATCGCTGGGGCGGAAGCGCTGTAGCCAAAGCAAGAAACGCAGGCGCTGGAGCGCTCGAGACAAACAGTAGAATTCGGAGTCGATACCCGTGAAGAATATCTTGGTCTGCGCTGTCCTGATCGCTCTTTCCGCGTGCGGGCAGCAAGCCACCCCTGCCCCGACGCCGACCGCCACGCCGACTCCGACGGACACCACCCCGGCGCTGCCGCCGCCCGACAAGGCGAGCTTTGCTGAATTGTACAAGAAAGCCTGCCCGACGGCCAAGCCGGTCAACGCCGTGGTCTGCCAGTCCGAGGGCTTCGGCAAGGAAGGGTTCGTCTGCAAGTTCGGCTTCGACGGCTACACCCGCTATTCCGCCACCGTCGAGCCCAGCGACGGCCAATGGGCTCTCGCCGACGCCGACAAGGCCTGCGCCACCGGCGCCGCATCGTAATTCAACCGAGGAAACGAACATGGCCACCGCCGCCAAGACCAGGAACAAGCCTACCGTGACCCCCAACGTCACCGCCGAGGGCACGATCGCCCAGGTGATCGGCGCCGTCGTCGACGTCGCCTTCGAAGGCGAGCTGCCGCCGATCCTCACCGCGCTGGAGACCGAGAACAACGGCCAGCGGCTGGTGCTCGAGGTCGCGCAGCACTTGGGCGAGAACACCGTGCGCACGATCGCGATGGATTCGACCGACGGCCTGACCCGCGGCCAGCCGGTGAAGAACACCGGCGCGCAGATCAGCGTGCCGGTCGGCCCGAAGACGCTCGGCCGGATCGTCAACGTGATCGGCGAGCCGATCGACGAGCGCGGCCCGGTGAACGCCGAGCAGACCGCGCCGATCCACGCCGAGGCGCCGACCTTCGCCGACCAGTCGACCGAAGCGGCGATCCTGGTCACCGGCATCAAGGTGATCGACCTGCTGGCGCCTTACGCGCGCGGCGGCAAGATCGGCCTGTTCGGCGGCGCCGGCGTCGGCAAGACGGTGCTGATCCAGGAGCTGATCAACAACATCGCCAAAGGCCACGGCGGCGTGTCGGTGTTCGCCGGGGTGGGCGAGCGCACCCGCGAGGGCAACGATCTCTATCACGAATTCCTCGACGCGGGCGTCATCGCCAAGGACGCCGAGGGCAACGCGACCTCGGACGGCTCCAAGGTGGCGCTGGTGTTCGGCCAGATGAACGAGCCGCCGGGCGCCCGCGCCCGCGTCGCGCTGTCGGGCCTGACGATGGCCGAGTACTTCCGCGACCAGGAAGGCCAGGACGTCCTGTTCTTCATCGACAACATCTTCCGCTTCACCCAGGCGGGCTCGGAAGTGTCGGCGCTGCTCGGCCGCATCCCGTCGGCGGTGGGCTACCAGCCGACCCTGGCGACCGACATGGGCCAGCTGCAGGAGCGGATCACCTCGACCACCAAGGGCTCGATCACCTCGGTGCAGGCGATCTACGTGCCGGCGGACGACTTGACCGACCCCGCGCCGGCAACCTCGTTCGCGCACCTCGACGCGACCACGACGCTGAGCCGCGCGATCTCGGAACTCGGCATCTACCCCGCGGTGGACCCGCTCGATTCGACCAGCCGCGTGCTGACCCCCGCGGTCGTGGGCGAGGAGCACTACCGCGTCGCCCGCCGCGTCCAGGAGACACTGCAGAAGTACAAGAGCCTGCAGGACATCATCGCGATCCTGGGCATGGACGAGCTTTCCGAAGAGGATAAGCTCACCGTCGCCCGCGCGCGCAAGATCCAGCGCTTCCTCAGCCAGCCGTTCCACGTCGCCGAGGTGTTCACCAACATCCCCGGCAAGTTCGTCCAGGTCGAAGATACCGTGGCGAGCTTCAAGGCGGTGGTCGACGGCGAGTACGATCACCTTCCCGAAGCCGCGTTCTACATGGTCGGCGGGATCGAGGAAGCGGTCGAGAAGGCCAAGAAGCTGGCCGAAGAGGCGTAACCTGTTGCTCTCTCCCGTTGGCTGCGCCAGCTGCGCTTCCAGGGGAGAGATACGGAGACTTGGCGCGCAGCGCCTAGTCGGAGTGGAGAGGGGCCGAAGCCCGCACAGCCCCCTCTCCCAACCCTCTCCCCTGAAGAGGAGAGGGCTTTGAGGAAGAGAAAATGCCGCTGAAGTTCGAACTCGTCACCCCCGAGCGGCTGGTCCGCTCCGAGGAAGTCCACATGGTGACGGTCCCCGGCACCGAGGGGGACTTCGGCGTGCTGCAGGGCCACGCGCCGGTGATGTCGACCATTCGCGACGACGTGCTGCGGGTCTACGCCAGCGAAGGCGCGCAGCCCGAGGAAATCCGCGTCAGCGGCGGCTTTGCCGAAGTGAACGCAGATGGGCTCACGGTGCTGGCGGAGCACGTGGAAGGGTAACGCAACCTTCTCCCGTTGACGGGAGAAGGATAGCGAAGCTTGCTCCGTCAGGAGCTAGCGCAGCTTGGATGAGGGTTGCCTGCCTTCGTTCGAAGCGAGCCCGCCTTCAACCAACTCCCGTCAACGGGAGAGGTTTGCACCAGGAACTTCCCCCCGCCGCTGACGGTTAGCCAGGGGTGCGGATCGCCACCTACAACGTCAACGGGGTCAACGGCCGGCTGCCGGTGCTGTTGCGCTGGCTCGAGCTGCGCCAGCCGGACATCGTCGCGCTGCAAGAGCTGAAGGCGCCGGACGACAAGTTTCCCGAAAAGGCGATCCGCGATCTCGGCTATGACGTCGTATGGCACGGGCAGATGCGCTGGAACGGCGTCGCGTTGCTGAGCCGGGTCGGCGAGATCCACGAGACCCGCCGCGGCCTGCCGGGCGATCCGGACGATACGCACAGCCGTTACCTCGAGGCGGCGATCAACGGGATCATCGTCGGCGGGCTATACCTGCCCAACGGCAACCCGCGCCCCGGCCCCAAGTTCGATTACAAGCTGCGCTGGTTCGAGCGGCTGATCGCCCGCGCGCAAGAGCTGATCGACAGCGGCGCGCCGGTCGTCCTGATGGGCGACTTCAACGTGATGCCGACCGAGCGCGACGTCTACAAGCCCGAGCGCTGGCTCGACGATGCATTGTTCGCGCCCGAAGCGCGCGAGGCGTGGTTCCGGCTGGTCGGCCAGGGCTGGACCGACGCGCTGCGCGCGGTCCACGGCGACGAGACGATCTATACCTTCTTCGACTATTGGCGGAACGCGTTCGCCCGCAACGCCGGGCTCAGGATCGACCACTTCCTCCTCACCTCCGACCTCGCCAGGCGCCTGACCGACGCCCAGGTCGACCGCGAAGCAAGAAGCTGGCAAAAGACCAGCGACCACGCGCCGGTGTGGATCGAGCTGGCGGACAAGCCGATGCGCAGGAAGCGCCCCACCGGCTAACGCCTGCCGCGCGTCGGCGCGTGAAAATCCGCCGGCTTGTCGGCCACCCAGGCGATGAACCTCGCCATCGCCGGATTGCGCAGCAGCGCGTCGCGCTCGCCGCCGCTCCGCGCCAGCTCGGCATTGGTGAAGCTCGCGTGGATCGCGCGGTGGCAGATCGGATGAACCGGCACCGTCTCGCGCCCGCGCTTGGCCTTCGGAATCGGGTGGTGGCGCTGCACTCGCCGGCCCAGCGGCCGTCCGCACAGCCAGCAGGTTTCGCCGGCCTCGCTCACTCGTGCTCGAGCGGCTCGGGCATGCGCCCCGCGCGCCACAGGAACAGCCCCGAACCGACGATGATCGCGGCGCCGAGTATGGCAATGAGATCGGGCGCCTCGTGGAAGAACACCCAGCCCAGCACGACGGCGGTCAGCAACTGTCCGTAGCTCATCGGCGCGACGTTGCCCGGGCCGGCCTTCATCGTGCCCATGTAGATGAACCACTGCGCGAAGCTCGCGCTCACCGAGATGAACGCCATCCGCGCGATCACGCTCCAGTGCGGCCAGTGCAGATGAAGCTGCGGCAAGCCGCTGAAATGGCCGACGACAGTCACGACGAGGAGGAACCCCGAAGCCGTGATCGCGATGTAGGCCTGCATCGCCAACACGCTCGCCAGCCCGGCCACCGTGCGGTTGGCGATCATCAGCACCGACATCCCGAGCGCGGTGAGCAGCGGCAGGAACGCGCCCCAGCCGACCGCGGCGAAGTTGGGCCGCAAAACGATGATCACTCCGATAAACGAAATCACCGTCGCGACGATCGCCGCGGGCTTGGCCGGCTCGCGCAATACCAGCGCGGCCAGCAGCGCGGTGATCATCGGCTGGGTGAACGAGATCGTGATCGCGTCGGCCAGCGGCATCAGCCACACCGCCGCGAACATCCCGACCGAGCCCAGGCTGACCCCGAGCCCGCGGAGCCACTGGATCCCCGGCCGCGGCATCCGCAGCGCCCCCCAGCCCTCGCGCGAGACCAGGATCGCAGTAAGCCCGATCGCGGCGAACACATAGCGCGTGGCGGCCATCGCCGTCGCCGGCCAGGCGCCCGGCATGCCCTTCACGATCGCATCGCCCACCGCAAGCGTGCTGAACCCGGCCAGCACCCACAGCAGGCCGGCGCGTTCGTTGTGTGAAGACATCTGTCGGGCGCCCCGTTGTTCGCGTTCCGACCCGCTAGCCGGAAGCGCCGGCGAGCGCCACTCTCGTGCGGCTTTTCCGCGCCGATCAGACGTTTGCAGGCCGCGCTTTACGGCTAATTAACCATCCGGTGGCATCGCCCCGGGGATACAAAAGGGGCGGACGGGCAATGACGAGCAAGAAGTGGTACCTGCCGGAAGTGTGGTTCACCGCGGCCTTGCTCGGCCTGGTCATGATGCTGTCGATGATCCTGGGCTTCCCGGTGCACTTGCCTCAAGGGGACCAGGCCTCCTTCGTCGGGATTCACTATCTTTATCCCCTCGCCGGGCTCGCGGTGTGGGGCCTCGTAGCGTTCGTGGGGCAACGCAGGAACCTGGCCAAGACCTTTCTTGTCGCGCTCCCCTGCTACGCGGTGGTGTTGGTCTGCCATTTCAATCTCAAGTTGTGGGCTCCGCACATCAACCCCACCCTTTGGGATAGCACTTACTGGCGAATTGATACCGCGCTGCACCCCATCGTCGCCACTTGCTTCGCGATCCGGCGCGCAATCGCGCCGGTGATACCGCTCGAGAGCAACCTTTATCTCACCGCGTTCATCACGATGTTTTATGTGAGCTTCTGCTTCCACGCGGTTCGCAGCACGCACGACTTCCGCACACTGTTCCTCGCGGCGCTGTTGTTCCAAGGTTTGGGCGCACTCGCGTACCTCGTGATGCCTGCGCTGGGGCCGTTCACGTTCGAGCAGGGCGTCGAACCGCTGACCACCGGGAACCAACAGGCGATGCTTGCCGCGTATCACGCGAACATGGCCGGAGGAGCCCAGTGGATCGCCGCGCAAGGCGGCACTTTCCTGGTCGCAGGCGTCGCCGCGATGCCGTCGCTGCATGCGGGCGGTTCCTTCCTGTTCCTGCGGATGGCCTGGCGCCACGCGCGCGTGCTGGTGCCGCTGTACTCGGTGCTATTCGGCTATATCGCAATCGACGCGATCGCGACCCGCTGGCATTACCTGGTCGACCTTCCGGCAGGCATCGCACTCGCGCTGTTCTGCGTGTGGGCGGCCGAGAAGCTGAACCCGCGGACTGAAGAAGAAGCCGATCTCGAATCGAACCCTGGCAGGCCAGATGCGATCGCCAAATTCTTCGTTCGCTTGCGGCGGAAGTTCGGCCGCGCCGCCGCTTAGCTCAGGACACTTGAGCAATCCGACTCACGCGATGCCGTGGAAGAATTCATCGGCACGAGCAACGCGCCAACGAATTCAGGGCTCATCCGACGAATAGCTCTCGTGTGACAGGGCCAGCTGTCGGGCCAGCTTCGTCAGCGCTTCCGATTGTTCGCGCAGCTTTATGTGAAGCCGCAAGATCAAAAACAGGTTCAATATGATCCATATATAAAGGATCAGGTCCGCTCCTCGCCCAATCCCTACGAGCTCTGCAATTTGCGTGGTAAGCGAAGGCATCCAGATAAAGATGTAACCCACAAGCACGACTGCAAAGAGGCCCCAGCGCACGATTGGCAACGAACGGCCGAGGCTGAAGACGTAAAAAAGGCATGCGGAAAGGCCCGCCGAGAGCATTACCTGTGCGATCATCGCATCAACCTCATCGCGAACAGGTCGCGGCAGATAGCAAATGCGTCAACAAAAGACTGACCTTTTTGGCGCGAATAATCAGTGTAGGAAATCGTAACCGGGACTTCCACGAAGCGGAGATTATGCTTGTGGATATTGGCGAGAATTTCCGATGCGTGCGCCATTCGGTTTTGCCGCACCGTGAGCTTGCGAGCGGCATTGGCCGTCAGCACCCTAAGACCATTGTGACAGTCGCTCAATCTGAGGCCCGTCGTCAACATCGTGAAGATGATCGCCGCCCGCAGAAGCCAACGCCGGCTTTGCCTCATTCCGATGGCGGTTCCGAGGAAGCGGCTGCCGAGCGCTAGATCCGCGCCGGTTTTCGTCAAACGTTCAAGCATCGGCCCGATGTCTTCGACATGGTGCTGTCCGTCTGCGTCGAAAGTAACGATGTGAGATGCGCCCGCCGCCAATGCGCACTCGAATCCCGTCTGGAGCGCAGCTCCTTGTCCCAGGTTAATCGGGTGGCGCACGACGTGGGCGCCTGCTCGTCGAGCAATTTTCCCGGTCTCGTCGGCGGATGAGTCATCCACGACGATAACGTTCTGAAATGCACGTCGCACAGACCGGACGACGGATCCGATCATCGTGCCTTCGTTATAAGCCGGGATTACGATCCATACGTTCTCAGCTTCAATTCGCATGGACAGCCCTTTGCGTAACGGCGACACCGAGGCAAATCAGGCCGATGCCAAGAAAGTACAACCCTGCCGGCCGCTCGCCGAGCACGTGCCAAGCCAACAACGGCGTCACCACGAAAGACAAAGCGACGAAGGGATACGCCGTGTTCAGCGGAACGTGCTTGAGGATGACAAACCATACCAGGCCGAGCGCCGCATAAAGTCCAACCGCACCGACGAGCATAGGATCAGTCATAGCCGCCCACAGCGACAGTTGAGTTCCAAATCGGCCCGCCGCAAGTTTGAGAAGTATTTGCGCGCTGCTCACGCCGATCGGAAATCCGACCAGCAGCAACCACCACATCGAGGTCATTTGTCTTCCCTTCTTGTCGAGATGTCCTTGTTCAGCATTACGACCTCAACGCCCGGCTGGAACATTTTGGAGGGGCCGAGCGCCCGCAACTCTGCGGCCAGAGCCGAACTCACGTGATGGGGGATGAACACGACGTATCTCGCCCCCCACCGTTCCATGAGCTCGAGCCGTTCTGCCTCGGTCGTTTGCAAGCGGAAAAACCGATCCGTTGCTTTCTGGCGTTCGCCAAGGCTCGGCGCGGCCGGCTCTGGACGTGGAATGGACACCACGCGACGGCCGGTAGATTGCAGTGGATAGACGAAGTCGTCGCTTGCGAAAGAAACTGAATCGGGAGGCAAAAACCTTCCTACCTGCTCTGCCGTTTCAAGTGTCGAACCGAACGCAGAGCGATATTGAAGATCCCTGACGCACGCCGAAACGGACGCCGCGATCGAGCCGAAGAGGAGCACCGCCAAGACCACCAATACGCAGACCCGCAAAGAGGAAGAGTTCCAGATTCGCTCCCAGTGCTCAAGAACGAGCCAGACAATCCCCAGTTGGCAGAAGATAATGAAAGCGGGCGGCAAGCGGTGAGCGATCGGGCTGCCGCGGACTTCCAAAACCAGGTATGCAACAAGGAACAATGCTGCCGGAGCAATGAGCTCAAGGCGGAATGCGCCTGAAGGTTTTCGAAAACCGATAATTCCAACCGCAGGGACAACGGCGGCGAGAACGGCGGTTGAAAAGCGGTTCCGCTCTTCAAAAATCGATTTCCACCGGTCGTCCCCCGTCGATGCGAGCACATCGATAATGTGGAAATAAGGCCAAGCTAACGTCGCCAAGCAGCCGGTGCCGATAGTGGCTAGACAAATTGCCCTGTCGCCTATCGATGCACGGGGATGGAACCAGACGAAACTTCCCGCACCTACAAGCATGATGGCGCCGCTCAGTTGGTGAGTGAGTAGGAGAACCCCCGAAAACACCGCCAGAAAGGCAAGTCCGGCCCAACTCCGCCGCTCGACCACATTGAGTGCCGTAGTCCAGAGAAAAAGCCCGAACACAAGTGCGATGGACGAAGGATATGACGCACTGGCAATCCATGTCGCGTAGTTATGGAAACCGGCATGCGGCTGTGGCTCCCCCCACGAGAACAGCAGGCTCAAAAGCAACAGCAGCGGAGCCCATGGCGACTGGAAATACTTCCGACCGAAGCTCCAGCATCCCCCCGCTAGTCCAACAAGGGTGATCGCACCCATATAATCGAACAACGCATAGGGAGACAGGGCGACCGCACGGCCGATCATGGCCGCCAGGACACTTATCGGCGTGTAGTATCGCGAGCCTTCAGATGTAGGTATGTGAGGGTTCGAAGGCGCGAACGGATGAACCATCAGCTCACGCAACACGGCGACATGGTGCCAAGCGTCACGCACGACGCTGTCGTATCCGAACGGATCGAACAGGTAGAACCCGATCCAGGGCACAAACAGCACTGAGCTGACAATCGCAAAGGACGTTGCCGCCGATGGCAGAGTCGTGGGCCTCACAACCCACGCGCGAAAGCTTTTGGAAGCGGCAATCATACCTTCCGTTAACCTTGAGATGGTTTACTTTTCGTATCCGAGGCCCAGCCTCACCCCATTTAGACAATTTCAAGGTTCCCAATCTATTCACCAAGTTTCGACAGGCAGCATTTGGCACGTGCCCGGATAGCCGTGCCCGAGGCCGCCGTATCGGCGAAGGCCCCCGAGGAGCGGAAATGAGCGCATTTGGACGGAAAAACGGCGCCGCGGGGATGAGCCCGGGTTCCCGGCCGACGTTCGGGGTCGCCAAGCCGATGAAGGCCGGCGATGCGCGGCCCGGCGTGAAGCCGGTTCCTTCCGCGCCCGCCGGTGGCGAGCAGTTTCCGCCGCTCCCGGGCGAAGGCGGCGCGCCCGGCGGGCCGCTGAAGGGCGACGCGATGGCGCGCCTGGCCGAGCGCACCAACAGCATCGTCGACGGCACGCCGCAGATCGACGGCTTCGAGGCTTCGGTCCACAAGATCAAGGAACAGGTGCTGCCGCGCCTGCTCGAGCGCGTCGATCCGGAAGCGGCCGCGACGCTGACCAAGGACGAGCTTTCCGAGGAATTCCGCCCGATCATCATGGAGGTGCTGGCCGAGCTCAAGGTCACCCTCAACCGCCGCGAGCAGTTCGCGCTGGAAAAAGTGCTGATCGACGAACTGCTCGGCTTCGGCCCGCTCGAAGAGCTGCTCAACGACCCCGACGTCTCCGACATCATGGTCAACGGCCCGAACCAGACCTACATCGAAAAGAAGGGCAAGCTGATGCTCGCCCAGATCCGCTTCCGCGACGAGCAGCACCTGTTCCAGATCGCCCAGCGGATCGTGAACCAGGTCGGCCGCCGCGTCGACCAGACCACCCCGCTGGCCGACGCCCGCCTCAAGGACGGCAGCCGCGTGAACGTGATCGTCCCGCCGCTCAGCTTGCGCGGCACCGCGATCTCGATTCGTAAGTTTTCCGAGAAGCCGATCACCTTGGACATGCTCAAGGAATTCGGCTCGATGTCCGACAAGATGTGCACCGCGCTGAAGATCGCGGGCGCGAGCCGGATGAACATCGTGATCTCCGGCGGCACCGGTTCGGGCAAGACGACGATGCTCAACGCGCTGTCCAAGATGATCGACCCGGGCGAGCGCGTGCTGACGATCGAGGACGCGGCCGAGCTTCGCCTGCAGCAGCCGCACTGGCTGCCGCTCGAAACCCGCCCGCCGAACCTGGAAGGCCAGGGCGCGATCACCATCGGCGACTTGGTCAAGAACGCGCTGCGTATGCGACCGGACCGGATCATCCTGGGCGAAATCCGCGGCGCGGAGTGCTTCGACCTGCTCGCCGCGATGAACACCGGCCATGACGGTTCGATGTGCACGCTGCACTCGAACAGCCCGCGCGAGTGCCTGGCGCGCATGGAAAACATGATCCTGATGGGCGACATCAAGATCCCGAAGGAGGCGATTTCGCGCCAGATCGCGGAATCGGTCGACCTGATCGTCCAGGTGAAGCGCCTGCGCGACGGCTCGCGCCGCACCACCAACGTCACCGAGGTGATCGGGATGGAAGGCGACGTGATCGTCACCCAGGAACTGTTCAAGTTCGAGTACCTGGACGAGACCGAGGACGGGAAGATCCTCGGCGAGTTCCGCTCGCTCGGCCTGCGCCCGTACACCCTGGAAAAAGCGCGCCAGTACGGCTTCGATCAGGCTTATCTCGAAGCTTGCCTCTAGGCTGGCGGCTCTCCCGCAATTGACAGCTTGGCGGCATTGCGGATAACGCGGCACGGCGTGCAGGACGCAACCAGTCCGCGGTAAGGGCCGTGCCCACCTGTCAGCTGTAATCTCGTCAAATACAGCCGAGTTTCTTCCCGGTTTGCCATGCGGACGGCGGACCTGAACGGAAGGAATTTCGCGTGGCCAAGCGCCTCCCCGACAATCCCGATCTCCAGCAGTACCGCCGTCAGGCGAAAGACCTGCGAAAAGCGCTGGCGCAGGCCGATCCCGCCGCGCTCGAACGGCTACGCCTGTGCCATCCGCGGGCGGAGCAAGTCCACAAGGCCAGGCTTGCCGACGCGCAGCTCGTCATCGCGCGCGAGCATGGCTTTGCCAGCTGGCCCGCGTTCGCCGCTCACATCGGCGCGCAGCACCGCGGCTCCGCTGGCGGAATGCCCGACAAAGTTGCCTGCGGAACCGGAATGCTCGCGCTCGAGGTGGCGGGTGCCGCAACGGCCAGGGCCGTGGTGCTGT
Source organism: Sphingomonadaceae bacterium (assembly GCA_036384795.1). Lineage (GTDB taxonomy): Bacteria > Pseudomonadota > Alphaproteobacteria > Sphingomonadales > Sphingomonadaceae > Andeanibacterium. Next base: position 65,284 of record DASVLP010000037.1, on the reverse strand, counting down.
TCATAACGGCCGGCAACGTTGGCCGCCAACACCTTGGAATCCGGCAGATCGCCCACCGCCTTCGGCAGGAGGATTACGCCACCGTTCTGGCCGATCTTCTGACTCCCGACGAGGCGGTTCGCGACGCAATCGACGAGGACATCCGGTTCGACGTGCCGCTTCTGGCCGCTCGTGCCGAGCTGGTCCTCGACCAGATCAAGGCGAACCGCAGATTGCGAAGTCTGCCGCTGGCCCTGTTCTGCGCGGGCGCCGGCGGGGCCGCGGGGGTGTCGCTGGCGGCCCGCCGGCCCGACGCCGCGGATGCGCTGGTCAGCCTTGCCGGTCGGCCCGATCTCGCCGGCTCCGCCGTCGCGCGGCTGAAGGCACCAACGCTGTTCGTCGTCGGCGGGGAGGATGCCGTCGGACACGGCTTCACAAAGGTGATGCTGGACATCTTTCCGCGCGGCGTACCGAGCCGGCTGGAAGTGGTGCGCGGCGTCGGATTGCGCTTCGAGGAAGGCCCCGCGGCGGCGCGTGCGGCCGAACTCACGCTCGGCTGGCTCGAAACCCATCTTGCCGGCGCGGCGCGTCGGGAGGACGCAGCGTGAGCGCGCGGTGGGAGGCGCTGGTGCCCGAAGCGCTGCATGACGCGGTTCGCGCGGCGCTCGACGCGACTTACGGGGCCATGCCGGTGCAATGCGCCGGGCCGGTCACCGGCGGCGCATCGGGCGCGGTGGCGCTGCTGATCGAGGCAGGAGCGCACCGGCACCTGCTTCGGGTCGAGGCGCATCGCAGCCCTTTGCGCAATCCGCACCAATACGAATGCATGACGATCGCCGCCGAGGCGCAAATCGCGCCGCCGCTGCACTATGTCGATCCCGCAAGCGGCGTCGCGCTGATGGAATTCATCGAATCCGTGCCGCTGGAGCGCTTTCCCGGCGGCAAACCGGCGCTGGCCCAGGCGCTGGGAGCACAGGCGCGAAAGCTGCAGGAGACTCGGCCCTTTCCGGCTATGGGCGACTGGAGGGCGATCGTCGGGCGGTTGCTGGCCCTGCTCGAAAGCCGATCCGTTGGCGGCCTGCTCGATCCGCACCGCGCCGCCTACGAACGGCTGTGCGAAGCGTTGCCGTGGGACAGCGCGACCCACGTTTCCAGCCACAATGATCCGAACGCGCGCAATGTGCTGTTCGACGGCTCGCGGCTGTGGCTGATCGACTGGGAAACGGCTTACCGCAACGATCCGCTGGTCGACTTGGCGATCCTTTCCGACAATCTCGCCCCCACGCCCGAGCTGACCGCCGCGCTGATGCAGGCCTCGCTCGGCCGCGCGCCGCTGGCCGACGAGGTCGCGCGGCTCGAGGGGGTGCGCCGGTTGAGCAGGCTTTACTACGCCGGACTGCTGATCGGCTTCGCTTGCCCGCCCGACAGCCGGATCACCGACCTTTCCGCCCCTTCACGGGCCGAGGCGGAGGCACGCATCTCACGCGGCGAGCTGACCGAAGTCACGCCGGAAAGCCTGATGATCGCCGGCAAGATGTGTCTGGCTGCCTTTCTCGAGACCCCGCCCTAGCGGTTCCTCGGCTCGTCCCATTCGTCACCCAAGGCTATTTCCCGGACCACCCTTTCACCGCGAACATCAGCAGCGTCAGCCCGACCAGCATCGCGGCGAAGAACAGCTTGGTCCACGGCATCCAGCCGACCGCGTCGATATGGCGGCGCTTGATCCGGCGCCGTTCCGCCCAGATCGTGATTGCGGCAAACAGCAGCAGGATGCCGCCGCCGATGCCGGCCCAGGTCGCGTCGCTGGCGAAGCGCAGGCTATCGGGTTCGTTCCACATCGGTCGGGCAATCCTATGCCGCCGCCGTCGGTCCGCGGCAATCCTCGCTCTGGCCTTGGCGGACGGCACCCGGCCGCGTGTTGCGATCGGCGCATCGCATGCGCGAGCAAATTTTGCTGCGCCGCCGCCGCATGCTTGGTAGAGGCGAAAGCCGGCGGGGGGCGTCGTTTCGGCCGCCCATTCGCGGGGAGGGATGGAACGATGTTTCGCAAGCTCGTCATTGCCTTATCGCCAGACGCGCTGACCCTCGCGATGGCCGTGTGCAACACCGTCGAAGGGGCAGGCCAGGGCATCCAGTCGGCCGGCCAGGCAGGCGACGACGCGATCCACGGAAAGTAGCCTCCGCGCCACACCCGGCCCGGTTCACGCGGCATACAAGGGAACCGCGCCACCAGTCGAACCGTTCAACGCGACGACCTCGAGAAGGAGATCTGAAAATGGTCCGCAAATTGATCCTGGCATTCGGCCTCGGCGCGTTCGCGCTGTCGGTGGCCGCGTGCAACACCGTCAAGGGGGCGGGCAAGGACATCCAGTCGGTCGGCCAGGCCGGCGACGATGCGATCCACTGATCGCCACCCGGCTTCCCCTCGGAATTCAAGGAGATATCATCATGGTGCGTAAACTGATCTTCGCGCTCGGCTGCGGCGCGCTCGTGCTTTCCGCAACTGCCTGCAACACCGTGAAAGGCGCCGGCAAGGACGTCGAATCGGTCGGCCAGGGCGGCGACGACGTGATCCACGGCCGCACCCCCTGATCGCAGGGGAGCCGGAGTTCTTGCGCGGGGCGGCTAGTGCTCGCCCCGCGCCGCGGTCAGCCGCTTGGCGGCGAACAACAAACCATCGTGCTCGTGGACGAACCGCCCGCCGGCTTTCGCGCGGGCGAGGCCGACGATCGCGTCGACCAGCCGCTCGACCGCGATCGAGCGGTACTTGCGCCTGCCGGCGTGCATCACCAGGTCGAGCACCGGGCTGAGCACGATGCCCAGGCTTTCGAGAAACCGCAGATCCCCGCGGCGCATCCCGCGCAACAGCCCCGGCCGCAGGATATCGAGCCGCTTGAAGCCCAGCTTGCCCAGCGCCCGCTCGACCTCGCCCTTGACCCGCAGATAGAGCGTCTTGCCGAGCGGATCGGCCCCGACCGACGAGACGAACACGAAATGCCCGGTGCCCGCCTCTTTCGCGGCGCGGGCGACGGAGAGCACCAGCCGTTCGTCGACCTCGCGGAACGCATCCTCGTCGCGCCCCGCCTTGCTCCAGGTCGTGCCGAGCGCGCAGACGACGACGTCGGGCTTCACCTGCAGGATCGCCTCCGGCCATAGCGAAGTGTCGGCCAGCCGCATCTGCGCCCCCGACGGCAGGCGGACCTCGCGGCGGGCAAGCGCGACGAGGTCGAACTCGGGATCGCCGGCCAGCCGTTCCATTACCGCGCGCCCGACCATCCCGGTCGAGCCGACGAGCAGCAGCCGGATCGGCGGATGCGCCTCAGACATGCGATAGGCCTTCCGGCACTTTGCCGAAAATCTGCGCGAACCGGTCGATCGCATAGCGGTCGGTCATCCCGGCCATGTAATCGGCGATGTGCCGGCTGCGCTCCGGCTCGTGCGCGGGCAACGCCTCCCGCCAGGCCGCCGGCAGCAGCCCGGCATCCTGCGAATAGGCGGCGAACAGTTTGGCCAGCACGTCGCGCGCGCGCTCGGCGGTTTCCACCTGCACGGGATGGAAATAGAGCCGGTCGTACATGAACCGCTTGAGCTTGCGCTCTTGCGCGGCAAGGCCAGGCGAGAACCCCACCAGCGCCCGGCCCGCGCCGCGCACGTCCGCCATGGTTTCGATTCTCTCCAGGTTCGCGCGGGTGGCGGCGAGCAGGTCGTTCACCATCAGCCCGATCTGCTCGCGGACCAGCTCGCGCAATTGCCGCTCGCGCTGGGCGCCGGGATAGCGGCGCTCGACCGCGCGCCACTGGTCGGCGAGGAAATCGAGCGTCAGCAAGTCGTCGAGCTGGAGGAAGCCCGCGCGCAGGCCGTCGTCGATGTCGTGGTTGTCGTAGGCGATGTCGTCCGCCAGCGCCGCGACTTGCGCCTCGAGCGAGGGCCAGGTGGCCAGATCGAGCGGGTAATCGCCGTCGAGCTCGCGCAGCGCCCACCCGGGCTCGGCCACGGGGCCGTTGTGCTTGGCGAGGCCCTCGAGCACTTCCCACGAGAGGTTCAGCCCGTCGTGATCGCAATAGGGGTTTTCGAGCCGCATCACGGTGCGCAGGGTCTGCGCGTTGTGGTCGAACCCGCCGTGGCGGGCGAGCGCACCGTCGAGCGCCGCCTCGCCGGCGTGGCCGAACGGCGGATGGCCGATGTCGTGCGCAAGGCACAGCGCCTCGGTAAGGTCCTCGTCGAGCCCGAGCGCCCGGGCGAGCACCCGGCCGATCTGCGCAACTTCGATGCTGTGCGTGAGGCGCACCCGGTAATGGTCGCCGTCGGGGGCGACGAACACCTGGGTCTTGTGGCGCAGGCGGCGGAACGCAATCGAATGCACCACCCGGTCGCGATCGCGCTGGAACTCGGTGCGCGGGCCCGCATGGCGCACCGCGTCCCCGGCCCTCAGCTCCGGAAATTCGCGGCCGCGCGAATGCGCGGGATCGGAGGCGTAAGCGGCGCGATCCATCGGATCGGCCCTACGGGCTGCGACGGGGCGTTTCAATGGGTGGCGAGCGCCAACTTGACGCCCTCTCCCCTGAAGGGGAGAGGGCTTTAAAGCGCCTTGATGATCTCCTCGACCATTTTCTTGGCGTCGCCCAGCAGCATCATCGTCTGGTCCATGTAGAATACGTCGTTGTCGACCCCGGCATAGCCGACGCCGCCCATCGTGCGCTTGATGAACATCACCGTCTTGGCCTTGTCGACGTCGAACACCGGCATGCCGTAGATCGGGCTGCCCGGATCGGTCTTGGCGGCGGGATTGACCACGTCGTTCGCGCCGATGATGAACGCGACGTCGGTCTGCGCGAACTCGGAGTTGATGTCCTCGAGCTCGAACACTTCGTCGTACGGCACGTTGGCTTCGGCGAGCAGCACATTCATGTGCCCGGGCATGCGGCCGGCGACCGGGTGGATCGCGTATTTGACGCGCACGCCCTCTTCCTTGAGCTTGTCGGCCATCTCGCGCAGCACGTGCTGCGCCTGCGCGACCGCCATGCCGTAGCCGGGTATGATGATCACCTGGCCCGCTTCCTTGAGCAGGAACGCGGCGTCTTCGGCACTGCCGCGTTTCCACGGACGGTCGCTCTTGGCAGCGCCTGCGCTGGCCGAGCTGTCGGCGCCGAAGCCGCCGGCGATCACGCTGATGAAGCTGCGGTTCATCGCCCGGCACATGATGTAGGAAAGGATTGCACCAGACGAGCCGACCAGCGCGCCGGTGATGATCATCGCGGTGTTGTGCAGCGTGAAGCCCATCGCCGCCGCCGCCCAGCCCGAGTAGCTGTTGAGCATCGAGACCACGACCGGCATGTCCGCCCCGCCGATCGGGATGATCAGCAGGAAGCCGATCGCGAACGACAACGCGACGATCACGCCGAAGATCGCCGGCGCGTCGCTCGCGGCGGTGAAATAGGCGATCAGGCCGAGGATCACCGCGAGCGTGCCGAGATTGATCACGTGGCGGCCGGGCAGCATGATCGGCGTGCCCGACATGTTGCCGTTGAGCTTCGCGAACGCGATCACCGAGCCCGAGAACGTGATCGCGCCGATCGCAACACCGAGGCCCATCTCGATCCGGCTCTCGGTCAATACGTGGCCGAGCGCATCGGCGATCCCGAACGCGCCTGGGTTGAGGTAGGCGGCGCACGCGACCAGCACCGCGGCCAGCCCGACGAGCGAGTGAAACGCCGCGACCAATTGCGGCATCGCGGTCATCTGGATACGCCGCGCGGTGACCAGGCCGATGCCGCCGCCGATGGCGATGGCGGCGAAAATCTCGGCCAGCATGAGGGGGAGGCCATTGTTAACATCGTAAACGATCTGACATCCGGGCGTTCCCGCTATGCATCCCGCAGGCACGCTGCCGACCGGCTGCAGAGTTTGGATATGCGTCACCAGCGTCGTCACCACGGCGATCAGCATGCCGAACATGCCGAAGCGGTTGCCGCGCCGCGAGCTGGCGGGCGAGCTCAGACCCCTGAGCGCAAGGATGAAGCAGACCCCCGCCACCAGATAGGCCAGCGCGACCCAGGGGTTCACCGTGGACTCCACCGGGGGCAGAGCTTCGGGCGGAATTATAAGGTCGTCTGGAGCCGCTCGCGCCGCGTCGCCAAAAATCATCGTCATTCCAGCGAAAGCTGGAATCTCCAGCCACCAGCGCCGGCGCTTGAGGCCAGCGATCCCAGCTTGCGCTGGGATGACAAGATGAGGAGCCGCCATCACTTGCGCTCCTTCTTCTTGTACATCGCCAGCATCCGCGCGGTGACCGCGAACCCGCCGAAGATGTTCACGCTTGCGAGCGCCACTGCGAGCAGCCCGAGCCACTTCGACCCGGCGCTCCCCGCCGCCGCGCTGGCGATCAGCGCGCCGACCACGATCACGGACGAGATCGCGTTGGTCACGCTCATCAGCGGCGTGTGCAGCGCCGGGGTGACCGACCACACGACGTAATAGCCGACGAAACAGGCCAGCACGAAGATCGAGAGGATGCTGATGAAGTCCATGTCAGGGGCGGCTCCCGATTGGTCCTCCCCCTCCGGGGGAGGTGGCAGCCGCGCCAGCGGCTGACGGAGGGGGCGTAGTCTTACAGTCGATTACAATCGCTTCCGCCATTCCCTCAGGATCGCGCAGCACATCGGCGGCAAGAACGCGGACGGTCCGGTAACCGCCCGAGGAAAGTTCTGCGTCGCGCCGTTCATCCCGTTCCGGCCGATACCCCATGTCGTGCGCTTCGCCGTCGACCTCGATGATCGTCTTGGCACTGTCGCAATAGAAATCGGCGACGAAATCGCCAATCGGATGCTGCTTGCGGAATTTGACGCCCTCGGGCTTTCCGCGCAACAATTGCCACAGCAGCACTTCCGGGAGTGTCATCGTTCTGCGCAGCTTCCTTGCATTGCGAAGCGAGCGGGGTGTGTGGTTGCGCATCAGTCGCGCCCCCTCCACCACCGCCGCTGCGCGGCGGCGGTCCCCCTCCCCCGAAGGGGGAGGATCGGCGATTCGCCGCTCCCTCTCACCCGATCTTCTGCGCGATTTCGATCGCGTTGCCTTCGGGGTCTTGGACATACATCACCTTGACGCCGAGCGGGGCGACTTCGGTCACGTCGAGCGCCGGGGTCACGCCCTTGGCCAGCAGCGCGGCCTTGGTCGCCTCGATGTCGCTGGTCGAGAGGGTGATCTGCGAGATGCCCTGGACCGCAGCGTGGCCCGGCGGCTTTGCGCGCGGGGTTGCCGGCGGCTTGGAATCCTTGATCTGCAGCAATTCGATCCGCTCGTTCCCGCTCGTCAGCCAGCGCACCGGGATGCCCGGGCCGAACTTGGTGTCGAGCTCGACCTTGAACCCCAGCTTGTCGACGAAGAACGCGGTCTCCTTGTCGAGATCGGCGACCGAGATCGCGACCATCCAGTGGCCGAGCGTGGGCGCATCGGCGGCCTTCGCCGGCACCGCAGCGAGGGCCATCGCGACCGCCGCGCTTGCCGCGGGCCCCCTCTACCATCCTTCGGATGGTCCCCCTCCCCGTACCGGGGAGGATTTTCCGAACTTCCTCATCCCAAAAGCCTTTCGTTGACCACTTTGCCGCCCTGCGTGAGCCGCACGGCGTTGCCGATTTCCTCGTCGAGCACCGGGCCGCCCTGCTCCTTGTCCCAGAACGCGGAGAGGAAGTTGTAGAGGTTGCGGGCGTAGAGCGCCGAGGCGTCGGCCGCGAGATGCCCGGCGGTGTTCGAATAGCCGATGATCTTCACCCCGTGCTTCTCGACCACCTGGTCGGGCACGCTGCCTTCGACGTTGCCGCCTTGCGCCACCGCGAGGTCGAAGATCACGCTGCCCGGCTTCATGCTGGCAATCTGCACGTCGCTGATCAGCCGCGGCGCGGCCCGGCCCGGGATCAGCGCGGTGGTGATCACGATGTCCTGCTTGGCGATATGGCTGGACACCAGCTCGGCCTGCGCCTTCTGGTATTCCTCGCTCATCTCGGTGGCATAGCCGCCACTGCCCTCGCCCTCGATTCCGGCCACCGTCTCGACGAACACCGGCTTCGCGCCCAGGCTTTCGATCTGTTCCTTGGTCGCCGAACGGACGTCGGTCGCGCTGACTTGCGCGCCCAGCCGCCGCGCGGTGGCGATCGCTTGCAGGCCGGCGACGCCGACGCCCATCACGAACACCCGCGCCGCGACCACCGTGCCCGCGGCGGTCATCATCATCGGGAACGCGCGGCCGTAGGCGTCGGCCGCCGCGATCACCGCCTTGTAGCCGGCAAGGTTCGACTGGCTGGAAAGCACGTCCATGCTCTGCGCGCGGGTGATGCGCGGCATGAACTCCATCGCCAGCGCCTCGATCCCGGCCGCGGCGTAGGCATCGACCCGCGCCCGCTCCCCGAACGGATCGAGGATCGCCGCCAGCCACGCGCCGGGCTTCGCCCCCTGAAGCGCCGCGGGATCGGGCCCTTGCACGCCGAGCACGATGTCGGCGCCCTTCAGCACATCCTCGCGGGTGCCGATTTCCGCCCCGGCGTCCGCATAGGCCCCGTCGGAGATCGACGCGCCCTCGCCCGCCCCGGCTTCGACCGCCAGGGTGGCGCCGAGCGCGCCGAACTTCTTCACCGTTTCCGGGGTTGCCGCGACCCGGCTTTCGCCGGCGGCGCGCTCCTTGAGCACCGCGATCCGCACGGCCTTGTGCCCCTCGCCCGGCAGATCAGGTGATCAGGATGATGACGAGGACGACGATGGCCGCGATGACCGGAATCGTGAACTTGATGAGGTGGGTGAACCCTACGTAAGTCTGCCGGGCTGCCTGCATGTCTTCGACTGCCATCGATTTCCATTCCCTTGAATTGTGCCGGAATTGCCGGTTCGCGGGCGACGGTCTAGCCGCACCGGCCGCGCCGCTCAAGGCCCCGCGTCACCCGATGCGGGGCCGGCAAGAGGCTTAATCAGGTCTTTACCCGCGTCGCGTAATCCGGGGCCCGTACCAAAGAGGGACATTGGGGGGTCGATGGCGGAGCCGGAACCGCGTTTGCTGATGCTGATCGACGATGAGCCGGCGCAGAGCCGGCTGATCACCGCGCTCGCCAGCCGCGAAGGCTGGCGCACGCTGGTGGTCAAGGATTCGGAGACCGCGATCGCCACGCTCGGCACCCGCGAGGGCATGCAGCTCTCGGCGATCGTGCTCGACCAGTGGGTCCCGGGCGACGACGCCTGCGCGCTGATCGCCGAGCTGAAGAGCCGGCGCCCGGCGCTGCCGATCCTGATGCTGACCACCAGCGCAAGCCCGCTGCTCGCGGTCGAGGCGATGCGCGCCGGGGCGACCGACTACCTGGTCAAGCCCGTCGCGCCCGACCGGCTGATGCAGGCGCTGCGCAGCGCGACCACGCGCGAGGCGCCCAAGGACGAGCTCCAGCCGCTGACCGAGAAGATGCCGGCCGCGCTCGATTTCGATTCGATGATCGGCACCTCGCCCACGTTCCGCACCGCGCTCGCCAAGGCGGCCAAGGCGGCCCGCGGCCACGGCTTCGTGCTGATCGAGGGCGAGACCGGCACCGGCAAGGAAATGCTGGTCCGCGCGATGCACGCGGCGAGCCCGCGCGCGAAGACCGCGATCCGCATCATCAACATCGGCGGCGTACCGCCCAATTCGATCGAATCGATGCTGTTCGGGCATGAGAAAGGCGCGTTTCCGGGCGCGTTCGACCGCCAGATCGGGGCGCTGCAGCATTGCGACGGCGGCACCCTGGTGCTCGACGAGGTCGACCGGCTGCCCGAGCCGCTGCAGGAACGGCTCGCCGAATCGATCGCCGCGGGCTCGGTCCGCCCGATCGGCGCGCGCCATTCGTTCCGCATCGACTTGCGCGTGATCGCGGCCAGCAACTGTCCGCTGGGCGAACTGGTCGAGACCGGCCAGTTCCGCGGCGATCTCTACCGCGCGCTCGCCGCGACGCGCATCGTGCTGCCGCCGCTGCGCGAACGGGCCGGCGACATCTCCGCGCTCGCCCGCTATTTCCTCGGCAAGATCGGCGAGCAGCCCGGTCTGCGGCCGCTCGGGATTACCGACGGGGCGCTCAAACTGCTCGGCGCCTACGACTGGCCGGGCAACGTCCGGCAGCTCCAGGCGGTGCTGTTCCGCGCCGCGGTGTTCTGCGACGGCGACGCGCTCACCGGGGAAGACTTTCCGCAACTGCTCGAACTGATCGGCGAGCTCGAAGAGAACGCCGAAGCACTCGGCCACGACGGGATCGGCATCCAGCTCTACACCGACGACGGCAACCTGCGCCCGCTCGAAGAGATCGAGGCCGACGTGATCCGCCTGGCGATCGGGCACTATCGCGGGCGGATGACCGAAGTCGCGCGGCGCCTGGGGATCGGCCGCTCGACGTTGTATCGCAAGCTTTCCGACTTAGGGATCGACAGCGCCGCGTAATCGGTCCTCCCCTGCAAGGGGAGGTGGCAGCCACGCAGTGGCTGACGGAGGGGTGTCGCCCTCCAAGCCCGGCTACACCCCTCCACCACGCGCTACGCGCGCGGTCCCCCTCCCCTTCCAGGGGAGGATCGGCTCTGGACGCCCGCCCCTCGCTCGCTAGGATCGCAAGAAAACGATTCTGGTGGGGGAAAGCGGATGGCGAAAAGAGCCTATCCCGACGTGCCGAATTTCCGTTACGACTGGAGCGCGCTGAGCGAAAGCCAGATCCAGGCGGCGCTCGACAAAGTGGCGGGCGAAGGCCCGCCCTGCGCTTCCGGCCTCGACCTGGGCCTTGCCGGCAACACGATGCAGCTGGTGACCGACAAAGGCACCACCGGGGTCCCCGGCCCCAGCCTGTCCTATCGCTTCCTCACCGGCAACCGCCTGCAACTGAGCGAGAACGGCGGCAATTCGGTGAATTGCGGCTACGGCGCGCTGAACCTCGGCCCGGTGACGTTCTTCGCGCACCTGATCCCCGGCACGCTCAAAGGCTACGCGGTCGCGGTGAACAACGACACCGGCACCGCCACGGTGATCGAGCTGTGGTTCGCCGGCTACCAGCCTCGCAAGCGCGAGGTGATGCGCGAGATCTACCAGGGTTACGTGTTCCGGAAGGGCGCGGCCCTGCCCGCCGAGCGCCACAAGTTCACCAACCGCACCGAAGGCAAGGCGTTCTACTGGCGGCAGGACACCGGCGCCGAGACGCTCGAATACTATCCGACGATCGCCTACGGCCACTGGGTCGAGCTCACCCGGATGGACCGCAAGCAGGGCTATAGCGCGCCGTGCGATTACATCGACATCGACGAGGCGCTGCATATCTACACCCGCACCGAGTGCGAGTTCTCGGGCATCTTCACGACGTACGTGATGGACGTGAACAACGCCAAGCAGGTGGGCCTCAGGCTGGGATTCAACGCCGCCGACGAGCTAGAGTTCTACGTGTTCCGCGGCACCGGCGAATGGCTCGGCCAGATCGCCAAGTTCGAAACCTTCGGCAACACCGACGGCGGCCCGATGCTGCCCCGCCCGGGCCCCGGCCAGAGCGCGGACGTCAGCCCCACGGCGAAGGGCGCCCGCGCGGTCTATCGCCCGCTGGCGACGATGCCGAAGATGACCCGGGCCGAAGTCGACGCGGCGGTGGCCAAGAGCACCAGCGTGTTCGCCCCCCGCTCCGCCGCAGGCGGCGCGGCCGGGATGGCCGGCAACAGCCTCGCCACCAGCCCCCGCCTCGCCGGGCGCAACGCGACGATTCGCTACGACAACGGTCCGGTGATGGAATACCAGTTCGTCAGCAACGACGAGCTCAAGTGGCGCCGCAACGGCGAGGGCGACTGGATAACCGGGCGCTACAACGCGTGGGAGCCGATGCCCAACGTGTTCTTCTTCGCCCATGCACTCGAAGGCACGAAAGACCACGAAGGCCACATCGTGGTCGCCGACTGGGAACACGGCAAGGCGACCTGCTACAACGGCTACCTCAATACGCCCTACTTCGCGAACGAAGCGGGCTGCCGCACGCTGTTCGGCAAGATCGAGGCCGCTGGAGTGCCCGATGCCGGCGTCGATCGCCACGGCTTCACCGAGGAGATGCTCGGCCGCTGCATCACCTACAATTACACCAAGGGCCTGACGTCGATGCATCTCTACTCGACGCCGCAGACCACCAGCTGGATCATCTTCACCCCCGACCAGGCGGGCGGGCTCGAATGGTGCGGCTCGGGCGCGCAAGTGAAGATCCGCGACGGGCTCTATTTCCTCTACTGGATCGAGGAAGCGTGCAACGGCACGCTCGGCACGATCCTGATCAACCTGCGCACGATGCACGATGCCGGGATCGGCTATTACTGCGGCCCCAACGGCCTCAGCATCAGCAACATCGGCGCGCTGATCCGCCATGCCGGGCGGTTCGACGTCGCCAAGTACTTCCAGCAGCGCACCGAGGAGTCAGGCCAATGAGCAACGACGCTACCACTTCGCGCCGCGCGTTCCTGAAGACGGGCGCGATCGCCGCCGCGCCGCTCGCCGCGGTCGGCGTGCCGGTGGCCGCGCTCGCAGCGGACGGCAGCAAGGCGAGGCTCGCGCGGTTGGAGGACGAGCGCGCGATCGGCGAGCTGCACGGCCGGCTGCTGCGGCATCTTCACGCAGGCGGGGCACCCGGCGAATTGTTTGCCAGCGGCAAGGCGCCAAAGCTCCAAGCCGGCGTGCGCGCCGTTCTGCCCGATCATTCCGTCGAGCCAGGCGCGATCGCGTTCAGTGAGGACGGTCAGCGCGCCAGCCAGCGCCAGCCGGTCAAGGTCGAGATCGCGCAGGAACTCGAAGGCGACGCAACGCTGATCCAGATGGCGCGGCTGCAGGGCAACACGCTCGCGCCGGCGGTGCTGTCGAAGGACTTGATCGCCGGGTACGTCCGCACCGGCGGCGGCTGGGCGATCGAAAGCGCCGTCCTTGCCTGAGGGCTTCGCCGGCCGCACCGCGCTGATCACCGGCGCGGCCTCCGGCATCGGCGCCGCCTGCGCGCGCTGGCTCGCTGCGCAGGGCATCGCGCGGCTGGTGCTGGTGGACCGCGACGAGACCGGGCTCGAAACATTGGAGCTCGGCTGCGCGGTCGATCGGATCGTCGGCGACGTCGCCGACGAGGACCTGTGGCAGCGGATCGAGAACGACCTGCCGACGCTCGATCACGCGGTGCTCAACGCCGGGATCGCCGCGGGCGCGCCGATCGCCGAACAGGGCTTCGACGAGTGGCGCAAGATCATCGGCGTCAACCTCGACGGCATGTTCCTCTCGCTGCGCACCGCGCTGCGGAGCCTGAGGAACGGCGGCAGCGCGGTGCTGACCTCGTCGGTCAGCGGCATCAAGGCCGAACCGGGCACCGCCGCCTACGGCGCGTCGAAAGCCGGCGTGATCCAGCTCGCCAAAGTCGCCGCGAAGGAAAGCGCCGCGCGCGGCATCCGCGTCAACGCGATCGCGCCGGGCGGCGTCGACACGAGCATCTGGGATTCACTGCCGTTCTTCCAGGGCCTGATCGCCCAGCACGGCGGCGACCGCGCCGCGGCGATGACGGCGATGGCCGGAATGGCAACCCCGCTCGGCCGCTACGCCACCCCCGACGAGATCGCCGCGCAAATCGGGTTCCTGCTGTCCGACGCCGCCGCAACCATCACCGGCACCGTGCTGCTGAGCGACGGCGGGTATACGCTGTGAAAACCTTCTCCCGTTGACGGGAGAAGGATAGCGAAGCTTGCGGCCGCAAGGCCGTTAGCGAAGCTTGGATGAGGGCTGCCTGCCTTCCCGAAGAAAGAACAACCCTCACCCAACTCCGGCTAGCCAGCAAAGCTGGCAAGCCTGCGTATCCCTCTCCCGTCAACGGGAGAGGATTTAGGCTGGCAAATCCCCGAAATCCGTCAACGCCGCGTCCCGCAGCCCGCGCCACACGTTCCTTGCCTGGACCGTCTCAAGCACGTCATGCACCCGCAGCAGCTGCACACCGGCATCCATGCCCTTGACCGCCAGCGCCAAGCTGCCGCCGAGCCGCTGGTGCGCGGCGGCTTCGTTCGATAGGGCGCCGATCATCCGCTTGCGGCTGGCGCCCAGCAGCAGCGGGCAGCCGAGCGCGTGGAACAGCGGCAGCGCGTTGAGCAATGCGAGGTTCTCGGCGAGCGACTTGCCGAAACCGATGCCCGGATCGAGGATCACGTTGCCGGCGTCGACCCCCGCAGAGACCGCGCGGTCGCGCGCGGCAGCGAGCCAGTCGAACACGTCGAGCACGACGTTGGCGTAGTGCGCGTCGGCGTGGAGATCGCTTCCGGCGGCGTCGGGCTTGCCCGGCGTATGCATCAGCACCACCGGCACGTTCGCCTCGGCCGCCAACTCGATGCTGCGCGGATCGTAGCGCAGCGCGGAAACGTCGTTGATCACATGCGCACCGGCCTGGAGCGCCGCTTCCATCACCGCCGGGCGGCGGGTGTCGACGCTGATCGCTGCGCCCATCAGCGCGACGGCTTCGACTGCCGGGAGCACGCGCTTCAGCTCGTCGCCTTCCCATACCGCGGCCGCGCCCGGCCGGGTGGACTCGCCGCCGATGTCGATCATCGCCGCGCCGCCCTCGAGCATCGCCGCCGCATGGTCGTTCGCCGCCGCGGGATCGTCGAGGAACTCGCCGCCGTCGGACATGCTGTCGGGCGTCACGTTGAGGATGCCGACGACTTGCGGCTGGTCGAGCCGGATCGTGCGCTCGCCCAATTGCAGCGGCGGATGGACTTTCTGCAGGTTCGCCCATTGCGCGCGGCCCTGTTCGGCGAGCTCGGTCGAAAGCTGGCCGAGCGCCCGCTCGATACCGCGCGCGGTGACCCGGTCGTTCGAGACGACCGCGCCTCCATCGCGCACGATCAGCGCGAACTGGTGCGCATAGGACATCCCGCCCGCCAGCCGGATCGCGTCGCCGTCGACCGATTGCGGGTTGGGGACCAGGCCGGTGGGGCGGATGTAGAGCTGCTGGGTCATTTGGCTTTCATTGAGGGCCCCGTCGTGCCGGTTCAAGCGGATTATACGCTCGCAGAGGCGCGAAGGCGCAGAGGGTAATCGCGAATTTCGTCACCCCAGCGAAAGCTGGGGTCGCTGTCCTCAAGCGATGCCAGCTTTCGCTGGCATGACGTGGTATTGCAAAGCCCCCTCTGCGCCTCCGCGCCTCCGCGAGCGCAAAACTCAATCCTCGATCGCCAGCAGGTAGAGCTGCCGCAAGGCGTCGAGCGGCTGCACGCGCCCCTCGTGCTCCAGGTGCCAGAAGGTCCAGCCGTTGCAGCTCGGCGCGCCTTGCAGCGCCTTGCCGACGCCGTGGATCGAGCCGGTCTCGCGGCCCGCCTCCAGTGACCCGTCGGCGCGCACGGTGGCGGTCCAGCGGCGCTGCTTGTCGAACAACCGTGTGCCCGGCGCGAGATAGCCCGCCTCGACCAGCGCGCCGAACGCCACCCGCGGCGCGTCCTTGCGGCTCTGCATCGTGGTCAGCGCGCTTTCGTCGAGCGGCAGTTCCTTGGCGATGCGCTTCAGCGCGGCGTCGCGGTACCCCGCCTCGCGCTCGCAGCCGATCCATTCGCGCCCCAGGCGCTTGGCAACCGCGCCGGTGGTGCCGGTGCCGAAGAACGGATCGAGCACCACGTCGCCTTTCTCGGTGGTCGCCAGCATCACGCGATAAAGCAACGCCTCGGGCTTCTGCGTCGGGTGGACCTTGGTCCCCCCCTGCTTCAGCCGTTCGGGCCCGCCGCAGATCGGGATCACCCAGTCGCTGCGCATCTGCAGCTCGTCGTTCAGCGTCTTCATCGCGCGGTAGTTGAAGTGGTACTTCGCCTTCTCGCCCATGCTCGCCCAGATCAGCGTCTCGTGCGCGTTGGTGAAGCGGGTGCCGCGGAAGTTCGGCATCGGGTTCGACTTGCGCCAGACGATGTCGTTGAGGATCCAGAAGCCCAGATCCTGCATCAGCGCGCCGACGCGGAAGATGTTGTGATAGCTGCCGATCACCCAAAGCGCGCCGTCCGGCTTCAGAATGCGTCGCGCCTGCGTCAGCCAGGCCTTTGTAAAAGCGTCGTAAGCCGCGAAGCTGTCGAACCGGTCCCAATCGTCGGTCACCGCATCGACATGGCTGCCGTCGGGCCGGTTGAGATCGCCGCCCAATTGCAGGTTGTAAGGCGGATCGGCGAAGATCAGGTCGATCGAAGCGTCCGGCAATCCGCGCATCGCCTCGATGCAGTCGCCGGCGAGAATCTCTCCGAGCGGCAGCGCAACGGCGGGCTTCGGCGCGGGCCGTTTCAGCGCACCCGGGCGCTGCTTGGTAAGCGTTTGAACCACAGATAACCCCCTGACTTATCCACAGGGTGAGTCCTCGCGACTCCGCCGTCAAGCCACGATCACTCGCAGACTATGGTTAATGCCGCGCTAACCATGGTTCGGCCCCGCGTGAACGAAACGAGGCCCCTACAGCATCTGGAGTCCGGGTGTCGCCCGAGACTCGACATCTTGGGGTGTGGCCACGAGGACTCGGGCGCGCGATTTTTCGCCGGGGCTTGCGCTTTCCCCGGCCAGGCGCACAGTGCACCGATCTGACCGGACGACCGGAGGACGGGAAATGACCTTGAAAGTGATCGGCGCGGGGCTCGGCCGGACCGGAACGCTGTCGCTCAAGCTCGCGCTCGAGCATCTCGGGTTCGGTCCGTGCTACCACATGGTCGAGGTGCTGACCGACCTGCAGCACAAGGTGCCGCAATGGATCGAAGCCGCCAACGGCAATCCCGATTGGGACGCGATCTTCGAAGGCTATCATTCGACGACCGACTATCCGGCCTGCATGTACTGGCGCGAATTGCTCGCCAAATATCCTGACGCCAAGGTGATCCTGACCGTGCGCGATCCCGACAGCTGGTTCGAATCGGGCAGCGTGACCGTGTTCTCCCCCGCGCACCGCGAACGGCTCGAACAGGCGGGGCCGATGGCCGAGTTCTTTAAGAGCAGCGTGTTCAGCGAGATCGGCGAAGGGGTCAACGACCGGCAATTCATGACCGACTATTTCCGACGCTGGAACCAGTCGGTGATCGACGAGGCGCCGCCCGAGAAGCTGCTGGTCTACCAGGCAGGCGAGGGCTGGCAGCCGCTGTGCGATTTCCTGGGCGTGCCGGTGCCCGCCGAGCCCTACCCGCGCGTCAACACTCGCGAGGAGATGGTTGCGCGCCGGCAGCAGGGCGGCACGCGTCCCGATTTCGACACGATGGAGGCGATGATGCGCCAGCGCCTCGCGGACATGAAGCGAGAAGCGTTCGGCGCGGCGGAGTGAATTAAGATCTCCCCCCAGCAGGGCTTGGGGAGGATCGTCTCTTCGCCTAAAACAATTCCGCCTGCGCGACCGGGGCGAAGCTCCTGCGATGCAGCGGGCACGGCCCGTGCTCGCGCAGCGCCCTGAGATGATCCGGCGTCGAATAGCCGACATTGGTGTGCCAGCCGTAATGCGGATGCGCCTTGTGGTGCTCGCGCATGATCCGGTCGCGGTGTTCCTTGGCGACGATCGAGGCGGCCGAGATCGCCGGCTCGGTCGCGTCGCCGCCCACGATCGGCCGCGCCTTCCAGCGCCACTCCGGGCGCCGGCCGGCGGGGGTCAGGTTGCCGTCGACCAGGACCTGGGTGCAGTCGAGCCCCAGCGCCTCGCACAAGTTGGCCATCGCCAGGGTCATCGCCAGCATCGTCGCGCCGAAGATATTCAGCCGGTCGATGTCCTCGACCTCGACCACGCCGATGCCGTAGGCGCAGCGGCGGCGGATGCGCTCGTCGGCCACCGCGCGCCGATCGGGGGAGAGCTTCTTCGAATCGTCGATCCCGGCAGGGCGCGGCTTGCACAGGACCACCGCGGCGGCCACCACCGGCCCGGCGAGCGGCCCGCGCCCGGCCTCGTCCACGCCGGCGACTATGGACTCCGGCGGCCAACCGGCACAGAAATCGGAAAAAGGCGTTCCGGAGAGCATGGTCATGAGAATCGCGACTTTCGCCCTATCGCTGTCCGCCGTCGCGATCGCAAGCTGCGGCAGCGCATCTTCGGGGGAAAGCGCTCCGGCAAGCCCGACCGGCGCATGGCAGCCGGCCGATCTCCCCGCCGGCACGCCGTTCGCGGCGACCGCGCTCGGCAGCTTCGACGAGCCCTGGGCGCTAGCGGTCGAACCGGGCACCGGGCGCCTGTTCATCACCGAAAAGCCGGGCACGATGAAAGTGGTCGACCCCAAAAGCGGGCAGATCGCGCCCGTTGGCGGCACGCCGCAAGTCGCCTACGGCGGCCAGGGCGGGTTCGCCGACGTGGCCTTCGCGCCCGATTACAAGACCAGCCACACGATCTACCTGAGCTGGGCAAAGGCGGGCGAGGGCAAGACGCGCTACGGCGTGGTCGGTCGCGGCAAGCTGTCGTGCAGCGCGTTGTCGGCCTGCGCGGTGCAGGACCTGAAGGAAATCTGGCGCCAGAACGCCGCGTACGAGACCGCCGGCCAGTTCGCGCTGCGCCTCGCGTTCTCGCCCGACCGCAAATACCTGTTCGTCTCTTCGGGAGAGCAGATGAAGGGCGATCCGGCGCAGGACACCGCGAACAACCTGGGCTCGATCGTGCGGCTGAACCTCGACGGGACGCCGGCCGCGGGCAACCCGCTGGCAGGCAAGGCGGGCGCGAGCCCCGACATCTGGACTTACGGCCACCGCAACCCGCTGGGCCTCAAGTTCGATCTGAACGGCCAGCTGTGGGACCTCGAGCACGGCCCGATGGGCGGCGACGAGATCAACAAGCTGGTGCCCGGCGACAACTACGGCTGGCCGCTGGTCTCGAACGGCGACAACTACAACGGCACGCCGATCCCCCGTCACTCGACCCGGCCCGACCTGCACGCCCCGGCGATCAGCTGGAACCCGGTGATCGCCCCGGGCGACTTCATCTTCTATTCGGGCAAGTTGTGGCCCGACTGGAAGGGTCAGGCGCTGATCGCGGGGCTCAAGACGCAGGCGATCGTGCGCGTGTCGCTGAGCGACGACCACGGGCAGGAACTCGCGCGCTACCCGATGGGCCACCGCATGCGCGAGATCGCCGAGGCGCCCGACGGGTCGCTCTACGCGCTCGAGGACGGCAAAGGCGGCCGGCTGCTGCATCTGACGCCTGCGTGATCCCATGCACAGGCAGGGGTCTCTTACCGCGAGCGCAACGCCCGCGGCGGGCGGCCCCAGCCTGCGCTGGTGCTCGCACTTCGTCGTTGCCAGCGCCCGCGCAGGGCCCTATCCGCGCGCGCCCATGGCCGATACCGACACCGCCACGCTGATCCCGCTCGACCAGGTCGAGCCCGCGATGATCGAACACGTGCTCGACCGCGCGTTCGGGCCGGAGCGGTTCGCCCGCACCGCCTATATCGTGCGCGAGGGGACCGACTGGCTGCCGGGCCTGAGCTTCGCCGCGCTCGATGGGAACGACGCGCTCGCCGGCACGATCCAGACCTGGCCGGTCGCGCTGGTCGAGCCTGACGGGCGCCGGCATCCGCTGCTGATGGTCGGCCCGGTCGCGGTCGTTCCCGAACGGCAGGGCGAAGGCTTCGGCCGCGCGCTGATGCACGCGATGCTCGGCGCGCTCAGCCCCGCTGCGCCGCTGCCGCAAGTGATGATCGGCGATCCCGAATACTACGGCCGGTTCTTCGGCTTCGATGCCCAGCACACCGGCGGCTGGAAGCTCCCCGGCCCGTGGGAGCCGCGCCGCCTGCTCGCGCGCGGCGAGAACCTGGCCGCGTTGCCGCGCGAAGGCATGCTCGGCCCTTGGCGCGGTTGAGCGCTTCTGGCATCGCTCGCGCATGAGCGGGCTGCTGGAGCGACTGACGCGGATTTTCGACGAGGGCCACGGGGTCGAGTTGCCCGGCCTGCGAACCGACGCCGCATTCGCCCCGCCCGGCGCAGTGCGCCCGGCCGCTGTGCTGATCGCGGTTACCGACCGGCCCGATCCGGGGGTGCTGCTGACCCATCGCCCGGCCGACATGCGCCAGCACGCCGGCCAGGTCGCATTCCCCGGCGGCAAGCTCGATCCGGGCGAGGACGCGGTCGCCGCCGCACTTCGCGAAACCCACGAAGAGCTTGGGATAAACCCTTCTCTGATAAGCGTTGTCGGCGCGACCGACCGCTTCGTGACCGGCACCGGCTACGACATCACCCCGGTCCTCGCATTGGTGCCGCAAGACATCGAAGTCGTCCCCAACCCGCGCGAGGTCTCCGCGTGGTTCGAGGCCCCCTTGCGCTTCGTGTTCGATCCGGAGAACCACGTGCGCAAGCAGGCGGTCTATCGCGGGCGCTTGCGCGAATACACCGAGATCGAGTGGCAGGGCCATCGCATCTGGGGGGTGACCGCCGCGATCATCGAAAACCTGTCGCAGCGCCTCGCGTGGGAGGGATTGGTCGATGGCTGAGCGCATGCCCCCCGTCGCCTGGACCCGCCGCGAGGACCTCGCCGCGCTGGTCGAGGCGCTTGGGCTGGGGAACGCGCGCTGGGTCGGCGGCGCGGTGCGCGATGCGCTGCTCGGCGAGGAAGCCGCCGACGTCGATTGCGCGACGCCGCTCACGCCCGGCCAGGTCACCGGGCGGCTCGAAGCGGCGGGGATCAAGCCGATCCCGACCGGCATCGACCACGGCACCGTCACGGCGGTATTGCCGGGCGGCAACGTCGAGATCACCACCTTGCGCCGCGACGTTGCGACCGACGGGCGCCGGGCGACCGTCGAATACGCCGAGGACTGGCAGGAAGACGCCGCGCGGCGCGATTTCACGATCAACGCGCTCTACGCCGACCCGGCGACGCTCGAGCTGTTCGACTATTTCGGCGGCCTCGCCGATCTTTCCGCCCGCCGGGTGCGGTTCATCGGCGATGCGCGGGAGCGGATCCACGAGGATCACCTGCGGATCCTGCGCTATTACCGCTTTCAGGCCCGGTTCGGCGCAGAGCTCGACGCCGAGGCCGAGGAAGCCTGCGCCGCGCTCGCCGGCACGCTCAAGGGCCTCAGCCGCGAGCGGGTGGCGATGGAGCTCCTGAACCTGCTCGCCCTGCCCGACCCGGCGGCCACCGTAGCCCGGATGCAGGAACGCGGCGTGCTGCAAGTCGTGCTGCCGGAATGCACCCATAGCCAGATCGACACGCTCGAACGCGTGATCGCGAGCGAGCGCGCTAATGCCGTCGCGCCCGATCCGCTCCGCCGCCTCGCCGCGCTGCTGCCACCCTCCCCGCCGGTCGCTGAAACCGTCGCTGCGCGGCTGCGGCTCTCCAAGCGCCAGCGCGCACGGCTGGTTTGCGCCGCCGATCGCCTGGCGGCCGACGCCGAGGCGCCGCGCGCGCTCGCCTACCGCGAGGGGATCGCCTGCGCGATCGACCGGCTGCTGCTCGAAGGCGCGGACGTGGCGGCGCTGCGGGACTGGGACGTGCCCGAGTTCCCGTTAAAAGGCGGTGAGATCGTCGGCCGGGGAGTAGCGGCGGGGCCCGAGGTCGCGCGGATCTTGCGTGAGGCCGAGGCGCAATGGGTCGCCGAAGGCTTCCCGGAGCGGACGCGGGTCGAGACGATTCTCGCCGCGCTGCTTCGCGAAACCGACTGAATTGGCGCTTCAGCTTCGCTTCATCGACGTTCCGCCAAAAAGGGCGGAAATTGGCGGGTTGCCATCGCTTTCGATTGATGGAAAGCTGCACCTTCCTTTGCGGGCATCCTCTTCCCACGGCGGAAGGTTCGATCCGCTTTCCGTGCGCCGTTTCGGGCGTCGGTGGATCGCTGATGTGCAACCGGCGCATTCGTGCCGACCGCGCGCCCGCTTTGTTGCGTCGCTTGCGGCGTGGAGTTTGGCCCGCTTGCGGGCGGTTGGGACTTGCAAACTACGGAGTAGATTCATGAAATTCACCAAACTGGTAGCCGCCTCGCTGCTGGCAATGGCCGCAGTGCCGAGCACGGCCTATGCGCAAGCGGCGGCGGACGTCGGCGCGACCGTGGGGGCGATGGTGTACGGCCCCGACGGCTCGGAAGTCGGCAAGATCGACAGCATTTCGGGCGGCAACATCATCGTCGACACCGGCACCAACAAGGCGGCGCTGCCGGCCAATTCGTTCGCCAAGGGATCGAAGGGGCCGCGGATCGGCTACACCAAGCAGCAGCTCGACGATGCGATCAAGCAGGCGAACCAGCAATCGGCCGCCCAGTTGCAGACTGCGCTGACCGCAGGCGCGGCCGTGTACGCCGCCGACGGGGTGCAGGTCGGCACCGTCAAGCAGGTCAAGCCGGACGGCTCGGTCGTGCTGACCGGCCAGAATGGCGAATTCGCGCTGCCCAAGGACCAGTTTCACATGGGCGCCAAGGGTGTCTCGGTGGCCTACACCTCGGCCGATCTCGCCAAGGCTTTGAAGCCCGACCCCGAAGACGTCGCCGCTCTCAATGCCGCGCTGGTGACCGGGGCGGCCCTCTATAGCTCGGACGGGGTCCAGGTTGGCACGGTCAAGGAAATCCAGGCGGACGGCTCGGTGGTGATCGATCACGACGCCAGCGCGCTGGCCTTGCCGAAGAACCAGTTCAAGCTGGCGGACAACGGCCACCTGGCGCTGCGGGTCACCGCCGCGCAGCTCGACGCCGCGCTGAAGCAGTCGGCGGGTGGGGCCGGCACCAGCAGCACCGCAAACTCCGGCAGCTAAAGCGATCCCGCACCCTGCCTCCCCGAAAGGGGAGGAGGGTCGGCGGTCAGAACTTGTTGTCCCGCGGGAAGCCCTGCGGCGGGAGCCTCCCCGCCGCCCCGCGCGCGACCTTCCACAGCGCGAGGTCTTTCTCGGTGCGGGTGCGGCCGCTGTCGCCGCCCATCGTCCAGCTGAGGCCTTCCTCGAAGTTGAACGTGGTTGCATCGCTGAGGCCGCCGTCGCGGTAGCGCTGCAGCGTCACCCCCTGCCCGCGCGCCATCTCGGGCAGCTCGTCGAGCGCGAAGATCACCAGCTTGCGGTTGTCGCCGACCACCGCGACATGATCGTCGTTCGGGGCGATCGGGCGCGCGACGACCAGCTTCGCCCCGGCCTTCACGTTCGCGACCTGCCGGCCCTTGCGGGTCTCCGCGAGGATATCGTCCATCGGCACCGCGAAGCCCTTGCCCGCGCTCGATGCGACCAGCAGCTTGCCGCCGGGCCGATGCACCGCGAGCGCCACCAGCGCCGCCTCGGCGTCGAGATCGACCATGTTGCGCACCGGCTCGCCGAACCCGCGCGCGCCGGGCAATTTGTCGGCGCCGAGCGTGTAGAAGCGGCCGTCGCCGGCCGCGAGCAGCAATTTGTCGGTCGTCTGGCAATGCAGCGCGAACGCCGGGCCGTCGCCTTCCTTGAACTTCCAGTCCTGCTCGAGCGGCAAGTGGCCGCGCGCCGCCCGGATCCAGCCGCGCGCCGAGAGGATCACCGTCACCGGCTCCTTCTCGATCATCGCGTCCATGCTGAACTCGACCACTGGCGCGGCCTCGGCGATGCCGGTGCGCCGCCGCCCGAGCAGCGTGTCGGGGCCGTACTCGGCGCGCAGCGCGCCGAGATCGCGCTTCAGCCGGGTGCGCTGGCGCGCCGGCGAGGCGAGCAGCTTTTCGAGCTCCTCGCGCTCCGCGATCAACTCGTCGCGTTCGCGCTTGAGCTCCATTTCCTCGAGCTTGCGCAAGCTGCGCAGCCGCATGTTGAGGATCGCCTCGGCCTGGCGGTCGGTCAGCTCGAACTCGGCCATCATCACCGGCTTGGGCTCGTCCTCGGTGCGGATGATCTCGATCACCCGGTCGAGGTTGAGGAACGCGACGATGTAGCCTTCGAGCAGCTCCAGCCGCCCGGCGATCTTGTCCAGCCGGTGGCGGCTGCGGCGCTGGAGGATGTCGATCTGGTGGACCACCCAGTGCTCGAGCAGTTCCTTGAGGCCCATCACCATCGGGGTGCGGGTCGCGTCGAGCACGTTGAGGTTGAGCCCGAAACGGGTCTCGAGGTCGGTCAGCTTGTAGAGCGATTCCTTGAGCAGTTCCGGGTCGACGTTGCGGCTCTTGGGCACGAACACGATGCGGATGTTCTCCTCGCTCTCGTCGCGCACGTCCTCGAGGATCGGCAATTTCTTGTCGGCGATCAGTTGGGCGATCTGCTCGATCAGCTTGCCCTTCTGCACCTGGTAGGGAATCTCGGAGATCACCAGCTGGTACTGCCCGCCGCCGAGCCGTTCGATACCGGCCTCGCGGTCGGCCTCGTCCTTCGCTTCGGCGGCGTGGAACCGGCCGCGCACCCGGAAGCTGCCGCGCCCGGTTTCGTAGGCGGCGGCGATCGTCTCGGCGCTTTCGACCACCACGCCGCCGGTCGCGAAGTCGGGCCCGTGGAACAGCTCCATCAGCCGCGCGTGCTCGACGTGCGGGTTGTCGATCAGCTCGAGCGCGGCGTCGATCACCTCGGCGACGTTGTGGCTCGGGATGTTGGTCGCCATGCCCACCGCGATCCCGCTCGCACCGTTGGCCAGCAGGTTCGGGAACAGCCCGGGGAACAGCGTCGGCTCTTCCTCTTCGTTGTTGTAGGTCGGCACGAAATCGACGGTGCCTTCGTCGAGCCCGTCCATCAGCAGCATCGCGGTGCGGGTGAGGCGGCATTCGGTGTAGCGCTCGGCCGCCGCGCCGTCGCCGTCGATGTTGCCGAAGTTGCCCTGCCCCTCGATCAGCGGATAGCGCAAGCTGAACGGCTGCGCGAGCCGCACCAGCGCGTCGTAGAGCGCCAGGTTGCCGTGCGGGTGGTACTTGCCCATCACGTCGCCGACCACCCGGCTCGACTTCTTGAACGCGCTGTCGGGCGCGAGGCGCAGCGCGCGCATGCCCCACAGCAGCCGGCGGTGGACCGGCTTCAGCCCGTCGCGCAGATCGGGCAGCGAGCGCGCGGTGATCGTCGATAGGGCATAGACGAGGTAGCGCTCGGAAAGCGCGGAATCGAACGGGGCGTCGACGATCGCGTCGAACGGGTCTTTTTCGTCTTCGGTGGTGCTCGCCATGCGAGCCGCCCTAACACCGCGACCGGCCGCGCCAAAGCGCGGAACATCGGCAATCCCCCGCCCGTTCTGCGATCACGAGCAATGGAGGCATTTATGGCAAAGCGCGTGATGATCCTGGCGACCGACGGGTTCGAGCAATCCGAACTCACCGGGCCGAAGCAGCGGCTCGAGGAAGCCGGATTCGAGACGGTGGTGGTCAGCCCCAAGGAAGGCGAGATCAAGGGCTGGCAGCACACCGACTGGGGCGACACGGTCAAAGTCGACCGGAGCCTCGACCAGGCGAGCGCCGACGGGTTCGAGGCGCTGGTGCTGCCCGGCGGGGTGATGAACCCCGACAAATTGCGTCAGGAGGACAAGGCGGTCCAGCTGGTGCGCGACTTCTGCGATGCCGGCAAGACGGTCGCGGCAATCTGCCACGGCCCATGGCTGCTCGCCGAAGCCGGCGTGATCCGCGGCAAGACGTTGACCAGCTGGCCCTCGATCCGCACCGACCTCAAGAACGCCGGCGCGAACGTGGTCGACCAGCAAGTCGCGACCGACGGCAACCTCATCACCAGCCGCAAGCCCGACGACATTCCCGCGTTCAGCGACGCATTGATCGAAGCGTTGCGGCAAGAGGAGACGGCGAGCGCGGAGGAGATGGCGTAAAAAATCCTCCCCGGAACGGGGAGGTGGCAGTCGCGAAGCGACTGACGGAGGGGGCCCAGCGCCACCTTCGAAAGTCGCGCGGGCCCCCTCCACCATGCTTCGCATGGTCCCCCTCCCCGTTCCGGGGAGGATTTTAGAGCCCCTGTGCGTCGCGGCTTTCGCGCGGGATGCGCACCGTCAGGCCCTCGAGCTCGGGCGTGAGCACGATCTGGCATGACAGGCGGCTGGTGCGCTCGACCGCGGCGGCGAGGTCGAGCATGTCCTCCTCGTCGTCGCTCGCCGGCACGAGGCGGGCGAACCATTCGGGATCGACGATCACGTGGCAGGTCGAGCAGGCCATCTGCCCCTCGCACGTGCCTTCGAGCGGCATTCCGGCCGCCTGGCCGCACTCGAGCAGCGAGGTGCCCTCGGCCCCCTCGGCCTCGATGCGCGTGCCGTCGGTGGCGATGAACGTGACTTTGACCATGGCTTATCCTTGCGCCTCGGCGGCGCGATCGATCTTTTCGGCCGCCGCTTCAAGCTCTTCCAGCGTGGTGTAGCGCCCGAAGCCGAGGCGGATCGAGGCTTTGGCCTGCGCATCGCTGAGCCCGATCGCGCGCAGCACGTGGCTCGGGCGCCCCGATCCGCTGGCGCAGGCAGAGCCCGCGGAGAAGCACACGTCGCGCACGTCGCTCATCAGCCGGGCGACGTCGAGGCCATCCTTGCGCAGGTTGAGGTTGCCCTTCCAGCGGGCGTGCTCGGCGCCGTTGAGGGTCCAGCCCGAGAACAGCTCGCGCGCGCGCTTCCACAGCATCGCAATATGGTCGGCATCGGCTGCCATGCACTGCCTGGCCAGCGCCGCCGCCGCGCCGAATCCGGCGCACAGCGCGGGGCTGAGCGTGCCCGAACGCAACCCCTGCTCCTGTCCGCCGCCGTACATCAGCGGGGCGAGCGCGATTCCGTCACGCACCCACAAGGCGCCGATGCCCTTGGGCCCATGGATCTTGTGCGCCGAGATCGCGATCAGGTCGGCGCAATCGGGCACCGCGACGCGGCCGTAGCCCTGCACCGCGTCGGTGAGCACCAGTGCGCTGACACTGTGGGCGATTTCGGCGATCTCGACGAGCGGATTGATCGTGCCG
Source organism: Sphingomonadaceae bacterium (assembly GCA_036384795.1). Taxonomy (GTDB): domain Bacteria; phylum Pseudomonadota; class Alphaproteobacteria; order Sphingomonadales; family Sphingomonadaceae; genus Andeanibacterium. The sequence goes on along the minus strand of DASVLP010000037.1, from coordinate 38,516 downwards.
ATTTCGTTGTTGACCAGCATCGCGGAAACCAGCCCGGTGCTCGCGCCAACCGCATTGCGCAAGGCGCCAAGGTCGGCGCTGCCATCGCTGGTGACCGGCAGCACGCCGAAATCGCGTCCGTGTTCGCCGACCGGGCGCGCGCAATCGAGCACCGCCGCATGCTCGGCGGCAAACGTCAGCACGCCGCCGCGCGTCCCGCGCAGCGCCATGTTCAGCGCCTCGGTCGCTCCCGAAGTGAACACCACGCGGCCGCCCGGGGGGAGCAGCGCCGCAACCTGCTCGCGCGCGACCTCGACCGCCGCCGCCGCCTGCCGCCCGAGGCGATGGGCGCTGTGCGGATTGCCGAACCCGGTGCCGGCGGGCCCTTCGAGCCACGCGAGCATCGCCTCGCGCGCCTCGGGCGCGAGCGGAGTGGTGGCCTGGTAGTCGAGGTAGATCACGCGGCTTTCTCGCCCGCCTCGCGCGCCATGTCGATCCACGCCTCACAGAAACGCTCGACTTCCTCGCGCGTGGTGTTCCAGCCGAAGCTCACGCGGATCGTCCGTTCGGCCTCCGCGTCGGCCACCCCCATCGCGCGCAGCACGTGGCTGGTGCGCATCGTTCCCGAAGAGCAGGCGCTGCCCTGGCTCACCGAAATTCCATGCAGGTCGAAGCGCATCAGCTGCGCGTTGGCGGAAAGGCCGGGCATCGCAACGGCGTGGATATAGCCGGTCGGGGCAGCGAGCCGGTCGGCGAACCAGGTGCCGCCGAGCGCGCGGACTTCCACGGCGAACTCGTCCATCAGGCCTTGGCAATCCCAATCGAGATAGGGCTCGCCGCACGCTTCCAGCGCTGCCGCCATCCCCAGCGCGGCAGGGAGGTTCTCGGTGCCCCGGCGATAGCCGCGCTCGTGCCCGCCGCTCGGCTCGAGCAATGCGAAATCGCGCACCAGCAGCGCCCCGATGCCGACCGGTCCGCCGAACTTGTGCGCCGAAACGATCGCCATCGCGGCACCGTGGCTGGAGCGATACTTGCCCGCCGCTTGCGACGCGTCGGCGAGGTAAATCCCCGCCGCCTGGCCGACGATCTCGGATATCTTGCGCGAATCCTGAAGGTTGCCGGTCTCCGAATTGATCGCCTGGACCGCCACCACCGGAGTCTCGCAGCCCGCCAGCTTCTGTTGGAGCGCGGCGAGCTCCAGCGCGCCGTCCGCCCCGACCGGCAGCATGGTGGCAACTGGCGCGGCGGTCAGCACCGAGTCATGCTCGACCGCCGAGACGAACCGCGGCCCGCCGCGCGCCCGCCCGAGCGCGAGCGCCGCGGCCTCGCTCGCGCCGGAGGTGAAGATCAGTTCCCCCTCCCACCCCAGCGCGGCCTTGATCCGCTCGCGCGCGCCTTCCAGCACCGCGCGCGCCTTGCGCCCTTCGGCATGCGGGCTGGAGGGGTTCGCCCACAGCGCGAAGCCTTCGTCCATCGCCGCTTTCGCCTCGGGGCGCAGCGGCGTCGTTGCCGCGTGGTCGAGATAAATCCGTGCCGGCATTCGTATCGTTGGGGGACTGGGCTGCGCTCGGTAATTGCGAAAATCGGAACCGACCCTATATAGCCACCGCTTTCCCGCGCGCCACCGGCGCGCTCACCGTGCCAGCTTTCAAGAGTATTTTCGCCATGCCGTCAGTCATCTTTCCCGGTCCCGAAGGCCGCCTCGAAGGGCGCTTCCAGCCCGGCCCGCGTCCGCGCGCACCGGTCGCGATGATCCTTCACCCGCACGCGCAGGCGGGCGGCACGATGAACGACCGGATCGTCCAGCGCCTCTACAAGACGTTCGTCGATCGCGGGTTCGCCACCTTGCGGTTCAACTTCCGCGGGGTCGGCCGCAGCCAGGGCAGCTTCGACAACGGCGTGGGCGAGCTCAGCGACGCCGCCGCGGCGCTCGACTGGGTGCAGACGATCCATCCCGAAGCGCAAGTCACCTGGATCGGCGGCGTCAGCTTCGGCGCGCTGATCGGCATGCAGCTTCTGATGCGCCGGCCGGAAATCCGCGGGTTCATCTCGATCGCGCCGCCGGCCAACATGTACGATTTCAGCTTCCTCGCCCCCTGCCCCGCCTCGGGCATCATCATCCAGGGCGCGGCGGACACGGTGGTCCAGCCCAACGCGGTGCAGAAGCTGGTCGACAAGCTTCGCACCCAGAAGCACATCACGATCCACCACGAAGAAATCCCCCGCGCCAACCACTTCTTCGAGCACGAGCTCGACGATCTGATGGGCGCGGTCGACAACTACCTCGACTTCCGGCTGTCGCCGGACTGTCCGATCAAGTAGCCCCGCCGGCAAGCGGAAACGGGAGCGGGCGCGGTGTCGCGCCTGGTTGCTGGGGGCCGCCGGGCGCTCACGCGCGGCGAGCGGCCGCTATCGCTGCAGCGCCTGGACCTGGTCGACCGGCGCCGCGCCGTTTCCTTCCGGCAGCGTCCAGATCAGCACGTTCGCGAGCAGAATCGCCGCGAGGATCACCATCAGCGCCGCCTGCTTCCGCGGCGCGCCCTTGCGCCACAGGATGAACGCGCCTGCGAGCAGCGCGAAAGCGGCAAGCACGAGAACGGACAGCAACGTGTTCATCTGCCCTCGTCAGCCGCAGGCGCCGGGCCGTTTCCTCGCGGTCAGGCGACGGCGGCGGGCGCCGCCTGGCGCACGCCTTCGTCGACGTGCTCGGCGAATTGCTCGAAGTTGTCGACGAACAGCTGGACCAGCTTCTGCGCGGTGCGGTCGAACTCGTCCTTGTCCGCCCAGGTTTCCCGCGGATCGAGGATCGCGCTGTCGACGCCGGGCACCGCGACCGGCACGTCGAAGCCGAAGTTCGGATCCTTGCGGAACTCGGCCTCGTTCAGGCTGCCGTCGAGCGCGGCGTTGAGCAGCGCGCGGGTGGCCTTGATCGGCATGCGCTTGCCGGTGCCGTACTTCCCGCCGGTCCAGCCGGTGTTGACCAGCCAGCACGACACCCGGCCCTGGTGGATCCGCTCCTTGAGCAGGTTGCCGTAGATCGAGGGGTGGCGCGGCATGAACGGCGCACCGAAGCAGGTGCTGAAGGTCGCCTCGGGCTCGGTCACGCCGATCTCGGTGCCGGCCACCTTGGCGGTGTAACCCGACAGGAAGTGATACATCGCCTGGTCAGGCGTCAGCCGCGCGATCGGGGGCAGCACGCCGAAGGCATCGGCGGTGAGCATGATCACGTTCGAAGGCGCCGGCCCCAGATTGGCTTCCGACGTGTTGGGAATGAAATCGATCGGGTAGGCGCCGCGCGAGTTTTCCGCGAGCGTCGGATCGTCGAGATCGAGCTCGCGGGTCGCATCGTCCATCACCACGTTCTCGAGCACGGTGCCGAACATCTTCGTGGTGGCATAGATTTCCGGCTCGGCCTCGGCCGACAGGCGGATCATCTTGGCGTAGCAGCCGCCTTCGAAGTTGAACACCGCGGTATCCGACCAGCCATGCTCGTCATCGCCGATCAGGGTGCGGCTGGCGTCGGCGCTGAGCGTGGTCTTGCCGGTGCCGGAGAGGCCGAAGAACACCGCGCTCTTGCCATCGTCGCCGATGTTGGCCGAGCAATGCATCGGCATCACGCCCTTCACCGGCAGCAGATAGTTGAGGATGCCGAACACGCTCTTCTTCATCTCGCCGGCATAGCGCGTGCCGCCGATCAGGATCAGCTTCTCCGAGAAGTTGACCGCGATCACGGTCTCCGTGCGGCTGCCGTGGCGCGCGGGATCGGCGCGGAAGCTCGGCAGGTCGATGATCGTGTATTCGGGCTCAAACCCTTCGAGCTGGTCAGGCGTCGGGCGCACCAGCAGCGTGCGGATGAACAGGTTGTGCCAGGCGAACTCGTTGATCACACGCACCTTGACCCGGTGCTCCGGCTGCGAACCGCCGAACAGGTCGGCGACGTAGAGCCGCTCCTTGCCGCCGAGCGCGGCCATGAAGTCTTCCTTCAGCGCAGCGAAATGCTCGGGCGTCATCGGGACATTGACCTTGCCCCACCACACGGTGTCCTCGGTCTCGGCATCGCGGACGATGAACTTGTCCTTGGCCGAACGGCCGGTATGCGGGCCGGTCTCGACCACCAGCGGGCCGTGCGCGGCAAGCCGCCCTTCGCCGTTGCGGATCGCGTGCTCGACCAGCGGGGCCGTTCCGAGATTGGCATGGATCGCCGCGCCGGTGATAATACCCTGGCGGGCGAGCGGATACGAAAGAGGGGCTGTCAACGTCGTCTCCGAAAGCAATCGGGGGTCAATTCTGGCGGGGCTTCACGCGCTTGCCAAGCGCAGTTGCGCATAGTCGCTGGTGGGGGTCGCGTCAATTTGGGTGGCGGCTGCGATATTTTCCTCTCCCGAACAATGTTTTACCGCATGTCATGCGCAGCATGGAGCGGGAAGCGCATTGTCTGTCATGTCGCAAATCGCTAAGCCGATGACCCGTTCCCAACAGGACTCCACCGGCTCATGGCGAGCGACCCCGGCCAGGCGATTCCCGTGAACGACAAGGCCCGGCCCTGCGCGCAGCGGGTGATCGCGCTGGTGGACGACGATCGCAACATCCTGACCAGCGTGTCGATCGCGCTGCAGGCCGAAGGGTTCGCGACGCGCGTCTATTCCGACGGCCAGACCGCGCTCAAGGCGCTGGCCGACAATCCCCCCGATCTGGCGGTGTTCGACATCAAGATGCCCCGGATGGACGGGATGGAATTGCTGCGACGGCTGCGCGAGAGCTCGACCATTCCGGTGATCTTCCTGACCAGCAAGGACGACGAGCAGGACGAAGCCGCGGGCCTGGCGATGGGTGCCGACGACTACATCGCCAAGCCGTTCAGCCAGCAGTTGCTGATTGCCCGGATCAAGGCGATCCTGCGCCGCAGCGCCGCCGTTCCGGCGCCTGCGGAAGAGGCCACCGGGGACGGCGAGGCGAGCGCCGAAATGGTCCGCGGCCGGCTGACGATGGATGCCGCGCGGCACCAGGTCGCCTGGGCCGGCAAGCCGGTCTCGCTTACGGTCACCGAATTCCTGATCCTCGAGGCGCTCGCCCAGCGGCCGGGCGTGATCAAGAGCCGCAATCAGCTGATGGATGCCGCCTATCCCGACGACGTGTTCGTCGACGACCGCACCGTCGACAGCCACATCAAGCGGATGCGCCGCAAGTTCCGCGCGGTCGACCCGGAGTTCGGCGCGATCGAGACCCTGTACGGTGCCGGCTACAGCTTTGCCGAAGGCTGAGCGGCCCCTGCCGCCCGATGAGCTGCCCGCGAAGCAGCCGGCGCGCGTGCTGCGCCGCTTCGAACGCCCGCTGTTTCCCGCGCGGACTTCGCTCACCACCCGCATCCTGGCGTTCAACATCATCGCACTCGCGCTGCTCGGCGGCAGCTTCTTCTACCTCGACAACTACCGCCGCAGCCTGCTCGACGAGCGCTTTCACCTGGCCAGCAGCGAGGCGCAGATCACCGCCGAGGCGCTGCTGCGGGTGCGCCCGGATCGGCTGAGGCCGCTGATGGTCAAGATCGGCGAGCGGCAGACGCTCCGCCTGCGGCTTTACGACCGCAACGGCAAGCTGATCGAAGACAGCTTCGCGCTCGCCCCGCCGTCGTTCCGGTTCGCCGATCCGAGCCGCGAATCGTGGCTGCTCGACGCCGCGCGCCTGATCGACAAAGGCATGGACGCGGTGCTCGGCACGCCGCACGTCGCGCGTTACCGCGAGCCCGCCAGTCCGGGCGCCGCAGCATGGCCGGAGATAGCGCTTGCGCGGGCGCGCAATTCGACCGAAGTGTTCCTGCGCTATGCGCCCGACCGCACGCCCGTGATCACCGCCGCCACCCCGGTCGGCACCGCTGGCCAGATGCTGCTCACCACCCGCAACGCGCCGGACATCACCCAGGCCGTGCGCGACGCGCGCCAGACTTTGGCGATCATCGTCGCGGCCGCGCTGGTGATCTCGATCTTCCTCTCGCTCTACCTTGCGCGGACGATCGTCCGGCCGTTGCGGGCGCTGGTGCGCGCGGCAGTGCGGGTGCGGCTGGGGCGAGGGCGCGAAGTGGTGGTGCCGCGCCTGCCCGACCGGCGAGACGAGATCGGCCTGCTCGCGCGCGCGGTCGCCGATATGACCGACGCGCTGCGCCAGCGGATCGACGCGGTGGAGAGCTTCGCCGCCGATGTCGCGCACGAGGTCAAGAACCCGCTCGCCAGCTTGCGCAGCGCGCTCGAATCGCTGAGCCGCGTCGAGGAGCCGCAGTTGCGCCGCCAGCTGACCGACATCGCCGTGCACGATGTCCAGCGGATCGACCGGCTGGTGAGCGAAATCGCCGACGCCAGCCGGATCGACGCCGAGCTGAGCCGCGCGACGTTCGTCCCGGTCGACCTTGCCGCGCTGTTCGAGAACGCGGTCGGCGCGCGCGAGCACCGCCGGGAAAACGAAGGCCGGCCGATCGTGCTGACCCGCAAGGGTCGCGGCCCGTTCAAGGTGCTGGGTGAGCCCGCGCGGCTGGAACGGGTGATCGAAAACCTGCTCGACAATGCCGTCTCGTTCTCCCCGTCCGACGGGAAGATCGCGATCTCGGTCTCGGCCGACGGTGAGACCGTCGAAGCGCGGATCCTCGATCAGGGGCCCGGAATTCCCGCGAGCGAGCGGGAGAAAGTGTTCGAGCGGTTCCATTCGGTCCGCCCCGAGGCGGAGAGCTTCGGCAAGCACAGCGGGCTCGGCCTGGCGATCGCGCGCACGATCGTCGAGGCGCACGACGGCACGCTCGAGCTCGTCGATCCGCCGCGCAGCGCGAAAGGGGCGTGCTTCGTGGTCACGTTGCCGGCGGCGGACGCGAAATGAGCGCCGCGCGCACCGGCCTCAGCTGCGTCGCGATCCATGGCCGCGCGGTGCTGATCGAAGGCCCGCCCGCCTGCGGCAAGTCGAGCCTCGCACTGGCGCTGATCGACCGCGGCGCGGCGCTGGTCGGCGATGATGGGGTCACCCTGGCACTGCGCGAGGGCCGGCTTTGGGCGTCGCCCCCGCCGAACATCGCCGGCCAGCTCGAGATCCGCAACGTCGGCATCGTCGAGCTGCCGGCAGTCGAGGCGCCGATTGCGCTCGCGGTCGTGCTGCGCGAACAGGCGCCGCGCTATCTCGAGCAGGCGGAGACCGTCGGCATCGAAGGCTGCCAGATCCCTGTCCTCATGCTGTGGCCCGCCAGCCCGGTGCTCGCTCAGCGGGTCGAGTGGGCGCTGAAGATACACGGGCTGGCTTAACCACACCCCTTCACTTTCCCGGCAGGCGGGCGCACACCGCGCCGGATGGCAAGCGAGTCGCCCGCCGTGGACGCCGATATGCGCCAGCGCATCCTGCTGGTCACCGGCATGCTCGGCGCCGGCAAGACCACCGCGCTGCGCGAGCTCGAGGATCTCGGCTGGGAAGCGATCGACAACTTCCCGATCCGCCTGCTCGACCGGCTGATCGGTCCGGCGACCGAGCCGAAAGCCGAAGTCGCCGCCCCACTCGCGATCGGGTTCGATTCCCGCACCCGCGGGTTCGATCCCGTCCGGATCATCGACAAGGTGAAGCAGCTCTCAGCCCGCAACGACCTGGTGGTCAGCACTTTGTTCCTCGACTGCTCGGACCAGGAACTGGAGCGCCGCTACAACGAGACCCGCCGGCGCCACCCGCTGGCAAGCGGAGTGCCCGCCGCCGACGGCATCGGCGCGGAGCGCGAACTGCTCGAGCCGTTGCGGCGTTGGGCCGACATGGTGATCAACACCACCGCGTTCTCGGTCAACCAGCTCCAGCAGGCGATCCGCGAGCGGTTCGGAGGGCTCGCCGGCGAGGAAGTGACGGTGACCGTGAGCAGCTTCGGGTTCGCCCGCGGAATGCCGCCGGTGGCGGACCTGGTGTTCGACATGCGCTATCTCGACAACCCGCATTGGCAGGACGAGCTGCGCGAGCTTACCGGGCTCGACGAGCCGGTCGCCGCCCACATCCGCGCCGACCCCGCGTTCGCCGGCACGGTGCCGCAAATCCGCGATCTGCTGCTCGAGCTGATCCCGCGCTATGCCGCGCAGGGCAAGCGCTACGTGAACATCGCATTCGGCTGTACCGGCGGGAGACACCGCTCGGTATTCGTCGCCGAGGAGATCGCGAGGGCCTTGCGCGAGCGGGGATTTTCGCCCACTGTCCGCCACCGCAACCTGGGGTCGCGGGCGGCCGAATTGATCGAGGGGCCGCAACAGCCGTGAACCTGGACGCAACCGAAGCCTTGCCGTGGCAAAGGGTAGCCATACGCGTGTTCGCGGCCCTCAGGTTTGAAAGCTGTTTTCCCGCATGATCGGAATGATTCTCGTGACCCACGGTCATCTGGCCGAGGAGTTCGTAAAGGCCATGGAGCACGTGGTCGGGCGGCAAGAGAACGTCGCCACCGTGTGCATCGGGCCGAAGGACGACGTCGAAGCGCGGCGCAAGGAGATCGCCCGCGCGATCAAGACGGTCGACACCGGGGAAGGCGTGGTGATTCTGACCGACCTGTTCGGCGGCACTCCGTCGAACCTCGCGATCTCGCTGCTCGAGGAAGGACGGGTCGAAGTGATCGCCGGAATCAACCTGCCGATGCTGATCCGCCTCGCCGGCGCCCGCAACAAGCTCAAGATTGCCGAAGCGGTCGCCGCCGCGCGCGAGGCGGGACGCAACTACATCACCGTCGCCTCCGAGTTCCTCGGCCAGGAACAGGACGCCTGAGCGCGCCCGCAGCGATGGACAGCGCCCGCCAGAGCATCGCGATCAGCAACCAGCGCGGACTGCACGCGCGGGCGAGCGCGAAATTCGTCGCGGCGGTCAGCAAGTTGCCGCAAGGGACCGCCGTCAAGGTCTCGAAGGACGGCACCGACGCCAACGGCAACTCGATCCTCGGCCTGATGATGCTCGGCGCGGCCAAAGGGGATACGATCGAGATCTGCGTGACCGGCGAAGACGCCGAAGCCCGGCTGACCAAGCTGATCGGCCTGGTGATGGACGGGTTCGGCGAGGACTGATCCGGGGCGATGCGCCGCACGATCACCGGGTTCTCCAACGCGACGGTCAAGACGTTGCGCTCGCTGCGCGACAAGAAGCACCGCCGGCGCGAGAGGCGCTTCCTCGCCGAAGGCCTGCGGCTGCTGACCGACGCGCGCGAGGGCGGCAAATTGCCCGAGATGCTGGTGATGTCCACCGCGCGCGACGCGCACCCGCTGCTCGCGGCGCTGGAAACGGAAGTCGAGCGCGCGGGCGGCGAGATCGTCGAATGCCCGCCCGAAATCCTCGCGAAGATCACCGGCAAGGACAATCCGCAGGCGGTAGCCGGGGTGTTCGCCGAGTTCGACACGTCGCTTAAGGGGATCGACCGGGCCGCTGCTCCGATCTGGCTGGTCGCTCAGGCGCTGCGCGATCCCGGCAACCTCGGCACGATGCTGCGCACCGGCGACGCGGTCGGCGCGGGCGGGTTGATCCTGGTGGACGAGTGCGCCGATCCGTTCTCGGTCGAGGCGGTGCGCGCGAGCATGGGGGCGATCTTCACGCAAGCGATCGCGCAGGCGCGGTGGGACGAGTTCCTCCCTTGGCTGCGGGGCGGCAGCGGGCAACTCGTCGCTGCCTCGCTGCGCGATGCCCGGCCGTATCGCGAGGCGCCGTATCGGGCGCCATGCTTCCTCTTGGTCGGGAACGAATCGCGCGGGCTTCCCCCCGAGTACGAAGACGCCTGCGACTTGCGCGTGACGATCCCGATGCGCGGGCGCGCCGACAGCCTCAACGCGGCGGTCGCGGCGGCGGTGCTGGCGTACGAGGCGCTCGCAAAACTTAACTGTTGATAGCCATGACTGTTCAGCCCGCGCTCAGCGCGCCGCTGGTACAACACGGCTCATGCGCCGAGTCATTCCCTTGCTGGCGATCGTTGTGGCCGGATGCGCCGCGCAGGCGACCCCGGCCGATGGTCTCGCTCCCAGCACTTGGCGCTTCGTGTCGATCGACGGCAAGGCCCCCGCATCCGACCGGGCGCGGCTGACCCTGGCGGACGAAAAGCTCGGCGCGAACCTCGGCTGCAACTCGATCGGCGGGCCGTGGCGGATCGAGAAAGACCGGCTGATGGCCGGGCCGTTGATCCAGACCGAGAAATTCTGCACCGGCGAGACGGTCGACCAGGAAAAGGCCGCCGGCGCGCTGCTGGTGGCCGCGCCCGAGATCAAGGTCGAAGGCAATCGCATGGAGCTGCGCTCGTTCGGCCATGCCGCCGAGCTCGAGCGGCTCGATCCCTCGCAGCGGAATTCCTGACCCGGCGCGTGGCCGTGGACAGCGGGCGAACGCCTGCTATCGTTTGCCGGCCGCAGCACGGAGACGAGCCATGATCCACCGCATCCCCGCCGCCATCGGTATCGCGCTGGCCGCGCTGGCGATCTCGTCGGCCGCCGCCGCGCCGACTGCGATCGCGCCCGCCTGGACGGTCGACCACGCCGCCTCGTCGCTCAAGTTCGCCGGCGTGGCGCAGGACACGGCGTTCACCGGCACGTTCGGCAAGTGGGACGCGACGATCCTGTTCGATCCCGCCAACCTGGGCGCGAGCGAGGCCACGGTAACGGTCGACACCGCGAGCGCGCAGACCGGCGATCCGAACAAGGACGGCCCGCTGCAGGAGGATAGCTGGTTCGCGACCAAGATGTTCCCCACCGCGACGTTCAAGACCACCAGCATCAAGTCGACCGGCGCGAACGCCTATGTCGCCGCCGGCACGCTGACCATCCGCGGCATCGCGCAGCCGGCGAACCTGCCGTTCACGCTGACGATCGACGGCGCCAGTGCGCACATGACCGGCAGCCTCAAGCTCGACCGCAGCTCGTTTCAACTGGGCGCCGGCGCGTGGCAGGACCATTCGGTGGAGCCGGAAGTCACGGTGAACGTCGACCTCACCGCGCACAAGGCGGGTTAGTCGCCCGCGATCAGCCCGGTGATCCGCCACCCGTCGGCAGTCCTGTTCGCCATCAGGCGGTAATCGGTCAGCGCGCGCAGGCTCTTGCGCGCGATATAGCCGGGCTTGCCGTCGAACGTCGCGACTTTGGCGAAGACGCCCTTCCCCGCCACGGTTTCGCCGGGCGCGAGCTCGACCGCGTCCCACGACAGCTTCGCCGAGACCGCGCCTTGGTCTGACGGCGAAGCCAGCAGCGGGACGTCCTTGCCGATCACCAGCATCACCCCGGCGCTGTCGCGCTTGCCGAAATCCTGGGCGAAGTACCACGGGATCGTCAGCGAATCCTTCGCTTGGCTCGCGCAGCCGAGCGGCACGATCGCGGCGAGTTCGTCCCACAGCTTGTAGATCGGCGACGCGAGCCGCTTGCGCAGCAAGTCCCCGCCGTGCGCGTTGCCGAAGTCGAGCCGGACTTGTGGATCGGCGAGCTTGAGCAACGCATCGGCATCGCGCGCAGCGACCGCCTTGGCGAGCGCGAGGCGGAAATCCTCCTCCCCGTCGAGCGCGGCGCAAGCATCGCGCGGCGCATAAGGCCCGCTCGCCGCCGCATGGCCGGGCCACGATCGGGTGTACTTATAGAGCAGCGCTTCGGCCTTGCTTGTGGGCGCGGCAGGCAGCGTTTCGGGCGCGGGCGCCGCTTCGGTCTTGGCTGCCTGGGGTGCCGGCTGCTTCGCGGGCGAGCAGGCCGCGAGCGCCAGCAGCGCGATCAGCGCATTCCGCTTCATTCCGCCGCCTCCCGCGTGTCGTCCGCGCCATAGCGCGGCGCGCTTTCGACCAACGGCACTTCGTCGATCTCGCGCTTGCCGATCTCGATGCCCTTCTCGGCGAGCCGCTTGCCCGAGGACAGCACGTTGCGCTCGAAGCTGCCGACGAACTTGTTGTAGTTGCCGACCGCGGTCTCGAGCCCGCTGCCGACGCGCTTCAGGTGTTCGGCGCTGACCGCAAGCCGATCGTAAAGCTCCGCCCCCATCCGCCCGATCTCGCGCGCCTCGCGGGCGAGGCCGTCCTGCCGCCAGACTTGCGCCACCGTGCGGCAGATCGCGACGAGGTTGGTCGGGCTCGCCAGCAGCACGCGGCGCTCGAAGGCGAAGTCCCACATCCGCGGATCGTGCTCCAGCGCGGCGGCGATGAAGTGCTCGCCGGGAACGAACATCAGCACGTAGTCAGGCGCTTCCTCGAACTGGCTCTGGTAGCTTTTCGCGCCGAGCGTCTGGATATGGTTGCGCATCGAGGCGGTGTGCAGATCGAGGTGCCGCGCGCGCTCCATATCGTCGCCGGCCTCGAAGGCATCCTGGTAGGCGTTGAGCGACACCTTTGCGTCGATTACCAGCAGCTTGTTGCCCGGGATACGGACGATCGCGTCCGGCCGCAGCCGGCCCTCTTCGGTCTCGACCGAATGCTCGGTGACGAAATCGGTGTGCTCGGCAAGGCCGCACTGCTCGAGCACGTTCCTCAGCTGCTGCTCGCCCCAACGCCCACGCGCCTTGGGCGCGTTGCGCAAGCTGTTGCCGAGCTGCAGCGCGGCGGTGCGCACCGCCTCCTGCCCCTTTTGCATTTCCTCGATCTGGCTGCGCAGCCCCGCGAAAGCGTCGACCCGCTGGCGCTCGAGCGTCTCGACCTGGCTCTCGTATTTCTGCAGGCGCTGATTGACCGGCTCGAGCAGCGCGGCGACCGCTTCCTTGCTGGTCTTCTCCGAGTGACCGAACTTCTCTTCGGCGCGCTTCAGGAACTCGTCTTGCGCCCGCGACAGCACTTCGCCCCCGGTCGCCTTGAACTGCGCGAGCAGCTCCTCCCGCGCCTGGTTGAGCAGCGCGATCTGCTTGTCGAAGTTGGCTTCGTTGGCCTTCAGCGTCGCCAGCTCGATCCGCGCGTCGCCCAGTTCCTTCACCGCGGCCTTGAACTCGGTGTCGTCATGGCCTTGGTCGCGGCCCCACAGCAGCCAGCCGAGCGCCAGCCCGAGCAGCAGCGCGACAATGGCCAGAACGATGGCGACGATCGGATTCATGCAGCTTTCCCATAGAGAACGAAATAGGAACCTATACCCGCGGACACGCGCGCACAAGGCCGCACGACAAACACCCTTGAGCTAGCCCCCGCAAAAATTGTATGGGTCGCTTACAATTTCAGAATCGCGAAAACTTCGTGATTGCGAAAACTGGACCACAAACGAGGACCTGAAGCGATGCCCACCGATATCGAAATCGCCCGCGCGGCGACCCTCGCCCCGATCACCGAAGTCGCGAAGAAGGCCGGCGTGCCCGACGACGCGCTGATCCCCTACGGCAAGTACAAAGCGAAGATCGACCGCGACGTGCTGCCCAAGAGCGACCGGCAGGGCAAGCTGATCCTCGTCACCGCGATCAACCCCACTCCGGCGGGCGAAGGCAAGACCACCACGTCGGTCGGCCTTTCGGATGCGCTCAACCGCATCGGCAAGCGCTCGATGCTTTGCCTGCGCGAGCCGAGCCTGGGCCCGTGCTTCGGGATGAAGGGCGGCGGCGCCGGCGGCGGGCAGAGCCAGGTCATGCCGATGGACGAGATCAACCTCCACTTCACCGGCGATTTCCACGCGATCACCAGCGCGCACAACCTCTTGAGCGCGATGATCGACAACTCGATCTACTGGGGCAACCCGCTCGACATCGACGTGCGCCGGGTCACCTGGAAGCGCGTGCTCGACATGAACGACCGCGCGCTGCGCGAGATCGTGGGCCCGCTCGGCGGGGTCTCCAACGGCTTCCCGCGCGAGACCGGGTTCGACATCACGGTCGCTTCCGAAGTGATGGCGATCCTGTGCCTCGCGAGCGACGCGAAGGACCTGCAGAAGCGCCTCGGCGACATCATCATCGGCTACACGCGCGAGAAGAAGCCGGTGTTCTGCCGCGACGTGAAGGCCGACAGCGCGATGACCGTGCTGCTGAAGGACGCGATCCTGCCCAACCTGGTGCAGACGCTGGAGAACAACCCGGCGCTGCTCCACGGCGGGCCGTTCGCCAACATCGCCCACGGCTGCAATTCGGTGATCGCCACCCGCACCGCGCTCGGCCTCTCCGACTACGTCGTCACCGAAGGCGGCTTCGGCGCGGACCTCGGCGCCGAGAAGTTCATGGACATCAAGTGCCGCATCGCGGGCCTCAAGCCCGACGCGATCGTGCTGGTGGCCACCGTCCGCGCGCTCAAGATGAACGGCGGGGTCGCCAAGAAGGACCTTGGCGAGCCGAACGTCGACGCGGTCCGCAAGGGCTCCGTCAACCTCGAGCGCCACATCGAGAACCTCAACAAGTTCGGCATCAACCCCACCGTCGCGATCAATCACTTCTACCTCGACACCGACGAGGAACTGGCGGTGATCCAGGAAATGGCCGAAAAGTTCGGCACCCACGCGGTGATCTGCAAGCACTGGGCCGAGGGTGGCGCCGGGGCCGAGGAACTGGCGCGGATCGTCAGCGAAAAGGCCGACAAGGGCGCGCCGGACTTCAACCAGCTCTATCCGTCGGACATGCCGCTGGCGCAGAAGATCGAGACGATCTGCAAGGAAATCTACCGCGCCGAGAGCGTCAGCATGTCGTCGTCGGTCAAGAGCCAGCTCAAGCAGTGGGAAGAAATGGGCTACGGCAACTTCCCGGTGTGCATGGCCAAGACCCAGTATTCGTTCTCGACCGACCCCAACGCGCTCGGCGCGCCGACCGGGTTCGAGGTCAACATCCGCGAAGTGCGCCTGTCCGCCGGCGCCGGCTTCGTGGTGGCGATCGCGGGCGACATCATGACGATGCCCGGCCTGCCCAAGGTGCCGAGCGCCGAGAACATCTACCTCGACGAGAACGGCCAGATCGAAGGGCTGTTCTGATAAAATCCTCCCCGAAACGGGGAGATGGCAGCCGCCGCGCGAGCGGCGGATGACGGAGGGGGGGCCGCCCCCAGCGCCGCGTGTGCGGCGGGCCCCCTCCACCATGCTCCGCATGGTCCCCCTCCCCGTTCCGGGGAGGATAATTGGAACTCAAACCCGCGCCGCTCGCTCTCCCCTCAAAGGAGAGCGCAATGTCGATCGAGAAGATGATTTCCGAGCATCCGCAAGTCGGGGACGACTACAATCCGGCGCTGGGCCAGGCGGTCAAGCACGCGATGTATTGCGCGGCGATCTGCAATTCGTGCGCCGACGCCTGCGTCGCCGAGAACATGGACATGGCCCGCTGCGTCCGGCTGTGCCTCGACTGCTCGGACGTGTGCGAGGCGACCTATCGCGTCGCCACCCGCCGCACCGACCACAACCGGCAGCTGATCCGCACGATGCTCGCCGCCTGCATCGAGGCGTGCGAGATCTGCGAAGCCGAATGCGCGAAGCACGACACCGCGCACTGCCGCCGCTGCGCGCAGATGTGCCGTGAATGCGCGGAGGACTGCCGCAAGGCGCTGGAGAGCGTGAACGAGGAAGTGCACGCCGAGGGCGGCCGGAGCGAGTTCGCGCACGGGGCTGTGGCGGTTTGACCAGACAAACCTTCGCCCGTTGACGGGAGAGGGTTACGCAGGCTTGGCGAGCGAAGCGAGCTTAGCCGGAGTTGGTGAGGGTTGGCTTTTCTTCATGAAGGCAGGCAACCCTCATCCAGGCTTCGCTAACGGCCTATAACGCCGTAAGCTTCGCCATCCTTCTCCCGTCAACGGGAGAAGGGAGTTAGGCCGCTTCGCGCAGCTTTTTGAGCTTCTTGAGCGCCATGTTGCGCTTGAGGCGGCTCAAGTGGTCGATGAACAGAATGCCCTCGAGATGGTCGATCTCGTGCTGGATGCAGGTCGCCAGCAGGCCGTCCATGTTCTCTTCGTGGACATTGCCGTCGAGATCCTGCCAGCGCACTCTGCAAGTGGCCGGGCGGTCGACCTCGGCGTAGATCTCGGGCACCGACAGGCAGCCTTCGTTGTAGGTTGCCAGGTCCGCGCTCGGATCGAGGATTTCCGGATTGATGAAAATGCGCGGCTCGCGCTTCGAGGGCCGGTGATAGTGCACGTGATCGCCGTGCGAATGGCATTCCTCGGGCTCGGCATCCTCATCCTCCGGCTGGAGGTCGATCACCAGCACCCGCAGCGGCACGCCGACCTGGATCGCCGCGAGGCCGATGCCGGGGGCATCGTACATCGTCTCGAACATGTCCTCGACGAGGGTCTTCAACTCGTCGTCGAACTCGGTGACCGGCTTCGAGACCTGCTTCAGCCGCGGGTCGGGCACTTCGAGGATTTCGCGTATCGCCATGCGGGCCAGATAAGCATTTCGCGGCGCGACGACAAGGGAACGCGAGCGGCTGCGGAACAGACGCCGGGTTGAGCCATTTCGGTTCCCGAAAGGAGCCGAACATGCCGACGACCGAAGCGATTCAGAGACTTGAGCAGGACTTTTGGCAGGCGTTGATCGACAAGGACACCGCAGGCGCCGCCGCAATGATCGCCGAAGATTGCCTGATCACCGGGCCAAGCGGCGCGATGCGGATCGATCCGGAGAAATACACCGCGATGATGCGCGACGGGAAATGGACGCTCGAGAAGTTCGAGTTCTCCGATCTCGACGTGATCTTCCCCGCCGACGACACCGCGGTGATCGCCTACAAAGTCCGCCAGAAAGGGACGATGAAGGACGGGCCGATGGACATGACCTGCGCCGACAGCAGCACCTGGGTGCGGGACGGAGATGGCTGGAAGTGCGCCCTCCACACCGAGACGATCCTCGAACAGGCGTGAGCTAGTCGGCCGGACGGTTGAGGAACATGCAGGCGAGCGCCAGCAGGCTCACCGGGACCGCGATCGGCAGCCACCACCGGACGAACTGCCAATAAAGCTCGGGCGTCCACGCGCCGGTCGCCTCGTCGACATATTTGCCGAGCGGATTGCGGCGGATGTGGTCGGCCGACATCCACAGCGCCGGGCCTGCCGACGCCACCAGTGCCACCAGCCATCCGCCGAAAATCCAGCTCCGGCGGATCATCGGCTAACCCGCGGTCTGCGCTTTCAGCAGCCGGGCCAGCCGGCGCTCGCCGGAGGGGTTGCCGACGTTCACCCGCCCCGGCCTGCCTTGCGCGGCCTTCACCACCAGCGGGTCCATCACATGGTGCCACCACGGCGGGACGAGCGCGAGGACCATCATCCCGAAATAGCCGGTCGGGCATTGCGGCCCTTCCTCGAGCGCTTCCAGTTCGTGGTACGAATTCTTCGGCCGCGCGTGGTGATGCGCATGGCGCTGCACGTTGAACACCATCAGGTTGCACAGCGGCGCATCGGCGCTCCAGCTATGCGCGGGGCCTTGCGGCTCGCGCTTGCCGTTCGGCAACAGCTCGCGCAGCAATCCATAGTGCTGGATGTAATCGTTGAGCATCAGCGAGAACCACACCGAGACATGGTGCAGCACGATGAACGGCAGCGCGATCCACCCGAGCAGCGCGACCAGCACCGCGGCGAGCACCACCGTCAGCAGATAGCCGACGATCACGTCGTTGTGCAGCGACCAGACCGGCAGCCCGCGCTTCCTGAGGCGCTCCGCCTCGAGCCTGATCCCGCCGCGCACTTCGGGCAGGAACGCGCCGAAGATGAATGCATAGGAACTCTGGCCGAACCGTGCGGACGCGCAATCCTCGGGCGTCGCGACATGGATGTGGTGGCCCATGGTATGCTGCGGCATGAAATAGCCGAGCCCGCCGATCGCGCAGATCGCGTTCGAGATCATCCGGTTGGTGCGGTCCATCTTGTGGCCGAAATCGTGCGCCACCACCGGGATGTGGACGTTGATGATCCCGACGGTGACCACCGCGAAGATCGAGGCCCATAACGGCACCCTGCCCGACGACGCGACCGCCACCGCCGCCGCGAACGTCAGCAGCAGGAACACCGCCTGCGCGAACAGCAGGCCCTGCTTTGTATTATGGCTGAGCCGGCTGTCGAAGTGATAGCCGCCCTGGCCGAGCACATGGTCGATCGCCGGCACCAGGCCGAGCAGGATGCCGGCCATGATGAACACCGGCCAGCCCTGGCCGAGCTGGTGCATCAGCCACAGCGGCACGATCTGCGCCAGGAAGTTGAGCACCAGCAGCACCGGCCGCGCGGCCGACGGCAGTACGATGGTACGCCGCGCCGGGCTGGCGGCCTCCTCCGAGCGGTCGCGAATGTCTGACGGGGCCGAGCCCATCGGCAATCTCCAAAGTCGCGAATCCGGAACGCGTCCGGCTCGCAAGAATCTTCCAACGTTAAGATGGTGTCAACCACGGCCTATGGCGCAAAATGGGACGTTTTGCCACCCCGGGTGCTGGCGCCGCGGCAAGTTCAGGCCACCGGCCGCCTCGCGCGCAGCGCCTGAGCGAGGGTTCCCTCGTCGAGGTAGTCGAGCTCGCCGCCCACCGGCAGCCCGTGAGCGAGCTGGGTGATCCGTACCGGAAAGCCCTCCAGCCGCTCGGCGATGTAGTGTGCGGTGGTCTGGCCTTCGAGCGTGGCGTTCATCGCCAGCACCACCTCGTCGATCCCGCCCGCGGCGACGCGCTCGATCAGCTTGCCGATCGACAAGTCCTCCGGCCGCACGCCTTCGAGCGCGGACAGTCGCCCGCCGAGCACATGGTATTTGCCGGTGAACAGCCGCGCCCGGTCGAGCGCCCAGAGGTCGGCAACATCCTCCACCACGCAGAGCTGGCGCGCATCCCGCCTAGGATCGGCGCAAATGCCGCATGGGTCGCGGGTATCGATGTTGCCGCAGACCGAGCATTCGACCAGCGTCTCGCGCACTGCGTCGAGCGCGTCGAGCAGCTGGACCAGCGAGGTCTCGCGCCGCTTGACCAGCCACAGCACTGCCCGGCGCGCCGAGCGCGGGCCGAGCCCCGGGAGCCGCGCGAGCGCCGCCGAAAGCGCCTCGATCTCTTGCGATGCCATGGGGCGGGAGATAGGGCTTCAGGCAAGGACAGGAAAGGCTGCGCGCTCCGAATATGCGCATCATCTTCATGGGAACGCCCGGCTTTGCGGTGCCGACGCTTGAGGCATTGGTCGAGGCCGGACACGAAGTGGTCGCGGCCTATACCCAACCGCCGCGCCCGGGGGGCCGACGCGGCAAGGGACTGACCAAGACGCCAATTCACGAGGCGGCCGAAGCGCTGGCGATCGAAGTGCGCCATCCGGCATCGCTCAAGGGCACGGACGAGGCCGAATTCCTTGCGCTCGCCGCCGACGTTGCGGTGGTCGCGGCCTACGGCTTGATCCTGCCGCAGGCGCTGCTCGACGCGCCCAAGCACGGCTGCCTCAACGTCCACGCCTCGCTGCTGCCGCGCTGGCGCGGCGCCGCGCCGATCCAGCGCGCGATCCTGGCCGGCGATGAGCAGACCGGGGTCACCATCATGCGGATGGAAGGCGGGCTCGACACAGGCCCGATGCTGTTGAAGGCGCGCATCCCGGTGAACGGCAAGAACGCCGGGGAACTGACCGCGGAACTGGCCGAGATCGGCGCGCACCTGATGGTCGATGCTTTGGCAGGTCCGACCATTCCGCCGGGCGAGCCGCAGGATGGCGCCCGCGCCACGTACGCCGCCAAGATCGACAAGGCGGAAACGCGGCTCGATTTCGCCGGGAGCGCGGAGCAAGTGACGCGCCACATCCGCGCTTTCTCCCCCACGCCGGCGGCGTGGTTCGAGCTGGAGGGAGAGCGCTTCAAAGTGCTGGCGGCGGACCGGCTCGCTGCCAGCGGAGCGCCCGGCACCGTGCTGGACGATCAGCTCACTATCGCCTGCGGCGAAGGGGCGATCCGCCCCAGCCTGGTCCAGCGCGCCGGCAAGCCCGCGATGGCCGTCGCCGACATGCTCCGCGGGCGGCCGATCCCGGCGGGCACCGCGCTCCGGTGACCCGCTTCGCGCTCACGCTCGAATACGACGGCGGGCCGTTTGTCGGGTTGCAGCGGCAGGCCCACGGGGCCTCGGTGCAGCAGGCGATCGAGGACGCGGCGTTCGCGGTCACCGGCGAACGGGTGACGATGCATTCGGCGGGGCGCACCGACGCCGGGGTCCACGCCCTCGCGATGCGCAGCCACATCGACCTCGACAAGCAGATCACGCCGTTCCGGCTGATGGAAGCGCTCAACGCAAAGCTGCGGCCCAACCCGATTGCGGTGATCGCGTGCGAGCACGCGGCGGACGACTGGCATGCGCGGTTTTCCTGCGTTGGAAGACGCTATCGCTACCGCATCGTCAATCGCCGCGCGCCGCTGACGCTCGATCGGGGCCGCGCCTGGCACGTCACGCGCCCGCTCGACGGCGACGCGATGCACCGGGCGGCACAGGCGCTCGTCGGACAGCACGACTTCACCACCTTTCGCTCGGTCCACTGCCAGGCGAAGGACCCGGTGAAGACGCTCGACCGCCTCGACGTTCGCCGGGAGGGCGAACTGGTGCTCATCGAGGCGGCCGCGCGCAGCTTCCTGCATCATCAGGTGCGCTCGATGGTCGGAACCCTGGCGCTGGTCGGCCTCGGCCAGTGGGAGGAACGCCGGGTCGCCGAGGCGCTCGCCGCGCGCGACCGGCAGGCGCTGGGCCTCAACGCCCCGCCGGAAGGCCTGTATTTCGTGCGGGCATGCTATCCCGACGAGGCGCGCGACTGAGCGCGGGAGCAGAAGTCGCGGAAAACCCGTACGCAAGCGCCGTTTTCGATGGTCTATTTTGTCCTGTGAATGACTCTACGTCATTGCTTTTCAAGGTTAAAAATCTTTCTGCCGACCATGAACGCCCTGTTTACCCCTGGTTTCTAAATACGAATCCGCTTCGCCGTCCGCGATCGACGGGCGTGATTCTGGTGGGGAACTGGGTTGAAGGCTGTCGCTAAATCCCTTGCGCGTCCGCGGATGCAACGGCTCACGCTCTCCCATCTCATCGAGCACGACGTGGACGATCGTAACCACCAGTGGTTTGCCGGCCGCATGGCGGGCCACGCTGACGAATTTCCGACGATACGCTACGAACTGGGCCGAACCGCCCTGCTGGGTGTGGCCGGGCTGGCGTTCCTCTCGTTTCCGGCATGGCTGGCGCTGGTCGTGGGGGCGTTTGCAATAACGACCCTGCGCCACTTGTTCGTCGCGCGCGCGCGCGATCATTGCGAGCGCCTGCGCCGGATCGCGCTCGCCGCGCTGGTGCGCGGAGCCTACTGGGGCAGCGCGACGGCGGCCTGCGTGGCGCTGGCCCCGCCCGACTGGGAAGTTCCGCTGGCGATGCTCGCCACACTGGCGATCGCAATCGATTCGCTGAGCCTGGTGGCCGTTCCGCGCGCCGCGCTGGGCTCGGCGGCGATCCAGGCGCTGGCGCTTGCCGTCGCGCTGGTCTCGCTCGGCGGAACCGCGAACCTGGTCGCGGCGGCGGCGGCGCTGCTGAGCCTGGTCTTCATCCACGGCGGCGTGTTCCATCTGAACCACGCGCTCGCGACCCGCCATCTGCGCGCCCGCGCGCTGAAGGAGCGGAACGAAACCGTCCAGCTGCTGCTCAACTATTACGACGAGGAAGCGAGCGACTGGCTGTTCGAGTGCGACAACAGCGGCCAGATTCTCAATCCCTCCGAACGCTTCTGCGAAGCGACCAGGCTGTCGCGACGCGAGCTTGCGAGCATGCGCTTCTCGCAATTCATGCTCGATTCCCCGGGGCGGACCAGTTTTCGCGAGCGCCTTGGGGCCGGCGAGCCGTTTCGCGACCTGGTGGTCCCGGTCAGCATCGCGAACGATGTGCGCTGGTGGTCGCTGTCTGCACGGCCGACGGCGGACGCCGACGGCGAGCGCGCCGGCTGGTGCGGCTTCATCGCGGATGTGACCAAGACTCGCCAGGCCGAGGAAAAGGCCGCGTTCATGGAGAACTACGACGTTCTCACCGGCCTGCCCAATCGCCACCTGTTCTCCGAGACCCTCGCGGTGTCCTTGCAGCGGCGCGAAGCCGCCGATCTCGTCGCGGTGCTGCAGATCGATCTCAGTCAGTTCAAGACGATCAACGATGCCCACGGTCACGCCGCGGGCGACCGGGTACTCGCCGAAGTCGCCAAGCGGATCGAGTCGGCGGTGCCGCCGCACGCGATGATCGGCCGCCTCGGCAGCGACGAGTTCGCGGTGATCATCGAGAACGCGCGCAACCCGGAGCTTTCGTTGCGCATCGCCAAGGCGGTTTCGGCGGCGCTCAACCGGCCGGTCGAGCTCGAAAACCAGCAGATGCCGCTCGGCGCCTGCATCGGCGTCGCGCACGGACCCTGCGACGGCGAGACGTGCGAGGAGCTGATGCGCGCCGCCGATCTCGCGCTACACGACGCGAAAGCCCGCGGGCGCCACGGCGCCTCGCTGTTCGTGCCCGAGATGCAGGCGCTTGCCAAAGACCGCCGCCAGCTCGAGCTGGATTTGCGCGGAGCGCTCAACCGGCACGAGCTCGAAGTCCACTACCAGCCGCTGCTCAACGCCTCGAGCGGCAAGACCGTCGGATACGAGGCGCTGCTGCGCTGGAAGCATCCGACGCGCGGGATGGTGCCGCCGGTGCAGTTCATCCCGATCGCCGAAGAATCCGGCCAGATCATTCCGATCGGCGCGTGGGCGCTGCGCGAGGCGCTGATGGAAGCCTCGCGCTGGCCGGAGGACATCTTCATCTCGGTGAACCTCTCGCCGATCCAGATGCGCGACCCGCGCCTGGTGAGCACGATCTTCATGGCGCTGTCGGCAAGCGGCGTCGCCCCGCACCGGGTAGAGCTCGAGATCACCGAATCGGTGCTTCTGACCGACAGCGAGGAGAACCTCGCGCTGCTCCACCGGATCCGCGACCTTGGCGTCAAGATCGTGATGGACGACTTCGGCACCGGCTATTCCTCATTGAGCTACCTGCGCAGCTTCCCGTTCGACAAGATCAAGATCGACCGCTGCTTCGTGACCGACCTCGCCGAACAGTCCGACAGCCAGGCGATCGTCTCGGCGGTGATCAAGCTCGCCGAAGAGCTCGGCATGTGCACTCTGGCCGAAGGCGTCGAGAACATGGAGCAGCTCGACCGCCTGCGCCGCACGGGCTGCGAGCAGGTGCAGGGCTTCCTGTTCAGCCGCGCCCGCCCCGGCAGCGAGCTCGAACATCACAACCCCGGCCGCAACGAGGCCGGCGTTTTGCGCGCCAGCGTTACGCCGTTCCGCAAGGGCGAGATCGCCGGCCAAGCCGACTCCGCCGCCAATTCCAATCGCGCGGCGGGCTGAGGGGGCAAAGCCCCGGCCGCCGTAGCGTCCTCCCCGGGGAGGAGGCTATTTTACTGCCCGTCGTCCTCGTCGGGAGGCTCGCTCTCGGGCGGCCGCGTTCCGGCCTGCTGCTGAAGCTGCCTCACCCGGTCGAGGATCGGGCCCACGTCGACCCCGATGTCCTTGGGATCGAGCCGCACATTTACCGGCTTGCCGTCGATCGAGGTGGAGATCGTCGCCCCGCCTCTGTCGATCGAAAGCTGGCCGTCGTCGCCCAGCGGAATGGCGCTGAGGTCGGGCACGTCGAGCGGCTCGACCGGCCCGCTCGGGTTCGGGCTCGGGGTCGGGCGCGCCGGTGTGGGGGCGACCCGCGCGCCGAGCGCCTGGCGCATGAAATCGCGCCAGATCCGCGCCGGGGTGCCCCCGCCGTGATTGCCGCCGAGCGGCGAGTTGTCGTCGTTGCCGATCCACACCCCCACCACCAGGCCGCCCGCATAGCCGACGAACAATGCATCGCGGTTGTCCTGGCTGGTGCCGGTCTTGCCGAAGTTCGCGATGCCGAGGTTGGCCGTGCGTCCGGTGCCGCGCACCACCACCGCGCGCAGCAGTTCCTCGATCTCGTCGTGGACCCGCGGAGACAAGTGGTGCTTGCGGTTCCACAGCCAGTCGAACCAGCCCGGCTCGTCGGGCTTGAACGCGTGCGGCTCGACCGGAAACTCGTTGCCGGCGACCCCGGCGTAAGCTGCGGTGAGCTCGAGCAAGTTCATCGTCGAGGTCCCCAGCGCGAGGCTCGGATCGCCGTGCGCGAGCGGCGAGGTCACGCCGAGGTCGCGCGCGGTGCGAATCACCGCGTCGCTGCCCACCTGGTTGAACAGCCGCACCGCGGCGACGTTGCTGGAGCGCGCGAACGCGTCTTCCAGGGTAATGCTGTCCGAGTAAGCGCCGCCGGCGTTGCTCGGGCGATAGGAGCCGACGGTGAACGGGCGGTTGTCCACCCGGTCGTTAGGCGACATGCCGTTTTCGAACGCGGTCAGATAGACGAACAGCTTGAAGGTCGAGCCTGGCTGGCGCTGCGCCTGGGTCGCGCGGTTGAAGGGGGACTTTTCGTAGTCCTTGCCGCCGACCATCGCGACCACCTCGCCATCCGGCCGCATCGCCACCAGCGCAACTTGCGCCTTGCCCAACGGCGCGCTCGCGATCGCCCGGCGCGCGGCGGCCTGGAGCCGCGCATCGAGCGTGGTGACGATCGTCTGGCGCGAATAGCCGACGTCGCTCAGCTTGCGCGCCTGGGGCAGCGCCCAGTCGGCGAAGTAGGTGCCGGTCGGCAAGTCGTCTCCGCCATCGCGCACGTCGACCCGCGGCGCGCGCATCGCGTGGGCTTTCGCCTGGGTCAGGTAGCCCGCATCGACCATCGCCTGGAGCACGGTGCGCATGCGTTCGGCGGCAAGCCCAGGGTTGTGCGTCGGGGAATAGCGCGACGGCGCCTGCATCAGGCCGGCCAGCATCGCCGCCTGCTCGGGCCGCAATTTCTCCGGCTGACGGTAGAAATAATGCATGCTGGCGGCGCGCAAGCCGTAGCAGTTGTCGCCGAAATAGGCGTTCGACAGGTAGCGGTCGAGGATCTGGTCCTTGGTCAGCCAAGCCTCGAGCCAGAACGCGATCAGCATCTCGCGTGCCTTGCGCCCAAGGCTCTGCTCGGGCGTCAGGAAGGTGAACTTGGCAAGCTGCTGGGTGATCGTGCTGCCGCCTTCGGTGCGGCGGCCGGTGAGCGTGCTCCACGCAGCGCGGGCGATCCCACGCGGGTCGATCCCCCAGTGGTGGTAGAACCGGCGGTCCTCGATCGCGATGAACGCCTCGGGCACGTAGGCGGGCAAGTGCTTCACGTCGACCGGCTTGTCGACGATCGCTCCGTTGCGCGCGATCGGGGTGCCGTCGGCGGCGAGCAAGGTGATCTCGGGCGGCGCGATCGGCTGGAGCGACTTCGAAAGCGGCGCGGTGACGAACAGCCACGCGACCAGCAGCACAAACAGGCCGAGGAACGCGGCGATGCCGCGGCTGATCCACCACCCGCGCGTGTGCTTTTTCGGTTCGACCGGCGGCGGCTCGACCGGAAGCGAGCCCGGCCAGTCGTGCACCACGTACCGCTCGGCGTAAGGGTGCGGCGGCCGCTCGGGCTTGCGCGACCAAGGCCAGCGCAGCCAGCGGCGCTTGGGAACGGGGCGGCCGATTTCCATGTCCATCGTCACTGTATTAATACCTTAATACAGTAATTGCGAGGGCAATGCGCCGGCGGGCCGGGATCGACACGTTTGACACGCGCTGACGGTCGAGGCAGCTCATTCGAGGCACGCTAGCGTACGCGGGCGTTGTAGGAAAATCGTTTCGCCCCGGCTCTTCCGGCGCAGCCGGGTCAGAAATCGAGCCCCACCGCCGCGAATGCATGAAATCCGTTTCCTCCGCCATCGCCGAACGTCGGGCCGCCCGACGCAAGCAGCCGCAACGGCCCGGGCAGGTCGTAGATCGCGCCGATCCCCAGGCTGGTCGAGCCGTCGCCGCCCACCGTGTCGGCCCCCTGGCGATCGGCTTCGACGCCGAGCAGCAGCTTGTCGCCGATCTTTCGCGTTACCGCCGCGCCGCCGGTCCAGTAGTCGCGGTTGCCTGAACCGGGATTGACCGCATAGCCGCCCCCGCCGAACAGCGACCACGGCCCGATGTCCTTCTGCGCCCAGACCGGCAGGAACGCGGTGACCCGCCCGGCGCCGAGCCCGTTGGTGGCGGTCGGCAGCGTGATCCCGGGGAAGAAAGCGAGCGAGAACGCGCCCGCGTCGTCACGGTAGAACTGGTACTTGACCGAGGCCTCGGGATCGCCCGCGCCCCAGCGCGTGCCCGCGGAATCGTGCGCGAATGCCACCGGCAGCCCGAGCGTCAGCTGCACCCCGGGTGCCGCCCCGTAATTGATCTCCGCCCCAAGCGAGCCTTCGTAATCCGCGCCTCTGCCTTCGATCTCGAGCTGCGGCGCGTAGATCTCCCAGTGGCCGGTGTCGGTCGGTTCGGGATCGTCGGTGAGGAACGGCGGGCCGGCGTGAGCCGCCTCCGGCAGCGCGAGCACCAACAGCGCCGCAGCGACGCGGATGGCTGTCTGCGGGCTCAGGCGGTTGCTCCCGCGTCGCCTGGATGGTGCCCGGCGCGCTGCGGGATCAGCCAGACCAGCGCCACGATCGCGACGAGCAGCACCAGCGAGGCGAGCGGGCGGCTCAGGTCGAAGCCGCCTTTCGCGACCGGCTTGTCGAACAAGTCGCCCAGCGTCGCACCCAGCGGGCGGGTGAGGATGAACGCCGCCCAGAACAGCAGCACCCGGCTGATGCGGGTCGCGTAATAAAGCACCGCCAGAACCAGCAGCAAGGCGCCGAAGAACAGCGCGCCGCCGCCGTAACCGAGGCTTGAATCGGCAATCCAGTCCCCCAGCGCCGTGCCCAGCGTCTGCGAAAACGTGATCGTGATCCAGTAGAACAGCTCCTCGCGCGGGCTCACCACCGAATTGACCGAGATGGTCCCGGTGGTCTTGTGCCACGCGAACAGCGAGGCAAGGACGCAGGCGAACAGCAGCAGCGAGCCGCCCGGATAGCCGATCCCGAGCGAGCGAGTGCAGAAATCGGCCAGGGTCGTACCGGCGGTGGTCGAAGCGACGATCGTCGCCCAATAGAGCCAGGGATTGAAGCGCCGCGCGGCGATCTGAGCCCAGACGAGCGCGATCAGCAGCACGCCGAAGATCGCGGTTCCGATCAGGTAGCCGTTGAGACCGCCCTGCCCGGCTTGCGCCGTTGTCTCGCCCAGCCAGCTCATCGACACGCTGTCGCCGCCGGTCTCGCCGAGCGTGGTTGCAAGGATCTTGATCAGCCAAAAGCCGAGGGTGACCGCCGGGACTTTGGTTAGGGCCGCGCGGCGCGGACTGTCCATTGCGCATCTCCGAACGGGCGCGGCCGAACGATTCGCCGAGCTTTCGCACCTGCGTTCCTTGCCGCTTGCGGCCGCGGAAAGCTACGCCGAACCGTCTGACCCCTGGCCGTCGCCATCGCCGCGTGTCCTGCCGGGCCCGCGGGCCACGACCACGCCGAAATCCTGCGATTTCTCGCCCGCACCGGCGCTGGCGAACCCTTCCGCGGCAAGGCCGCGCTTGAGCAGCTCCCGCACCGCAGCCGCCCGGGTGGGCATGCGCCGCGCAAACCGCCAATCGTCGATTGCCGCCAGCTCTTCTTCGGTGAGCATGATCTGCAAACGCTGCTCGCGCATCAAGTCACTCATGACACGCCTTTCTACAGGCCCCGCCAATCGCAAGGCGATTTAGGCGATCAGCGGGGCTTTGTCAACCATTATGAGCTTCTTGAGCCACTTACTCAATTTGAGACTTTTAGGGTCTTGACGCTTCAAACGCAGGATGGTGCAAGTTGGTAATTTGCTGTTTATGATCTAGATCACCATACTACTTATAGTTCAATAATAGTCACGAAAACGGACCTTGTATCCAACGCGAATAGGCGTAGATTTCTTCTCATGAAAGACCAGCGCATCATTTATGCCGATGAAGAATTCGGCGCCCGCGCGTGGATTCCTGCGGCCGCAGAGGTCGATTTCGCTCTTTCCGAGTCGAATCATCGGATTGCAAACAACCTCACCCTGCTCGCCAGCGCGATCAGCATTCGCGCGGCGGAGATCGCCAACCGCGACCGCGACCTGGATTGCGGCGAGGTCTCGCTGATCCTCGGCGAGGTCAGTGCTCGGATCTCGACTGTCGCGTGGCTTCACCGTTTCCTGTCGAAAGAGCCCGACGCCGACCGCATCGACCTTAACGGGCATCTCTACGAGCTGTGCGAGACGCTGCTTTCGGCGTTGTCCGACCCGCGGCGGATGAAGCTGGTGCGGACCGGCGACAGCCGGTGCCTGGTCGAGACCGGCAAGATCGTCCCGCTCGGCCTGCTGGTGACCGAAGTCGTGACCAATTCGCTCAAATATGCGCATCCCACCGGCGTGCGAGGCACGATCTCGGTTGGTTGCCGGCAGGCGGCCGACGCTTCGCTGATGGTCGAAGTGGCCGACGATGGGGTCGGCCTCCCGCAAGGCTTCGACCCGCGGATCGATGGGGGAACCGGAATGAAGACGATCCGGGCGCTCGCCAAGCAGCTCGGCGGGCGGATCGATTTCGCGTCGCGCCCGATCGGGACCCAGTTCCGGCTGGTGCTGCCGCCGGAGCCGCGCGCGTTCTAGCGCTTGGCAACGACGCTTTCAGGCAATTCCTCGCCGAATACGCGCTGGTAGTATTCCGCCACCAGCATCCGCTCGGCCTCGTCGCAGCGGTTGAGGAACGACAGGCGGAAGGCGAGGCCTACGTTGCCGAAGATCTGCGCGTTCTGGGCCCAGGTGATCACCGTGCGCGGGCTCATCACGGTCGAGATGTCGCCCCCGATGAAGCCCTGACGCGTGAGATCGGCCACGCGCACCATCTTCGCGACCGTTGCCGCGTCGGTTTCGGGCGACTTGGCGTGGACGATCTTCTGCTCGGTCTCTTCGGGCAGGTAGTTCAGCCCGACGACGATGTTCCAGCGATCGAGCTGCGCTTGGTTGATCGCTTGCGCGCCGTGGTAAAGCCCGGTGGTGTCGCCCAGGCCCACGGTGTTTGCGGTCGAGAACAGGCGGAAGAATGGGTTCGGGCGGATCACCCGGTTCTGGTCGAGCAGGGTTAGCTTGCCTTCGGTTTCCAGCACGCGCTGGATCACGAACATCACGTCGGGCCGGCCGGCGTCGTATTCGTCGAACACCAGCGCGACCGGGTGCTGCAGCGCCCAGGGCAGCAGGCCCTCGCGAAACTCGGTGACCTGAAGACCGTCGCGGAGCACGATCGCGTCGCGCCCGATCAGGTCGATGCGGCTGATGTGCGCGTCGAGATTGATGCGGATGCACGGCCAGTTGAGCCGCGCGGCGACCTGCTCGATGTGGGTCGACTTGCCGGTGCCGTGATAGCCCTGCACCATCACCCGTCGGTTGTGCGCGAAGCCGGCGAGGATCGCGAGCGTGGTGTCGGGATCGAACACGTAAGTTGCATCGACGTCGGGCACGCGCTCGTCCGCCTGGCTGAACGCCGGGCACTTCATGTCGGTGTCGAGCCCGAACACCTCGCGCACGCTGACCTCGCGATCGGGCGCGGGAAGCGCGGTGGTGCCGCCATGCTCGGTATTGGTCTTGCTCATCTCGTTCATCGCGGGCTCCGGTTAAGGCTTCGCCCCGCGCGGCGCAATGCCCTTCGTCGGTTTCCCGGCTGGACCGACCGCCATTTTGCTGCAACCTGGGAAAGGTATCCAATAGAAACTCAATCAGGGAGTTCCGTCATGAAAGTCTATGGTTTTCCGCTCTCGCCGTTCGTCCGCAAAGTGGCGGTCGCCGCCCGCGAGAAGGGGATCGAGATCGACTGGGTCCCCAGCAATCCCAGCCAGCCGACCGAGGAGTTCCTGAAGGCGAGCCCGTTCTCGAAGATTCCGGCGATCGCCGACGGCGATTTCCTGCTGGCGGATTCGACCGCAATCGTGACCTACTTCGACATCAAGTACCCCGCGCCCAAGCTGATCCCCGCCGAAGCCAAGGCGGCGGCACGCGCGATCTGGTTCGAGGAAGTGGCCGACACCGTACTGATCCCGGCCGGTGCGCCAATGGTCATCAACCGTTTCTTGCGCCCGGTGATCTTCGGTACCGAGGGCGACGAAGCCGCCGCGCTGGCTGCCGAGGAAGCGATCAAACGCCCGCTCGGCTATCTCGAGAGCCAGGTCGGCGAGGGCTGGCTCGACGGCGAGTTCTCGGTCGGGGACATCGCTGTGGCTAGCACGCTCAAGACGCTGAAGTACGCACGCTACACGCTCGACAAGGGCGCCTATCCGAAGCTCACCGCATGGTATTCGCGCGTCGAGGCACGGCCCGCCTGGCAACAGGTCGCCGAAGATGAAGCGGCGACGTTCGCGGCGTTGGGCGGGTAACACGAGACGCGTGAAAAGCATGGGTGATCGAGCGGATCGCCCTTCACATCGGATAATATTTCTTTATACTATTTGCCGGAGACAATTCGCCGGCCTGGAGGGCGACGCCTGCAATCGGGGCTCGCCATCCGACGAAACGACCATCGGTAAAGGGGAGCAAATGACCAAGGGCGCCACATTTCTCGTTGCCGCGACGCTTGCGCTGAGCACGCTCGCCGCGGCCGGATGCGCAAGCGCTCAGACCGCGCCTCCACCAAGCCCGACGCAGACCGAAGCGCAGCGGCGTGCCTGGGCGCCCGACGATACGTCGCCCAAGGCGGTGGTCGACAAGTTCGACCAGATGGCCTTTTTCGACGGCGATCCGGTCGGGGCGATCAAGAAGTATCTCTCCGACGACTTCATCGAGCGCTATCCCGATTTCGCCAAAGACGGTTTCCCCAACGACAAGGCGGCGATGCTCGATTTCTTCGAGAAGCGCGGCTGGAAAAAGGGCGAAGCCAACAAGGACACGATCTATCAGGTGCTCGCCGATGGCGACCGCGTGGCGGTGTTTCATCACGTCACGATGAGGCCCGACGACCGGGGGATCGCGTTCGTCGACATCTTCCGGGTCAAGGACGGCTTGATCGTCGAGCACTGGGCCGTCGGCCAGCCGGTTTCGGACAAGGTATCGCCGCTCCACAGCATGTTCTGAGCGGCGCAAGCTCTAGCTGGCCGGTCTCCCGATCTTCTCCGGCAAGGAGAACAGCGCGGCATAGCGCTTGGCCAGCTCGCGGTCCCCTTCGACCTTGAGCCCCGCTTCCGCCTCCAGTGCCTCCAGCGGCACTTTGGCGTAGAGCAGTCCGGCGACCACCGGCGCTTCGGGCGCACAAAACACCACGTCGGCGCCCGCGGGATCGCCCCGCCGGATCGGCAATTCGCCGTCCTTCAGCTCGGCGACGAAGCTCTCGCCCGCCACCTCGAAGCCGATCGTCGCGTCGAACGCGCGCGCCGCGTCCCGGTCAATCATCGTGCGCATCGACAGCATCAGCGACACCGGCGAGAGCGGCAGGCCGGGATCGTGCAGCACCGACCGAGCCGCCCAGCGGCCAAGCTCCTGGATCGCCGGTTCGGCCGTGTAACCCCACTCGGTGAGCTCGTAGAGTTGCACCGGTGCCGGGTCCGACACCTGGCGCTTCACCACCACTCCGGTCGCCTGCAGCGCCTCGAGCCGCTCGGTCAGCACTTTGGCGCTGATTCCGGGCAGGCGAGCGCGAATGTCCGAAAACCGTCGCCCACCCAGCATAAGCTCGCGCACGATCAGCAGGGACCAGCGCTCGCCGACCAGTTCGAGCGCAAACGCAATGCCGCATGCGTCTCCGTACCACTTGCCGTGCAGCTTATCGGACGACTCGGTTTCTTTTTGTAACTTCATAGTTGCTTTTAGTAATCTCCTGGGGCACCAATCGCAAGACCCGATTCGCCGGGAGCCCGAGAGGAGGCCGAAATGACCAAGATGATCTTCGTGAACCTGCCGGTTACCGACCTGCCCAAGTCGAAAGCGTTCTACGAAGCGGTAGGTTTCACCAACAACCCGCAGTTCACCAACGACAACGCCGCCTGCATGGTGTGGTCCGACACGATCTACGTGATGCTGCTGACCCACGATTTCTGGAAGACCTTCACCACCCGCGCGATCCCCGACGCGCATCAGAGCGCGCAAGTGTTCCTCTGCCTGAGCCACGACAGCCGCGAAGCGGTGGATGCGATCGTCGCGAAAGCCGGCGCGTCCGGCGGCAAGGCCGAGCCGACCCCTACCCAGGATCACGGATTCATGTACGGCAGCAGCTTCGAGGATCCCGATGGCCACATCTGGGAAAACAACTGGATGGATCCCAAGGTCGCCGCCGGCGAGATGCCGGTCGAGCACATCGAAGCTTGAGGAGCGCGAACGATGACCACCGCCACCGCCCAGCCCCTCCCCGTCGTCACCGCGTTCGACTGGGTGCCCGAATTCGCCAAAGGACTGGTGCGCGACTTGCGCGTGCGCTGGGCATTCGAGGAGATCGGCGCACCCTACACTACGGAGCGGTTCGGCGCCGCCACCCCCCGTCCGGATGACTACGTGAAGTGGCAGCCGTTCGAGCAAGTCCCCGCGTTCCGCGACGACGGGATCGAAATCTTCGAGAGCGGTGCGATCCTGCTCTACATCGCCGAAACGCAGGGTGCGCTGCTTCCAGCCGAGCCGGAGGCTCACTGGAAGGCGATTTCATGGCTGTTCGCGGGGCTCAACAGCGTCGAACCGTCGTGCATGCGCTACTTCAACTATACGGTGTTCAACGCCGATAAGGACTGGGCCGAAGGCGCGAAGGAGGCGCTGCTGCCGCTTCTGCGCCAGAAGCTCAAGCGGGTGAGCGACGCCCTGGACGACCAGGATTGGCTCGCCGGAGAGTTCTCGATCGCCGACATCATGATGGTGACGGTGCTCAACAGCTTGCGCGAGACCGGCCTCGTCACGGAATTCCCGACGCTCGCCGCATACCACGCGCGCGGCACGGGGCGTCCCGCTTACAAGCGCGCGCTCGAGGCGCAGTTGGCCGATTTCGACGGCCCCGCCCCGGCCGGGAGGAACTGAGCCATGCACCTCGACGGCTTCGTAATCCCGTGCCCGAAGACAAGCGGGGCGCTTACCTGAGGAGAGAACCATGACAGGCATGCCCATCTGGTACGAGCTGATGACACCCGATCCGGCCGGAGTGACCCCGTTCTACCGCGCGGTCGGCGGCTGGGAGATTCCCGCGGAGGGCTTCAGCAATCCCAATGGCTCCGAGTACCGCATGATTAGCCGCTCCGACGGCGGCAACCTCGGCGGTGCGCTGACGCTGACCAAGGCGATGCAGGACAGCGGCGCGCGGCCGTGCTGGATCCCCTATTTCCATGTCGACGACGTGGACGACGCCGTTGCCCGCGCCGAGCGCATGGGAGGCAAAGTCCAGATGAAGGCTTCGACCATCCCGGACATCGGCCGGATCGCCATGGTCTCCGACGCCCAGGGCGCTCCGTTCTATCTGATGAAGCCCACGCCGCCCGCCGGCAATCCGGACGCCAAGAGCGACGTCTGGGACCGGGAGAAGCCCGGCCACTGCCGCTGGAACGAACTCGCCACCACGGACGCGCCCGCGGCGAAGGAGTTTTACACCGCCCTGCTCGGCTGGAAATCCGAACGCATGATGCCCATGGGGTCTGCGGGCGATTACCTGTTCCTCGAGTGCGAAGGCAACCAGATCGGCGCGATCAATCCGATGATCGGCGAAGGTCAGCATCCGATGTGGCTGCTTTACCTCGGCGTGGACAACATCGCCCGCGCGCTCGACGCGGCCAGGGCCAACGGCGGCACCGTGATCAACGGCCCGCACGAAGTTCCCGGCGGCGAGCACGTCTTCGTCGCCACCGCCCCCGACGGCGCGACGATCGCGTTCGTCGGCCCGAAAAACGGGTGAGCCCCGGCGAAGGCCGGGGCCTGGTTTGGAATTGCGGGAGGTCCCTGCCTGCGCAGGGACTCACAAAAGGAGAGCGATCATGGCCAACAAGGCAAGCAACTGCATCTGGTACGAATCCGGCGCGGAAGAGGCGGCCGAATTCTACGCCTCGGTGTTCCCCGACAGCTCGGTCGGCGCGGTCCACCGCGCACCGGGCGACAGCCCGAGCGGCAAGGAAGGCAGCGTCCTGACGGTCGAGTTCACCGTCTGCGGCATCCCCTGCCTCGGCCTCAACGGCGGCCCGCATTTCAAGGCCAGCGAGGCGTTCTCGCTGATGGTCTTCACCGACGATCAGGAAGAGACCGACCGCTACTGGAACGCGATCGTCGGCAACGGCGGCCAGGAGAGCATGTGCGGCTGGTGCAAGGACAAGTGGGGCATCTCCTGGCAGATTACCCCGCGCGCCCTGATGGCGGCGACGACCAGCCCCGACAAGGCGGCCGCCAAGCGCGCGTTCGATGCGATGATGACGATGAAGAAGATCGACATCGCCGCGATCGAAGCAGCGGTGAAGGGAGACTGAGCCATGGCGCGCAGAATTGTCGGCACCGTATTCCAGACGCTCGACGGCGTGATGCAGGCACCCGGCGCGCCCAGCGAAGACCCGACCGACGGCTTCGAGTTCGGCGGCTGGCAGTTCGGCTTTCCCGACCAGGAAGCCGGCGAGGCGCTCGGCGAAAGCCTGCGGCCGCCTTACGCGCTGCTGCTCGGCCGGCGGACCTACGACATCTTTTCCTCCTACTGGCCTTACCAGGAAAGCGGTGACGAGAACGGCCGGATCGCGAAAGACTTCAACGCAGCCGAAAAGTTCGTGATGACGCATTCGGACGCGCCGCTCGAGTGGGCGAACAGCCACCGGGTCGCGGGTTTCGACGCGCTGGCGGAAATCGTCAAAGGCGATGGGCCGGACCTGCAGATCTGGGGCAGCAGCACGCTTTACCCGGGTCTTATGGAACGCGGCCTGCTCGACCGGTTGACGGTGCTGACGTATCCGCTGGTGCTCGGCAAAGGGAAACGCCTGTTCCGCGAAGGCACGCCGGCTGCGACCCTGCGGCTGGAGAGCGGCGGGATGACCAGCCGAGGCACCAGCGTTGCCAGCTTCGTCCCCGAACTCGGCGTGGAGGTGGGCGAGAGCCCGCCCGTCGCAGCCAACGCCAGCGAGCAACGCCGCCGGCAACGCATCGCGGAAGGAACTTGGTGATGCTCGCACTCTATGGCCATCCATTCTCGTCCTACACCTGGAAAGCGCTGATCCCGCTTTACGCGCTCGGGCTGGAGTTCGAGTTCCGCGAGGTCGCGCCGGACCACCCGGCCAACGGCGAATTCGTCGCGCAGGCCCATCCGGCGGGCAAGTTTCCGGTGCTGGTCGATGGCGACACGACGATGGTCGAAGCGACCGCGATCATTGAATATCTCGCGGTCAAGCATCCCGGTTCGGGCCTGATCCCCGCCGATCCCGAAGAGGCAGTCACCGTGCGCATGCTCGACCGGGTGTTCGACAACTACGTGATGGCCAACATGCAGCGGGTGGTGGCAGCTCATTTCGTCGATCGCGACAATCCCGCAGCCGGCCTGCGG
The DNA here is from genome assembly GCA_036384795.1 of Sphingomonadaceae bacterium. Taxonomy (GTDB): domain Bacteria; phylum Pseudomonadota; class Alphaproteobacteria; order Sphingomonadales; family Sphingomonadaceae; genus Andeanibacterium. The sequence continues at coordinate 3,245 of DASVLP010000037.1, read as the reverse complement.
GACGCGCCGGACACGGGCGAAGCCCAAGGCGGCAAGGCCGGATTGCGCCGCGCCTACGTCTGGCTCGAGCGCTGGCTCGAAGCGAATTCGCTGCCGCCCCACGTCTCGCTGGTCAGCTGCGCGGCCGCGCCATCGCTGTTCTACGCCGACTGGGTCGAGCCCATACCCACCGACTGCCCGCGACTCGCCGCGTTGCGCGCCGAACTGCTCGCGCTCCCGGCGGTCAGCCGCTGCGTCGACGAAGCCCGTCCCTACCGCGCCTACTTCCCGCCGGGCGCACCCGATCGCGATTGAAGGAGGCCACCATGCCAGACAACCATGAGCTGACCGTCACCCGCTTTATCGACGCCCCGCCGGAAAAAGTGTGGGACGCGATGACCCGGCGCCAGGAGGAATGGTGGTGCCCCAAGCCGTGGCGCGCCGAGTTCGACGTCAACGAGCGTCGGCCCGGTGGGCGCAACGAGGTCACGATGCATGGCCCCGAAGGCGAGGTGCACACGCACAACGGCATCTACCTCGCGTGGGACGAAGGGCGGCGGTTCGTCTCGACCGACGCGATCCAGGGCGATTTCGAGCCGCACGGGCCGTTCATGCTCGGCATCTGGGAGATCGCCGCCGAAGGCACCGGCACGCGCTACACCGCCCGCGCGCGCCATTGGACCGAAGAAGCCAGGCAGCGCCACGAGGAAATGGGCTTCGCCGAAGGCTGGGGCGTGTGTGCGGACCAGCTCAAGGCGCTGTGCGAGGAGGGTTGAGATGAGCGACGGCTTCGCGCGGATGGCGTTCCCGAACGAGAGCGCCGAATACCGCGCGGCGCGCAACGCGCTGCTCGATGCGGAGATCGAATTGCGGCGCCAGACCGAAGCGGTCGCCGCGCTGCGCCGCGCGCTGCCGCCTGGCGGCGAAGTGCCGGAGGACTTCGTGTTCGAGCGGATCGGCCCATACCAGCGCCCGGAGCCGGTGCGCCTGTCCGAACTGTTCGGCGAGCATTCGACGCTGCTGCTCTACAGCTACATGTTCGGGCCAGAGCGCGACCTGCCCTGCCCCGGGTGCACTCACCTGCTCGACTGCATCGACGGCGCCGCACGCCACGTACCGCAACGCGCGGCGCTGTACGTCGTCGCACGCTCGCCGATCGCGCGGCTCGCGGCGTGGTCGCGGGAACGCAGCTGGAACCACCTCGAGCTGATCTCGACCGCCGGAAACAGCTACAGCGACCACTATTACGGCCATACCAGCTCGCTCACGCCGGCGATGCGCGCGGAGCGCGGCTACAAGCCCGGCGAGGACTGGGACGAGCCGATGCTCAACGTGTTCACCCGGCGCGACGGCAAGATCCGCCACTTCTGGGGCAGCGAGTTGGTCTATGCGCCCGACGATCCTGGCCAGAACCATCGCGCGCTCGATTTCGCCGATCCGGTGTGGGGCCTGCTCGACACCACGCCGGAAGGCCGCGGCGTCGAGTTCTTTCCGAAAGTGAATTACGGCCAAGCCGGTTGATCCGGCGGCAGTGTTCGCATAATGTTCCACGTTCCGTCGCACGGGAGAATAGCCATGGCCGCGTTCACCTTTTTCTACAATCCGATGAGCCGGGCGCAGATCGCCCGCTGGGCGCTGCACGAAGTTGGCGCCGATTACGAACCGGTGCTGGTCGAATGGGACAATAAGCCCGCGGCTCTCACCCGGGCCAACCCGATGGGCAAATTGCCGACGATCATCCACCATCATGGCGGTCACGATCACGTCGTCACCGAAGCGGCGGCGATCTGCCACTATCTCGCCGCGGTCCATCCCCAAGCCGGGCTGCTGCCCCGCGAGCACGAGCTGGCCGACTACTTCCGCTGGCTGTTCTTCGCCGCCGGGCCGCTCGAGCAGGCGGTGACCAACAAGGCCTACGGCTGGCTGCCCGACGAGCGGCAGGAGATCGCGCTGGGCTTCGGCAGCTACGAACGCACGATCGACACGCTCGACAGCTGGTTTGCCGGACACGATTTCGTGTGCGGGGAGCGGTTCACGATGGCCGACGTCTACGTCGGCTCCGCGGTCGACTGGGGGCTCGCGTTCAAGACGATGCCCGAGCGCGCGGTGCTGCTCGCCTATGCCGAGCGGGTACGGATGCGCGACGCCTATCGCGAAGCGAAGGCGATCGACACCGGGCTGATCGAAGAGATGCGGAAGTAGAGGCGGCTCAGGCCGCCTCGAGCTCCTCGCCCACCGGGCCGCTGTCCTGGCCCTTGGCATCGGGATCGCGGTCGACCAGCTCGATCACCGCGATCGGCGCCGCGTCGGACGCGCGCACGCCGGCCTTGATCACGCGGGTGTAGCCGCCCTCGCGCCCCGCGTAACGCTCTGCCAGCACCTCGAACAATTTGCGCTCCTGCGCTTCGTCGAGCAGCCGCGCATGCGCGAGGCGACGGTTCGACAGGCCGCCGTGCTTGGCGAGCGTGATCAGCTTCTCGACGTAAGGCCGCAGCTCCTTCGCCTTCGGCACCGTGGTGACGATCTGCTCGTGCTTGATCAGCGCGGCGGCGAGGTTGCGCATCAGCGCACGGCGGTGACCGCTCTTGCGCTGCAGTTTGCGACCGGAAAGCTTGTGACGCATTTCATATACTCCGTTCGTAGGGAGCCCGTATCAGGTAGCTCCATCCAGGCTGATGAGGGCAGCCCGTCCCTTTTCGTCATCCCGGCGGAAGTGAAACTGGCCAAAGGCCAATGCCGGGATCGCTGGCCCCCAGGTCGAGCCCGCGGGCAGCGGTCCCGGATCAAGTCCGGGACGACGCGAGTTACCCCAGCAGCTCCTGCTCGAGCTTCTTGGCCATTTCCTCGATGTTCTCGGGCGGCCAGCCGGGGATGTCCATGCCGAGGCGCAGGCCCATGCTCGAGAGCACTTCCTTGATCTCGTTGAGCGACTTGCGGCCGAAGTTCGGCGTGCGCAGCATTTCGGCCTCGGTCTTCTGGACCAGGTCGCCGATGTAGATGATGTTGTCGTTCTTGAGGCAGTTCGCGCTGCGCACCGACAGCTCGAGTTCGTCGACCTTCTTGAGCAGGTAGCGGTTGAGCTGGTTCGCGTCGCTCTCTTCGGGCTGCGCGGCAACGCCGATCATCGCCGAAGTGCCCTGCGGGATGCCTTCCTCGAAGTGGACGAACAGGCTGAGCTGATCCTGCAGGATGCGCGCGGCATAGGCCACCGCGTCTTCCGGCGTGACAGTGCCATCGGTTTCGACCGTCAGGCTGAGCTTGTCGTA
>DASVLP010000036.1:0-21304 GCA_036384795.1 Sphingomonadaceae bacterium | reverse complement strand
ATGTGGGATCGGCGTCACATCGCGGATGGATGTGATGGTGAACCCCACCGCTTGCAAGGCCCTGAGCGCAGATTCCCTGCCCGAACCGGGGCCCTTGATCTCGACCTCGAGGGTGCGGACGCCGTGCTCGGCGGCTTTCTTGCCGGCGTCGTCGGCGGCGACCTGGGCAGCGTAGGGCGTGCTCTTGCGGCTGCCCTTGAAGCCCATCATGCCGGCGCTGGACCAGGAGATCGCGTTACCCTGGGCATCGGTGATGGTGATCATCGTGTTGTTGAAGCTGGCGTTCACGTGGGCGACGCCGCTGGAGATGTTCTTGCGCTCGCGACGGCGAATGCGCTGGGGTTCTCGTGCCATGTCTCGCGGGCTCCTTACTTCTTCTTGCCGGCGATCGGCTTGGCCTTGCCCTTGCGGGTGCGGGCGTTGGTGTGGGTGCGCTGGCCGCGCACCGGCAGGCCCTTGCGATGGCGCAGCCCGCGGTAGCAGGCGAGGTCCATCAGGCGCTTGATGTTCATCGCGGTTTCGCGACGAAGATCGCCTTCCACCATGTAGTCCGAATCGATCGTTTCACGGATCTGGAGGACTTCCTGATCGGAGAGATCCTGCACGCGGCGGCTGTGGTCGATCCCCAGCTTGTCCGCGATGGCCTTGGCGCGCGCCGGGCCGATTCCGTGAATGTAGGTGAGCGCGACGATCACGCGCTTGTTGGTGGGGATATTGACCCCGGCAATACGAGCCACTTAATTCTCCTGCTCCACAGGGAGCGTGCGCCGCCCCATATGGGAACGGGCGCCCCCTATCTCAACGCGTCTTCACCCGCCAAACCGAGGAATATTCCTCAACGGCAAAAAGTCCGGTTGGCGCGCATGTGCCGCCGCCGGACCGATCCGTTTTGTCGAATGAAAGGCGCGCTTAGGGGGATTCGTTGCCGCCGTCAACAGGCAGGTGAGCGCAAGCGCCTCCGCACCGCAGCGCGGCCGAATTAACGATGAGCGGAGCATACCCTAGATCGCCGCGCCGGTCAAAACGCTATCGACCTGCTTTTTGTTAGAAGCCCAGCACCCGCTCGATTTCCGCCGAAACCGCGTCGATGTCGGCCATGCCGTCGATATGGGTGACAATCCCGCGTTGTTCGTAGAGCGGCAGGATCGGCGCGGTCTTCGCGCGGTATTCGCCCATCCGCTTGCGCACCGTTTCTTCGTTGTCGTCGGGGCGATGCTTGTAGGTGGTCGAGCCGCACTTCACGCACGCGGGAAACTCGGGCCCGGTGGCATGGTTTTCAGGCTCGAGCTCGGGATTGGCGGCGAAGTTGTAGATCGCCCCGCACACCGCGCAGGTGTAGCGATGGGTGATCCGCTGGACGAGCGCATCCTCGTCGACATCGAGTTCGATCACATGGTCGAGCTTGCGGTGATGCTGCGCCAGAATGTCGTCCAGCGCGTGAAGCTGCGCCTCGGTGCGGGGGTACCCATCGAAGATCACCCCGACGTTGGCGCTGAGCACCTGCAATTCGTCGGAGATCAGGTGCGAGACGACCTCGTCGGATACCAGCTGCCCGGCTTCCATGATCGCCTTGACCTTGATCCCGGTCGGCGTTCCGGCGCGCACCGCGTCGCGCAGCATGTCGCCGGTCGAAAGCTGGCGCATGCCGTGGCGTTCGACCAGGCGCTGGGCCTGCGTGCCCTTGCCCGCGCCGGGCGGCCCCAGCAGGATGATGTTCATCGCCCCTCGTCCCTTCTGCGGCAGCCCGCGCCGGCCCGGTTCACGCCGGTTCGGTTAGCGCAGGCGCCCTTTCAATTTCGCCTTCTTGATCAGGTCGCCGTACTGGTGGGCCAGCAGATGCGACTGAATCTGGCTGATCGTATCGACCGTGACGTTGACCACGATCAACAGGCTGGTGCCGCCCATGAACAGCGGAATCCCGGTCTGCGCGATCATGTATTCGGGGATCACGCACACCACGGTGAGATAGATCGCGCCGATCACGGTGATCCGGTCGAGCACGTAATCGAGATAGGCCTCGGTATTCTTGCCCGGGCGGATGCCGGGAATGAACCCGCCGTTGCGGCGCAGGTTGTCGGCCGTCTCTTCCGGGTTGAACACCACCGAGGTGTAGAAGAACGTGAAGAAGATGATCCCCAGCGCATAAAGCGACATGTACAGCGGATGGCCGTGCTGCAGGTATTGGTTCAGCGTCACCACGATGCTGCCGATCCAGCTGTCGGTGTTCACCTGGTTGCCCGCGAACTGCGTGATCGTCAGCGGCAGCAGCAGCAAAGAGCTCGCGAAGATCGGCGGGATCACGCCGGCGGTGTTGAGCTTGAGCGGCAGATGGCTGCGGTCGGCCTGCATCATCCCGCGCTGGCTCGCCCGTTTGGGATACTGGATCAGCAGGCGCCGCTGCGCGCGCTCCATGAAGCACATCAGCAGGATCAGGCCGATCATCGCGCCGATGAACGCGATGATCGCGAACGGCGAGATCGAGCCCGAACGGCCGCCCTCGAACAACTGGGCGGTGATCGTCGGGAAGCGCGAGACGATGCCCGCCATGATGATCAGCGACACGCCGTTGCCGATCCCGCGGCTGGTGATCTGCTCGCCCAGCCACAGCAGGAACATCGTTCCGCCCACCAGGCTGATCACCGCGCCGATGCGGAACATGAACCCGGGCGCGACGACCGCCGCGAGGCCGCTCTGCGCGGCGTAGCTCTCGAGCCCGGTCGCGAGGAACCAGCCCTGGATCACGGTGAGGAACACCGCCCCGTAGCGGGTCCACTGGTTGAGCTTCTGGCGCCCGCTCTCGCCTTCCTTCTTGATCGCCGCGAGTGCGGGATGGAGGGAAGCGGCAAGCTGCACCACGATCGACGCGGTGATGTAGGGCATCACCCCCAGCGCGATCAGGCTCATGCGCTGCAAGCTGCCGCCGGTGAAGGTGTTGAAGATGTCGAGAATGCCGCCCTGGGTCTGCTTGTAGAGATCCTGGAGGATCAGCGGATTGACCCCTGGCAGCGGCACGAAGCTGAGGAAGCGAAAGACGATCAGGGCGCCGATCGTGAACCAGATGCGCTGCTTGAGCTCCGTCGCCTTCGAAAAGTTGGCGAGGTTCAGGTTGCTCGCGATGTTGTCGACGCGTGATGCCATCGTAAAAAGCTTAGCCCTAGCTGGGCGAGACGGCCACAGCCGCCGCGCCCGGTAAATTCAGGTCTGCCCATATAGGGAGCGGGCAGAGTTGCAAACAACCCCGCCCGCCCGAATCAGCCGATTTATTCGCCAGCCTCGGCAGCGGCCGTTTGGGCAGCCTTCGCCAGGACCTCGACCGAACCGCCGGCCTTCTCGACCGCCGCGATCGCGCCCTTGCTGGCGCCGGCGACCTGGAACCGGACCTTGGCGGTGAGTTCGCCCTTGCCGAGCAGGCGCACGCCGTCCTTGCCGCCGCGCGCAAGGCCGGCAGCCTTCAGCGCGGCGTGGTCGATCGCCTGCTTCGCGTCGAGCTTGCCGGCGTCGATGAACTTCTGGATCATGCCCAGGTTCACTTCGGCATAATCCTTGGCGAACGGGTTGTTGAAGCCGCGCTTCGGGATGCGCATGTGGAGCGGCATCTGGCCGCCTTCGAACCCGGCGATCGCCACGCCGGAGCGGGCCTTCTGGCCCTTCTGGCCGCGGCCGGAGGTCTTGCCCTTGCCCGAGCCGATGCCGCGGCCGACGCGCATGCGCCCCTTGCGGGCGCCCTGGTTGTCACGGATGTCGTTGAGTTTCATGTCGGTGCACTCGCTTTCGCTTTTGTCGCGCGTTTTGGGAAGGCGCGCCCCTAGCGGACGGCGGCCGGCTTGTCACCCCTTTTGGCGTGATGGCGCCCGCTGGCCAGGTGGCGGCGCAAAACGTCGCGCATCGGACGCTCGATATAGACGAAGCTCACCCGCGCGACAGTGACCACAAGCGCCACGAACAGGGCGAGGAACCATCCGTTCTGCGCGACCGTCTGCGGTGCGATTCCCGGCAACAGGACGAGGATGATCGTGAGCTGGATCGGGAAGTGCCACAAGTACACGCCGTAGGTGTTCTCGCCCAGCCATTCGCAGGCACGGCGCAGCCAGGCCGGCGCCCGCAGCTCGACGGTGGCGAGGCCCAGGAACAGGGCCCCGAACAGGCCGATGATCCCGAACACGCTCCAGCCCCACCAGCCCCATTGCGCGATGGCGCCGGCGCCGGCGGCCGCGAGCGCGAGGGCCAGCCACGCAAGCCGCCAGCCCGCGCCCCATGAGCTCCGCCACAGCAGGCACAGCGCCGACCCGCTGAAGAAATAGAACCCGCACGAGAATATCCGCGTGGCCCCGCCCCAGCTCGCATCGGCGAAATGGCACCCGGCGACCATCGCCACGAGCAGCGGCAGGCCGAGCCGCGCCACCACGCCGCGGCTGAGCCAGAACGCGGTATAGATCACGATCTCGACCGAGACCGACCAGAACGGGCCGTTGAACGACATTCCGCGCCGCTGCCAGTCGCCGGCCATGAACAGCTGCAAGCCGAAATCCTGCCAGTCGAAATTGCGGTAGATCGGCGTGTAGCCAAGGCGGTAAAGCGCCGCCAATTGCAGCGCCGCGACCACCAGCAAAGTCAGCAGATGCAGCGGATAGAGCCGCGCCAGGCGGTTGGCGAAGAAGCTGCGCGTGCCGCCCCGGTGCCCGTAATAGACGTGCGCGAACACGAATCCCGAGATCAGCCAGAACACCTGGACCGCGCAGAAGCCGTAGCGATAAAACGGCTGCAAGACGTCGTGCGCCGGGTACAGCTCGAGATAGCCTGGCACGCGCCGGTAGTCGGGGCCGGTCATGAAGAAATGCACGTAGTGATACAGCAGCACCGCCAGCGCCGCGACGCCGCGCACCCCGTCGACCAGCGACAGGTACGGCGTGCCCGCGGTGCGCCGTTCGGCCCGGCCGACGCCTTCGGCCGAACCTCTTGCGCGGGTCATGCGCGGGAGCGGGGAAACGCGCGCGGCCCATGACGAAAAACCCCGGCGCTGGGCCGGGGTCTTGTCGTCAGCAGGTGCCGCGGGGCGAAGGGTCACTCGACCACTTCGACCATGTGCGGCAGCTTCGCGATCGCGCCGCGCACTTCGGGGGTGTCTTCCACCTCCACCACGCGGTGCATCTTGCCGAGGCCCAGGCCGATCAGGATCTTCTCCTGCTTCGCCGGGCGGCGGATCGGCGAGCCGATCTGCTTGAGCTTGAGCGTCTTCTTCCCTTGGGCCATCTGCCTTACTCCACCACTGCCGCGGCTTCGGCCTCAGCCTCCGCCTCGCTGGCGCCACCGCGGCCGAGCAGGTCGGCGACTTTCTTGCCGCGGCGCTGCGCGACCGACTTCGGCGAGGTCTGCGTGGCCAGCGCGTCGAACGTCGCGCGGACCATGTTGTAGGGGTTCGACGTGCCGACCGACTTGGTCACCACGTCGGCGACGCCCAGGCTCTCGAACACCGCGCGCATCGGGCCGCCGGCGATGATGCCGGTGCCCGCCGGAGCAGTGCGGACGTTGACCTTGCCGGCGCCGAAGCGGCCCTTGCCGTCGTGATGCAGCGTACGGCCTTCCTTCAGCGGCACGCGGATCATCTTCTTCTTGGCCGAAGCGGTCGCCTTGGTGATCGCCTCGGGAACCTCGCGGGCCTTGCCGTGGCCGAAGCCCACCCGGCCCTTGCCGTCGCCGACCACGACCAGCGCCGCGAAGCCGAAGCGCTTGCCGCCCTTCACCGTCTTCGAGACGCGGTTGATGTGGACCAGCTTCTCGATCAGCTCTTCGCCATCGTCGTCGCCGCCGCGCCCGCGGCGGTCGCCGCGATCGCGCCCACGGCCGCCGCGTTCACCGCGATCGCCGCCGCGGTCGCCGCCACGGCCACGGCCGCGGCCCCGCCCTTCGCGAGGCGCTCCACGGCCGGACTCGTCGCCGGTCGTAACTTCGGCCTCGTCGGCCTGCACCACCGGATCGGCGGACTCGACCGACTGGCTCTGCGCCGCGATGCTCGGCTCGGTCGCCGGGGTCGCTGCCTGCGGCGTCTCGTCGTTGTTGTTTTCGTCGGCCATAATCAGAACTCCAGCCCGCCTTCGCGGGCGGCGTCGGCCAGCGCCTTCACGCGGCCGTGGAACAGGAACCCGCCGCGATCGAACACGACGGAAGTCACGCCGGCCTTCTTGGCGGCGGCGGCGATGTCCTTGCCGACCTTGGCGGCGGCCTCGACATTCGCGCCGTTGCCTTTCTCGCCCAGGGTCGACGCGGCGGCGAGCGTGCGGCCCGCGCTGTCGTCGATGATCTGCGCGTAGATATGCCGGCCGGTGCGGTGGACGCTGAGCCGCGGACGGCCGGCGCCCGCGCCCTTCAGCGCGGTGCGCACCCGGCGGCGGCGGCGTTCGAACAGAGAGAGTCTGGCCATCTTACTTCTTCTTCCCTTCCTTGCGGAAGATGTATTCGCCGCGATAGCGGATGCCTTTGCCCTTGTAGGGCTCGGGCTTGCGCCAGCGGCGGACTTCGGCGGCGAACTGCCCGACCTTCTGCTTGTCGATGCCGGTGATCTCGATCGTGGTCTGATCGGGGGTCTTGGCCTCGATGCCTTCGGGCACCTCCACCTCGACGTCGTGGCTGAAGCCGAGCTGGAGCCGGAGCTTGCGCCCCTGTGCCTGCGCACGGTAGCCGACGCCGGTGATCTCGAGAACCGTGGTATACCCTTGCGTCACACCTTCGACCAGGTTCGCGACCAGCGTGCGCTGCATGCCCCAGAAGGACTGCGCGCGCGAGCTGTCGTTCGCCGGCTGGACCGAAATCCCGCCGTCGCCGATCTCGTACTTGATGTCGTCGGCGAGGCCCATCGACAGGGTGCCCTTGGGCCCCTTCACGGTGAGCGTGCCGTCCTGGATGTCGGCGGTGACGCCACTGGGCATCGCCACCGGCCGTTTGCCGATGCGGCTCATCAGAACACCTCCGCCAGCACTTCGCCGCCGACGTTCTGGCTGCGCGCTTCGTTGTCCGAAAGCACGCCCTTGGGCGTCGAGACGATGGTGATGCCAAGGCCGTTGCGCACGTTCGGCAGGTCCTTGCTGCCCGAATAGACGCGGCGGCCCGGCTTGGAGACGCGGGCGACGTGCTTGATCGCAGGCTCGCCCTCGAAATACTTGAGCTCGATGCGCAGCTGCGGGTGCTTGCCCGTGCCGTCTTCGGTGTAGCCGCGGATATAGCCTTCGCGCTGGAGCACCTCGAGCACGTTGGCCCGCAGCTTCGAAGCCGGCGAGAGGACGGAATCCTTCTTCGCCTGCTGGCCGTTGCGGATGCGGGTGAGCATATCGCCCAGGGGGTCGGTCATTGCCATCGGGCTATCCTTACCAGCTCGACTTCGTCACGCCCGGGATCATGCCTTTGTTGGCGAGATCCCGCAGTTCGATCCGGTTGAGGCCGAACTTGCGATAATAGCCGCGCGGGCGGCCGGTGGTTGCGCAGCGGTTGCGCACGCGGGTGGGATTGCCGTTGCGCGGCACTTCCGCCAGCTTGAGGCGCGCGATCAGCCGCTCGGTATCGTCGAGCGCTTCGTTGTCCGCGATCGCCTTGAGCTTCGCGTAGCGTGCCGCATACTTCTTCACGAGCTTCTTGCGCCGCTCGTTCTTGTTCACAGAACTCAGTTTCGCCATGGACTTAAGCTCTTCTCCTAAGGCGGCTTACGCCGCCTGCTTCTCTTCGGTCTGCGTTTCGGCAGGGAACGGGAAGCCGAACAGCCGCAGCAGTTCGCGCGCTTCCTCGTCGGTGTTGGCGGTGGTGGTGACGATGATGTCCATCCCACGCACCTTCTCGATGCGGTCGTAGCTGATCTCGGGGAAGATGATCTGCTCCTTGATCCCCATCGCGTAGTTGCCGCGCCCGTCGAAGCTCTTCGGGTTGAGGCCGCGGAAGTCGCGGATGCGGGGCATCGCGATCGTCACCAGGCGGTCGAGGAATTCGTACATCCGGTCGCGCCGCAAGGTGACCTTGCAGCCGATCGGCATGCCTTCGCGCAATTTGAACTGCGCGACCGACTTCTTCGCCTTGGTGATCACCGGCTTCTGCCCGGCGATCAGCTCCATCTCCTCGGCCGCGGTCTGGACTTTCTTCTTGTCCTGGCTGGCCTCGCCCACGCCCATGTTGAGCGTGATCTTTTCCAGCCGCGGGATCGCGAGCCGATTGGCATAACCGAACTTCTCGGTCATCGCCTTGGCGATCTCTTCTTCGTAGCGCCGCTTGAGGCGCGGGGTGTACTTGTCAGCCATCGATCACTTCCCCGGACTTCACGGCCACGCGGACCTTCTTGCCGTTGCGCTCCTCGAACCGCACGCGGGTCGCCGCGCCGGACTTGGGATCGGCGAGCCCGACCTTCGAGATCGCCAGCGGCGCCTCGCGGCGGTCGATCCCGCCTTGCGGGTTCGCCTGGCTCGGCTTGCGATGACGGGCGGCGACGTTGACGCCCTGCACCAGCACCTTGCCGTCCTTCGGCATGACCTGCATCACGGTGCCCGAGCGGCCCTTGTCCTTGCCCGAGCGCACGACGACGGTGTCGCCCTTCTTGATCTTCGCAGCGGCCATCACAGCACCTCCGGCGCAAGGCTGATGATCTTCATGAACCCGCGGCCGCGCAGTTCGCGCACCACCGGCCCGAAGATGCGGGTGCCGATCGGCTCCTCGCTCTTGTTCACCAGCACCGCGGCGTTGGTGTCGAAGCGGATCACGCTGCCATCGGGGCGGCGGACGTCCTTCTTGGTACGCACGATCACCGCGCGGTGAACGTCGCCCTTCTTCACGCGCGCCCGCGGCTGCGCCTCTTTCACCGAGACGACGATCACGTCGCCCACGCCCGCGGTGCGGCGCTTGGAGCCGCCCAGCACCTTGATGCACTGGACGCGCTTCGCGCCGCTGTTGTCCGCGACGTCGAGGTTGGACTGCATCTGGATCATCGATCCGCTTCCTTCTTAAAAACTCTTACTCTTCGTGAGTCCCTGTGGAGGCAGGGACCTCGTGCCGCAAGCGTTGCGCCGGCGGATGGAGGCCCCGGCCTGCGCCGGGGCTCACGTCATGCCTCGACGTCGAGGTTGGCTTCGAGCGCCTGGCCCTTGCCTGCCGAGACCCGGTCGAGAACCTTCCAGGTCTTGGTCTTCGAGATCGGCCGGGTTTCCTCGATCCGCACCGTTTCGCCGGTGTGGAACGCGTTGTCCTCGTCGTGCGCGTGGTACTTCTTCGAGCGGCGGACGATCTTCCCGTAGAGCGGGTGCCGCACCTTGCGCTCGACGAGCACCGTCACGGTCTTGTCGGTCTTGTCGGAGACCACGGTCCCCACCAGGATACGCTTGGGCATCGTGTCTTCCTTACTTCGCCGCGGCGCGCGAGCGCTCGCCTTGCCCCCGGGCGGCGTTAGCCGACCGCTCGTTCTGCAATGTCTTGATCCGCGCGATCTCGCGGCGGACCTCGCGGATGCGCGCGGGCCGTTCGATCTGGTTGGTCGCGGCCTGGAACCGCAAGTTGAACTGCTCGCGCTTCAGTTCCACGAGATCAGCCGAAAGCTGATCGTCGGTCTTGGCGCGAAGGTCTTCGGCGGCGCTCATCTCAACCCTCCAGGTGCGAGGTGTCGCCAAGGCGGGCGACGACCTTCGTCTTGATCGGCAGCTTCATCGCCGCGCGCTCGAACGCGACCGCGGCGATCGGCCCCGGAACCCCGTCGAGCTCGAACAGGATCCGGCCCGGCTTCACCCGCGCGGCCCAGTATTCGACCGCGCCCTTGCCCTTGCCCTGGCGGACTTCGGCGGGCTTCTTCGACACCGGCACGTCGGGGAACACGCGGATCCACAAGCGCCCCTGGCGCTTGATGTGGCGCGTGATCGCGCGGCGCGCGGCCTCGATCTGACGGGCGGTGATCCGCTCCGGCTCCATCGCCTTCAGCCCGTACGAGCCGAAATTGAGCGCGGTGCCACCCTTGGCGTTGCCATGGATGCGGCCCTTGTGCGCCTTGCGGAACTTGGTTTTCTTCGGTTGCAGCATGATCCGTTACCCAGCTCGACGTGCCAAAATCAACGTGCGGGCCGGACGCCGGAGGTTTGAGCCTCCATCATCAGCCGGTCCTGCGCCATCGGATCGTGGGCGAAGATCTCGCCCTTGAAGATCCAGCACTTGATCCCGATCACGCCATAGGCGGTCAGCGCCTCGGCTTCGGCATAGTCGACGTTCGCGCGCAGCGTATGCAGCGGCACCCGGCCTTCGCGGTACCATTCGACGCGGGCGATCTCGGCGCCGCCCAGGCGGCCGCCGCAGGTGATCCGGATGCCTTCGGCGCCCAGGCGCAGCGCGGACTGCACCGCGCGCTTCATCGCCCGGCGGAACGCGATGCGGCGCACCAGCTGGTCCGCCACGCCCTGCGCGACGAGCTTGGCGTCGATCTCCGGCTTGCGGATTTCGACGATGTTGAGCTTCACGTCACTCGCCGTCATCGTCGCGAGCTTGGCGCGCAGCTTCTCGATGTCGGCGCCCTTCTTGCCGATGATCACGCCGGGGCGCGCGGCATAGATGGACACGCGGCACAGCTTGGCCGGACGCTCGATCACCACTTTCGAGATTGCCGCCTGCGGCAGGTTCTCGATCACGTACTTGCGGATCTGAAGGTCTTCCTTGAGCAGCTTCGCGTAGTCGCGCCCTTCGGCGTACCAGCGGCTGTCCCAGGTCCGGTTGATCTGCAGGCGCAGGCCGATGGGGTTCGTCTTGTGACCCATGGATCAGGCCTCCTCAGCTTCGCGGACCACGATGCGCAGCCGGCTGAACGGCTTGAGGATGCGCGTGGACTTGCCACGGCCGCGCGTGTGGAAACGCTTCATGGTGATCGACTTGCCGACGCTCGCCTCGGCCACGACCAGCGCGTCGACGTCGAGGTTGTGGTTGTTCTCGGCGTTGGCGATCGCGCTCGCGAGCACCTTCTGCGCGTCGCGCGCCATCGCCCGCTTCGAGAAGGCGAGGATGTTCATCGCCTCTTCGGCCTTCTTGCCGCGGATCAGGCCGGCGACGAGATTGAGCTTCTGCGCCGAACCACGGATCGTGGTGCCGACCGCCAGCGCCTCGTTCTCCGCGACGCGGCGGGGTGCCTTCTGCTTGCCCATCAGCGCTTGCCCTTCTTGTCGGCGGCGTGGCCGGGGAAATTGCGCGTGGGCGCGAACTCGCCGAGCTTCATGCCGACCATGTCCTCGTTGACCGAGACGGGAATGAATTTCTGGCCGTTGTAGACGTTGAACGTCAGGCCGACGAACTGCGGCAGGATCGTCGAACGGCGCGACCAGGTCTTGATCGGACCGGCGCGGTTGCCCTGATCCTGCGCGGTCTCGGCCTTCTTCAGCAGGCTGAGCTCGACGAACGGGCCTTTCCAGACGGAACGAGCCATTGCTTACCTCTTCTTCTTCGCATGACGCGAACGGATGATCATCTTGTCCGTCTGCTTGTTGTGCCGGGTGCGCGCACCCTTGGTCGGCTTGCCCCATGGGGTGACCGGATGGCGGCCGCCCGAGGTGCGGCCTTCACCGCCGCCGTGCGGGTGGTCGACCGGGTTCTTGGCGACGCCGCGGGTCAGCGGACGCCGGCCCATCCAGCGCTTGCGGCCGGCCTTGGCGAGGGTCTGGTTCGAGTTGTCGGGGTTCGACACCGCACCGACCGTACCCATCCCGTCGCCGCGCAGATAGCGCTGCTCGCCCGAGTTCAGGCGCACGATCACCAGACCGCGGTCGCGACCGACGACCTGCACGTACGTGCCGGCCGAACGGGCGATCTGGCCGCCCTTGCCCGGCTTCATCTCGACGTTGTGGCAGATCGTGCCGACCGGCATCTGGCTCAGCAGCATCGCGTTGCCCGGCTTCACGTCGGTCCGTTCGCCCGCCACGATCTGATCGCCGACCGCCACCCGCTGCGGGCAGAGGATATAGGCGAGCTCGCCGTCCTCGTACTTCACCAGCGCGATGAACGCGGTGCGGTTGGGATCGTATTCGATCCGCTCGATCGTGCCGGCCACGTCCCACTTGCGGCGCTTGAAATCCACATAGCGGTACTTCTGCTTGTGCCCGCCGCCCTTGCCGCGCGACGTCACATGGCCCTTGTTGTTGCGGCCGCCGGTCTTGTTCTTGCCCTCGGTCAGGGCCTTGACCGGCTTGCCCTTGTAGAGCGCCGACTTGTCGACCAGCACCAGGCCGCGACGGGCGGGGCTAGTCGGTTTGTAGTGCTTGAGTGCCATTGCCTTGCGCCTCAGATCCCGCTGGTGACGTCGATCGATTCCTCGCCCGCGGCGAGGGTCACGACGGCCTTCTTGATGTCGGAGCGCGTGTAGGGCTTGCCCTTCCAGCGCTTGCTCTTGCCCTTGGTGACCAGCGTGTTCACGCTCTTCACCTTGCGGTCGAACAGCGCCTCGACCGCTTCCTTGATCTGCGGCTTGGTCGCGTCGCCGGCAACCTTGAACACGACCGCGTTGTTCTCGGACAGCAGGGTCGATTTCTCGGTGATGTGGGGGGACAGGATCACGTCGTAGTGACGCGGATCGATGTCCTGCTTCTTGGCCTTAGCCATCACTTAGCCCCTCCCGGGAGGGCGAACCGCGCCTCCAGCTTCTCGACCGCAGCGCGGGTCAGCACCAGCGTGTCATGCTTCAGAATGTCGTAGACGTTCGCGCCGACCGCCGGGAGGACGTTGATGCCCTTCAGGTTGCCGGCCGCGCGGGCGAAGCCCTCGCTCACGCTTTCGCCGTCGATCACCAGGACTTTCTTGCCCCAGCCTGCTTTCGCAAGCTGGCCGGCAAGAACCTTGGTCTTGGCGTCCTTGAGCTCGAGGCTGTCGATCACCACCAGGCCGTCCCTGGCCTTGGCGGAGAGCGCCATCTTGAGGCCGAGCGCGCGGATCTTCTTGTTGAGCGAAATCTCGAAATCGCGCCGGCGGGGGCCATGGGCCTTGCCGCCGCCGATGAAGATCGGCGCCTTGCGATCGCCGTGGCGGGCGGTGCCGCCACCCTTCTGGCGACCGAACTTCTTGCCGGTGCGCGCGACATCCGAGCGCTCGCGCGCCGCGCGGGCGGTGCCGCGGCGGTTCTCGAGCTGCCAGGTCACGACCCGGTGGAGGATGTCCGCGCGCGGCTCGAGGCCGAACACCGCGTCCGAAAGCTCGACTTCGGCCTCTTTGGCGGCCTTGCCGTCGAGAGTCTGAACCTTGACCTTCATGTTCAGCCCTCCTGGCCTTCGCCACCGGTCTCGGTGACAGGCGCTTCCGCCGCCGGCGTCTCGACCGCCGCGGTTTCCGTCACTTCGTTTTCGATGGGGGTTTCGGTCTGATCGACCGGAGTTTCTTCGTTGCCGTTGGCGGCGCCCTTGAGACCCGCCGGATAGGGAGCATCGGCGTGGCGCGCGACTTTCACTGCATCCCGGACCATCAGCCAGCAATTCTTCGCGCCCGGGACCGAACCTTTGACGAAAATCAGGCCGCGCTCGTCGTCGGTGCGGACCACTTCGAGGTTCTGCTGGGTGCGCTGACGGTCGCCCATGTGGCCGGCCATCTTCTTGCCCTTGAACACGCGGCCCGGATCCTGGCGGTTGCCGGTCGAACCGTGGGCGCGGTGGCTGATCGAGACGCCGTGCGTCGCGCGCATGCCGCCGAAGCCCCAGCGCTTCATCGCGCCGGCAAAGCCCTTGCCCTGGGTGTGGCCGCTGATGTCCACCAATTGGCCAGGCACGAAGTGCGAGGCCGCGATGGTCGCGCCCACTTCGAGCAGCGCGTCTTCGGCGACGCGGAACTCGGCCACTTTGTGCTTCAAGGCCACCTGCGCCTTCGCGAAATGCTCGCGCTGCGGCTTGGCGACATTCTTCTGCTTGGCCTCGCCCGCGCCGAGCTGGACCGCGGCATAGCCGTCCGTCTCGCCGGTGCGGACCGAAACCACCTGGCAATCTTCCAGCGCAAGCACGGTCACCGGCACATGCCGACCGTCTTCCTGGAACAGGCGGGTCATCCCGACTTTCTTAGCGATCACGCCAGTGCGCATGATCCAGACTCCTACACAGAGGCACCCGGACCATTTCCGGGTGCGTGTTCAGCCCAAAATCCTTGCGCGCCCCGTCCGGGCCGAGTGTTCCCGCGAACGGGAACGAGACGGGGGACGCATGCCCGGCCGAAGGGGCCGGAGGTATCCCTATGTCTGCGGCCCCGCAGGGCCGCACCGGATCAAGCGAGCTTGATCTCGACGTTGACGCCGGCGGCCAGATCGAGCTTCATCAGCGCGTCGACCGTCTGGGCGTTGGGCTGCACGATGTCGAGCAGCCGCTTGTAGGTACGAACCTCGAACTGCTCACGCGACTTCTTGTCGATGTGAGGGCCGCGGTTCACGGTGAACTTTTCGATCCGCGTCGGCAGAGGAATGGGCCCCCGGATCAGCGCGCCTGTCCGGCGCGCGGTGTCCGCAATTTCGCCCGTCGCCTGATCGAGCACGCGATGG
The DNA here is from genome assembly GCA_036384795.1 of Sphingomonadaceae bacterium. Lineage (GTDB taxonomy): Bacteria > Pseudomonadota > Alphaproteobacteria > Sphingomonadales > Sphingomonadaceae > Andeanibacterium. The sequence goes on along the minus strand of DASVLP010000036.1, from coordinate 6,807 downwards.
TCGAACGCCTTGAGGCGAATGCGGATATTCTGAGCTTCCATGTCCTACACCGATGCGAAAGAGCCGAGGAGGTTTTGAAGCCTCCCAAAAACAAAGACCGCCCCGCCTTACCGGATGCCCGGCGAAGGGGCGGCCCTTCCAAAAGGTTCCGCGCCGCGCGGGACGAATCCCGCAGCGGCGCGGCCTATATTACTTCGTGATCTTGCTGACAACCCCCGAACCGACGGTGCGGCCACCTTCGCGGATCGCGAAGCGCAGGCCTTCATCCATCGCGATCGGCGCGATCAGCTTCACGCCGATCGTCACGTTGTCGCCGGGCATCACCATCTCGGTGCCCGAGGGAAGGATCACTTCGCCGGTCACGTCGGTGGTGCGGAAGTAGAACTGCGGGCGGTAGTTGGCGAAGAACGGCGTGTGACGGCCACCCTCGTCCTTCGACAGCACGTAGACTTCCGCGTCGAACTCGGTGTGCGGGGTGACGGTGCCGGGCTTGGACAGGACCTGCCCGCGCTCGACGTCGTCACGGCCGGTGCCGCGCAGCAGCGCGCCGATGTTGTCGCCCGCCTCGCCGCTGTCGAGCAGCTTGCGGAACATCTCGACGCCGGTGACCGTGGTCTTCTGCGTGTCGCGGATGCCGACGATCTCGACTTCGTCGCCGACGTTGACCTTGCCGGCTTCGACACGGCCGGTCACGACGGTGCCGCGACCGGAGATCGAGAACACGTCTTCGATCGGCATCAGGAACGGACGGTCGAGCGGACGCGCGGGCTGCGGAATGTGGTCGTCGACCGCCTTCATCAGTTCCTTGATCGCGTTCTCGCCGATCTCGGGGTCGCGGCCTTCGAGGCCGGCCAGCGCCGAACCCTTGACGATCGGAATATCGTCGCCCGGGAAGTCGTAGCTGGACAGGAGCTCGCGGATTTCGAGCTCGACGAGCTCGAGCAGCTCTTCGTCGTCGACCTGGTCGACCTTGTTCATGAACACCACCAGCGCCGGCACGCCGACCTGGCGGGCGAGCAGGATGTGCTCGCGGGTCTGCGGCATCGGGCCGTCGGCGGCCGAAACCACCAGGATCGCGCCGTCCATCTGCGCCGCGCCGGTGATCATGTTCTTCACATAGTCGGCGTGACCCGGGCAGTCGACGTGCGCATAGTGACGCGCGTCGGTTTCGTACTCGACGTGCGCCGTCGAGATGGTGATGCCGCGCTCGCGCTCTTCAGGAGCCTTGTCGATGTTCGCGAAATCGACCGGGGCGCCGAGCACTTTGGTGATCGCAGCCGTCAGCGTGGTCTTGCCATGGTCCACGTGACCGATGGTGCCGATGTTGCAGTGCGGCTTGGTCCGCTCGAATTTTGCCTTCGCCATTGCTCTAAAACCTCTGTTTTCCTTGACTTCGATAGTTGCCGGGACGGCGGCCCCTAAATCAGGCGCCGCCCCTAGACGCTCGCTTGCCGTTAGGCAAGCTTCTCCTTGACCTCCTGCGCGACATTCGCGGGGACCTCGTCATAATGCGAGAACTGCATCGTGTACTGGGCCCGGCCCTGGGTGAACGAGCGCAGCTCGTTCACGTAGCCGAACATGTTCGCGAGCGGCACGAGGGACTCGACGACCTGGGCGTTGCCGCGGCTGTCGGTGCCCTGAATCTGGCCGCGGCGGGAGTTCAGGTCGCCGATCACGTCGCCCATGAATTCCTCCGGGGTGACGACCTCGACCTTCATGATCGGCTCGAGCAGCTTGATGCCCGCCTTCTCGGCCACTTCGCGCATCGCGCCGCGGCCGGCGATCTCGAACGCGATCGTCGAGGAGTCGACGTCGTGGTATGCGCCGTCCACCAGGTGAATGTCGAAGTCGATGATCGGGAAGCCGATCAGGTAGCCGCTCTCGGCCTGCTCGCGCATGCCCTTTTCGACCGACGGGATGTATTCGCGCGGGATGTTGCCGCCCTTGATCTCGTCGATGAAGTTGATCCCCTGCCCGCGCTCGCCAGGCTTGACCTGCACCTTCACGCGGCCGAACTGGCCCGAGCCGCCCGACTGCTTCTTGTGGGTGTAGTCGACGTCGACCGGCTTCGCGAGCGATTCACGGTACGCCACCTGCGGCGCCCCGACATTGGCTTCCACCTTGAACTCGCGCTTCATGCGGTCGACCAGGATCTCGAGGTGGAGCTCGCCCATCCCCTTGATGATGGTCTGCCCGCTCTCGTGGTCGGTCGACACCCGGAAGCTCGGGTCCTCGGCCGCGAGGCGATGGAGCGCGATGCCCATCTTTTCCTGGTCGGCCTTGGTCTTGGGCTCGACCGACAGCTCGATCACCGGATCGGGAAACTCCATCCGCTCGAGCACGATCGGCGCGTTCTTCGCGCACAGCGTGTCGCCGGTGGTGGTTTCCTTGAGCCCGGCGAGCGCGACGATGTCGCCCGCGTAGGCCTCGTCGATGTCCTCGCGGTTGTTCGAGTGCATCAGCAGCATGCGGCCGATCTTCTCGTCCTTGTCCTTCACCGAGTTCAGGTACGAGCCCTTCGAGAGCTTGCCCGAATAGATGCGGGTGAAGGTGAGCGAACCGACGAACGGATCGTTCATGATCTTGAACGCCAGCGCGGAGAACGGCGCGTCGTCGCTCGACGGGCGGCTGTCTTCCTCGTCGCTGTCGGGCTTGTGGCCCTTGATCGCCGGCACGTCGAGCGGGCTCGGCATGTAGTCGACCACCGCGTCGAGCAGCGGCTGGACGCCCTTGTTCTTGAACGCAGAGCCGCACACCACGGGCACGAACGCGCGCGCCAGGGTGCCCTTGCGGATCAGTTTCTTGAGCGTGGCGGTATCGGGGACCTGGCCTTCGAGATAGGCTTCCATCACCTCGTCGTCCTGCTCGACGGCGAGCTCGATCAGCTTCTCGCGGTATTCCGCGGCCTGATCGGCAAGATCGGCGGGGATGTCGACATAGTCGAACTTCGCGCCGAGGCTCTCATCCTGCCACACGATGCCGCGGTTCTCGACCAGGTCGACCACGCCTTTGAGATCGCTCTCGGCGCCGATCGGCAGGTACATCACCAGCGGCGTCGCGCCGAGCCGGTCGATGATCGACTGCACGCAGTAGAAGAAATCGGCCCCGGTACGGTCGAGCTTGTTGATGAAGCACATCCGGGGAACGCCGTACTTGTCGGCCTGGCGCCAGACGGTCTCGGACTGGGGCTCCACGCCCGCGACGCCGTCGAACACCGCGACCGCGCCGTCGAGGACGCGCAAGCTGCGCTCGACTTCAATCGTGAAGTCGACGTGGCCCGGGGTGTCGATGATGTTGATGCGGTGCTCGGGGCCGTTGCCGTCCTCGGCCTTCCAGAACGTGGTGGTCGCAGCCGAGGTGATCGTGATCCCGCGCTCCTGCTCCTGCTCCATCCAGTCCATCGTCGCGGCGCCATCGTGCACTTCGCCGATCTTGTAGGACTTGCCGGTGTAGTACAGGATCCGCTCGGTCGTGGTGGTCTTGCCGGCGTCGATGTGCGCCATGATGCCGATATTGCGGTAGCGTTCGATCGGATGGCTGCGTGCCATGGTGAATTCCCTAGAATGTGTGGAGGTGCCTGACGGCGCCCCCGATATAGTTACGTTTGTGACCGTTGTAAGTCCGGCGCGCCCTTACCAGCGGTAATGCGAGAACGCGCGGTTGGCGTCGGCCATCCGGTGGGTGTCCTCGCGCTTCTTCACCGCGTTGCCGCGGTTGTTCGCCGCATCCATCAGCTCGCCCGAGAGGCGCGCCGACATCGTCGTTTCCGCGCGGCCCCGCGCCGCCGAGATCAGCCAGCGGATCGCCAGCGCCTGGGCGCGCTCCGGGCGCACCTCGACCGGCACCTGGTAGGTCGCGCCGCCGACGCGGCGGCTGCGCACCTCGATCGCGGGCTTCACATTGTTCAGCGCTTCATGGAACACCGCGATCGGATCGGTCTTCGCGCGCTGCTCGACCGTGTCGAGCGCGCCGTAGACGATGTTCTCGGCAACGCTCTTCTTTCCGTCGAGCATCAGGTTGTTCATGAACTTCGACAGCACCTGATCACCGAACTTGGGATCAGGCAGAATTTCCCGCTTCTCGGGACGACGACGACGTGACATCGGTAATTCCTTCTCTTCCGTGAGTCCCCGCGAAGGCGGGGACCTCAGGCCGCCCGCACCGCGCTCGCTGCACGAGGCCCCCGCTGCGCGGGGGCTCATAAAATGCTATTTCGGGCGCTTGGCGCCGTACTTCGAACGGCTCTGCTTGCGGTCCTTGACCCCTTGCGTGTCGAGCACGCCGCGCAGCACGTGATAGCGCACGCCCGGAAGGTCGCGCACACGCCCGCCGCGGATCAGCACCACCGAGTGCTCCTGCAGGTTGTGGCCTTCGCCCGGAATGTAGGTGATCACCTCGCGCTGGTTGGTCAGGCGCACCTTGGCGACCTTGCGCAAAGCCGAGTTCGGCTTCTTCGGGGTGGTGGTATAGACGCGGGTGCAGACGCCGCGCTTCTGCGGGTTCGCCTCCATCGCAGGGACCTTGCTCTTGGCCTTCTGCGGCACGCGGCCCTTGCGGACCAGCTGGTTGATCGTGGGCATTAAATCTCTTCACCTCGCCTGAGGCGCCGATGGCCGGTGGAGAGAGGAAGTTCGCCGTCGCCCCGGCAACGCCGGGAAATGGCCGCGCAAATGCGGCATGAGGCGAGCTCGAAACGCTCCACCCGGGTCAGCGCCGGGTTACTTTGACGGCCGCTCCGGTAACAGAACCGCGCCGCCAATGTTCAGCTCTATCGTCCGCGGCTGGGCCAGGCCCTGCCCTCGGTCGTGGGCGCCCCTAGGGGAAATCGCACGTGCGGTCAACCGGCCCGCCGGATCGAAAGGGGCGGACGGCGCCGAAACGCCGCCCGCCCTTTTGTCATCGTCGCTATCGCGCGATCAGAACGCGAAGAACGCGCCGGCCACCACCTGGTGACGCTCGGCGTTGACGCCGGTGTCGAGCCCTTCGATGTTAACGCGGCCATAGTTGGTGTAGCGGTATTCGAGGCGCAGCATCACCGGCGAAAGCTTGGCTTCGACGCCCGCGCCCAGCACCCAGCCCTCGAGATCGTCGTGGCCGCGATAGACGTCCACGCCGTCGTCGTAAGTGCCGTTGAAGCGCGCGTTGCTGTAGCCGCCCTTCAGATAGACCTTGGTCTTGTCGCCGACGCCGGTGCCGAGGCGCAAGCCGGCATAGAGATTGCGGCCCGCGTCGATGCTGGCGGTGTCGCCCGGGGCGACGATGTCGTCCACGTTCTCCGACGTGTTGGAATCGGTCACTTCGCCCTCAACGCCGACGAACATGGCGCCTTGCCCGACCACGAAGTCCGCCCCGGCGTTCACGCCGTAGAGCACGCCGTCGTCCGTGGCGCTGTCGCCACCGTCGCTGAGCCGCACGTGATCCCAGCCGACCACCGGTCCGACGAACACGCTGACGGGCTTGGCCTCATCCTGCGCGAAAGCCGGCGTGGCGGCGACGGCCGCGATCGCAGCGGCGGCAAATGCAAATTTTTTCACTAACTGGTACTCCTACTTGTTGCTCGCCGAAGCGAGGACGGCGCAGGTAGGAGCGAGCCGAGAGAGCGGCAACGGTGCGTTTGGTGCGGTGCAGCAATTTGGCCGCAGGTGTGGCAGGGGAGTCACATTGCGTCGTGTCGCGCCGGGCCTCAGCGACACCGACGAGGACGGGCGCCGGCCCGCCCTCGCCCGGAAGAAGCGCTTTAGCGGTGGCCCCGGTGGCCGCCGCCGTTGCTGCCGCGGTTGCCGGTCCAGTGCGGCATCCGCGTGCCCCGCGGCGGCTGGTGAGTGGTTCCCTGATAGCGATGCCAGTTGCCGCTGCCCTGATCGTGGCGGAAGTGGTTGTGGTCGCCCCGGTGATAGCTGCGGTCGTTCACGCTGGTGCGGTAATAGAAGAACCCGTCGCCGCCCCAGTAGCCGTCGTAGATCGGGCCGTAGTAGTTGTCGTAATACATGTCGTACGGCGCATCGGTCCAGGCGACGGAGCCGCCGTAGCCGTAGCCGTCGGTGACGCAGCCGGCGAGCGGCAGCGCGATCAGGGAAAGGCCGGCGAGGGCCATGGTCGAGCGTTTCATCGGTTTTTCTCCATCGGCGCTGCCCCGGATGTGGCGAGGAGCGGTGTTCATCGTTGCCCCGTCTTGAAAGCGATAACGCACGGGCGCCGGTGAAGGTCCGGCTGCGGGCAAACGCTTCGCAGGCTTCAGCGGTCGCCGCGATGGTAGCCCTCGCCGCGGCGATAGCCCTGGTCGCGATCGTAGCTGCGGTCGCCGCCGCGGTTGTAGCGGCCCCAGTCGCGCTCGTCGCCGCGGCCGACGTTGTCGCGGCCGCGGCCGCGGTCGTCGAACCGGTAGTGGCGATAGTTGCCGTAAGCTCCGCGACGGAAGTGGTTGCCGTCGCCCCGGCGCCAGTCGCGCCCGCTGCTGTACCAGAAGTAGCCGTCGCCGCCCCAGTAACCGTCTTCGATCGGGCCGTAATAGCCGTCATACCACACGTCGTAGGGCGAGCCGTAGTAGCCGTCGTCGTAACCGTAGCGGTCGCCGTAATAGCCGCGGCCATAGCGGCCGCCGTCGTAGTAACCGTCGCGATAGCCGTAGCCCGAGCCGTAATCGTCGGTCACGCAACCGGCGAGCGGCAGGGCGGCAAGGGCAATGGTGAGCAGCGCAAGGGGGCGTCGCATGGGGGCATCTCCGTTCGGGCTCCCCCAAGCGACGACGCGTGCGAAGGAGCGGTTGGCCCCTCCCATGTGCCAGGGTTAACGCACGAAGCGGCGTTG
>DASVLP010000035.1:0-36920 GCA_036384795.1 Sphingomonadaceae bacterium | reverse complement strand
CGGGCTTGGAGCAAGGGCCCGCCCTCTTGCTTTTGCAGCCCGGGCGCGGGATGAGCGGCGGCGCATGCATACCGTGAACACGCTCGCCGCGCTCCGCGCCGCCCTTCCCGATCTGCGCGCCGCCGGGCAGCTCGCGCTGGTCCCGACGATGGGGGCGCTGCACGACGGCCATCTGGCGCTGGTGCGCCGCGCGAAACAGCTGGCGCCTCGCGTGGTGGTTTCGATCTTCGTCAATCCGACGCAGTTCGGCCCGAACGAGGACCTTTCGGCCTATCCGCGCCGGCTGGCCGAGGATGCCGCGCTGCTCGAGGCCGAGGGGGTCGACCTGCTGTGGGCGCCCGAAGCCACGGAGGTCTATCCGCCGGGCTTTGCCACCAAAGTCTCGGTCTCCGGCGTCAGCGAAGGCCTGTGCGGCGCGGCGCGCCCCGGGCATTTCGACGGGGTGGCGACGGTGGTGCTGAAGCTTTTCAACCAGGTCCAGCCCGACATCGCGGTGTTCGGCGAAAAGGACTGGCAACAGCTCGCGGTGATCCGCCGGATGGCACGCGATCTCGACCTGGCGCAGCCCGCGCCCGAGAACATCGTCGGCGTGGCAACCGTGCGCGAGGCCGACGGGCTCGCGCTGAGCAGCCGCAACGCGTACCTTTCGCCCGAGCAGCGCGCGAAAGCCGCCGAGCTGCCCCGCGCGATGCGCGCGGCGATCCAGCGGATCGAGGCGGGCGAACCGGTGGGCGACGGGCTGGCGGGGCTCGAGGCGGTGCTGCTGTTCAACGGCTTCGATTCGATCGATTACACGGCGGTGGCCGACCCCGAGACCCTGGAAGAGCTTTACGAGGTCGATTACCCCGAACCGCGACCCGCGCGGCTGCTGGTCGCGGCGCGCATCGGCGGCACCCGGCTGATCGACAACATGGCGTTCTGGGAGGGGAAATGACCGAAGAGCAATTCCGCAGCTATGTCGCCGCGTTCAACGCGAACGACTTCGCCGGCTTCGGCCGGTTCTACGCCGACGACGTGGTATTCGAGCTGGGCGCGATGAAGCGCATCGACGGCCGCGACGCGATTCTCGACTTCTATCGCGAAGTGAAGGCGCACATCACCGAGGTGGTCACCCCGCTCGACGTGGTCGTCACCCCCACCCGCATCGCGATGCACTGCCGCACCACGTTCGACACCTTCAAGGATTGGCCCGACTTCGAAATCTGGCCGACGAAGGCCGGGGACAGCCGCGTGGTCGAGACGATCGCGATGTATGAAGTGGCCGGCGAGCGCTTCACCCACATCCGCGGGGCGCGGTTCAAGCCTTGAGGCTGGAGCGGGTAGCGGGAATCGAACCCGCCTAGCTAGCTTGGAAGGCTAGTGCATTACCACTATGCTATACCCGCAGCGACGGCAGCCCTGCCATCGCGAGGCACCTTCCGTCAATCGCCCTCGAACGCCATCAGCGCATCGACCTCGATCCCGTTGGCGCGCAGCAGTTCCGCGCCGCCCAGGTCGGGCAGGTCGATCACGAACAGCGCCCGGTCGACCACTGCGCCGGCCTGGCGCAGCAGTTGCGCGGCCGCGAGCGCGGTGCCGCCGGTGGCGATGAGATCGTCGACGATGATGATCCGCTCGCCCGGCGCGATCAGCGTCGGATCGATCTCCAGCCGCGCGGTGCCGTATTCGAGCGCGTAATCGATCCCGATCGTCGGCACCGGCAGCTTGCCCGCCTTGCGCACCGGCACGAAGCCCAGCATCAGCAGCGAAGCGACGGCCGCGCCGAAGATGAACCCGCGCGCTTCCATCCCGGCGACCGCGCCGCAACCGACCGCGCGGGCACGCTGCGAGATCTGCTCGACTGCAGCGGTCAGGCCCTCGCCGCTCGCCAGCAGCGTGGTGATGTCGCGGAACATGATCCCCTGCCGGGGGAAATCGGGGACGGTGCGGATCAGCGCCTTGAGCTCATCCGGCGTCATGCGATTCTCCCCCGGCGGACGGAGCGCGTCAGCCCTTCTTCTTCGGCTTCTTGTCGGCCCAGACGTTCTTGTACGCCATGTACGCAAGCCCGGTGCCGAACAGCAGGAAGATCAACACCGGCCAGCCGACCTGGCGCCGCTTCTCGAGCGTAGGCTCGGCGGTCCACACGAGGAAGGCCGACACGTCGGTTGCCATCTGGTCGATCGTCGCCGGAGTGCCGTCGGAATAAGTCACCTGGCCGTTCGCGGTCAGCGGCGGCGGCATCGCGATGTTGAGGTTCGCGAAGTACGGGTTGTAGTAGAGCCCGTCCGGCGTCTTCGAATCCGGGAACTTCCTGAGCAGCTCGGCCGGCTGGGTGGTGAACCCGGTCAGTAGCGAATGGACGTAGGGCGCCCCGCCTTCGCGCGCCTTGGTGATCAGCGAGAGATCGGGCGGATGGCCGGTGCCCGAATAGAGCACGGGCGGGAAGTGATCGGTCGGCAAGCCGGGCGTGGTGGTGACCTCGCCGGTGTTCGCGTCGTAATGCGGAATCTGGTAGCTCTTGGCGATCGCCTTGATCTCGGCATCGCTGTAGCCGAGGTCGGCGAGGTTGCGGAACGCGACTTGTTGCAGTGCGTGGCACGACTTGCAGACCTGGTCGTACACCGCAAAGCCGCGCTGCAATTGCCGGCGGTCGAACCGGCCGAACGGCCCATCGCTCGGCAGCGCCAGCGCGCGCGGCTGCTTGTGGAATTCGGCCGCGGCCGAGGGATCGCGGAGATAGCCCTGGCCGATCACGGTCGCCACGCCGCTGCCGAATGCGAGCAGCACCGCGAAGGCGAAAAACAGGCCGATCAGGATGGCGAGTTTGCGGATCATCGTTTCGCTTCCTTGGTCTGCCGTTCAGCTCTGGGCTGCCAGCCGGGCTTCGTCGTCCGCGCCGAGCACGGCCTCGGTGATCGAGAACGGCAGCGGCAGCGGCCGCTCCATCAGCGCGAGGATCGGCAGGATGACGAAGAAGTGGAGGAAATAGTACGCGGTCGCGATCTGGCTGATCATCAGATAGGGCTCTTCGGCCGGCGAGCCGCCGCAGTACCCGAGCACCAGCACGTCGACCACCAGCGCCCAGAAGAACCACTTGAACGCCGGGCGGAACCGCCCCGAGCGCACCGGCGAGGTGTCGAGCCAGGGGAGGAAGAACCACACCAGGATCGCGCTGAACATCGCCAGCACGCCCATCAGCTTGGCCGGGATGAACCAGATCGCGAACGTGAACGAGCGCAGGATCGCGTAGTACGGCCAGAAGTACCATTCGGGCACGATCTCGGCCGGGGTCGCGAGCGGATTGGCCGGAATGTAGTTGTCCGGGTGGCCGAGCGCGTTCGGCATGAAGAACACGAACGCGCAGTAGATGAAGAGGAACACCGCCAGCCCAAAGCCGTCCTTCGCCGTGTAGTACGGGTGGAACGGCACGGTGTCGCTTTCCTTGCGCACCTCGACCCCGGTCGGGTTCGAAGAGCCGGGAATGTGCAGCGCCCAGATGTGCAGGATCACCGCGCCCGCGATCACGAACGGCAGCAGGTAATGCAGGCTGAAGAAGCGGTTCAACGTCGCGTTGTCGGGCGCGAAGCCGCCGAGCAACCATTCGCGCACCGGCTCACCGACAATCGGGATCGCGCTGAACAGGTTGGTGATCACCTGCGAGGCCCAGAAGCTCATCTGGCCCCAGGGGAGCACGTAGCCCATGAACGCGGTCGCCATCATCAGCAGGAAGATCGTCACGCCGATCAGCCAGACCATCTCGCGCGGGGCCTTGTACGAGCCGTAATAGAACCCGCGGAAGATGTGCAGGTAGATCACCGCGAAGAACGCCGCCGCGCCGTTGGCGTGGGCATAGCGGATCAGCCAGCCCCAGTTGACGTCGCGCATGATGTGCTCGACCGAATCGAACGCGATCGCGCCGTTCGCCGCGTAATGCATCGCCAGGATGATCCCGGTGACGATCTGCAGCACCAGGCAGAACCCGGCGAGCACGCCGAAATTCCACATGTAATTGAGGTTGCGCGGCACCGGATAGCCGCCCCCGATCGCGTTATAGACGAGGCGCGGCAGCGGCAGCTTCTCGTCGAGATACTTCATCATGGGATGCGACGGCGCGTACTGCCTCGCCCAGGGAAAGCTCATGACCCCTCTCTTTCGCCTCAGCCGACCGTCACGGTGGTGTCGGAAGTGAATTTGTAATCGGGCACCACCAGGTTCTTCGGCGCGGGGCCTTTGCGGATGCGCCCGGCGCTGTCGTATTGCGAACCGTGACACGGGCAGAAATAGCCGTCGAACTCGCCCTTCGGCTCGCCCTCGCCGACGCCCAGCGGAATGCAGCCGAGGTGCGTGCACACGCCGATCATGATCAGCCAGTTGGTGTGGCCTTCCTTGGTCCGCTCCTCCAGCGTCTGCGGGTCGCGCAGTTCGGACAGCGGAACCGCGTCCGCCTCGGCGATTTCCTTCGGTGTCAGGTTATGGATGAACAGCGGCTGCTTGCGGAACACCGCCTTGATCGCCTGCCCTGGCATGATCCCGGTGAGGTCAACGTCGGTCGAGCTCTCTGCGAGCACGTCGGCCGACGGCCACATCTGGCTGACCAGCGGAACCAGCGTGGCGATCCCGCCGACGCCCGCCGCACTGATCGCGGCAATATTGATAAAGTCGCGCCTCCGGACTCCGTCGCCCTCCGTTCCGGGGAGCGCCTCCGGAGCCGCAGTTCCACTCATATCCGCCATCAACCCTGCCTTGCTTGCCAAGGCCGCAAGCGGCAGCGTCCGCCTGCTGAGCCTGAAATTCGAAACCGCCGCGCGCCAGGAAATCCCGCCGCGTGCACCGAATGCAAGACTTGGGAAACCCGCTATCGGTGCCGACTTGGGCGGGCTGATAGACGAGCGGGCCAGCGATGCCAACAGGCATTTTGGCGCTTTTGCTACGGCTTTCCGCCTAGCCCGGAACCGGCAAGCCGATCAGCGAGAATTGCCGTCCGTAGGCGGGCTCCCCGGCGTGAACCGAGCGCCGGTAGGAATAGAAGCGCGCCGGGTCGGCATAAGTGTCGAGCTCGAGCCGCGCGATCCGGCCGACCCCCGCACCGGCGAGACGTCCCTCGACATAGCCGGCGAGACCGAACTGCCGGTGACCCGGCCGCCCCGGGGCGAAGAACCGTTCGTCCTGGTCCGCGAACTGCGCGCGGAAATCATCGCCCACTTCGTAGCTTGCCTGGCCGATGCACGGCCCGACCGCGGCGGCGATCCGCTCGCGCCGTGCGCCCAGCGCAATCATCGCTTCGACTGCCGCTTCAACAACGCCGCCATGCGCGCCGCGCCAGCCGGCATGGGCGGCGCCGACTACGCCCGCTTCGTTGTCTGCGAGCAGGACCGGGGCGCAATCCGCGGTCAATATGCCGAGCAATAGGCCCGGCTGCGCGGTGACCAGCGCATCCGCGCGCGGCCGGCGCGTATCGTCCCACGGCTCGGTGACCGTCACGCACTCGGCCGAGTGATACTGGTGCAACCCGACCAGCCTCGCACCCGGCAGCACCGCCGCGGCGGCGCGGCGGCGATTCTCGACGGTCGCGGCCGGATCGTCGCCCGAGCCGAGCCCGACATTGAGCCCGGCAACGTCGCCCTTCGACACGCCGCCGCGCCGCCCGAGAAAGCCGTGCGGCACGCTTTCGAGCCCGGCGGCGCGGATGACTTCGACTTCCTCGTGCGCGCGGGGATCGCTCAAGAGAGGCTCTTGCTCGCCTGCTCGTAAGTGTCGCGCGAGAGCCCGGGCGCGGAGGCGATCCGTTCGAGTTCCGCGCGCATCAGCGCCGAGCGCTGCGGCTCGACCCGCCGCCAGCGCCCGAGCGGCGGCACGAACCGGGCGGCGGTCTGCGGATTGAGCGGGTCGAGCTGCAGGATCAGGTCGCCGAGCATCCGGTAGCCCTCGCCGCCCGGCGCGTGGAAGCCAAGCGCAGTCCCGGTGAACGGCATGTAGAGCGAGCGCACCCGATTGGGGTTGCGGATGGTGAAATCGACGTGGCTCGCCAATGCCCGGACTTGCGCGAGCACGTCCGGATGGAGCGAGCCCGACTGGAGGCTGAACCATTTGTCGATCACCAGCGCGTTGCCCGCGTAGCGGGCGTGGAAGTCGGCCAGCAGCTCGTCGCGTTCGCGCGCGCCGAGGCCGGCGAGCACCGAGAGCGCACTCTGCCGGTCGGTCATGTTGTCGGCCGCACGATATTGCCGGGCGGCGAGCTCGGCGGCGAGCGCCGGGTTGGCCGCCGCAAGGTAGGTGAGCGCCTGGGCCTTCACCTTGCGCGCGCCCCGAGCGGACGGGTCGAGGCTGTAGACAATCGCGCTGGCGCGTTCGTGCAGCGCCGTCAGGCGATCCTCGAGCCGCTTGCCGAGCCAGGATTTCAGTCCTTCGCGCTCGGCGTGGATCGCGCCCGGATCCGAGACCAGGAACTGCTCCGAAAGATAGCTCTGCCCCGGAAGGATCATCAGCTCGCCGCGCATCAGGTCGTCGAGCGCGGGATCGTCGAGCGCCGAAGCAAGCGCTTCGCCGATCGCTTCGTAGCCCGCCTCGCGCTGGCGGTCGGACAGAAACCCGCCGAGCACCTGCGTCAGATGCCCGACGACCAGCTCCTGCATCGCTTCGTAGCGGGCGAACGGATCGTCATCGTGGCCGGCGAGGAACACCAGGTCCTCGCGCGCCAGCTCGCGTTCGACCGCGACCGGCGCGGAGAACCCGCGGTTGATCGACAGCACCGGCGGAGCCGCGAATCCAGGAAAGCTCAACTCCGCCTGGACCCGGTCGAGAACGACCAGCTCCTCGCCGCGATGCCGGCCGGTTTCGCGGTCGAACAGCGCGAGCCGCAGCGGCACTACCATTGGCTGCTTGTCAGGTTGTCCCGGAGTGGGCGGCACCGTCTGGCGCAGGCGGACTACGGCGATATCGCCCCGCTGTTCCTGCTCGACCGTCACCTTGGGCGTTCCCGCCTGGCTGTACCACAGGCGGAACTGCGACAGGTCCAGCCCCGCGCCATCCTCGATCGCGCCGACGAAATCCTCGCACGTCGCCGCGGTGCCGTCGTTGCGCGCGAAATAGAGATCGCACCCTTTGCGGAAACGCTCGGGCCCGGCAATCGTGCGCATCATCCGGATCACTTCGGCGCCCTTGTTGTAGACGGTCGAAGTGTAAAAGTTCGAGATCTCCTGGTACGAATCGGGCCGGATCGGATGCGCGAGCGGCCCCGAATCTTCGGGAAACTGCACCGCGCGCAGAACCCGCACGTCCTCGATCCGCTTGACCGCCGCGCTGCCCATGTCCTGGCTGAACAACTGGTCGCGCAGCACGGTGAAGCCTTCCTTCAGGCTGAGCTGGAACCAGTCGCGGCAGGTCACCCGGTTGCCCGACCAGTTGTGGAAGTATTCGTGCGCGATCACCCCTTCGATCGCGTCGTAATCGCCGTCGGTCGCAGTCTCCGGGTCGGCGAGCACATAGCGGGTGTTGAAGACGTTGAGGCCCTTGTTCTCCATCGCGCCCATGTTGAAATCGCTGACCGCCACGATGTTGAACACGTCGAGATCGTATTCGCGGCCGAACACTTCCTCGTCCCACTTCATCGCGCGCTTCAGTGAGCGCATCGCGTGGTCGGTGCGCGGCAGATCGCCTTCCCGCACCCAGATCGCCAGCGCGACTTCGCGCCCGCTCATCGTGGTGAAGCTGTCGCGGTTGGCGACGAGATCGCCGGCGACCAGCGCGAACAGATAGCACGGCTTCGGCCACGGATCGTGCCATTCGGCCCAATGCGTGCCGTCGCCGTTCTCGCCCGAGCTTTCGCAATTGCCGTTGGACAAGAGCACCGGGAATCGCGCCTTGTCGCCCTGCATGCGCACGCGGTATGTCGACAGCACGTCCGGGCGATCGGGGAAGAACGTGATCCGCCGGAACCCTTCAGCCTCGCACTGGGTGCAGAGCATGCCGTTCGAGGCATACAGCCCTTCGAGCCGGCTGTTGGCCGAAGGATCGATTTCGGTGTCGATGCCGATCTCGTGCTTGTCGCCGCTGAGCGGAATCAACAGGTCGCCGCCGTCGATCGTCCAATCGTTGGACAGGGCACCATCCACCCACACGCCGAGCGGGGTCAGGCCGTCGCCGTTGAGGCGCAGCACGTCGTCGGCCTCGGCCGCGGGGTTCGGCTCGACCATGAGCTTCGCCTGCACCCTCGTCTTTTCGAGCCCGAGGGTGAAGTTCAGGCCGATTTCGGGCACGCGCCAGGGGAACGGGCGATAGTCTTCGCGGCGGATCGCGGTGGGGCCATGCGGCGGTTCGACCACCGCATCAGCCATTTCGGGATTGCTGAGGATATCCATGGCCTCGTCTTAGGTGCTTTCGGCGGCAATTCCAGAGGCTAGAAGGGCGCGATGGAGCAGATGCTGATCTTCGGCCTGGGCTACGCCGCCTCGCGGATCGCAGACCGGCTGCGCGCGGCCGGTTGGCGGATCGACGCGACCGGAAGCGCAGGAAACCTCGCGTTCGACGACCGCGAGGCGGTGAATGCCGCGCTCGGACAGGCAAGCCATGTCCTTTCCTCGGTTCCGCCCGGAGCGAACGATCCGGTGCTCATCCGCTACGGCGAGGCGCTCCGCAGCCACGGCGGATGGCTCGGCTACCTGTCCTCGACCGGAGTCTATGGCGATACCGGCGGCGCGTGGGTCGACGAGACGGCGGGAATCGGGGCCGGACGGCGGTCACAACGCGCCGAAACCGACTCACAATGGATGCAACTGGGCGCCCGGGTGTTTCGCCTGCCCGGAATCTACGGACCGGGGCGCAGCGCGCTGGAGCGGATCGGCGAAGGCAAGGCCAGGCGCATCGACTTGCCCGCCCAGGTGTTCAGCCGGGTGTATGTGGACGACATCGCCAGCGGGGTGATCGCGGCGCTGGATGCTCCCGCGGGCGCCTACAACCTCGCCGACGACGAGCCCTGCAGCCAGAATGCGGTGATCGAGGAGGCCTGCCGCCTGCTCGGCTTGGCGCCGCCGCCGCTGCAATCGCTCGACGACGCCGGCCTCTCACCGCAGGCGCGGGCATTCTATTCGGAGAACCGCCGCGTGGCGAACGGCAAGGCCAAGCGCGTGCTCGGCTGGCGGCTGCGCTATCCCACTTACCGCGAGGGGCTGCGCGCCCTGAGCGCAAGCACCGTGCCGAGCACCGCGAGGGCCGCCCCCGCCACCGCCAGCGTGTCCCAGCGATAGCCTTCGAGCACGGTCGAGAACACCATCGCGATCACCGGGACCACCGCATTGAGATAGGCTGCGCGGCCAGCGCCGAGCTCACGGATCAACTGAAAATAGAGCGGGAACGCAATCACCGAGCCGAACACCGCGAGATAGGCGACCGCGCCGAGATAATGCGGGTCGAGCGGCAGTACCGGCGCTCCGTCGATGCCCGCGGCGAGCGCGGCATCGAACAGCGCGCCGTAGAGCATCGCCCAGGCGAGCAGCACGACGATCGGCTGGCGCCGCGCGGCGGGAAGCGCCTGGATCACGTTCGCGCCCGAAGCGGTCACGATGCCGACCGCGGTCAGCGCAAGCCCGAGCCAGACGAGCCCGTGGAGCGGCGCGCTGCGGACTTCGTGAAGCAGCAGCAGCGCGGTGCCTGCGAGCCCGACCGCGCCGCCGAGCAGGAAGCGCGCGGTTACCCGCTCGCCCAGCACCACATGCGCGAGCACCGCATTGACCGGGATCATCAGCGCGTAGAGCACCGCGACCACGCCCGACGTGAGGTACAGCTCCGCCTGGTAGACGAGCACGTAGTTGCAGAAGAACTGCAGCACCCCGACGCCGAGCGCGAACAGATGCCCGCCGCGCGGCATCCGCCAGGTTTCGCGGCGAACCGAGGCGAGCACGAACATCCCCGCCGCGGCGAGCAGGAAACGCCAGGTGACCGACCACAGCGGCGGCGCGGCATCGAGCTGGTACTTGATCCCGTACCAGGTCGAGCCCCAGATCAGCGCGGCGAGCGCGAACGGCACCGCCACTTGCGGCCGCAGCAATGCGTGCGGCCGGGCGACAGGAGCAGTCACAGCGCGGCGATCGCGCTGGCGAGCGCGGCGGCATCTTCGAGGCGTGTGTCCCAGGCGGTGACGAAACGCGCCGCATCGGGGCCCCAGTCGTAGAAGCCGAACCCCCGCCTGCGCAAAGCTTCGCGCTCCGGAACGGTCAAGCGCACGAACAGCTCGTTCGCCTCGACCGGATGCAGCAGGCGCGCACCCGCCGCGCCGGCGATTTCCTGCGCGGCGGCGTTGGCCGCACGGGCGTTCTGCAGCCACAGGCCATCCTCGATCAACGCGAGCACTTGCGCGGCGAGGAAGCGACCTTTCGACTGCAGATGACCCGCGCGCTTGCGGCGATAGCGGGCGACATCGGCGAGCGCGGGATCGAACAACACGACCGCCTCGGCGCCGAGCCCGCCGTTCTTCACGCAGCCGAAGCTCATCGCATCGATCGGGCCCGCCGCGTCGGCGGGATCGCAGCCGAGGAACGCCACCGCGTTGGCGAACCGTGCGCCGTCCATGTGCAGCCTCAAGCCGCGCGCGCTGACGAGTTCGCCGATCGCCGCGAGTTCGTCAGGCCGATAGCTGAGCCCGTATTCGCTGGCCTGGGTCAGGGACACCGCGTGCGCCTGCACCTGGTGGACGTCGGGCCGGATCGCGTCGAGCACCGCGCCAATCGCATCCGGCGTCAATTTGGCGCCCGCGCCTTCGGCAAGCAGCAGCTTCGCGCCGTGGAGATAGAACCCCGGCGCGCCGCCTTCGTCCATTTCGATATGGGCTTCGCGGTGGCACACCACTCCGCCGTGCGGCGCAACCATCGTCGCCAGCGCGAGGCAGTTGGCCGCAGTGCCGGTCGCCACCCACAACGCCGCGCAGTCCTTGCCGAACAAGTCCGTGACCGCCTGATCCAGCCGCGCCGACAGCCTGTCGCCGTCGTAGGGCGCGTCGGCTTCGTCCGCCGCCTGCATCGCCGCCCAGACTTTGGGGTGCACCGATGCGGCATTGTCGGATAGGAAGCGCATCGCGCGGCAATGGAACAGCCGCCAGTCACGCGCAAGACAGGAGAATGTCGAGTGGAAGGCCTGACCATCAGCCGCAGCGAACAGGGCGATCGCGGCGAATACCGGGCGCGGTTGCCGGGCAGCCCTTACGAAGCCAAGCTCGAATGGATCGCGCAGGACGGCGCGCGCGCGGCCTACCACACGTTCACCCCGGCGCCACTGCGCGGCCAGGGAATCGCCGCGCTGCTGGTCGAGGCGATGGTCGCCGACGCGCGCGCGCAAGGCTTCAAGATCCTGCCGCACTGCCCGTACGTCGCGGACAAGTTCGCCGAACACCCCGAATGGGCCGACGTGCGCGCCTGAGCGCGGCAAAATTTCAGGAAATGGTGCTGCCGGTGAGGATTGAACTCACGACCTCAGCCTTACCAAGGATGCGCTCTACCACTGAGCTACGGCAGCCTGCCATTTCGGGCGTGCGGAAGGGCCCGGGGGCGCTTCGCGGCAGGGGCGCGCTATTGGCCGCGCCGCGGCGGCTTGTCAAGCAGCGCTCCCTTGCGGCAAGCCTGACACATGATGGCCGAGAAACCTCCCAAACCCAACCGCGAGGAGCGCCTCGCCGCGAAGCTGCGCGAGAACCTGAAGCGCCGCAAGGCGCAGGCGCGCGCCTGGCGAGCCGATGACGCCACGGAAGACGACAGCGCCCTTCCCAAACCGGCGCCGGAAAGCTAGGGCGACGCGCTCCCAGCCAGGCCGCAGGAGCCATCCGCTTGTCCGTCCTCATTCTCGTCCGCCACGGCCAGAGCCAGTGGAACCTGGAGAACCGTTTCACCGGCTGGTGGGACGTCGATCTGACCGCACAAGGCGAGGCCGAAGCGCGCGCCGCCGGCACCCTGCTGGCGGAAAAAGGCCTGCTGCCCACCGTCGCGTTCACCTCGCTGCAGACCCGCGCGATTCGCACCTTGCATCTGGCGCTCGAGCAATGCGCCCGGCTGTGGATCCCCGAGACCAAGGATTGGCGCCTCAACGAGCGGCACTACGGCGGGCTCACCGGACTCAACAAGGCCGAAACCGCCGAGAAGCATGGCGACGAGCAAGTGCGCCTGTGGCGCCGCAGCTTCGACGTGCCGCCCCCGCCGATGGAGCGCGGCGGCGCATACGACCTTGCGGCCGATGCGCGCTATGCCGGGATCGCGGTGCCGGAAACCGAAAGCCTGAAGGACACTATCGCCCGCGCGCTGCCTTACTACGAGAGCGCGATCCTGCCCCGGCTGAAGGCGGGCGAGACGGTGCTGGTGTCCGCCCACGGCAACAGCCTGCGCGCGCTGGTGAAGCACCTCAGCGGAATTTCCGATGCGGACATCACCGGGCTCGAAATTCCCACCGGCGCGCCGATCGTCTATGAATTCGACGCCAACATGACGCCGGGGGATCGGCACTACCTGAAGGATCGCTGAGATGGCCAATCCGCCGCCGGTCGCCCCGTTGATCGCCATCGTGATGGGCAGCCAGTCCGACTGGGCGACGATGAAGCGCGCCGCCAAGGTGCTCGACGAGCTCGAGGTCGGTTACGAGACGCGGATCGTCTCGGCCCATCGCACGCCGCACCGGATGTACGAATTCGGCAAGGGCGCGGCCGAGCGCGGGTTCAAGGTGATCATCGCCGGCGCCGGGGGAGCGGCGCACTTGCCGGGGATGCTCTCGTCGCTGACCCATCTGCCGGTGCTGGGCGTGCCGGTCGAGACGAAGGCGCTGAAGGGCATGGATAGCCTGCTGTCGATCGTGCAGATGCCGGCGGGCGTGCCGACCGGGACGCTGGCGATCGGCGAGGCGGGCGCGGCGAACGCGGCGATCCTCGCCGCCTCGATCCTGGCGCTCGCCGACGAGCCGCTGTCACAGCGGCTGCGCGCCTGGCGCGCGGCACACAGCGAAGCAGTCGCGGAAACACCCTCGACCGATGGCTGACACGCCGCCCTTTCGCGTGGTTCGCGGTGAGGCCGGCGCTGGCCGGCGGCGGGCGGCGCCCGGCGCGACCGTCGGCATCCTCGGCGGCGGGCAACTGGGGCGGATGCTGGCGATGGCGGCGGCGCAGCTCGGCTGCAAGGCGCATATCTATTCTCCCGAGCGCGACAGCGTCGCCGCCGAAGTGAGCGCGGACTTCACGTGCGCCGACTGGCACGACGCGGACGCGATGGCCCGTTTCGCCCAAGGGTGCGACGCGATCACCTGGGAGTTCGAGAACGTGCCGGCCGCGCCGCTCGCGGCGATCCCGCCGGGCAAGTTGCGCCCCGGCCCGCGCGCGCTGGAAGTCGCGCAGGACCGGTTGGCCGAGAAACGCTTCGTCGAGGAGCTGGGCGGGCGCGCCGCGCCGCACGCCGAAGTCGACACCCGCGGGGACTTGGGCCGGGCGATGGAGCGGATCGGCGTGCCCGGCATCCTCAAGACCCGGCGGGAAGGCTACGACGGCAAGGGCCAGTGGGCGATCGGCTTCGAGCACGAGGCCGACGGCATCAACGTCCACGAAGGCGGCTTCGTCTATGAAGGCCGCGTCGCGTTCGAAGGCGAGTTCTCGGTGATCCTGGCCCGCGGCGCCGATGGCGAGCTGCGATTCTGGGATTCGCCCCAGAACGTGCACGAGGACGGGATCCTCAGGCGCTCGTCGCTGCCGGCGCCGGAGGCGATCGCCGCCCAGGTCGCGCCCGCGCGCGAGCTCGCCCGCAACGTGGCCGAGGCGCTCGATTACGTCGGCGTGCTGGCGCTCGAGTTCTTCGCCACGCCGCCCAATGATCCAAGAGGGGGCCCGGTGTTCAACGAGATGGCGCCCCGGGTGCACAATTCGGGGCACTGGACGATCGAGGGATCGCTCACCAGCCAGTTCGAGAACCACGTGCGTGCGGTGCTCGGGCTGCCGCTCGGAGACACCGCGCTCACCGCCCCGCGGATCGAGATGCGCAACCTGATCGGCCCCGAGGCGCGCGAGGCCTACCGGCTGCTCGAAGACCCCGCCAACCACCTCCATCTCTACGGCAAGGCGGAGGCGCGCAACGGCCGCAAGATGGGGCACGTCACGCGGTTGGGCTGATGGCGGAGCGGCAGATCACCTTCATCGTCGCGCGGGCGCGCGACGGAACGATCGCCAAGGACGGCGACGTGCCCTGGCGCATGCCCGACGATCTCAGGCGCTTCAAGCGGATGACGATGGGCACGCCGATGATCATGGGGCGCAAGACGTTCGACAGCCTGCCGGGCCTGCTGCCGGGGCGGCGGCACATCGTGCTGACCCGCGATCCCAACTGGTCGGCGCCCGGCGCGGAAGTGGTGCACACGGTCGAGCAGGCGCTGGCGCTCGCGGGGCCGGGCGACATCTCGGTGATCGGGGGGGCGGAGATCTTCCGCCTGTTCGAACCGGTCGCGACGCGCTTCGAGCTGACCCATGTCGACGAGGACACCGGCGGCGACATCGTGATGGAAGCGCCGGATTTCCGCTGGCGCGAGATCGCCCGCGAGCACCGCCCGGCCGCAGGCGGGCTGCCGGCGCACGATTTCGTGACGCTGGAGAAGACGGGCTGATGCGGCTGGATCACCGCGAGCCAATCCCGGAAAACTTGCGCGGCGCGGTGATCGCGCTGGGCAACTTCGACGGGTTTCACCTGGGCCACCAGGCGGTGGTGCGCGAGGCGGTCGAATGGGCGCGCGGGCAAGGCCGCCCGGCGATCGTCGCGACGTTCGACCCCCACCCCGCTCGGCATTTCGCCCCGCACCTGCCGCCATTCCGCCTGACCACGCTCGACCAGCGCGAAGAGCTGTTCGCGGCCGCGGGGGCGAACGCGATGCTGGTGTTCCATTTCGACGTCGAGCTCGCCGGCACCAGCGCGGAGGATTTTGTCGGCGAACTGCTGGCGAAGCGGCTCGGCGCGGCGGGCGTGGTCACCGGCGAGGACTTCACCTTCGGCAAGGGCCGTGCGGGCGACGCCGCGGCGCTGGCGCGGCTGGGCGCGGCAGCGGGAATCGAGGCGCGCACCGTCGGCCCGGTGATGGACGGCGGCGAGCCGGTCTCCTCCAGCCGCATCCGCGAGGCGCTCAAGGCCGGCGACTGCGAGACCGCCACGCGCCTGCTGACCCGCCCCTTCGCGATCCGCGGCACCGTCCAGCACGGCGACAAGCGCGGGCGCGCAATCGGCTTTCCGACCGCGAACCTCGACCTGGGGCCGTACCTGCGCCCGCATTACGGCATCTATGCAGTGACGGGCCGCATCGTCGGTGAGGACGGCCCGCTGGCCGGCGCGGCGAACGTGGGGGTGCGTCCGACGTTCGAGCCGCCGGTCGAACTGCTCGAGCCCTATTTCTTCGACTTCGCCGGCGATCTTTACGGGCGCGAGATCGAGGTTGCGCTGCACCACTTCCTGCGGCCCGAGGCGAAGTTCGCCGATCTCGGCGCGCTGACGGTGCAGATGACGCAGGATTGCGAGCGGGCGAGGAAACTCCTAAGCGCCGCCGCGCAATGAGCGAACCCAAAGAACCCGCCGCGGTTGATTACAGACCGACCGTCTTCCTGCCGAAGACCGAGTTTCCGATGAAGGCCGGCCTGCCGCAGAAGGAACCGGGCATCCTCGCGTGCTGGCAGGAGGCCGGGCTCTACGAGCGGGTGCGCGAGAGCCGGCGCGGGCGCGAGAAGTTCATCCTCCATGACGGTCCGCCCTACGCCAACGGCGACATGCACATTGGCCATGCGCTGAACCACATCCTCAAGGACATGGTGGTGAGGACGCAGACCCTGCTCGGCAAGGACGCGCCCTACGTGCCCGGGTGGGATTGCCATGGGCTGCCGATCGAATGGAAGGTCGAGGAGCAGTACCGCAAGCAGAAGAAGAACAAGGACGAAGTTCCGGCCAAGGAATTCCGCGCCGAATGCCGCGCCTATGCCCAGCACTGGGTCGACCGCCAGCGCGAGCAGCTCAAGCGCCTCGGCATCGGCGGCGACTGGGACCACCCGTACCTGACGATGGACTTCGAGGCCGAGGCGACGATCGTCAGTGAGCTGCTGAAGTTCGCCGAGCTGGGCATGCTCTACCGCGGCTCGAAGCCGGTGATGTGGAGCCCGGTCGAGAAGACCGCGCTGGCCGAAGCGGAAGTCGAATACGAGGACATCGTCTCGACCCAGATCGACGTGGCGTTCGAGATCGTCGAGAGCCCGATCGCGGAGCTGGTCGGCGCGCATGCGGTGATCTGGACCACGACGCCTTGGACCATTCCGGTTAACCAGGCTTTGGCTTATGGGCCGGATGTTGAGTATTGGCTGGTCGTCCTGGACGTCTATGACGAGGACAATGCGCTGTTGGCCTCGCAACGACCAAGTTGGATTGGCGATAAGGTCCTCATTGCACGAAACTTGTTGCCGCAGTTTCGAGCCAGATTGGAGGCGGAACTTCGGCGTCTCAGCGACGGAAAGGTCGATACCGTTGCTGTAGAACTGGCAAAGCTGAACACCTCATACGAAGCGTTCGGCATTGAGAAGTTGGATGACCGGACCCTGAGTGGCGATTTCATTCCGCGAGAGTATGGTCCAGACCGAACTACAACGATCTATAAGGGCTCCGAACTCGCCGGCACCATCGCACGCCACCCGATGCACGATCTCGGCGGGTTCTTCGCCCGGCCGCGCCCGTTCCTCGCGGGCACCTTCGTCACCACCGACAGCGGCACCGGGCTGGTCCACATGGCGCCGGACCATGGCGAGGACGATTTCGAGCTGTGCAAGGCCCACGGAATCGAGCCGGTTTTCGCGGTCGAGGCGGACGGCAAGTACCGCGCGGACTGGCCGTGGCTCGGCGGACAGGGATCGGTGATCAACGGCAATTTTAATGCGCCGGACGGACCGATCTGCAAAGGCCTCAAGTCCGCTGGAGCTTTGCTCGCGGCGTCCACAGACTATCCACACAGTTATCCACACAGCTGGCGGAGCAAGGCGAAGGTCATCTACCGCTGCACCCCGCAGTGGTTCGTGCCGATGGATCGCCCGCTTGCACATCTGCAACCGGTGGTGGCGGACGGCCCGCTCGAAGGGGCGGTGGCGCTGACCGCGAGTGCCGACGCAGCCACGTTGCGCACGCTGGCGATGGAATCGATCGCCCAAACGCGGTTCATTCCGGACAAGGGCCGTAACCGTATCGGTTCAATGGTCGAGACGCGGCCCGACTGGGTGCTCAGCCGCCAGCGCGCGTGGGGCGTGCCGATCACGCTGTTCGTCAACCGCAAGACCGGCGAGTATCTGAACGATCCGGCCGTCAACCAGCGCATCGTCGCGGCGATCCGCGCCGGCGGGGTGGATGCATGGGACGACGAGGGCGCGCAGGCGCTGCTCGGTGCCGATTACCGCGCCGAGGACTACGAGCGGATCACCGACATCCTCGACGTGTGGTTCGATTCGGGCAGCACCCATGCGTTCGTGCTCGAAAGCGGGCGCTGGCCGGACTTGCGCTGGCCGGCCGATCTCTACCTCGAAGGCAGCGACCAGCATCGCGGCTGGTTCCAGTCGAGCCTGCTCGAAAGCTGCGCCACCCGCGGCCGCGCGCCGTACGATGCGGTGCTGACTCACGGCTTCACGATGGATGCCAAGGGCCTCAAGATGTCGAAATCGCTCGGCAACACGGTCGATCCGCTGAAGGTGATGGAGACCTACGGCGCCGACATCATCCGCCTGTGGGCGCTCTCGGTCGATTACACCGAGGACCATCGGATCGGCGACGAGATCCTCAAGGGCGTGTCCGACCAGTACCGCAAGCTGCGCAACACTTTCCGCTACCTGCTCGGCGCGCTGTCCGATTTCGACGAGGCCGAGCGCGTGGCCGTGGAGCAGATGCCCGAGCTCGAGCAATACATGCTGGCTTCGCTGCGCGATCTCGACAACCGCCTGCGGGCCGCGACCGATGCGTTCGACTTCAACGCCTATACCCGCGCACTGATCGACTTCGCCAACGAGGATCTCTCGGCGTTCTACTTCGATATCCGCAAGGACAGCCTCTACTGCGACGCGCCCGCGGACCCGCGCCGCCGCGCCTACCGCAGCGTACTCGACACGCTGTTCCACGCGCTGATCCGCTACGCCGCGCCAGTGCTGGTCTACACCGCCGAGGAAGTCTGGGGCACGCGCTATTCCGAAGCGGAGAGCGTCCACCTGCTCGAATGGCCCGAGCTGCCCGAAGCGCATGCCGACATCGCCAAGTGGCAGCGCCTGCGAACCTTGCGCGAGCAGGTCACCGAAGCGATCGAGCCGTTGCGCCGCGAGAAAGTGATCGGCTCGAGCCTCGAGGCCGAAGTCACCGTGCCGGCCGAGGCGCCCGATGCCGACCTTGCCGAACTGTTCATCACCGCGTCAGTCGCGCGCGCCCATGGCGATACGGTGAGCGTCACCCCCACCTCGAAGCACAAGTGCGGCCGCTGCTGGCGGCACCTTCCCGAAGTGACGGAAGACGGCGCGCTGTGCGCTCGCTGCGACGAGGTGGTCGCCGGAATGGACGCCGTCGCATGAGCCTCGCCGCGCGCAACCGTATCTTCGGCCTCGTGCTCGCCGCTCTCGTGTTCGGGGTCGACCGGCTGGTCAAATGGTTCGTGGTCGGGCCGTTGCACTTGCGCGAGGTCGGCCAGGTCTACCTGCTGCCGTTCTTTCAGTTCACCTGGACCGAGAACTACGGCGTGTCGCTCGGCATGCTGACCGCGAGCTCGATGGAGATGCGTTACCTCCTGATCGCGCTCACCGCGCTCATCGCGCTGGGCGTGTTCGTGTGGATGATGCGCGAGAAGCGCTTCTGGGACATCTTCGCCTTCGGGCTGATCCTGGGCGGTGCGCTCGGCAACATCCGCGACCGCTGGTCGGCCGGTTACGTGATCGACTATGCCGACCTCCACTTCGGCGCCTGGCGCCCGTTCCTGATCTTCAACCTTGCCGACGCCGCGATCACGTTCGGCGTGGTGATAATCCTTGCCCGCTCGCTGTTCGTGCGCGAAAAGCGCTCCCCAGCAAGCGAGCCTGCCGAACCCGGCAATCCCCATCAAAGCACGCAGGCCGCGGAGACCAATTGATGCGCCCCCAGATGCAGAACACCGCCACCTTGATCCTGCTCGCCGCCGGCGCCACGGCGCTTGCCGGCTGCAGCCATGGCGGGATCATGGGCCGCGACCGGCCTGACGAGTTCGCCGTGCAGCGCCAGGCGCCGCTGGTGGTGCCGCCGGACTTCAATCTCACCCCGCCGCAACCGGGTGCGCCGCGCCCGGCGCAGGAGAGCGCCAGCCAGCAGGCGCTCGATGCGCTGTTCGGCGGCCCGGCGCCGCGCTCGGGAGTCGAAACCAGCGCGCTCGACAAGGCCGGCGACGCCGATCCGGGCATTCGCTCGGCGGTCGGCGACCCGCAGACCCATACGGTCGACAAAGGCGCGCTGACCCGCACGATCATCGCCGCGCCGCAAGGCGACGGCCGCGAAGCCCAGGCGACGATCCCCGGCCAGGGGTAATCTCAGGCAATCGCTGTTCCGAAAAATCCTCCCCAAGCAAGCTCGGGGAGGATCGAGACTACGCTCCGTTCAACCCCACGACCTTGCGCAGCGGCGCTTCCACGAAGTTGCGCCCGGGCAGCATCACGAAGGTGGGATCGAACTCCGCATAGTTGCAGGTGATCTCCTCGCCTTCCGCGATGTCGCGGATCGCCCAGGCAATGTCCGGCTTGGTGAAATCGGTGTTGGGATTATCGGTGTGGTTCATGAACCGCCCGTTGTCGAACTCGAGCACCGTAAGGCCGGGCCGGGTCATGTGCGGATAGCCGTAGCGCTCGATGAAATTGCGCTGCACCTCCGGCAGGTTCTCGAGTTCCTCGGTCGGCAGGATCAGGTCGAACTTGTCGGCGAGAGTCCAGATCGCGGCACCCGCCTTGATCGGCTCGGCCGCGAACACGCCAACCCCCTCGATTTCGCTGGGGCCGACATAGGTCGGAACGATCATCATGTCCGAGTTTCCGGGCGCGCACTGGCGGGCACCCACGCATCGCAGGACCATCCGGCGATGGCGCGATAGATGTTACGAGCCACGGCTGCGCGCAATAGGAAAACGACAGAAATTGTGCAGAAGCTCAGCGGCCGCCGCCGCCCCTCGCTTCGCTCACCAACAGCTTGTCGATGCGGCGCCCGTCCATGTCGACGACCTCGAAGCGCCAGCCGTGCTCTTCGAAGGTTTCGCCTTCCGCGGGCAGCGCCTTCAGCACCGACAATGCATAGCCCGCAGCGGTCGCAAAATCGCGCGAATCGGGTAGCTCGATCCCCAGCCGCTCGGCGAGCTGATCGACCGGCATCGCCCCCGAAACCAGCAGCGAGCCGTCGGCGCGCTCGGTCACCAGCGGCGCGTCGCCTTCGTCCTGATGGCTGGCGAAGCTGCCGGCGATCGCCTCGAGCAGATCGGCGGGGGTGACGATGCCTTCGAAATGCCCGTATTCATCGTGCACCGTGGCCATCGCGAGCTCGGCCTGCTGGAGCACACGCAGCGCATCCATCGCGTCGAGCTGGTCGGGTACGACCTCCGCCTTGCGGACCAGGGCAGGCAGATCGACCGCCTTCCCGTCGAGCATCAGCGCGAGCACGTCGCGCGCCTTGAGCGCGCCGGCCACTTTGTCGACCGAGCCGTCGGCGACCAGCAGCAGCGAATGTGGCGAGCGGGCGATCGCATCGCGGATCTCCGCGGCGCTTGCGGACAAATCCAGCCAGTCGATCTCGTTGCGCGGGGTCATCAGCTCGCGCACCGGGCGGCTGGAAAGCTTCATCACGCCCGACAGGATCGCGCGTTCTTCCTCCTCGATCGCGCCCGAGCGTGTCGCGTCGGCGAAGATCATCTGCAGCTCTTCCGCGGTGAGCCCATGCTCCCCGCGGTGCCGCACCCCGATCAGGCGCATCAACAGCGCGGAGGAGCGATCGAGCAGCCATACGAAGGGCGCGGCGACTTTGGCGAGGATCGCCATCGGCCGCGCCATCACCAGCGCGATCGGCACCGCGGCGCGCAAGGCGAGTTGCTTGGGCACCAGCTCGCCGACCACCAGGCTGACATAAGTGGTCAGCGCGATCGCCAGCGCGAACCCGGCCTCCTCGGCATAGCGCGCCGGAATGCCCAAGGCGAGCAGCCGCTCGCCGAGCGGCCCGCCCAGGCTGGAGCCCGAAAAGGCGCCGGCAACGATCGCGATCAGGGTGATTCCGAACTGCACGGTGGACAGGAACTTGCCCGGCTCCGAGGCCAGCGCGATCGCCACGCGCGCCGACGCGCGGCCGTGCTTGGCCGCCAGGTTGAGCTGCGAGGTGCGCGCCGAGACGATGGCGAGCTCCGACATCGCGAAGACCCCGTTGACGAGGATCAGCGCAGCGATCACGACGACATCGGCCCAGGGAAACGGTGTCACGGCCGCTCCGCTAGCAGATTTGGCCCGGTGCGCAAAAGAGGAACGGCCCCCGCATTCACCCGTTCAGAATAGAGCAAATCGGGTTGGGCCATCCGCTGTCCGCTGAATTCGTGCGAACGCGCACCGCAGAAGGAGGATGTTTTCACCATGAGGACTTCGCGCATTTTCATCGCGAGCTTTAGCGCGCTCGCCCTGGTTTCCACCGCCGCCTGCGTGACCGACCCGAATACGGGCGAGAGGAAAGTCTCGCGCACCGCGATCGGCGGCGTCGGCGGCGCCGCCGCCGGCTACCTGCTCGGCGGGCTGATCGGCGGCGGAACCGGGCGCATCCTCGGCGCAGGAATCGGCGGCGTCGCCGGCGCCGCGGTCGGCTATCAGAAGGACAAGCAGATCCGCGAGCTGAAGGAACAGACCGCGGGCTCGGGCATCGACGTCACCGAGACGCCGGACCAGAAGTCGATCCTGGTGAACCTGCCCAACGGGGTGACCTTTCCGGTCGATTCGACCACCATCAGCCCGACGTTCCAAAGCACGCTCGATACGATCGCGAACAGCCTGATCGAATATCCCGACAGCCTGATCGACGTGTACGGCCACACCGATTCGACCGGGTCGGACCAGTACAACCTCGACCTGTCGCAGCGTCGCGCGAATTCGGTGGCGGACTACCTGGTGATGCGCGGCGTCGCCCGCGCGCGCATTCGCGCGCAAGGCTACGGCGAACGCTATCCGGTGGCGGACAACACGACCGAGCAGGGCCGCGCGCTCAACCGCCGGGTCGAGATCAAGATCACCCCGATCACCCAGGAAGAAGTGCAAGCCGCCAAGCGCGGGCAGTAGCCGGCGCGGCTCAGCGGCCAGGCCCCGCCAGCGCCTCGGCACGCGCGGCGATCCGCTCGAGCGCGGCGCGGTGGATCGCCGGCGCACTGACGAGCAGCCCGAACGCGCGCGGATCGCGCTTGTTGTAGGCGAGCGGCTGCCCGAACGCGTCGCTCACCGCCGCGCCCGCCTCGCGCGCGATCAGGGTCGCGGCGGCGACGTCCCATTCGTAGCCCCAGCGCAAGGTGGCAACGAGATCGGCTTCGTTCGCCGCGACCATCGCGATCCTGAGCGCGATCGAGTTGGGCTTGGCGACCGTCACCAGGTCGCGGTCCTCGCGCGGCAGCGAATCGGCCGGGACCCGCGCGCCGGGGAATTCCCGCCGGGTGCTCGCCTGCAGCGGTTCGCCGTTGCGCCGAGCACCCTGGCCGGCGAACGCGAACCATTCCTCGTCTCGCGCCGGTGCCGCGAGCATTCCGATCAGCGGCCGCCGCTCGCTGACCAATGCGACCGAGACCGCCCAACCGGGGCGCCCGCGGATGAAGTCGCGGGTGCCGTCGATCGGGTCGACCAGCCAACAGAGGCCCTTCTCGAGCCGTTCGGGCCGGTCGACGGTTTCCTCCGACAGCCAGCCCGCCGCGGGCAGCAGGGCACCAAGCTCGCGGCGCAGGAACTCGTCGACCGCGAGATCGGCGTCGCAGACCGGGGCGCCGGGGGTCTTCTCCCAGCTTTTCACCGCGTGCCCGGCGCCCGGCCACTGGCGCATGGCGATCCGCCCGGCTTCGCGGACGATCTCTTCGAAGCGGGGGCGGTCAATCATCGGCGGGAACGAGCATGGAGCAAGGGCCATGCGCCGGGCGCCGCCCCTTTTCAAGCCGCGCCGGCTGTGCTTAGGCGCTTCGGCGCATCCGCCACCCCACCCGCAGCGAAGGCGACCGTCGGCACATGAACATCCACGAATACCAGGCTAAGGAACTGCTCGCGAAATTCGGCATCGGCGTCCCGGCGGGATTCCCGGCGCTCACCGTCGAGGACGCGGTTGCGGCAGCACGGAAATTGCCCGGGCCGCTCTATGTGGTGAAGGCGCAGATCCATGCCGGCGGGCGCGGCAAAGGCAAGTTCAAGGAACTCGGACCCCACGCCAAAGGCGGGGTGCGGCTCGCGCACTCGATCGAGGAAGTCGAAGCCAACGCCGGGGAAATGCTCGGCAACACCCTGGTGACGGTGCAGACCGGCGCGACGGGCAAGCAGGTCAACCGGCTCTACATCACCGACGGCGTCGATATCGCGCACGAATACTATCTCTCGATGCTGGTCGACCGCGGTTCGGGCCGGGTGGCGATGATCGTCTCGACCGAAGGCGGGATGGACATCGAGGCGGTGGCGCACGACACGCCGGAGAAGATCACGACCGTTACGATCGACCCGGCCGAGGGCTTCATGCCGCACCACGGCCGCGCGGTGGCGTTCGCGCTGAAGCTCAAGGGCGAGCTGAACAAGGCCGCCGCGAAGCTGGCGAAGCAGCTCTACGAGGCGTTCATGGCGCTCGACTGCTCGCTGCTCGAGATCAACCCGCTGGTCGAGACCAAGGGCGGCGAGCTGCTCGTGCTCGACAGCAAGATGAGCTTCGATTCGAACGCGCTCTATCGCCACCCCGAGGTGGAGGCGATGCGCGACGAGACCGAGGAAGACCCGATGGAAGTCGAGGCGAGCAAGTACGATCTCGCCTACATCAAGCTCGACGGCAACATCGGCTGCATGGTGAACGGCGCCGGCCTGGCGATGGCGACGATGGACATCATCAAGCTGAACGGCGCGTTCCCGGCGAACTTCCTCGACGTCGGCGGCGGCGCCTCGAAGGAAAAAGTGACCGCGGCGTTCAAGATCATCCTGTCGGACCCGGCGGTGAAGGGCATCCTGGTCAACATCTTCGGCGGGATCATGCGCTGCGACACGATCGCCGAAGGGATCGTCGCCGCAGCCAAGGAAGTCAGCCTCGACGTGCCGCTGGTGGTCCGGCTCGAGGGCACCAACGTCAACGAAGGCAAGGCGATCCTCAAGAATTCCGGCCTGCCGATCGTCCCGGCCGACGATCTGGGCGACGCGGCGCGCAAGATCGTCGCCGAAGTGAAGCAGGCGGCCTGAGCCCCGGCCCAAGGAGATCGGCATGAAGATCCTCGTCCCCGTAAAGCGGGTGATCGATTACAACGTGAAGCCGCGGGTCAAGCCCGACGGGACCGGGGTCGATCTCGCCAACGTCAAGATGAGCATGAATCCGTTCGACGAGATCGCGGTCGAGGAAGCGATCCGACTGAAGGAAAAGGGTGCGGCCGAAGAGATCGTCGCAGTCTCGATCGGCCCGGCCAAGGCGCAGGAGACTTTGCGCACTGCGCTGGCGATGGGCGCGGACCGCGCGATCCTGGTGCAGACCGACGATATGGTCGAGCCGCTGGCGGTGGCGAAAATCCTCAAGGCGATCGTCGACGAGGAACAGCCGGGCCTGGTGGTGATGGGCAAGCAGGCGATCGACGACGATTCGAACCAGACCGGGCAGATGCTCGCCGCGCTGTGGGGCCGGGGGCAGGGAACGTTCGCGAGCAAAGTCGAGCTGGCGGCCGACAGCGTGACCGTAACGCGCGAGGTTGACGGCGGGCACGAGACGGTGAAACTGCCGCTGCCGGCCATCGTCACCACCGACTTGCGCCTCAACGAGCCGCGCTATGCCAGCCTGCCGAACATCATGAAGGCCAAGTCCAAGCCGCTCGCGACCAAGAGCCCGACGGACTACGGCGTCGACACCGCGCCGCGGCTCAAGCTCATCACCGTCGCCGAACCGCCGGTGCGCAAGGCCGGGATCAAGGTGGCCGACGTCGACACGCTGGCGGCGAAGATCAAGGAACTGGGGGTTATCTAAGGGCGTCTCCCACGCATCTGTTCGTGTCGAGCGAACGGAACTCAGGATTGGCATTATGACGTTTGCGAACGCAGCGTATTCCACCGATCCTCCCCTGCAAGGGGAGGTGGCATTCGCGAAGCGAATGACGGAGGGGTGTCGCCCTATCGAGAGGGGGACACCCCTCCACCATCCCCGCTTTCGCGGGGACGGTCCCCCTCCCCCTCCCGGGGGAGGATGGTCGGCTTGGCCCGCCATCCGGTTTGCAAACGCTATAATCTCTCTGGGATTGGAACTATGAAAGCCCTGGTCCTCGTCGAGCATGACAATTCCGCGATCAAGGACGCGACGCTGGCGACGGTGACCGCCGCCGCCAAGCTCGGCGAAGTCACCGCGCTGGTCGCTGGCGCCAACTGCGGCGCGGTGGCCGAGGCGGCGGCGAAGATCGCCGGCGTCGCCAAAGTGCTCAAGGCCGACGATCCGGCCTATGCCAACTTCCTGGCCGAAAACGTCGCCCCGCTCGCCGCGCAAGCGATGGCCGATTACGACGCGTTCCTCGCGCCCGCCACCACCACCGGCAAGAACGTCGCCCCGCGCGTCGCCGCATTGCTCGACGTGATGCAAATCTCCGACATCCTCTCGGTCGAGGGGCCCAAGACCTTCACTCGGCCGATCTACGCCGGCAACGCGATCGCCACCGTCGAAAGCGCCGACGCCAAGCTGGTGATCACCGTGCGCGGCACCGTGTTCGAGAAAGCGAGCGCGAGCGGTGGCTCGGCCTCGATCGAGGATATTTCCGGCCCGGGCGACGCGGGCCTTTCCAGCTTCGTCGGCGCGCAGAGCGCGAAGTCCGACCGGCCGGAGCTGACCAGCGCCCGCGTGGTCGTCTCGGGCGGCCGCGCGCTGAAGGACGGCGAGACCTTCATGAACCTGCTCACCCCGCTTGCCGACAAGCTCCACGCTGCGATCGGCGCGAGCCGCGCGGCGGTCGATGCCGGGTTCGTGCCGAACGATTACCAGGTCGGCCAGACCGGCAAGATCGTCGCGCCCGAACTCTACATCGCGATCGGCATCTCCGGCGCGATCCAGCACCTTGCGGGGATGAAGGACGCCAAGACCATCGTCGCGATCAACAAGGACCCTGATGCGCCGATCTTCTCGGTCGCCGATTACGGCCTGGTGGGCGACCTGTTCCAGATCGTGCCGGAGCTGACCGCGAAGCTTTAGCTCTGCCTCGTGCGGACTTCGCGCCGCATCGCATGGGCTGACGCACCGAGGCCTGGCGGCCGCCGCGGCGTGATCGCTTGTCGGTTGCTTTCCCCCTTTTCGTTGATAAAGTCCGGAAGAAAGACCCCGGGGGAGGGACATCGATGAAAGGCCTGGTCGCAGCCGCCGTCGCAATTTTCGTGTTGGCCGGAACGGCTCACGCCGCCGACAACGCCCCGCGCGTGTTCAAGCCCGCGGGCCAGTGGGTGGCGGACTACGGCGACGATTATTGCCGCCTCTCGCGCGAGTTCAGCGACGGCGGCGACCAGATCTCGCTCGCGTTCGACCGGATCCAGCCCGGTATCGACACCCGCATGATCCTGCTGGGCGACTCGATCAAGCTCTACCGCGGCACGGTCAACCTGGGCTTCCGCTTCCTGCCCGCGGGCGACGAACGGAGCGGCTCGCTGCTACGGTCCGAGGCGCAAGGCGGCAAGCAGTATCTGCTGGTCACCCCGGTGCTGATCGGCGCGGCGCCGGCACCCGGCACTCCGCCGCCCTACGATCGCGCGAAGGAATTGGAACTCGCCGGCAACTTCCAGGGCCTGATGCTGACCGACGGAACGCTTGCCCCGATCGAGATCGATACCGGCGCGATCAAGCCGGTGGTCGCGGCGCTGCAGGCATGCACCGACGATCTCGTCAAATCGTGGGGCGTCGATCCCGCGAAGCAGAAAGCCGCCACCCGCACGGTCGCGCCTGCTGGCGACGCCGTAAAGTGGCTTCCGGACAATACGATCGGCTTTTCCGATTTCGGGAAGCTCGGCGGTGAGATGAACCAGGTCCGCTTGCTGGTCGACGAAACCGGCAAGCCGACCGATTGCAAGATTCACTTCCCCTCGCTGGATCAGCCGACCAACGACAAGCTCTGCAAGGAGCTGATGAGCAACGCGCGCTTCAAGCCTGCGCTCGACGCCAGTGGGATGCCATTCGCTAGCTATTACGTCGCTTCGCCGTTGGCCCTGCTGCCTCCGCCGCCGGGCGGCAAGCGCCCCTAGACGGGAAAGTCACGCGGCGCGCGGCACCTCGGGCACGCCAAGCGCGCGCGCCTCGCGCGTGGCGAGCCGGCGGGCGGCGGACAGCAGGCTTTCTGAGTCTTCGGAAATGAGCGCCCCGGCGAACCGAGCGCAATCCTCTTGCGCGGCGTGGGTGCGTTGCTGCGCGACGACCGCGCCGAGCAGCGCGAACAGGTTGTAGCGGCTCTCTGCCAGCCGCACGTCCGAGCCGACCGCGGCGAGCGTGCCGTAGTAAAGCTCGTGCGCGGGCATCGGCTGGCCGGCCGCCGAGTGCAGCGACTTGCCCGACAGCACGCTCGCCCCGTGGTTGATCCGCACCGAGCAAGGTCCATCGGCCGCGAGCAACGCGCCGTTGACGACCAGTTGCTCGCCATCGCGCAAGATGAACGTGCGCCAGCCATCGTTATCGCCGTCTGATGGCTGCCGAGCATCGGTCATGCGCCGTGCTATACCCGTGCGGCGGTGAATTCACGCCTTGTGCGGCCTTAGGGGCGATCCCTTAGCCGCGACGCACGCCTCCTCCGCGGGTCGGAACGTCAGAAGGCGGCGGTCAGGAAATGAATCAGCAGGCCGACCAGGCCCCCTACCAGTGTCCCGTTGACCCGAATGAACTGGAGGTCGCGGCCGACCGCATGCTCGATCCGGTCGGTGACGGTGCGCGCATCCCACCGGCGCACGGTTTCCGAAACCAGCTGGACGATCTGCCCCCCGTGGCGCGTGGCGACGCCCACCACGGTGCGGCGCGCGAAGCGGTTGACCTGAAGCTGCAGCCTCGGGTCGTGGCGCAGCGCCTTGCCGAGCTCCGAGACCGCGCTGCCAAGCTGGCCGGCGAGCGCGGCATCGGGGTTGCGGGCGGTGGCGATCAGGCTGCGCCGGATGCGCTCCCACACCCCTTCCCACCAGTTGCCGAGCGCCGGGTTATCGAGCAGCTCGCGCTTCATCCGTTCGACTTTCGCGCGCATCTCCGGATCGTGGCCGAGATCGTGCGCGAGGCTTGCCAACCCCTCCTCGACCTTCAGGCGCAGTGGGTGCTCCTGGTCGACGATGCATTCGGCAATTAGCTTATAGAGCCCGTCGAGGACCGAATTGGCCAGCCGCTCGTCGAACCCGGTCAGGCGCAGCAGCGCATTGGCGCGCTGGTGAATCACCTGGCGGACGAGATCCTCGTTGGCTTCGAGCGTCAGTCCGGCCCAGCGCAGCAATGCCTCGAGCAGCGGCAAGTGGCGCTTGTCGGCGATCGCCGCCTCCAGCATCTGGCCGAGCAGCGGCGCGACCTCGAGCCGCTCGAGCTGGCCTTTGAGCCCGGCCTTCACCTGCCCGCCCAAACGCTCGGGATCGAGCGATTCGAGCACATCGGCGAACAGCTCGGCCGCGCCGGCGCGGATGCGCGTCTCCCCGCCCGCGTTCGGATCGGCGAGGAAATTGCCGGCCGCGAGCGCGAGGTTCATGCCTTTCATCCGCCGCGCAACGACCGCCGGGGTGAGGAAATTCGCGCGCAGGAAGTTCGCCATCGTGTCGGCGATGCGGTCCTTGTTCTCGGGAATGATCGCGGTATGCGGGATCGGCAGGCCGAGCGGGTGACGGAACAGCGCGGTGACCGCAAACCAGTCGGCGAGGCCCCCGACGAGCGCCGCCTCGGAGAACGCCAGCGCGTAGCCCCACGCGGGGTGCAGCAGCGCGAAATGGCGCGAGAGCGCGAACAGGCCCGCCATCGCCACCAACAGGCCGCTGGCGAACAAGCGCATGGTGCGGGCGCGATCGGCGGGCATGGGTTCATGCCCGGTAGGCGACGGAGTGCCCCCGGTCAAACCCGGACGAGGGTCACTCCGCGGGATAGACCTGAGGCCGCGGACGGCCACCATGGGCCTCGTCGTCGGGATTGTAGGTCAATATCCGGCGGCGCAGCCACGGCCCGAGCCGCTTCTCGAGCCCGTCCGCCAGGCTGAAGCCCGCCGGCACGATCAGCAAGGTCAGCGCGGTCGACAGCAGCAGCCCGCCGATCACCGTGGTGCCCATCGGCGAGCGCCACGCGGCGTCGCCGGAGATCGAGAGCGCGGTCGGGATCATGCCCGCGGTCATCGCCATCGTGGTCATCACGATCGGCTGCGCGCGCTTGTGCCCGGCCTCGATGATCGCCTCGGTCTTGCTCGCGCCCTTGGCCATTTCCTCGAGCGCGAAGTCGATCAGCAGGATCGAGTTCTTGGCGACGATGCCGAGCAGCATCAGCACCCCGATGTAGACCGCGATCGAGATCGGCTGGCCGAACACCGCGAGCGCCAATAGCCCGCCGAGCGGCGCGAGCAGCAGCGAAGTCATGTTGACCAGCGGCGAGACGAACCGGCGGTAGAGCAGCACCAGCACCCCGAACACCATCAGGATGCCGCTGATCACCGCGACGATGAAGTTCTGGATCAGCTCCGCCTGCCACTTGTCGTCGCCCACCGCGGCGTTCGACACGCCCGGCGGCAGGTGCTTCATGATCGGCGTGGCGTAGATCGCGTCCATCACCGGGCCCTTGAGCGCACCTTCGGCAAGGTCGGCGCCGACGAACACCCGGCGCGACTGGTTGTAGCGCTGGATCTGCGTCGGCCCGGCACCGAAGCGGATGTCGGCGACCCGCTTCAGCGGCACCGAGCCGGTGGTTGCCGGCACGGGCAGGTTCTCGATCGTCGAGATGTCGCGGCGCGAGACTTTGGGCAGCATCACCCGGATCGGGATCTGGCGGTCGGACAGCGAAAACTTGGCCGCGTTCTGGTCGATCTCGCCGATCGTCGCGATGCGGATCGTCTGGCTCAGCGCCGAAGTCGTGACGCCCAGCTCGGCCGCGAGATCCAGCCGCGGCACGATCACCAGCTCGGGGCGCTGGATATCGGCCGCGATGCGCGGCGCGACGAGCCCTTTGATGCCCTGCATCTGGGCGACCAGGGTCTGCGCGGTCTTGTTGAGCTGCACCGGGTCGGAGCCGGTCAGCATCACCGAGATGTCGCGCCCGGTGCCTCCGCCGCCCGATTGCGACGAGAACGTCACCCGCGCGTCGGGAATGTCCTTGAACTGCTGCGCCAGCCGGCGCTCGAACTCGATGCTGGTATCCTTGCGGTCTTTGCGCAGCATGATGAACAGGCGACCGGAGGCCTCGCTGTAGTTCTCCATCACCATCCGCACTTCGGGCTGCTTTTGCAGCAGCGCGGCGACCCGGTCGGCGACCACTCCCGTGCTCTCGATCGTGGTGCCGGGCACCATTTCGATGTTGGCCTGGCTGGAATCGGAGTCTGCCAAGGGCTGGAACTGCTGCGGCAGCTCGACCAGCAGCGTGACGGTGACGCCCAGCGCGACGAGACCGATGCCGAAGCACCACAAGCGGTGATCGAGCAGCCGCGCGCGCGCGGAGAACGAGCGGACCCAGCGGGTGAAGCGGCTGTGATCGAAGCCTTTGTACCAGCCCCACAACGCGCCGAGCGCGACCGTGACCGCCAACAGCAGGACGAACCCGAGCACGCCGCCGAGGATCGGCAGCACGATCCGCCCGGTGCCGATGCCGCCGCTCTGGCCGCCGGCCGCGACCACCGCCGCCGCCGCGCGCGCCTGACGCCCGGCGATCACGACGATGCCGGCCACCGCCCCGAGCAATGGAGGTAGGAGATACAAAGGCCTCGCCGCCACGCGCGCGACCGTCGCGCGCATGTGGTCCGCCAGGCGGGTATCGAGCGACCAGTGGAGGATCTTCAGGTAGATATCCATCAGCCGGCCTTCGCCGTGCGCGGCGTGGCCCTTGGCCTCGAGGAAATAGGCCGCGATCATCGGCGTGATCATCCGCGCGACCGCCAGGCTCATCAGCACCGCGACGACCACGGTAAGCCCGAAGTTCTTGAAGAACTGCCCCGAGACGCCCGGCATCAGCCCGACCGGCAGGAACACCGCGACGATCGAGAAGGTCGTCGCGACCACCGGCAGGCCGATTTCGTCGGCCGCGTCGATCGCTGCCTGGTATGCGGTCTTGCCCATACGCATGTGCCGCACGATGTTCTCGATCTCGACGATCGCGTCATCGACCAGCACGCCCGCGACCAGGCTCAGCGCGAGCAGCGAAAGCTCGTTCAGGGTGAAGCCGAGCATGCTCATGAACCAGAAGCTGGGGATCGCCGACAGCGGGATGGCGACCGCGCTGATGATCGTCGCGCGCCAATCGCGCAGGAACAGGAACACCACCACGATCGCCAGCACCGCGCCTTCGATCATTGCCTCCATCGAGGTAGCATATTGCGCCTTGGTGTAGTCGACCGAGGTGAACAGCAGCGTGAAGTGGACGCTGGGGTTCTCCTTCTCGAGCTCCGCGATCTTCTTGATCGCCGCGTCGTACACCGTGACGTCGGACGCGCCCTTCGATCGCTCGATGCCGAACGTGACCACCTGCTTGCCGTCGATCTTGGCGATCGAGGTCTGCTCCGAATAGCCATCGTAGACATCGGCCACGTCGGCGAGCTTGACCGAACGTCCGCCATCGAGATTGATCTGGGTCTGGCCGAGCTCGTAGGCGTTGCGCGCGTTGCCGAGCACCCGCACGGACTGGCGCGAGCCGGCGATTTCGGCCTGGCCGCCCGCCGCGTCGGTGTTCACCGCCCGCAAGGTCTGGTTGATCTGGCTGGCGGTGACGCCGAGCGCCTGCATCCGAGCCGGATCGACGATCACCCGGATCTCGCGGTCGACGCCGCCCGCGCGGCTGACCGCTGCCATCCCGTCGATCGCCAGCAGCTTGCGCGAAACGGTGTCGTCGACGAACCAGCTCAGCTGCTCCATCGTCATGTCGTCGGCGCGAACGGCGAAATAGCCGATCGGTCCGTTGCCGCCGGCCTCGATCTTCGAAATCTGCGGCTCGAGGATACCTTCGGGCAAGTCGCCGCGAATCTGGTCGACGGCGTTCTTCACCTCGTTCACGGCGTCGTTCACGTCGGTGCCGATGACGAACTGAACCGTCGTCTGGCTGCTGCCTTCCGAGGCGGTCGAGCTGATTTCGTCCACCCCGTTGATCCCGCGGATCGCCGCTTCGACTTTCTGGGTGATCTGGGTCTCGATCTCGGTCGGCGCGGCGCCGGGCTGGCTGATGAACACGTTGACCGCGGGAAAATCGATGTCGGGCTGCCGGTTCACGTCCATTCGGTTGAACGACACCACGCCCGCGATCAGCAGGCCGAGGAACAGCACGATCGGAACGACCGGGTTGCGGATCGACCAGGCGGAAAGATTGCGCAGATTCACAGGAGCGCTACTTCGTGCTCGGGGCGAGCTTCGGCCTTATCTTGTCGCCCGGCGAGAGGAACCCGCCCGCGCGCTCCACCACTTTCTCGTTGCCGGTCAGGCCTTGGGAGATGACGATCCCGTTCTCGGTGACGAGCCCGGTCTTGACCGCGCGGCGCTGGACCTTGTCGTCCGGGCCGACGACATAGACGAAGCTGCCCTGCTCGTCGTTCTGGATCGCGGATTCGGGCAGCATCGGCGCCGATACCGCTCCGCTGTTGATCGTCGCGCTGGCGAACCCGCCGGGGCGCAGCCCCGGGTGCCAGGCGAGCGCGATCCGCACGGTGCCTTGCCGGCTCTGCTGGTCGATGGTCGGCGAAAGCTGCCAGATCTGGCCGGTGAAGCTTTGCTCGGTGCCGACCGGGACGACCGTGGCGGTCTTGCCGACGGACAGCTTGGCGAGATCTTCCTCGCCCACCTGGGCGAGCATTTCCATCTGCCCGTCCTTGGCGACGTTGAACAACGCGTTCCCGCCGGGGCTGACCACCTGGCCCGGCTCGACGTTGCGCGACAGCAGCAGCCCCGAAGCCGGCGCCACGATGTTGATCCGCGCATTGCGGGCAAGCAGCTCGTCGTACTGCGCCTGCGCGACCTTGACCCGCGCCCGCGCGGCATCGCGGGTGGCGGTGAGCTGGTCGATGTCCGCCTTCGAGATGAACCCGCGGGCGATCAGCTTGGTCGCACGCTCGAGATTGGCCTCGGCGAGTTCGGCATCCGCCCTGGCGACGTCGATGTTGGCCTTGGCGCTGAGCGCCTGCTGGTTCTGCACCGCGCGGTCGATCACCGCGAGAACCTGGCCCGCGTGCACCCATTGGCCGGCATCGACCGGAACCGAAACCACGCGGCCGCCGTCGCCGACCACGCCCAGCGGCATCTCGCGCCGCGCGGCGAGCGAGCCGGTTGCAGTGATCGTGCCTTCGATCGTGGTCCGTCCAGGCACAACGACGGTGATCGCGGGTGCCTGATTCTGGCTGTCCGGCGGAAGGTCGCTGCCGCCGCCGCGAGTGACGAGGAACAGCGCGATCGCGAGCACGACGACCACCGCGCCGCCGATCCACAGCCAGCGCTTGCGATCCGCCCGCTCCTCGCGCTCGACCTCGGCCAGCGGATCGCCTTCGGCGAAGGCGCTCCCGGTGCTGGCGTCAACGGTCGTCTCGTAATTCATCTGGCCAAGAATCCCGAAATCCCGTCGATGGCGACAGGTGTATTACCCCAATAAATCACCGTCGGCAATAGCGACGGCATTTCCTCGCCGGCTCTACTGCGACCCCCGTCAGGCAACAATCCACGCTCTGCCGGGGACGATTTCCGCCCGACGGAGGCATTTTACTGCGAAAAGGGGCGGTTCCGGCCAGAAAGCCGCCCGCCCCTCCGGTCGTCTCGCGTCCGGTACGCGTTTAGCGCACGCTGCCGCGTTGGACAAGGTTGACTATGCCCAGGAGGATCACGGCGCCGAGGATCGCGATCAGCAGGCCGACCACCGAGAATTCCTGCACGCTGCCGCCGATGCCGAGCAACGGCCCGGCCACGGCATTACCGATCACCGAGCCGACGCAGCCGACCACGATGTTCCAGAAAATTCCCATCGAGGAATCGCGGCGCATGATGATGCTCGCGAGCCAGCCGGCGATGCCGCCGACGATCAGTGCGATAATCCAACCCATTTTCCCTGCTCCTCTTTCATCCGGCCATCCCGGCCCGGGTTAGCGCAAAACGCATGAGAAGTGGATTCCGGCCCGGAAATGCAAAAAGGGGCCGAACTCCGGCCCCTTTTCTCGCTGAGGATCGCGCGGACGCGTCAATATTTGAGCTGGCGCTCGTAGAGGTCGCGGTAGTGCTGGATGCGGGTCACGCGCAGGCCCTGCATGCCCGAACGGTCGACAGCGCGCTGCCACGAGGCGAACTCCTCCAGCGTCAGGCCATAGCGATCGAGCACTTCGTCGATCGTCAGCAGCCCGCCGTTCACCGCTGCGACCACTTCGGCCTTGCGGCGCACGACCCAGCGCTTGGTGTTGGCCGGCGGCAGGTCGCCGACGGTCAGCGGCTCGCCGAGCGGGCCGATCACCTGCGCAGGTCGGATTTTCTGATTCTCGATCATTCGCTTCCCCGGTCGTCCCTGGCGGCGTCGTGTGTGGCGAAGTCCATGCTGTCCGTCATTTTTCCATCGTTTAAAGCAATCGGGTTAATTCCTGGTTTTCCCTCGCCTAGCGCAGCCCCGAGCGCCGCAATGTGCCGGGCGGAGGAGGGATTGAAGCTGCATGCGCCGTGCTGCCCTTCAGGCCCCATGAGCCGCCGGAAATCGTGGGCGACGCTCAGCCGGGCGGACAGCTCGGCCCAGCTCAGCGCGCGCAAGCCCTCGCCGGCGGGCTCCGCCGCGGCCTCGGCCTCCCCGGCCTGCTGGATGGTCCCCTCGTACATGCGCGGGTTTTAGAGCGGGGTTGGTCAAAAACCTGTAAAGCCGCGGTTTACCGCGCGTTTAGGGTTGAACGGCGCCCGCGCTTTGCCGCGAAGCCGCGGTTCCTGTATGGCGCGCGCGATGAATGCCACGACCTGCCTCCAGCCCGCGCTCGATCCCGCCGCGCTGTTCGACCTGCCGCGCCCTGCGCGCGAGTGCCGGATCGTCGTCGCGATGTCGGGCGGGGTCGATTCCTCGGTCACCGCCGCGCTGGCGGCCGCCATCGGCGCCGAAGTGGTCGGCATCACGCTGCAGCTTTACGATTACGGCGCGGCGACCGGGCGCAAGGGCGCCTGCTGCGCCGGCGACGACATTCGCGACGCGCGCGCCGTCGCCGACCGGCTGGGCATCGCCCATTACGTGTTCGACCACGAGACGAATTTTCGCGAGGAAGTGGTCGAGCGCTTCGCGGACGAATACGTCGCCGGCCGCACTCCCGTGCCGTGCATCCGCTGCAACATGGGCCCCAAGTTCACCGACCTGCTGGCGATGGCGAAAGAACTCGGCGCCGATTGCCTGGCGACCGGGCACTATGTCCGCCGCGTGACCGTTGCCGCGGGGCCCGAACTGCCCAGATTCGAATTGCATAGGGCGCTCGATCCGGCGCGTGATCAGTCCTATTTCCTGTTCGCGACCACCGAAGAGCAGCTCGCGTTCCTGCGCTTTCCGCTGGGCGGCCTGCCCAAGCCGCAAGTCCGCGCGCTCGCCCAGGAGGCGGGGCTCAAGGTCGCGGCCAAGCCCGACAGCCAGGACATCTGCTTCGTGCCCGACGGAAACTACGCGCGGATCGTGCGCTCGCTGCGGCCCGAGGGCGGCGTGCCCGGCGCGATAGTCCACGCGGCGAGCGGCGAAGTGCTCGGCAAGCACCCCGGCGTGATCGGCTTCACCGTCGGCCAGCGGCGGGGGCTGGAGATCGGCGGACAGGCCGAACCGCTCTACGTCGTCGCGCTCGACGCGGCGAACGCGCGCGTGCTGGTCGGCCCGAAGCGGATGCTCGGCGTGACCGCCGCGCGCCTTGCTGGAACCAATCGGATCGGCCTGTTGCCCGATGCTGCGCTTACCGCGAAAGTCCGCTCGCTGGCGAAACCGGTTCCGGTCGCGCTCGAGGGATCGCTGGGCGACGGCGCGGAGTGCCTGATCCGCTTCGCCACGCCCGAATTCGGCGTCGCGCCGGGGCAGGCGGCGGTGATCTATGCCGGCGAGCGCGTGGTCGGCGGCGGGTGGATCGAAGAAACCGTGGCCGCCGGCTGAGCGGCTCAGCGCGGCCACGGCTCCAGCACGCAGCCGAAGCCTGCCCGATAAGTCGCGGTCGCGCTCGCCAGCAACGGCACGCTGGCGGTGACGCTCTTCGCTTCGCGGTCTTCGCTCAAGCGCACCATGCTCATTCCCGGCTCGAAGTCCTTGCGGCAATCGCCCAAGCTGCGCCCGCCGACGAAGCGGCACGAACAGCCGACGCGGGCGCCGTAGGCGGTTCCCGCCACCGCGCGCGCCATCACGTCGGCGTGGTAGTACCAGCCGAGCCCGGCGACGAGCACGACGAAGCCCAGCAGCAGCCGCGGCCAGATGCGAGGGCCGCCGGTTCGGGCTCGGTTTGCGGTTGCCATCGTGTCCTCGTTGCCCGAAATATGCGCCCCGATGGGGTCTCGGCTTACTACCGCGTTGCTCGGGCTGCTGCCAGCCCCGCTGCTGCTCGCCGGCTGCAAGGCCGCGCCCGCAGCGCA
The DNA here is from genome assembly GCA_036384795.1 of Sphingomonadaceae bacterium. Taxonomy (GTDB): domain Bacteria; phylum Pseudomonadota; class Alphaproteobacteria; order Sphingomonadales; family Sphingomonadaceae; genus Andeanibacterium. Next base: position 7 of record DASVLP010000035.1, on the reverse strand, counting down.
GCCGCAG
>DASVLP010000034.1:0-60002 GCA_036384795.1 Sphingomonadaceae bacterium | reverse complement strand
AGCAGAGCCGCGCCGAGCAGTTCCATCAGCACATCCGACTGGAGATGGCCGTGATGATACTTGCCGAGCCACAGCAGCGTGACGATCGCGGCTGGCAGGCTGCCCGCCGCGAGCCGGCCGACGATCTTCCAGTCGGGCGAGCCGAGATGGTGGTGAACCACGCCGCCGACGGTCTTGGTCAGGCAGGCGAACCACAGGTCGGTCCCCACCGCCACCGCCGGGTTGAAGCCGAACAGCAGGATCAGCACCGGCGCCATCAGCGAACCGCCGCCGACACCTGTCAGGCCGACCAGGAAGCCCACGAACGCCCCGGCCAGCGAATAGTAATAGATGATGTGATCCATCTCAGCCGGCCGGCGCCATCGCCCGGAGGGCAGCAAGCACCGGCTCGGCCCATTCCGGCCGGCAGATGAGAAGGTCGGGCATGTAGGTGTCGCGCCGGTTATAGATCAGCGGGCTGCCGTCGATCCGGCTGGTGTGCAGGCCATGCGCGCGGGCGACGGCCACGGGGGCGCAACTGTCCCATTCGTATTGGCCGCCCGAATGGAGGTAGATCTCCGCCTCTCCGCGGACCACGGCCATCGCCTTGGCTCCGGCGGAGCCCAGCGGGACCAGTTCGGCGCCGAGCGTTTCGGCGACCGCCAGCGCTTCGGCCGCGGGACGAGTGCGGCTGACCAGCATGCGGGGAGAGCCCGAATGTCCGACCAACTCGATGGGCAAGTCGCTGCGCAGCACCAGTCCGCCGTCGAAACCGGGCAGAGCCACCGCGCCTACTGCGGCGACGCCATCGATCGCCAGGCCGACATGCACGGCCCAATCGGCCCGCTCTTCGCCGTATTCGCGCGTGCCGTCGACCGGATCGACAATCCACACGCGGGATTTATCCAGGCGCTCTTCGGTGTCCTTGCTTTCTTCCGACAGCAGCCCGTCCTCGGGATGAGTGGCGCGCAAGGCATGGACAAGGAACTGGTTGGCGACCTGATCGCCCGCTTTCCCGAGCGCCTTGCCTTCGAATACTCCGCTGGCGCGCACCTCCAGCAGGATGCGTCCGGCACGCTCGGCGAGGTGGGCGGCCAGCTCGGCGTCGGTCATCTCGGTCGGCCCCATCGCGGCGCCGCTAGCCTATGACCTTGTCGATAATAAGGTCGGCCGCCTGTTCGGGCGTCATCGCGGTGGTATCGATGCGGATCTCCGGCCGTTGCGGCTCTTCATAGGGGCTGTCGATGCCGGTGAAGTTCTTGAGCTCGCCGGCGCGGGCCTTCTTGTAGAGGCCCTTCACGTCGCGCGCCTCGGCCACCGACAGCGGCGTGTCGATGTGCACTTCGATGAACTCGCCTTCGGGCAGCATCTTGCGGACCATCTCGCGCTCGGCGCGGAACGGCGAGATGAACGCGGTGATGACGATGAGCCCGGCGTCGGCCATCAGCTTGGCGACTTCGCCGACGCGGCGGATGTTCTCGATCCGGTCCGCCTCGGTGAAGCCGAGGTCCTTGTTGAGCCCGTGGCGCACGTTGTCGCCGTCGAGCAGGAAGGTGTGCCGGTTCATCCGGTAGAGCTTCTTCTCGACCAGGTTGGCGATGGTCGACTTGCCCGAGCCGGAAAGCCCGGTGAACCACAGCACGGCCGGCTTCTGGTTCTTGAGCGCGGCGTGCTCCGCGCGCGTGATCTCGAGCGCCTGCCAATGCACGTTCTGCGCCCGGCGCAGGCTGAAGTGGATCATTCCCGCGGCAACGGTGGCGTTGGTCAACTTGTCGATCAGGATGAACCCGCCGAGAGTGCGCGAATCGGCGTAGCTTTCGAACACGATCGGCCGATCGGTGGTCACTTGGGCGACGCCGATCGAATTGAGCGCCAGCGTCTTGGCCGCGAGATGCTCCAGCGTGTTGACGTCGATCTCGTACTTGGGCTCGGCAACGGTCGCGCTGACCGTCTGGGTCGCCAGCTTGAGCCAATAGCCGCGCCCGGGGATCAGCGCCTCGTCGCTCATCCACACGATCGTCGCCTCGAACTGATCGGCGACTTGCGGCGGATCGTCGGCAATCGCGATCAGGTCACCGCGGCTGCAATCGATCTCGTCCTCGAGCGTCAGCGTCACCGATTGGCCCGCGACCGCCCGGTCGAGCTCGCCGTTCATGGTAACGACCGATTTGATCTTGCTGGTCTTGCCCGAAGGGACGATCCGCACTTCGTCGCCCGGCGCGATCTCGCCGCTGGCGATCAGCCCGGAAAAACCGCGGAAATCGAGATTCGGGCGGTTCACCCACTGCACCGGCATGCGGAAATTGCGCGCCTGGGCCGCGGCGTCCGCGACATCGACCGTTTCGAGATGCTCGATCAGGCTCGGCCCGGAATACCACGGGGTCGCGGCCGACGGCGCGCTGGTGATGTTGTCGCCCTTGAATGCCGACAGCGGAATCGCGGTGAACTCGGCGATCCCGATCTCGCGCGCGAAACTGCGGTAGTCATCGACGATGTTGTCGAACACCTCCTGGTCGTAATCGACCAGGTCCATCTTGTTCACCGCCAGCACGATGTGGCGGATGCCCAGCAGGTGCGCGAGGAACGAATGGCGCCGGGTCTGGACCAGCACGCCCTTGCGCGCGTCGATCAGGATCACCGCCAGGTCGGCGGTGCTCGCGCCGGTGACCATGTTGCGGGTGTACTGCTCGTGGCCCGGCGTGTCGGCGACGATGAACTTGCGTTTCTCGGTCGCGAAGAAGCGATAGGCGACGTCGATCGTGATGCCCTGCTCGCGCTCGGCGGCAAGGCCGTCGACCAAGAGCGCGAAATCGATCTCCTGGCCCTGGGTGCCGACGCGCTTGGAATCGGCCTCGAGCGCGGCGAGCTGGTCCTCGAAGATCATCTTCGAATCGTACAGCAGCCGCCCGATCAGGGTGGACTTGCCGTCATCGACGCTGCCGCAGGTGAGGAAGCGCAGCATCGTCTTGTTCTGATGCAGCTCGAGGTAGGCCTCGATGTCCTCGGCGATCAGGGCGTCGGTCTGGTAAAGGGGTTCGGACATCAGAAGTACCCCTCCTGCTTCTTCTTCTCCATGCTCGCGTCGCCGGCGTCCTTGTCGATGATCCGGCCCTGGCGCTCGCTGGTGGTGGTGAGCAGCATTTCCTGCACCACTTCGGGCAGGGTCGCCGCCTTGCTCTCGACCGCGCCGGTCAGCGGATAGCAGCCCAGCGTGCGGAAGCGCACCGAGCGCATTACCGGCTGCTCGCCGGGCTCGAGCCGGAAGCGATCGTCGTCGACCATCAGCAGCATGCCGTCGCGCTCGACGGTCGGGCGCTCGGCGGCCAGGTAGAGGGGGACGATCTCGATCCCCTCCTTCATGATGTATTGCCAGATATCGAGCTCGGTCCAGTTCGAGATCGGGAACACCCGGATGCTTTCACCCTTGTTCTTGCGCGCGTTGTAGAGGTTCCACAGCTCGGGCCGCTGGTTCTTCGGGTCCCACCCGTGGTTGGCGTTGCGGAACGAGAAGATGCGCTCTTTCGCGCGGCTCTTCTCCTCGTCGCGCCGCGCGCCGCCGAACGCGACGTCGAAGCCGTACTTGTCGAGCGCCTGCTTGAGCCCCTCGGTCTTCCACATGTCGGTGTGGAGCGGGCCGTGGTCGAACGGGTTGATCCCACGCTCCTTGGCCTCGGGGTTCTGGTAGACGATCAGCTCCATGCCGGACTCTTTGGCCATCCGGTCGCGCAGCTCGTACATCGCCTTGAACTTCCAGGTGGTGTCCACATGGAGCAGCGGGAACGGCGGCGGCGAGGGGAAGAACGCCTTGCGCGCCAGGTGCAGCATCACCGCGCTGTCCTTGCCCACGGAGTACAGCATCACCGGGCGCTGCGCCTCGGCGACAACCTCGCGCATGATGTGGATGCTTTCGGCCTCGAGCCGGTCGAGATGGGTCAGTTGTTCCATTGTCCCGCGGCCAGATGCCCTCTGGGGGCGCGAGGGGCAAGGTTTTGGCGGGGCAGAATTTCTTTGCCGGGGGTAAGCTCGTCAGCGCCCGGTGAACGTGGCGGGTCGTTTCTCGACGAACGCGGCCATGCCTTCCTTCTGGTCCTGCGTGCCGAACAGTCCGGCAAACAGTCGTCGTTCGAACCGCAACCCGTCGGCCAGCGGCGTCTCGAACGCGGCGTTGACCATTTCCTTGCATGCGATCGCGGCAAGCGGCGGCATCGCAGCGATCTTGGCGGCAACCTTCAGCGCCTCATCGATCAGCTCGGCCGCCGGGACCACGCGAGCGACCAGCCCGGCGGCTTCGGCCTCGCCAGCGCCCATCATTCGTCCGGTCAGGCACAGTTCCATCGCCTTGGCCTTGCCGATGGCGCGGGTGAGGCGCTGCGATCCGCCCATGCCGGGGGTGACGCCCAGCGTTATCTCGGGCTGGCCGAACTTCGCGCTGTCGGCGGCGAGGATGAAGTCGGCCATCATCGCCAGCTCGCATCCACCGCCCAGCGCATAGCCGGAGACCGCCGCGATCCACGGCTTGCGGGTGGCGACGATGCGGTCGTATCCGTCAAACAGGCCGCCGCCGTAAATATCCGCGAAGCCCTTAGCCGCCATCTCCTTGATGTCGGCCCCGGCGGCGAACGCCTTTTCGCTGCCGGTCAGCACCAGGCAGCGCTGGCTGGAGTCGGCATCGTAGGCGGCAAAGGCCTCCACCAGCTCGCCGAGCACCTGGCTGTTGAGCGCGTTGAGCGCCTCGGGCCTGTTGAGGGTGACGAGGGTGACCGCGTCGCGGCGTTCGACGAGGATGGTTTGGTAGGGCATCAATCTCTCCGTCATCCCGGACCCTTTCGTCATCCCAGCGAAAGCTGGGATCGCGTTAGGCAACGTCCGACCAAGTGGATGGCGATCCCAGCTTCCGCTGGGATGACGGGATAGTCAATCAAGCGGTGTCCATTCCTCACCTTCTGCCAATGGCGCGAACAGTTCGTCCAGCTTCGTGTCGCTTATGCCTTCGGGCACCGCCGGATTCCAGCGCGGCGCGTTGTCCTTGTCGACGAGCACCGCGCGCACGCCCTCGGCGAAATCGGGCTCCATGATGATCCGGCTGGCGAGGCGGTATTCGACTTTCATCTCTTCGGCGAAAGCGTCATGCCGGCGCCCTTCGACAAGCTCAGGATCGGGATCGCCGGTCGCGGACTTTGCTTCCAGCGGTCCTGGATCAAACCCGGGACGACGCTTTGCCCGCGCGATCTCGCGCAGCGCCACCTTCATCGTCAGCGGGCTTTTGGCGCGCAGCGTCTTGAGCTCCTTCGCCGCCCAGTCGGAAGGATCGGCTGCGAGCGCGGCGAGAATGTCCTCGAGCCGGTCGGAAGCGAACAGGCGATCGATCTTCTCGACATTGCGCGCAAGGCGCGGCGCGGGCGGCTCGATGTCGAGTTCGGCCAGCACTTGCTCGATCTCGTTGGGAGCCTCGGCGATGCGCGCCTTGGCTTCGGGCAGCGCGGCACCCGGCAGGTAATGCGTCGCCAGGCCTGCCCACAGGCACTCCGCCCCATCGAGCCGCGCGCCGGTGAGCGCCAGGAACGGCCCGATCCGGCCCGGCAGATGCGCGAGGTACCAGCCCGCACCGACGTCGGGGAACAGCCCGATCGCGCCCTCTGGCATCGCGAGTTGGGTGTTTTCGGTCGCGATCCGATACTTCGCCGGCAACGCGATCCCGACCCCGCCGCCCATGGTGATCCCGTCCATGAACGCCGCGAGCGGCTTGGGATAGGCGAACAGCAGGTGGTTCAGGCGGTACTCGGCGTGGAAGAACGCGCGACCGGCGCGGCCGCCGTCTTCCAGCACCGAGCGGCGCACCGCCGCGACGTCGCCGCCGGCGCAGAACCCGCGGCGTTCGAAATGGTCCAGCAGCACGGCTTCGACTGTCGGGTCGTCGCGCCACTCTCGCAGCACCTCGGCCATTTCCTCGACCATCTCGAGATTCAGCGCGTTGAGCGCCTGCGGACGATTCAGCGAAACGTGTCCGACGCCGCCATGGCGACGCGAGCGAATGTGTCCGGTCATCGTTTCAGCCGCAAGATACCCGGGTGATCGTCAGGTCGTCGTCGTAGCCAACGGTCAGACGATCGAACCGGTAATCCATCGTGATCGCGGTGCGTGGCGGTGCCCAGCGCAATGTTCTGGCGCCGGTGGCCCTGAGCAGTTCGCTCGCAGTATCGGCGGTCGCCATCCGTCCGACGAACGCCTGGCCCGGGGCCTGATCGCAAGCGGCTCGCGCATGCTCGTCAGGGGCAGGCGCACCGCCGGTACCGGCGCAAGCCGCCAACCACAGCGCGCACCCCGCCGCGAGAACGATTCGACTGTGCATGTTGCGCTCCATCAGTTGCCGGAGGTCACGATCGCCTCGGCTTCGATCTCCACCTTGATCGACGGGTGATACAGCGCCGAGATCGCCACCAGGGTTCCCGTCGGGCAAGTCGCCTTGAGGTGTTTGCTGAACGCCGCGCTGACCGCGTCGGCATCCTTGATGTCGGTCACGAACATCCTCACCCGCACCACGTCGGCCATCGTGCCGCCGAGCTGCTCGATATAGCCGCGGATCTGTTCGTAGATGCGGTCGGCTTGCGCGCCGGCGTCTTCGGGCGGTGGAACGATATCGCACACCGTGCCGGCAACCATGATCCGGTCGCCGACCCGCAACGCGCGAGTGAAGCCGGTTTCCTCCTCGAAGCGGGACAGCGGCGGGATGCGGGTACGTTCGGTCATGACAGGCCCTTCCGTTTGGCGCAGCTATCCCGCGGCGGGCGGCGTCCGTCCAGACCCGCCATTGAATCTGTGCCCCGCTGGGCGTAACGGGACGGCAAATCCAACAAGGAGAAAGGCCAGATGGGCCTCAAGGTCGAACCAATCTTGCCGCGCTTCGGTGCCGAATGTTCGGGGCTCGACATCACCCGCGAGCTTACGCCGGGAGAAGTCAAGCAAGTCACGGACGCGATGGACACATACGGCGTCACCGTTTGGCGCAACACGCACCTCACCGACGCCCAACACGTCGCGTTCAGCCGCAACTTCGGTTATCTGGAGCGGGTGCCGCGGCGCGAGGGCATGAAGTTCCGCCTGCCGTTCCCGGAGCTGTTCGACGCGTCGAACCTCAATGTCGATAACGAGATCACCACCGATCCCGCGGCGATCATGTACCGCCGGGGCGACCGGCTGTGGCACACCGACAGCGCGTTCATGGACCAGCGTACGTCGTATTCGCTGCTGCTCGCGCACCAGGTGCCCGAAAAGGGCGGCGAGACCTGGTTCGCCGACACCCGCAGCGCCTACGACGACCTCGACGACGAGATGAAAGAATTCCTCGAGGACAAAGTCGGGATCAACTCGCTGTGGTGGAGCCGCAAGCAGGCCGGCGCGCAGATCGACGAGGCGGAAATCGATAAGAGCTTCAAGGCCAGGCACAAGCTGGTCCACGTCCACAAGGGCTCGGGCCGCAAGGCATTGTTCATCGCCGCGCACACGATGGACGTCGAAGGGATGGACAAGGAAGAAGGCCGGGCGCTGATCAAGCAACTGATCGACCACTGCACCCAGCCGCAATACGTGTTCAGCGTGAAGTGGCACCCCGGCGACATGGTAATCTGGGACAACTTGTGCTCGATGCACAAAGGCGGCGAGTTCGACTACCAGCACGAAAAGCGCGACATGCGCCGCACCACCGTGCGCGAAGGGACCGAGCCGCACACGATGGACATGGGCGACGATCCGTTCGGCAAATTGTTCGCGCGGATCCCCAAGCAGGTCGACATCGTCTCGGGCCGCAGCCAGGCGAAGGACAAGTCGATCGGCTACTGAGCGGAGGCGCAAGTGAGCGTCGAGCTCTATTTCTTCCAGCCGCTCGGCACCAATTCGGGACGGGTCTATCTCGCGCTGCTCGAAAAAGGCGTCGGGTTCACCCGGCGCGAACTCAACGGCCGCGAGTTCGACCATCTCCAGCCCGAATACCTCGCGATCAATCCCAAGGGCCAGGTGCCGACTCTGGTCCGTGACGGCAGGCCGTTCCCAGAAGGGATGATCGCCAACGAATATATCGACGAAGCCTTCGAAGGTCCGCCGCTGCGCCCGGAAAGCCCGCTCGAGCGCTGGCGGATGCGCACCATGTGCCGCTGGGCCGAGAACGACCTCGGCCGCGCGCTGATGATGATCATGTGGAACCGAGTGGTCCCCGGTTTCGCGCATGGGGAAGGGCGCAGCGAGGAAGAGATCGAGGCGATTCTCGCGAAAGTTCCCGATCCCGCCCGCCGCCGGAGCTGGCGCGCCGCGTGGAAGCAGGAGATCTCCGCCGAAACGCTCGAGGAATCGCACCGCCGCGCGCGCGAAGGGGCGCAACGGATCGACAAGCACCTGTCGCTCCACGAATGGGTCGCGGGCAACGGCTTCTCGCTCGCCGACATCGACCTGCTGTGTTTCTGCGGGTTCATGTTCCGCTTCATGCCCGAGCTAGCGAACGAGCGCGACACGCCGTATTGGTGGGCGTGGAACAGCCGCATGGAAGCGCGCCCGGCGGTGCAGCAGCTTCGCGCCGAAAGCGTGTTCGCCGCACCTCCTCCCGAGCAGCGGGACAGCGATGCTTGAGCTCTTTCACTGGGAGCCCAATGGCGCTTCTCTGCGGGTGCTCGCCGCGCTCGACGAGAAGCGGTTGCCCTATCGTTCGCACTTCGTCGACGTGCTCGCGCGCGCGAACCACGAAGGTCGCGTCGTGGTGCTCAACCCCACCGGCGAGCTGCCGGTGCTGGTCGATCGGGACTCTACGCTCACCGGCGCGAGCTATATCTGCGAGTACCTCGAAGACGCGTTTCCCGATACGTCCCGGCTGATGCCCGGCAATCCGGCGGGCAACTGGCGGGTGCGTTACTGGCAAAAGTATGTCGACGACTACCTCGCCAGCGCGATCTCCGACCTTGCGTGGGACGCGTTGGGCGACCGGCGGCTCGCGGCACAGGGAGCAAACAGCGCCCCCACGCTCGAGCGCCAGGCAGTCTGGCGCGAGCATGCCGAGCCCTTTCCCATGGACCGGCTCGCGAAAGCCCGCGAGTATGCCCAGCAAACCGTCGCCCGGCTCGAGGAAGCGCTGCGCGACGGTCCGTGGCTCTCCGGCGAGATGTTCACCTTGGCTGACATCGCGATGGCGGCGTGGGTCGCTTATTTTCCCTCGACGCTGCCCGGCATGCTCGGCCCCGCGGCGCAGGACTGGCTCGATCGGGTATTTGGCCGCCCCGGCTTCGTTGCCGCGTTGAGGAAGGGCCGCGCGGCCGATCCGTTCACGCTCGCCGCGCCGGGGCCCGAAGCGACGCGCTGGGGCTGACTGGAGCCCAGCGCGCGTGGATTGCGTTGTCGGTCGAGCAACAGCCGTGTTAGCCTTGGCGAGCCCGCCGGGGCAGGCAGAGGAGGGCTGATGGCCTTTTCCAAAGAAGCACAGGCGTTTCTCGACGAGCGCGGGGCACAGATGTTCCCGACGCTAAAGCCCGACGAACTGGAGCGCCTGTGCCGGTTCGGCGAGCCGCGTCATTACGCCAAGGGCGAATGGGTGGCGAAAGCCGGCGAGAAGGCCGCGGGGCTGCTGCTCTTCCTCTCGGGCGAGGTCGAAGTCACCCAGAACGATGGTGACCGCGGCTCGACCCATATCGTCACCCACGGACCGGGCACGTTCATGGGCGAACTCGCCCAGCTTTCCGGCCGCCCCTCGCTGGTCGACGGCGTGGCGCTGAGCGATGTCGAGGCGATCGCGATTCCGTCCGAGCGCTTGCGTGCCCTGCTGGTCGCCGAGGCGGCGCTCGGCGAGAAGATCATGCGCGCGCTGATCCTGCGCCGCGTCGGCCTGATCAATTCCGGCGGCGGCGGGCCGGTGATCGTGGGCAAGCAGGACGAGGCCGACGTGCTGCGGCTGGTGGCGTTCCTGCGCCGCAACGGGCATCCCTACCAATTGCTCGATCCCGATGGCGATCCGAGCGCGCAGGCCCTGATCGAGCGTTTCCACGTGACGTCCGAGCAGCTTCCGGTGGTGCTGTGCGCCGCCGGGCAACTGCTGCATAACCCGAGCGAAAACGTCCTCGCGCGCTGCATCGGCCTTGTCGGCGAGATCGATCCCGAAAAGCTCTACGACGTGGTGGTGATCGGCGCCGGCCCCGCCGGGCTCGCCGCATCGGTCTATGCAGGTTCCGAAGGCCTCGCGGTGCTGACGATCGATTGCCGTTCGTTCGGCGGGCAGGCGGGAGCTTCGGCGCGGATCGAGAACTATCTTGGCTTCCCGACCGGGATTTCGGGCATCGCGCTCACCGCACGCGCGTACAACCAGGCGCAGAAGTTCGGAGTCGAGTTCGCGATTCCGGATGAAGCGGTCCGGCTCGCCTGCGGGAGCAATCCGTATCGCCTGCAACTGGCGACCGGCGAGGCGATCCAGGCCCGTACGGTGGTGCTCGCCACCGGCGCGCGCTATCGCCGCCTTTCGGTCGAGCGGCTCGAGGAATTCGACGGCACTTCGGTGCATTACTGGGCCTCTCCGCTCGAAGCCAATCTCTCGCGGGACCGTGAAATCGCGCTGGTCGGCGGCGGGAATTCGGCCGGGCAGGCGGTGGTCTATCTGGCCGAGTTCGCCAGCCACGTCACCGTGATCGTGCGCCGCCCCCTCGAGGACACGATGTCGCAGTACCTGATCGACCGCATCCGGGGCTTGCGCAACGTCGAGGTGGTGACCGGCGCCGAGATCTGCGCGCTCGAGGGCGAGGACGGGCGCCTTTCGGCCGCGACCTGGCGCAACCGGAAGACGGGTGCGGAAACCCGGCGCGAGATCAAGGAGCTGTTCTCGTTCATCGGTGCCCAGCCGAACACCGATTGGCTCGAGGCGTCGGGCATCCACGTCGACAAAGGCGGCTTCGTATGCACCGGCGCCGACGCGGGGGAAGGGCGGCACATGCTCGAAACCAGCCGCAAGGGCGTGTTCGCGATCGGCGACGTGCGTGCCGGTTCGGTCAAGCGGGTCGCGGCCTCCGTCGGCGACGGCGCGCAAGTGGTCGCGGCGATCCACGCCACCCTTTCGGAAATGCGCGAGCAGGCGCAAGTGCAGCCGATCGCGGTGAACGCCTGATGGGCACGCAGCCGAACCGAAGCGAGGCGGATGCAGCGTACCTTGCCGAACGCTATGCGGCGGTGCGCCAGCTCACCCTCGATCTTGCCGCGCCGTTGTCCGACGCGGACGCCAGTGCCCAATCGATGCCCGATGCCTCGCCCGCGAAATGGCATCTGGCGCACACCACCTGGTTCTTCGAGACTTTCCTGCTGCGCGACCACGTGCCGGGTTACGCGCTGCACGACGAGCGCTGGCCGTTCCTGTTCAATTCCTATTACGAGGGCGAAGGCGAACGGGTCGCCCGCGCCAGCCGCGGCTTGCTGACCCGGCCTTCGCTCGCCGAAGTGATCGCCTATCGCGCGCATGTCGACGCGGCGGTCGCGCGGGCGATGCCGCTGTTGGCGCAGCGGTGCGCCGACCTGATCGAGCTCGGCCTCAACCACGAGCAGCAGCACCAGGAACTGCTGCTGACCGACCTCAAGCACTTGTTCTTCATGAACCCGCTGGGGCCGGCGGTGTGGCCGGGCGAAGCGGCATTCCCGCGCGGGGAGGCGGAACCGCTCGAATGGCTCGCCGGCCCTGCTGGCATCGTCGAGATCGGTCATAAAGGGGGCGACTTCGCATTCGATTGCGAAGGCCCGGCGCACCGCAGCTTTCTCACGCCCTATGAGCTGGCTTCGCGGCCCGTCACCAACGGCGAATGGGCGGAATTCATCGCCGACGGCGGCTATCGCGATCCGGCGCTATGGTTGTCGGACGGTTGGGCGTGGGTCAGAAGCGAGAGCATCGAAGCCCCGCTATACTGGCGAGGCGAAGGCAGCCTGCGCCAGTTCACGTTAGCCGGCTGGCAGGACCTCGATCCGGCGGCGCCCGTCACCCATATCAGCCTCTACGAAGCCGACGCCTACGCCCGCTGGGCCGGCGCGCGGCTGCCGACCGAAGAGGAGTGGGAAGCGCTCGCCAAGGCCAAGGATCCGCTGGGCGGCAACCAGCTCGACCGCGCCGGCCCGATCGCGCCGAGGGCGGAGGAGGGAGCCGGCCTGTTCGGCAACGTCTGGCAATGGACCGGCTCGGCCTACCGCCCCTATCCCGGCTTCAAGCCAGCCGCGGGTGCGGTCGGCGAATACAACGGCAAGTTCATGAGCGGTCAGTTCGTGCTCCGTGGAGGCAGCTGCGCGACCCCGCGGGGGCACATGCGGGCGAGCTATCGCAACTTCTTCTACCCGCACCAGCGCTGGCAGTTCACCGGATTGCGGCTGGCGAGAGACGCATGAGCATGCAGCCGCTGCGGATCGTCACCACCGACGAGGGCGGGGTGGACGTCGCCTTTCGCCGCGACGTGCTCGAGGGGCTCGCGCAAGTTCCTAAGGCGATTCCCGCCCGCTGGTTCTACGATTTTGCCGGCTCGCAGCTGTTCGAGGAAATCACCCGGCTCCCCGAATATTACCCGACCCGCACCGAGGTCGCCTTGCTGCGCGAGCACGCCGGCGAAATGGCCGCGCGCGCAGGGTCGGGCCGGGTGGTGGTCGAGTTCGGTTCGGGCAGCTCGGCCAAGACGCCGCTGCTGCTTCGCCACGCCGCACCGGCGGCTTACGTGCCGATCGATATTTCGGGCGAGTTCCTCCGCGCGTCGGCCGAGGAACTTGGCGCGCGGTTTCCCGGGCTGGCGGTCGTGCCGATCGAAGCCGACTTCATGACGCCGATCGCGTTGCCGCAGCGCTTCGCCGGGCTGCCGACGCTCGGCTTCTTTCCCGGCTCGACGATCGGCAACCTGGTGCCCGGCACCGCGGTCGACTGCCTGCGCGCGATGCGCGAGACGCTGGGCGCGGACGGGCGGCTGCTGATCGGGTTCGACCGGGTGAAGGACATCGGCACGCTGATCGCCGCTTATGACGATGGCGCCGGGGTCACGGCGCGGTTCAACCTCAACCTGCTGCACCGGATCAACCGCGAGCTGGGCGCAGACATCCCGGTCGAGGCGTTCGCGCATGATGTTCGCTGGAATGCGCGCTGGAGCCGGATCGAGATGCACTTGCGCGCGACGCGCGATCTGGCGTTCGTCATCGAGGGCGAACGGTTCGAGCTTGCCGAAGGGGAGACGATCCACACCGAGAACAGCCACAAGTACACGCCCGAGGCGGCCCGGCTGTTGCTTCAGTCCGCCGGCTGGGAGGTGCTCGACAGCTGGACCGACGAGGGCGCCGCCTTCCTGGTGGTTCTCGCCGAACCTGCGGCCTCGCGCGTCGCGCCGTGAGCGGAGGGATTATGACGCAAGGTTGCAGCCACACCGATGAAATCGCCGAAGTGACGCCCAGCGCGCGCGGCTGCGAAGAATGCCTGAAGCTCGGCAGCGAATGGGTGCATCTGCGGCTGTGCCGCACGTGCGGCCATGTCGGCTGCTGCGACGATTCGCCGCACCGCCATGCCCGCGCACACTATCATGCAACCCGCCATCCGATCATCGAGGGCTACGACCCGCCGGAAGGTTGGGGCTGGTGCTATGTCGATGAAACCTGGGTCGAATTGCCGGACCAGACGCCCCAGCGAGGGCCGATCCCGCGCTTCGTCTGAGCATTTCGCCCTGAAGGCGGCGGGTTGGTCCGCGCCCGCGACGAATCAACCTTGCTTTTTTGCGGGGGATCACAGAAAATTCAAAATTGAACAGTAAGCCCGTCTGCATGGACGGCTTGTTCTGGCGGCAGCGGCGATTCGCTGGCGCTGCGGTAGCTGTGAAACGCGCTAGCACCCAAACCACCCGTCGCGAGGGCCTCGATTTCGATCTGCTTTACCTGATCGAGAAAGAGCCGGGCCTGTCCCAACGCGAAATCGCCCAGCGGCTCGGGCTCAGCCTTGGCAAAGTCAATTATTGCCTCAAGGCGCTGGCGGAAAAAGGCGCCATCAAGCTCGCCAACTTCGGCGCCTCGAAAAACAAGCTGCGATACATCTACGTGCTCACGCCCCAAGGCATCGGCTTGCGCACCGCGATGACGCGACGATTCCTGAAACAGAAATTGGAACAATACGAACGCCTGAAGGCGCAAATAGAAGCGCTCGAACGGGAATTGCCCGACGAGGCCGCAAAGCGCGGCCGCGGTTGAGCCTGCGCACGATGCACGTACTCGCGACGGTCAATGCGGCGTGGAACATCTGGAACTTCCGCCGGCCGGTGATCGCCGCCTTGCTCGCCGAGGGACACCGCGTCACCATCCTCGCGCCCGGAGACGAGCAGGTCGGCAACCTCGAGCGACTCGGCTGCCGGGTGCGCCCGCTCGCGATGGACCAGAAAGGCCTCAACCCCCTGGGCGATTTCCTGCTGATGCGAAGAATGAAGCAGGCATTCGCCGACGAACGGCCCGATGTGATCCTGAGCTACACCATCAAGAACAACATCTACGGCGCGCTCGCAGCGCGTTCGTTAGGAATTCCGTTCATCCCCAACGTGAGCGGCCTCGGCACCGCGTTTCTTTCTGGCGGGGGGCTGCAGTTCGTCGCGGAGCAGCTCTACCGCAGCGCCTTCCGGAGATTGCCGGCGGTGTTCTTCCAGAACCAGGACGATCGCGACCTGTTCGTCGCGCGTCGGCTGGTGCGGCCCGAACAGACGCGCCTGCTGCCCGGCTCGGGGATCGATCTCGAACGGTTCGCCGCGGCCGCTTATCCGGCAGCCGACAGCGCGCCGACGTTCCTGATGATCGGGCGGCTGCTGCGCGACAAAGGCGTTCATGAATTCGTCGCCGCCGCGCGGCTGGTGAGGCAGCATCATCCCGCCGCGCGGTTCCAGTTGCTTGGAGCGGTCGACACGCGCAACCGGACTGCGATCGATCGGGCGACGGTGCTCGAATGGCAGCGCACCCACGGCATCGAGTACCTCGGCACCTGTGACGACGTGCGGCCGCACATTGCCCGCGCGCATTGCGTGGTGCTGCCGTCCTATCGTGAAGGCGCGCCGCGCACCTTGATCGAGGCGGCCGCGATGGCGCGTCCGCTGATTGCCAGCGACGTTCCCGGATGCCGTTCGGTGGTCGAGCACGGGGCGACCGGGTTCCTGTGCGACGTGCGCAGCGGCGAGAGCCTTGCGCAAGCCTGCCTCACCTTTCTCGGACTGTCGCGCGATGCCCAGATTGCGATGGGCAAAGCCGGCCGCGCGAAGATGGAGCGCGAGTTCGACCAAGGCTATGTGGTCGATGCCTATCGCCGCGCTATAGCGGACGCCCTGCAACATTCCTCGACGGGAAGGGGTATCCACTAGATGCGTCGCGTTCTGATCACCGGCACTGCCGGGTTCATCGGCTTTCACCTCGCCCAGCTGCTGCTCACCGAAGGCTTCGAGGTGCACGGGTACGATGGAATGACCGACTACTACGACGTCAACCTCAAGCACCGCCGCCACCAGATGCTGCTGCAGAACGCGCGTTTCACCGCGACCGAGGGGATGCTCGAGGATGACGACACGCTCTGGACCGCGGCCGACGCTTTCCGGCCCGAGGCGATCGTCCATCTCGCCGCTCAGGCGGGGGTGCGCTACAGCCTCGAGAATCCTCGCGCCTATGTCGACAGCAACCTCGTCGGCACGTTCAACGTGATGGAGGCTGCGCGCCGGCTGGAAGTCGGGCACTTGCTGATGGCGTCCACATCGTCGGTCTACGGCGCGAACGAGGACATGCCGTTCACCGAAATTGAGAAGGCGGATACCCAGCTCACGCTCTATGCGGCGACCAAGAAGGCGAACGAGAGCATGGGCCATTCCTACGCCCATCTCTGGGGCCTGCCGACCACGATGTTCCGCTTCTTCACCGTGTACGGCCCCTGGGGCCGGCCCGACATGGCGCTGTTCAAGTTCGTCGACGCTATGCTCGCGGGCCGTCCGATCGACATCTACAACAATGGCGAGATGTATCGGGACTTCACGTTCGTCACCGATCTCGTCCGCGCGATCCGGCTGCTGATCGACGCGGTGCCGGTGCGCCCCGCTTCGGCCGAAGAAATCGCGCCCGGCGACAGCCTCTCGCCGGCCGCGCCGTTCCGGGTGGTCAACATCGGCAATTCGGAGAAGATCCGCCTGCTCGATTTCATCGAGGCGATCGAGGCCGAGCTGGGGATCGAGGCGATCCGCAACTACATGCCGATGCAGCTCGGCGACGTTCCCGCGACCTGGGCCGACACCGGCTTGCTGCAACGCCTGACCGGCTATCGCCCGGAGACCGATTACCGCACCGGAATCGCGCAGTTCGTCGCGTGGTTCCGCGATTATTATCGCAGGTAGGAAACGCATGAACGCTTCTCAGGAATGGCTCGGCGAGGTGAAGATCGCCGTCATCGGTCTCGGCTATGTCGGCCTGCCGCTGGCGGTGGAGTTCGGCAAGCGCTTCCCGGTCGTCGGGTTCGATATCAAGCCCGAACGGATCGAGGCGCTCCGGCAAGGGCGCGACGAAACGCTCGAGACCACGCCCGACGAACTGCAGGCAGCCGAAAACCTCTCGTTCACGTCCGACCGCGCCGGGATCGCCGATTGCAACGTCTACATCGTGACGGTGCCAACGCCGATTGACGGCTTCAAGCGCCCCGACTTGCGCCCGATCCTCGGCGCGTCCGAAACCGTTGGCGCGGTGCTCAAGCCCGGCGACGTGGTGGTCTATGAATCCACGGTCTATCCCGGCTGCACCGAAGAGGACTGCGTGCCGGTGCTGGAGGGTGCGTCGGGCCTACGTTTCAACCGCGATTTCACCGTCGGCTATTCGCCCGAGCGGATCAATCCGGGCGATCGCGAGCATCGCCTGCCGACCATCCGCAAGGTCGTCTCGGGCTCGACCCCCGAAGCGGCCGAGCGGATCGACGCGCTCTATTCCGCCATCGTCACCGCCGGCACCTATCGCGCCGAGAGCATCAAGGTGGCCGAGGCGGCCAAAGTAATCGAGAACACCCAGCGCGACCTCAACATCGCACTCGTCAACGAGCTGGCGATCATCTTCAACCGCATGGGGATAGACACCCAGGCGGTGCTCGAGGCGGCGGGTACGAAGTGGAACTTCCTGCCGTTCCGCCCCGGTCTCGTCGGCGGCCACTGCATCGGGGTCGATCCCTATTACCTTACCCACAAGGCCGAGGCGATCGGCTATCGCCCCGAGATCATCCTCGCCGGCCGGCGCCTGAACGACGGGATGGGCGCCTATGTGGCGGGCCAGCTGATCAAGGCGATGATCAGGAAACGCATCCAGGTGGAAGGCGCGCGGGTGCTCGTGCTCGGGCTGACGTTCAAGGAGAACTGCCCGGACTTGCGCAACACGCGGGTGGTCGACGTGGTGCACGAATTGCAGGACTACGGCGTGCTGGTCGACGTGCACGATCCCTGGGCCGACCCGCACGAGGCGCGGGCGGAATACGGGCTCGAAGTCGTCGAGACGCCCGGCGAAGGGGAATACGACGGGTTGGTGCTGGCGGTGGCGCATCAGCGCTTCCGCGAACAAGGCGGCGACGCGCTGCGGCGCTGGGGCAAGCCGGACCACGTGCTCTACGATCTCAAATGCGTGCTCCCGGCGGGCGCGGCCGAGTTGAGGTTGTGACGCAGCGGCACGCGAGCGTCGGGCATTCGGTCGCACGAGGCGTGGTCGCGGAAGGTGATTAGGGGATGGCGGCCACACCGATGAACGCGATCGGGCGCGCCGTACGGCAGCTGCGCGGCGAGGGCCTGGCCGCCCACCTCATTCGCGGGAGCGTCGGCACCGCTGCGCTCGGCTTTGCCAGCAAAGGGCTGAGTTTGATCTCAGGGATCATTCTCGGCCGCTCGCTCGGCTCTGCCGGGTATGGCTACTACGCGTTTGCCATTGCCGCTGTCGGGTTCATCTCCATTCCTGCGCAATTGGGTCTGCCGCCGCTCATAGTCCGCGAAGTCGCTGTCGGCCATGCGCGCGGCGAGTGGTCCCTGCTGCGGGGGCTGCGTGTCCGCGCGGGCCAGATTGCCGCCGGCTCCACGTTGCTTGGCGCCATTCTGTTGGGCGGAGGGATGCTGATCTTCGCGGACCGCATAGCCGCTCTCGATCCTCTCACTTTCGGCATCGCGCTGTTGCTGCTGCCGCTGCAGGTGGCGATGTCGATAGTCGGCGGCTTTCTGCGCGGACTGCGGCGTGTGGTCCAAGGAACCTGGCCCAGCACCCTGCTGCAGCCGATGCTCTACGTGTTATTGCTCGGTTTTTGCGCGCGGTGGATGACATCCGCCGGGGCGATCTCGCTGAATCTCGTGTCGACGATTGTCGGCTCGGCGGTCACGATCTGGCTGTTCTGCAAGTATTGGCCGGCGCAAGCGCGCGAGGCGCCGCCGGAATACCGGACGTGCACCTGGATCGCCAGCCTGCTGCCGTTTACCTTGATCGCCGGCATCAACCTGTTCAACCAGCGGAGCGATATCCTGCTGCTGGGCGTGCTTACCTCGGCCTCGCACGTCGGCATCTACAATGTCGCGATCCAGGGGGCGATGCTGGTTTCTTTCCCGCTGACGATCTGCGACGCAATGCTCGCGCCGAACATCGCGCGGCTTCATGCTCAAGACGATCATCCGCGCATGCAGCGGTTGATGACGACGAGCACGCTCGTGATCTCACTCGCTTCCGCGGGCGTGACCGCTGCGCTGATCCTCACCGGACGATGGCTGTTGCCGAACCTGTTCGGCGCCGGCTTTGCCGCCGCCTACCCCGCGTTGGTGATCCTGGCCATCGGCCAATTCATCAACTCCTCGACCGGCCCGCTTGGAAGCTTTCTGACCATGACCGGGAACGAGCGGTCCGCGCTGACCTGCACCTGGATGGCAGCGCTGCTCAACATCGCCCTCAACCTGGTGCTGATCCCGTTTTTCCAGACGGCGGGCGCGGCGATCGCCACCTCGCTCAGCCTCACCGTGTGGAACGTGATGCTGGGAATACAGGTCTACAAGCGCGTCGGCATTTTGCCCGGCTCGATCGGCTGGTGGAATGCGAAGCGCCGGTTTCACAATGCCCGTGAGGTGATCGAATGAGCTTCAAATCCGCCATCAAGGCGACCCCGTTATTGGGACGGTTGCTCACCGGTAGGCGCGAGCCCAAGCTGGTCGACAGCGGCCCCTATTGGGAAGCGCGATATCGCACGGGCGGCAATTCCGGGGCAGGTTCCTACAGCCGCCTCGCGGAGTTCAAAGCCGAAGTTCTCAACCGCTTCGTCGATGAAAACGGGATCGCGAGCGTGGTTGAGTTCGGTTCGGGCGACGGCGCGCAGCTGACGCTGGCGAACTATCGCGATTATGTCGGCATCGACGTATCCGAGACGGCGGTGGAGTTGTGCCGGGCGAAATTCGCCGGCACCGGCTATAAGTTCCTCCACCAGAGCGAAGTACCCCCGGATATCCAGGCCGAGCTCGCGCTTTCGTTGGACGTGATCTATCATCTGGTCGAAGATCAGGTGTTCGAGAGCTATATGCGCAGCCTGTTCGACGCTGCCGCCCGCTATGCCATCATCTATGCCAGCAACCACGACGCGATCGGCGCGAGCCACGTCCGCCATCGGAAATTCAGCACTTGGGTAGAGCGCAACCGGCCCGAGTTCGAGTTGATCGAGACGATCCCAAACCGCTACCCGTTCGACCCCGCCGATCCCGACAACAGCTCGTTTGCCGACTTCTACATCTATCGCAGGCACTGACGCGGCTGTGTCGGCCGACCGACCGCTGCGGATCGCGCACGTAGCGCTGACCGCCTTGCCGGCTTCTGTCGGTGGCCTCGAGATCGTGGTCGACAGCCTGATCCGTCAGCAACGCGCCAAGGGGCACCACGTCGCACTTGTCACCCCTTGGCGGCAATGGCGCGCCGCGAGGCGCGCGGGCCGGCAAAATGTGCTGCCGCTGCCGCCGTGGCGGCTTTCGCGGCCTGCATCGTTTCGCAATGCAGAATTCCCCTCGACGGTGGCGCTGACGGCGCGATTTTACCAGCTGCGGCACAAGTTCGACGTATGGCACGCGCACTGGATCTATCCCACGGCATGGCTCGTGCAGGATGCCTTGCGCAAAGCGGGAGTGCCCCTGGTGATAACGGCGCACGGCGCGGACGTGCTGACCGATCCGCGCACCGGTCACGGATTTCGGCTGATAGAGGAGAACGACGGACGCATTCGCGCCGTTGCGAGCAAAGCCCATGCGCTGACTGCAATCTCGGCCTCCATCGCGCGGACTTATCTCGAGCTGGGCGCGCAGCCCGCATCGGTTCAGAACATTCCCAATGGCGTCAACGTGGCCCAGATCCAAGCTGCCAGGGAATACCGCGAACAAACGCGCGCGCGCTACGGAATTGCCCCCACCGCGACGATGATCCTCACCGTCGCCCGCAACCAGCCCTCAAAAGGGCTGCAATTCATTCCCCCCATGCTCCGCCGGCTCAAGGCGAGCCGGCGCGATGTCGTGTGGTTCATCGTCGGGCCGAAATCCGAGGAACTCGCGCCGATGTTCGAACAAGCCGGCGTCGCGGAGTTCGCGCGACTGCTGCCGAAATTCGGCGATGACGGCCTTGGGCGTTTTCCGCCGCAAGACCTTGCGAGGTTGTATGCGGCGGCCGACGTGTTCGCTTTCCCGTCGCTCAGCGAAGGCTTCGGCCTGGTGGCGATCGAGGCGATGGCGGCGGGGGTTCCAGTGGTCGGCAACGATGTCGAGGGAATCCGCGACGTCGTGTCGCACGAGGTGGACGGCCTGCTTTGCCCGCCGGGCGACGTCGATGCGATGGTCCGAGCGATTTGCCGCATCATCGATGAGCCTCTTTTCGCCGCCGATCTCGCAGGCGCGGCCGTGCGCAAGGCGGAGGCGCACGATTGGTCGACTATTTCGGACCGATACGTGGCGCTCTATCGGCAGCTTATCGACCCTTCGGATCGCTTGGACAGGTAATGGCCGGTTCGGCAGCATTGGTTTCCATCGTAATTCCGTGCTGGAATGCGGAGCGTTTCGTCCTCGCGGCCGTGATGAGCGCGCTTGGCCAGACGTACCCCAACGTCGAGGTCGTGGTCGTCGACGACGGATCGAGCGACGGTTCGGTCGACGCGCTTGCGGGCGTGCGCGAGCGGATCACGCTGATTTCCACACCCAACCGGGGGGCCTGCGCGGCGCGCAACACCGGATTGGAAAACGCCTCGGGCGAATACGTCAAGTTTCTCGACGCCGACGACTTCCTGTTGCCCGAAGCGATCGCGGAGCAGGTCAAGTCGGCGGCGGCACTCGGCAGGCGGGAGTTCACCACGGGCTTGGCATACAACCTGTGGCAGCACAGCGGGGTGATCGTGCCGAACTTCGGCCAAAGCCCCGCAGGCCTGCGTTATTCGCGCCTGGAGGACGTGGCGCTCGAGGTGCCGCTCATATCCTGTCCGCTGCATCGCCGGGACGCGATCGAGGGAATCGGCGGGTTTCGCGAGCTGCCGACCCGTCAGGACTTCGATTTCTTCATCCGCCTGCTGCTCGAGGGGTACCGGCCACACAACGATTTCGTACCGGTTTTCGTGTATCGGCACTATTCGACCGGAGCTCGGGTGAGCGGGCGGCGGTCGGCGGAAGACTTCGCCGTGATGGCCGGAATGTATCGCGAATACCTGGAGCAACTGAAGCAGCCTGCGGACGAAGACGAGCGCGGGCTTTCGCGCGGCCTCGCCAAATCCGCCTGGATCACCGCGCGGAACGCGCTGCGTGCCGGTTACGCCGACGTCGCGCAGTCGCTGTTCGGCCTTGCGCGCGCTTTCGACGCCGAAAGCTGCATGAAGGGGACGCGCTCCTATCGGCTCGCGGCAAAGCTGCTCGGCCCGTATCATGCCGAACGCATCGGTCAGGTCGCGCGAAGCTTTCGTTCGAAGGAGCATGGCTGATCTTGGCGGGAACGGAGGCAAGTCGGCCGATCCGGGTGCTGCATACGCTTTCCTGTGTCCACAGCGGTGGGGTCGAGCAGTTGCGCGTGCTGCTCGCGCGCGGCTTGCCGGCCGGCCGGTACGAGCACGCCCTGATCACGCAGGAGAGCGCCGGGGGTATTCCAGGCGTGCTCTCGGACGCGGGCTGGTCGATCCACGACATTGGGATTGCTCGGCATATCCTAGATCCGGCGTGGTATGCCCGCGCCGCATCCATCGCGCGGGAATTCGCGCCGGACCTCATCCACGGCGCAGTGTTCGAGGGCAATGCCCTGGCGAACGTGCTCGGCCTGCGGTTTCCGCGAACCCCGGTCATTTCGGAGGAGACCTCAAACCCGCTCAACCGGAGCTGGCGGGGAAATCTGTTGATTCGGGGATTCTATCTTCGTAGCCAGGCAGTAATCGCCGTTTCCCCGGCGGTGGTCGATTATCTGATCGGCGTCGCAAAGGTCCCCGCTCGCAAGGTCATCCACATCGATAATGCAGTGGAGCAAGCGGCCGCTCCCGATCCGCATCAGATCGATCGCTTGCGGCAGAAGCTTGGATTGGCGGCGGAGGATGTGGTCATCGGCTCGGTGGGCCGCATTCAAGACGATCCCAAGCGCTTCAGCGATCTGATCCTCGCGTTCGGCGAAGTCAGTCGGAACATACCACGCGCCCGGCTGCTGCTGGTCGGCGACGGTCCGGACCGCGCTATGCTCGAACGGCTGGCCGAACAGCGGGGCTTGGGCGATGCTGTGGTGTTCGCCGGCTATCAGGCCGACCCCCGGCCGTTCTATTGGCTGATGGACGTGTTTGCGCTGGCATCGGCGCGCGAAGCGTTCGGCCTCGTGCTGGTGGAGGCGATGCTGGCCGGCGTCCCGGTCGTGGCGACGGCCGTGGGCGGCATGCCGCATGTCCTTGGCCACGGTGCTGCTGGAGTGCTGGTCCCTCCTCTGGATCCGCCGGCCATGGCCAGGGAGATCACGCGGCTGCTGATGGATGCGCCCGAACGCAGGAGGTTGGCTCACGCGGGCCAGGAACGGGCGCGCAGCGAATTCTCGCCCGAGCGATATTGCGCGGATATCGATCGCCTGTATCGCCGACTGGCCCGACTCGTGAGCGTCGGCTGAATGCGCCGCGTCCTGTTCATCACCTGGGACGGGCCGCAGGCGCGCTATCTGGAGACGCTGTTCCTCCCCATTTTCGCCCGGCTTCGCGAGCAAGGCTACGCCTTCCACGTGCTCCAATTCACCTGGGGCGACCGCGAACGTATCGCCGAGACGGCCACGGCTTGCGAGGCGCTGGGAATTCCTTATCGCAAGCGGCATATCTGGCGAGGCGGCGGCGCGGCTGGACCATTCCTCTCGGCGCTATTGGGCGCGCGCCAGATCGCCCGGGCGGCGCGGTCATGGCAGATCGACATTCTGATGCCGCGCGGGCTGATGCCGGCGCTGGCGACATTGACGCTGCGACCTCGCGAGCGCTTCCAAATCGTGTTCGACGCAGACGGCTTGCCCGCCGACGAGCGGGTCGATTTCGCGGGCCTCTCGCCGCATAGCCTTGCCTATCGCCTGTTGCGCGATACCGAAGCGGAAATGGTGCGTGCGGCCGACCGGGTGCTCACGCGCACTTCCGACGCGGTGGCGATCCTCTCCGCGCGGGCGGGCGCCGGGAACGAAGTGGCCAAGTTTCATGTCGTTTCCAATGGGGTGGATCCTGAGCGCTTTCTCCACGCACGTGCGGCGATCACATCACCGGAGGAAGACGCGCCGTTCCGCCTGTGTTTCTGCGGATCGTTCGGCGAGAAATACTGCCCTGAAACGATGTTGGGGCTGGCGACACGGCTGAGGCGCACCCTTCCCGATCTGGAATTCCGGATTTTCACCCCCGACCTTGGCCGAGCCCGGCAGTACCTGCGCGCCGGCGGGCTGGAAAACGCCGATTGGATCGCGCTTGCTTCGCTCCGCCCCCAAGAGGTGCCAGGCGCACTCGCGCAGTGCGACCTGGGCTTCGCGCTCGTCAAGGCGACGTTCTCGACCCGCAGCGTCGTTGCGATCAAGATCGGCGAATACCTGTTGGCCGGCGTGCCGGTGATCTGCACGTCCGGCGTCGCAGGCGCGCAGGATCTGCCTGAGAGCGACGTTGTTTACAGCCGGTCCGTCGATGACACGGATGCCTTGATGGCGTGGCTGGAGCGGCTGCGGGCCAAAGGCAAGAACCAGGTGCGGGAGGAATGCCAGGCCCTCGGCCTCGCGCACTTCGGCATCGATGCAACCGTCAGACGATATGCTGCGGCCCTCGCGCAGCTGTAGGCCGATGCCCGCTCCCGCCGCGCGGGGTCTCACGTGAGGGTCCTCTTGCTCTCCCGTTACGACCGCCAGGGCGCCTCGAGCCGCCTGCGGACGATGCAATATGTGCCGCTGCTTGCGGAAGCCGGGATCGAGGTCGACATCGCACCGTTTTTCGGCAACGATTACCTGGAGCGGCTTTATGCCGGGCGGAGCACGGCAGCATCCGTCGGCCGCGGCTTCGCTTGCCGGATCGGGCAGCTTCGCAGGATAACCGAATACGACGTCGTCTGGCTCGAGAAAGAGGCGCTGCCCTGGCTCCCCTGGCGCATTGAGCGCGCGCTCCTTGACCGCGGCGTTCCGATCGTTTCAGACTACGATGATGCAGTGTTCCACCGCTATGACTTGCACCGCAGCAGGCTCGTGCGGCATTTTCTCGGCAGCAAGATCGACCGCGTGATGGGCGCCTCGGCCCTGGTCATTGCGGGCAATGACTATCTTGCCGATCGGGCCCGTACTGCCGGAGCCCCCAAGGTCGAAATCGTCCCGACCGTTGTCGATACGAATACGTACGGAGTTGCTCCCGCCGTGATGCGCGCGCGCAACTCCAAAATCGGATGGATCGGCACGCCGAGCACCTGGACGGAATATGTCGGCCCTTTGCTGCCCACATTGCTTGCCGCGGCAGAGGCCGCGCAAACCACCCTCTATGCGGTGGGCGCCCGGCCTGCCGCAGCACCTTGCCCCAACCTGGAATTGGTGGACTGGTCCGAAGACCGCGAAGTGGATTTGATTCAGGGCATGGCGATCGGCATCATGCCGCTCGACGACAGTCCATGGGCGAGGGGCAAGTGCGGCTATAAGCTGATTCAATATATGGCTTGCGGACTGCCGGTTGTGGCATCGCCCACGGGCGTCAATTCCGAGATTGTCGAGCATGGCGTGAACGGGTTTTTGGCGTCCTCCGAAGATGAGTGGAGAGAGGCGCTCGCAAAACTGCTCAACAGCGCCGAATTGCGTCGCAAAATGGGCGATGCCGGGCGGCTAAAGGTCGAACGGCAATATTCGCTTCAGGCGTGTGCCCCGAAGATCGCCGAACTGTTGCGGCAAGCGGCCTCCGGGACGCTTCCGAAGAAGCGATAGGCATGCCGTACCTGCCCATCTACCTCCTGGCCGCTCTGGCGGCTTTCGCGTTCCGGCGCTCGCCGCGCACGGGCAAGACCCTCTATCCGGTCCTGCTCGTATTCTTCTTCATCGTTACCGCCTTCCGGTTCGAAGTCGGTTGCGATTGGGTCGGGTATCTCGTCCAATACAAGTACGACATCGCGTTCGAAGCGCAGGATGCCCCGACCAGGGATCCGCTGTGGTGGTGGTATCTTCGCACGTTTCGCACGTTGGGCCTTCCCTACCCCTGGCTCAACATCGTGCCGACGATCGTCTTCTTTGCCGGCGCGCACGCGCTCGCGCGAAGACAGCCGGACCGGTTCGCCTTCCTGGTCCTGCTTTGGCCGGTCCTGATCATCAATATCGCGATGTCGGGTCTCCGGCAGGCCGCGGCCATCGGCATCGTCTGTTTCGCTTTCAACGCGTTCGTCGAACGACGGGTGGTCGTATTCACCCTGCTGGTCCTGCTCGCCAGCACGATTCACAGCAGCGCGATCGGGTTTCTGCTGCTCGTCCCATTGGTGACCGGCAACTATTCGCGTAGCCGACTTGCGCTCGCCGCGCTGCTCGCGCTTCCGGGCGCGGCATTGATCGTCAGTTCCTCGGCCGGGGAGATCGCCGTCAACCGTTACGTGAGTACCGGCACCGATGCGACCGGCGCCGCGTTCCGCGTAGCCTTGCTGGCAATGTCGGGCGTGGCGTTTTTCGCATTGCTGCGCCGTCCCTGGCTCGCCACCCACGCGGCCGATTACAAGCTGATGAGCATCGGCTCGTTGGGGATGATCGGCCTTGTCGCGCTGCTGCCGCTGTCCACGGTGATCGCGGACCGGCTAGGCTATTATCTTGTTCCGGTTCAGGCGATCATGCTGGCGCGGATACCGGTATTGCCGCTCATCCGTTTCCGGACGTTCTATGTTCTCGGCGCTTACGCGGCGCTCGGCATGACTTTGGCTGTGTGGGTGTTGTTCTCCGACCATTTCCAGCAATGCTACGTCCCTTATCGGATTTGGCTCTTCGGGATGCCGCAGACCCGATATGGGATATGACTGAGAATCCCTTCAATCAACGGGCTGAATTCAGCGTCGCAGACGGGCAAGTCGCTCGCGCGCGCATAGACAGAAGGTATCCGACACAGACATGACGCGTCGCGGAATCATCCTTGCCGGTGGCTCGGGCACCCGCCTTCATCCGCTCACGCTGCCGGTCAGCAAGCAGCTCATGCCCATCTACGACAAGCCGATGATCTACTACCCGTTGTCGGTGCTGATGCTGGCCGGCATTCGCGAGATCCTGATCATCACCACCCCCGACGACCGGCCTTCGTTCGAGCGCTTGCTGGGCGACGGCGCCCGCTGGGGGCTTTGCCTCGAATACGCGGTCCAGCCCCGGCCCGAAGGCTTGGCGCAGGCGTTCCACATCGGCGCGGACTTCGTCGGCACCAACCCTTCCGCGCTGGTTCTGGGCGACAACGTCTTCTACGGCCACGGCTTGCCCGAGATGCTGCGCGCGGCGAGCGGGCGCGCCAGCGGGGCGACGGTATTCGGCTATTACGTCGCCGATCCGCGCGCCTACGGGATCGTCTCGTTCGACAGCGAAGGCCGGGCCGAGACGATCGAGGAGAAGCCGGCAAACCCGAAATCGAATTACGCGGTGACCGGGCTCTACTTCTACGACGGGCGCGCAGTGGAGCTGGCCAGGCAGATCCGCCCTTCGGCGCGCGGCGAGCTCGAGATCACGGACCTCAACCGGCTCTATCTGGAACGTGGCGAGCTGCATGTCGAGGTGATGGGGCGCGGCTTCGCCTGGCTCGATACCGGCACCCACGGCTCGCTGCTCGACGCGGCGAATTACGTGCGGATCATCGAAGAACGTCAGGGCCTCAAGATCAGTTGTCCCGAGGAAATCGCCTGGCGGATGGGTTTCATCGACGATGCCCAGCTGGAACTGCTTGCCGAGCCATTGAGGAAGAGCGGCTATGGGCAGTACCTCCTCGCGCAACTCGGCGGAGGGCAGCGATGGAGCTGATTCCGACCGATATCCCCGAGGTTCTGCTGATCGAACCGCGGGTGTTCGGCGACGAGCGGGGCTTCTTCCTCGAAAGCTGGAACCGCGCGCGGTTTGCCGAAGCCGGGCTCGATCTCGACTTCGTGCAGGACAATCACAGCCGCTCGGCCCGCGGCGTACTGCGCGGCATCCATTATCAATTCGCCCGGCCCCAGGGAAAGCTGGTCCGGGTGACCGCGGGCCGGGTGTTCGATGTGGCGGTCGATCTTCGGCGCTCCTCCCCGACCTTCGGCCGCTGGGCGGGGGTGGAGCTTTCGGCCGCCAACAAGCGCCTGCTGTGGGTCCCCCCAGGGTTCGGTCACGGGTTCCTCACGCTCGAGGACGGGACCGATTTCCTCTACAAATGCACCGAGTTCTATACGCCGGAAGATGAGCGCTGCATCGCCTGGAACGATCCGCGGATCGGCATCGACTGGCCCCTCGGTGGCATCGAGCCGACGCTTTCGCAAAAGGATCGCGCGGGCGTCCCGCTGGCTGAGGCCGGGCTTTACCCATGAGAGCGCTGGTTACCGGGGCCGGCGGGCAATTGGGCCAGGCCCTGCTTGCCACGGTTCCGGCGCAGATCGAGGCGAGCGGATTCACGCGCGCGAAGCTCGACATCGGCGACCCCGCGGCGCTGCGCCGCGAGATCGAACGCGTCGCCCCCGACGTCGTGATCAATGCCGCCGCTTATACGGCGGTCGACCGCGCCGAAAGCGAGGAAGCGCAAGCGTTTCGGGTCAACGCCACCGGCGTCGTCAATCTCGCCGAGGCATGTGCCGAGCGGAAGGTGCGGCTGGTCCATATCTCGACCGACTTCGTGTTCGACGGGGGCCATTCGCGACCCTACCGCCCAGCCGACGAGACGGCGCCGCAAAGCATCTATGGGAAAAGCAAGCTCGCCGGGGAGACCGCAGCCCTTTCCGCCCCCGGCAACCTGGTGGTCCGCACGGCCTGGGTTTACGGCAACCACGGGCAGAACTTCGTCAGGACGATGCTGCGCCTGATGCGGGAGAGGAAAGAGCTGCGGGTGGTGGCGGACCAGATCGGCACGCCCACGCACACACGCTCGCTTGCCTGGGCGATCTGGTCCTTGATCGAGCGCGATGCGCGCGGGTTGCTTCATTTCACCGACGCCGGCACGGCGTCGTGGTACGATTTCGCCGTCGCGATCCAGGAAGAGAGCGTCCGCCTGGGCCTTCTCGCGCGCGAGATACCGATCATTCCGATCGCGACGGCGGATTATCCCACACGGGCCACTCGCCCCGTCTACAGTGTGCTCGACAAGTCCGAGTGCTGGGCGCTGCTCGGGGCGCCGGCCCGGCATTGGCGGGCGGAGCTGCGCGACATGCTGACCCGCGAAAAGGAACTTGATGGCTAGCCTTCTGGTAACCGGCGGCGCCGGCTTCATCGGCGCGAACTTCGTGCGCTATTGGCGCGCGCGGCACCCGCAGGACGAGATCGTCGTGCTCGACGCGCTGACTTACGCGGGCAATCGCGCGAGCCTCGCCGGCGTGCCCGAGGTCGAGTTCGTCCACGGCGACATCCGCGACCGCGAACGGGTCGAAGGGATGCTGCGCAACCGCGCGATCGACACGCTGGTTCATTTCGCCGCCGAAAGCCATGTCGACCGCTCGATCCACCGCCCCGACGCGTTCATCGAAACCAACGTGCTGGGCACTCACGAGCTGCTGAAGGCCGCGCGCAGCGCGTGGCTCGATACCGGCAGCGGCCGGCCGCATCGCTTTCATCACGTCTCGACCGACGAGGTCTACGGCACGCTCGGCCCGGCGGACCCGGCGTTCACCGAAACCACGCCTTACGCGCCCAACTCGCCGTACGCGGCCTCCAAGGCGGCGTCCGACCACCTCGTGCGCGCCTATCATCACACTTACGGCCTGGCTGCCACGACCTCGAACTGCTCGAACAACTATGGCCCCTATCAATTCCCCGAAAAGCTGATCCCGCTGTTCCTGATCAACGCGCTGCACGGCCGTCCGCTGCCGATCTACGGCGATGGTCAGCAGAAGCGCGACTGGCTCTACGTCGAGGACCATTGCCGCGGCATCGAGCTCGTCCTTGCGCGAGGCGAAGCAGGGGAATGCTACAACATCGGTGGCGGCGCCGAGTTGGCCAACCTCGCGGTGATCGACACGTTATGCGACGCGCTCGACCGGGCGTTCGCGGCCGAACCCGCCTTGGCGGAGCGCTTTCCCGATGCCCCCCCGGCGCGAGGCGGGGCGACGGCCGACCTCAAGCGCCACGTCGCCGATCGCCCGGGCCACGACCGGCGCTATGCGATCGACGAGAGCAAGGCCCGGGCTCAGCTGGGCTACGTGCCGGCGCGCGGGTTTGGCGAATGCTTCGCTGAAACGCTCGACTGGTATCTTGCCAACGAACCGTGGTGGCGCGGGGTCATGGACGGCAGCTATCGCCAGTGGATGGAGGCCAACTACACCCATCGGGTGGCCTGAAGCCTATTTGACTCTGCGACGACCGGGGCCCAATAGCCCGGGCGCATACCTTGCCGTGAGCAGGAGCACCGTCGGCAGCGCCATCGTCAGCAGCACGTCTTTCGCGCTTTCGCCATACTGCATTGCCGGGGTGGGCCACGTCTCCGCGTAGAGGTCGTGCCATTCGTTGAGCAGTTCGAGCAGCAGCACGATCGCCCACGGCGCCAGGCTGCGGATCGAAGTGCGCAGGATCGCCGCCACGAGCAATTGCAGACACGCACCCACCAGCACGTGCAGCGCATCGTGGCTGAACCCGAGCGAATGTTCGGTGAACGTCTCGACCGAGGCCTTGATCACGCTCCAGAGCCGGTTCACGCGCGCGAGGAATGCGAACAATGCCGTCAGGTCCGGTTTCCGGAGCCGGATGGGCCCCCGACGTGGCTGGTTTTCGGGACAATTCTCCCGTTGAGCACCAAGGTCCCCTCGATCGTCGACGAAGAGATATCGACCGGGCCGGTAATTCGATTGACCCCGCGGAAGGTACCGCGGGTGTGCGCCGTCTGCGCCGATCGTTGCGACATCTCGCAGTTCGACCAGATCACTCCCGCGCTCCACGGCAGGATTCCGTCATGGTTCATGGTGAACTTGCAACCTTCGAACAAGACGTTCTGGGCGTGCGAGATATCTGCGCTGAGGTTCTTGCGTAAGAGCAATTTCCCGGTCGGCGATTGGCCGGGATCGTCGCTGAAAGTGCAATCGACGAACTGGGTGGCCTGAGCCGGATCGGGGCTGCCGAATGGATTCACCAGGCTCCCCACGAACCCGCAGCGGTCGAACCGGAAGCCCGGCTTGTTGGGCCATGCCGCCCAGTTGGTCGTGCCGATGAACGTGCAACCGGCGAAATGAACATCGGCGCTGTCGCCGCTGTCCGCGACGAGGCCGCAGCCATAATTGTCGGTGAACCGGCAATCGGTGAAACGCAGGTTGCGGATGCGCTTATGTCGTTCGGCCTCGATATCCACGCCCGCGCCCGGAGCGCTGGCGATCTTGCCTCGTCCGGTGCGGGTGAAGCTCGATTGGGAGATTTCGTAGTCGTGCCCGCCGGTGATGCTCATTCCCTGGCGCCCGTTGGCATCGCACGTCAGGTTGATCAGCCGGCGCCGGATTCCAGGGGTCGGCACATCGATCCCGTCGAGGTAGACACCGTCTTCGGCGTGGTGATGGGCATGGACGTTGCTCAGCGTCTCCGGGCCCAGGTTGTCGCGCAGGGTCACTCCATTGCAGCCGATCTGCCAGCCGGTGTCGCCATATTTGCCGCCGAGGATGTGGGCTTCGAGATTTCCGTCCAGCTCGATATCGGAAATTTCTATCGAGCCGCGGCATTTCACGGCCGAGATCATCGCCTCATACGGCCGTAGAATGCTGGTTGGCGGTACCCGGCGGTGCGAAGCGCCGCCCGGCCCGAACACCCCGTAGCGCTGCCCGTCGGCACAACGCAATCGGGCGCCGTTGCCGCGAACGATCAGCGGGCGCACGCAGCCGGCAAACGCCATCAGCCGAACCGGCTGGGCTTTGGGTCCCACCGTGCCGACGCGATACGTGGTGTTCCGCAACACCACCGTGCCCCCGCCGCTGGCATTGACCGCGTCCGACAGGGCCGCGAACGCCGCGCTGTCGTCGGTATGGCCGTCCCCCCTGGCGCCGAACATCTCCGGAGTGAAGGTGCCGCCGGCCTGCCGGGCGTCTGCCGTGAACGATGGAAGCACTGCCGCGGCCGCGGCAGTCGTTGCACCGACGACAAAGGAACGCCGACTTTGCATCGCCCATGCTTGGTCGAACCGGCCTGCTGGCGCAATCGGGTTGCGGTGAGTGGAAGGGCGCGGCGGACGGTCATCCCGCCCGCAAAATCGCGCATTTCCCCGCGAACAATCTACGAACCTGCGGGAGCTTCCCTAGCTCTGACGCATTGGGAGGTCAGCCAAGTCGTTTCTGCATCCGGAGGACATCGCAGATGGATCACGATCTCGAGCGTCGCGTTCGCGAACGCGCCTATCAAATCTGGGAACAGGAAGGCCGCCCGCACGGGCGCGATGCCCACCATTGGCAGCAAGCCGCCGCCGAATTCGCCGACGCGGGACAGCAGCAGGCCCACGCCGGCGTCGCACCCGATCCGCGAGAGGCGAGGGCCGCGGGTGCCCCGGAAGCTTCTGCCGCAAAGCCGCTGAAGGGCCGGGGAACGAGCGCGTCGGGCTCCGGGCCGCCGAAACGGCCTCGGGCCGGCGCGCCTGCGCCATCCGCGCGCAAGCCTCGAGGCGGAAAGCCGCCCGTGGGGCAGTAGCCGCGCCGGAACGATGCAGCGCTAAGCTGCATTGATCAGGCATCACCCGTGAACGTGAATGGGGAGCGCGTCCTTTGCCGCAGCCGTTATGCCTGGTTTCCGCACGCCCTCCGGCCGAGGAAGGCGGGCTTGGGGACCTGCTCGAGCTTGCCAGGAAACTCGGCTTCGACGGGTTGGTGTGGGAAAGCGACAGCGGCCTGCTGGCAGGCTCGCCGCTCGTGCCGGCCGCGGTGGCCGAGGCCTGCCGCGCTGCCGGGCTCCGGCTGATCGCGCAGCTCGATTTGCGCCGGGTACCGGTCGACCATCCGCTGGTCCGCGCTTGTCCTGAGCGATTCCGCATCCAGCGGGCGGCGCAGCGCGGCCCGGTCGATCCGCGCCGCCCGTTGCCGCCGAGCGGCGAGGCGCTTGCCCGGCTCGCCGAAGGGGACGGCGGAAAGGTGGCCGAAGCGCTGGCGCAACGGATCGCCGAGCTGCCCCGCGAAAGGCTGGACGGCTTGCGGCTCGTCGGCGCGGAGCGGATCGCGCCGGACACTCTCGGGCGGCTGCTGGAGCCGACGCGGCGCGAGGACGGTTTTCTCGTCCTGGCCGGGCCGCTGTTCGGGCATCGCGAGCTTGCGGCGCCGTTCGCTCGCGCAGGGGTGGACCGCCTGGTGACATCGTTCGCCTGGTGGGATTTCCATGCCCCCTGGCTGGTCGAGGAAGCCGAGGCGCTGCGCGCCGCCGCGCCGCTGCTCGCCGAACTCGGCGAAGCGGCCGGGCCGGGCGAACTCGCTCGCCGCGCCCAGGCCGCGGCGGCGAGCGCCTCGGGTTTCATCGCGCCGCTTGAGTGCCTTGCGCGAGGGCCAGACGCGCAATCGGCGCTCGCCCGCGCGGTCGAAATCGCCGCGCGCGCCGCGGCCTTTTCAGGCGAAATGCGCCAGGTGTCGTCCGGCGCGGCGCCGGTCACGGTGCTTGCGCGCGCGGACGCGAACGATGCGCGCCTCGCCCGCCATTCGCTGCTCGTCGCGATCAACACCGACGCCGGCGAGGCGCACCGCCCGGCATCGAGCGTGCTCGAACATCTTGGCAGCGTGCCCGATCCCGCCGATCTCGCTGGATTTCTCGCGCCGCTCGAGCCATGCGAGGTGCGCGTGATCAGCGCCCGGAGCGGCACGCCGGTGGAGCAGCCGCCGCACGCAGCGATCGAAGCGGCCGGGCGGCCGCGGCTGGTGGTCGAGGACATCGTGCCTCGCGTCGGCGGCGGCGACTTTGCGGTCAAGCGCGTGGTCGGGGAGACCGTAACGGTCGAGGCGACGATCTTTGCCGATGGGCACGAGCAGCTCGCCGCCGAGCTGCGTTGGCGCGCCGAGGACGAACAGGCCTGGCGCAGCGTGCCGATGGAGCAGCTTCCCAACGACCGCTGGCGCGCCGCTTTCCCGCTCGAGCGGCTCGGCCGACACAAGTTCGTGGTCGAAGGCTGGCTCGACCGCTTCGGCGGATTTCAGCGCGATTTGGCGAAGAAACTCGCCGCCGAGGTGGCGCAACCGGTCGATCATGCGGAAGGCCGCCTGCTGGTCGAGGCGGCAGCGAAGCGCTGCAAGGGCGAGGCCAAGGCGGGGCTCAAGGAGTTCCGCGAACGCCTGAAGCAGGCCGAAGACGAAATGAGTGCCGAGCTGCTGCTCGACGACCGCCTCGCCGCGCTGATGCGCTCGGCTGACGAGCGTCCGCACCGCCATGCGTCGCTGCCGCAGATCGTCGATGCGGAGCGGCTCGCCGCGCGGTTTTCGAGCTGGTACGAACTGTTTCCCCGCTCGCAGACGCAGGACAAGGCGCGCCATGGCACGTTCATCGACGTGATTGGCGAATTGCCGCGCGTGCGCGCGATGGGCTTCGACACGCTCTATTTTCCGCCGATCCATCCGATCGGGCGCACCAATCGCAAGGGCCCGAACAACACGCTAACTCCCGGGCCGGACGACCCGGGCAGCCCTTACGCGATCGGCGGCGCGGAAGGCGGGCACGACGCGATCCACCCCGAGCTCGGCAGCTTCGAAGACTTCGACCGGCTGGTCAGGGCCGCGCACGAGCACGGGATCGAGATCGCGCTCGACTTCGCGATCCAGGCCTCGCCCGACCACCCGTGGCTGACCGAGCACCCCGGATGGTTCGCCTGGCGTCCCGACGGGTCGATGAAATATGCCGAAAACCCGCCGAAAAAGTACCAGGACATCGTCAACGTCGATTTTTACGCGCCCGACGCGGTGCCGGCCTTGTGGGAGGCGCTGCGGGACGTGGTGCTGCTGTGGATCGCGCACGGGGTGAAGACCTTCCGGGTCGACAACCCGCACACCAAGCCGTTGCCATTCTGGGAATGGCTGATCCGGGACGTGCGCAGCCGCCACCCTGAGGCGATTTTCCTTTCCGAGGCGTTCACCAGACCGACGATGATGTACCGCCTCGCCAAGATCGGCTTCAGCCAGAGCTACACCTATTTCACCTGGCGCGACCGCAAGCAGGAGCTGGTCGACTACCTCACCGAGCTCACCGCCACCGAGGTGAAGGAGTTCTACCGCCCGAACTTCTTCGTCAACACGCCCGACATCAACCCGTTCTTCCTGCAGCAATCGGGCCGCCCCGGCTTTCGGATCCGGGCGGTGCTGGCCGCCACGCTGTCGGGGCTGTGGGGCGTCTATTCGGGCTTCGAGCTATGCGAAAGCGCGCCGCTCGGCCCCGGCAAGGAGGAATATCTCGATTCCGAAAAGTACGAGATCCGGCCGCGCCCGGCGCGCGCGCCCGGCGACATCGTCGATGACATCGCGCTGCTCAACCGCCTGCGCCGCGCGCATCCGGCGCTCCAGACCCATCTTAACACGCGCTTCTACGTCGCGCACAACGACAGCATCATCTGGTACGGCAAGCCCGCGCCCGAAGGCGGCGAGATCGTCATGGTGATGGTCAATCTCGACCCGCACAACCCGCAGGAAGCGGATTTCGAGGTTCCGCTGTGGGAATTCGGCCTGGCGGACGACGGCACGCTCTCGGTCGAGGACCTCGCCCTGGGTGGCCAATTCGAATGGCACGGCAAGATCCAGCGCATCCGGCTCGAGCCCGCGGAGCCTTATCGCATCTGGCGGCTCACCTTGCCGAAAGGGGAGCGCGCATGAACGAGGCAGTGCACAGCGCGTTCGTGACATCCGGCCCCGGGGCTGCGGGCGATCCGCTGTGGTACAAGGACGCGGTCATCTACCAGGTCCACGTCAAATCGTTCTACGATGCGAACAACGACGGGATCGGCGATTTCGCCGGGCTGATGCAGAAGCTGGACTATATCGCGGACCTGGGCGTGACCGCAGTCTGGCTGCTGCCGTTCTACCCCAGCCCGCGGCGCGACGACGGCTACGACATCGCCGAATACCGCGACGTGAGCCCCGACTACGGCACATTGGACGACGTGCGCGCGTTCATCGATGCCGCGCATGCCCGGGGGCTGCGGGTGATCACCGAGCTCGTGATCAACCACACTTCGGACCAGCATCCCTGGTTCCAGGCGGCGCGCAAGGCGCCTGCAGGCAGCCCGGAGCGCGAGTTCTACGTTTGGGCGGACAACGACCAGCTCTATTCGGGCACCCGGATCATCTTCTGCGACACCGAGAAATCGAACTGGACGTGGGACGAGGAGGCCGGCGCCTATTTCTGGCACCGCTTCTATTCGCACCAGCCCGACCTCAACTTCGACAACCCGAAGGTGCTCGAGGAAGTGCTGTCGGTGATGCACTTCTGGCTCGATGCGGGGATCGACGGATTGCGGCTCGACGCGATCCCCTACCTCGTCGAGCGGGACGGGACCTCGAACGAGAACCTGCCGGAGACGCATGCGGTCCTGAAGCGGATCCGCGCCGATCTCGACGCGCATTACCCGGGCCGCATGCTGCTTGCCGAAGCGAACATGTGGCCGGAGGACACTCAGCAGTATTTCGGCGGCGCTCCCGAAGGGAACAGCGACGAGTGCCACATGGCGTTCCACTTCCCGCTGATGCCGCGGATGTACATGGCCGTCGCCCAGGAAGACCGCTTTCCGATTACCGACATCATGCGCCAGACGCCCGCGATCCCGAACGATGCGCAGTGGGCGATCTTCCTCCGGAACCACGACGAGCTGACGCTCGAGATGGTGACCGACGCCGAGCGCGACTACCTGTGGAACACGTATGCCTCCGACCGGCGGGCGCGGATCAACCTGGGCATTCGCCGCCGCCTCGCGCCGCTGATGGAGCGCGACCGCCGCCGCATAGAGCTGATGAACGCGCTGCTGCTCGCGATGCCCGGCACCCCGGTGCTCTATTACGGCGACGAGATCGGGATGGGCGACAACATCTTCCTGGGCGACCGCGACGGCGTGCGCACCCCGATGCAGTGGTCGCCGGACCGCAACGGCGGCTTCAGCCGGGCCGATCCGGCACGCCTGGCGCTGCCGCTGATCCAGGATCCGCTCTACGGCTACGAAGCGGTCAACGTCGAGGCGCAGGAGCGCGACCGCCATTCGCTGCTCAACTGGATCAAGCGCATGCTCGCGGTGCGGCGCGAGCACCAGGCGTTCGGCCGGGGGACGCAGACGTTCCTGCGCCCGGCCAACCGGCGGGTCCTTGCCTTCCTGCGCCAGCACGAAGGCGAGACGATCCTGTGCGTCGCGAATCTCGGCCGGACCGCGCAAGCGGTGGAGTTCGACCTCCACCAGTTCGAGGGCTGCACGCCGGTCGAGCTGACCGGCAAGACCGCGTTTCCCAGGATCGGCCAGCTGCCGTACCTGCTGACTCTGCCGCCTTATGGCTTCCTGTGGTTCGAGCTGTGCGGCGACGCCGAGCCGCCCGATTGGGCATCTGGCGCGCCGGCGGCGGAAGTCGAGCGGCACACGTTCGTGCTGCGCCCCGATCTGGCCGGCATCGGCGAAGGCGAGAACCGCGTGGTGCTCGAGCGCGACGTGCTGCCCGACTACATCTGCGAGCGCCGCTGGTTCGCCGGCAAGGACGATGCGATCACCCGTACCCGGCTGCTGCGGCTGACCCCGCTGCCCGCGGCGGAAGACCTGCTGCTGGGCGAGATCGAGGTGACCACCGGGGCGGGCGCCGCGTGCTATGCGCTGCCGTTCGGGATCGTATGGGAAGGCCAGCAACACGGCCCGTTTGCATCCAATCTCGCGATCGCGCGCGTACGGCGCGAGCGCCACGTCGGCCTGCTGACCGACGGGTTCGCATTGCCCGCGTTCGCGCGCTCGGTGCTGACCGGCATGCGCGACGGGCTTCGCGTCCCCAGCGACGGCGGCGAATTGCGCTTCTCGGCGACCGAACGCTTCGACCTGGCACCCGAGGCCGAGGCGGAATGGATCGCGGCGGAGCAATCGAACAGCACGATGATCGTCGGCCGCAACGCGGTGCTGAAGCTGCTGCGCAAGATCGCCCCCGGGGTTCATCCCGACGCCGAGATGGTCGGCCATTTGTCGGCCAACGGGTTCGCCAACGTCGCGCCGATCCTGGGCACCGTGGCGCGGCATTCGGACAACGGTGAAACCCTGCTGATGATGGCCCAGAGTTTCGTCTACAATCAGGGCGATGGCTGGAACTGGACGCTCGGCCTGCTCGAGCGGCTCGCGAGCGACACCGACTGGAGCCTGTCGAACTACGGTAACTTTGCCGAGAACCTCGGCCGGCGGCTGGCCGAGATGCATGCAGTGCTCGCGCGCGACAGCGACGATCCGGCATTCGCGCCGGAGCCGATGAGCGCCGCGGCCGCGGCCACGCTGGGCGAACGGGTGAGGCGCGAGTTCGAGACCGCGCTGGGCCGGCTGCGCGGGGCCAAGCTGACCGGCAAGGCCAAGGCCGAGGCCGCGCGGCTGCGCTCCGCCCGCGACGCGATCGCACAGGCCATCGAAACGGCGGCGCGCCTCGCGGACGGCCGCCTGCGCACCCGCATCCACGGCGATCTCCACTTGGGTCAGGTTCTGATCGCCGGTGACGACGTGATGTTCATCGATTTCGAGGGCGAGCCCGCGCGTCCGCTTGCCGCGCGCCGCGCGAAAGACCTGCCGCTGCGCGACGTGGCCGGGATGATGCGCTCGTTCGATTATGCCGCGGCGGTCGCCGAGCGCAGCCGTCCGGCGGGCGCCGAGACCTGGGAAGCGCAGGCGATCGAGCGGTCGGCGGAGTTTCGCGCGCGGGCGGTCGAGGCGCTGTTGCGCGGCTATTCGGGCGAGGCCGGCGATCCGCTGCTCACGCTCTTCGTGCTCGAAAAGGCCGCTTACGAGGTCTCGTACGAAGCCGCCAATCGTCCCGATTGGATCGACGTGCCGGTTTGCGGGCTCGCCCGCGCGGCGCGCGACCTGCTCGGCGGGGAAGCGGAATGACGGCGCACGACCGGGCGCTGGGCGCGGCGGCGGCCGCGATGATCGAGGGCCGGCTCGACGATCCGTTCGCGCTGCTCGGGTGCCACGTCGAGGATGGCCGCGCGGTGGTCCGCACATTCCAGCCCGGCGCGGAGAAAGTCGAGCTGCTCGCCCGCGATGGCACGCGCATGCTCGCGGTGCTTGAGCAGCCCGCCCCGGGACTTTTCGAAGGCCCGCTGGAAGAAGCGGACGAATACCGGCTGCGGATCGAATGGCCGGGCGGAATAGTCCAGGAAACCGAGGATCCCTATTCCTTCGGCCTGATCCTGTCCGACTTCGATCTCCACTTGTTCTCCGAAGGCCGCCATTTCGAGCTCGGTCGGGTGTTCGGCGCGCAGCCGAAACAGATCGACGGCGTGCCGGGCGTGGCGTTCTCGGTCTGGGCGCCCAATGCGCGGCGCGCGTCGGTGATCGGCGACTTCAACAATTGGGACGGCAGGCGCCACCCGATGCGGCTGCGCCATTCGGCGGGCGTGTGGGAGCTGTTCGTGCCGCGCCTCGCGCCGGGCGCGCGCTACAAGTTCGAAATCGTGGGCGCCGACGGCGGGATCGTGCAAAAGGCCGATCCGCTCGCCCGGCAGACCGAGCGGCCGCCCGCGACCGCCTCGATCGTCGCCGCGCCGCCCGATTACCGTTGGCACGACCGCGACTGGATGGAAGAGCGCGCCGCGCGCCACGCGCCTTCCGCGCCGATCAGCATCTACGAAGCCCACGCCGGCTCGTGGATGAAGCCCGAAGGGGAAGGCGACCGCGCGCTCGACTGGCGCGGCCTCGCCGACCAGCTGATCCCCTACGTGGCCGATATGGGCTTCACCCACGTCGAGCTGATGCCGATCATGGAGCATCCGTTCGGCGGCTCGTGGGGCTATCAGCCGCTTTCGCAGTTCGCGCCTTCGGCCCGGTTCGGCCGGCCGGAGGATTTTGCGGCGTTCGTCGACGCCGCCCACCGCGCCGGGATCGGCGTGATCCTTGACTGGGTGCCGGCCCACTTCCCCACCGATGCGCATGGCCTCGCCCATTTCGACGGCACGCATCTGTACGAGCATTCGGACCCGCGCGAGGGCTTTCACCAGGACTGGAACACGCTGATCTACAACCTCGGACGCACGGAAGTCGCGGGCTTCCTGCTCGCCTCGGCGGTGTGGTGGCTGGAGACCTTCCACGTCGATGGACTGCGCGTCGATGCGGTCGCCTCGATGCTCTACCGCGATTACAGCCGCAACGCCGGCGAATGGGTGCCCAACATCTACGGCGGGCGCGAGAATCTTGAATCCGTCGCTTTCCTCAAGCAGCTCAACGCGCTCGTGGCCGAGCGCTGCCCCGGTGCGATCACCCTCGCCGAAGAATCGACCGCCTGGCCCGGCGTCACCGCACCGCTCGCGCAGGGCGGGCTGGGGTTTTCCTACAAATGGAACATGGGCTGGATGCACGACACGCTGCACTATTTCGAGCATGATCCGATCCATCGTCGATGGCACCACGGCGAGCTGACGTTCCCGATGGTCTATGCCTACTCGGAAAAGTACGTCCTGCCGATCAGCCACGACGAGGTGGTGCACGGCAAAGGCTCGCTGTGGAGCAAGATGCCGGGCGACCGCTGGCGCAAGTTTGCGAATCTGCGCGCCTACCTCGCGTTCATGTGGACCCATCCGGGCAAGAAGCTGCTGTTCATGGGCTGCGAGCTCGGCATGGAGCGCGAGTGGAACCACGACGCGCCGATCCCGTGGGAGCTGCTCGACGCGCCCGAGCACGCCGCGGTGCAAGTGCTGCTGCGCGACTTGAACCGATTGTACCTGGCAGAGCCTGCGCTGCACGCGCTGGATGCCGAGCCTGGCGGGTTCGAATGGCTGGTGGCCGACGATACGGCCAACAGCGTGTTCGCGTGGTTGCGGCGGGGGGGCGAGGGGCCTCCGCTGGCGGTCGCAGTGAACCTTACCCCCGAGCCGCGCGCGGCCTATCGCATCGGCCTGCCGGCGGCGGGAACCTGGCGCGAGCTGCTCAATTCCGATGCCGAGGCCTACGGCGGCGCCAATATCGGCAACGGCGGCGGCGTCGTCGCCGACGGCGGCCCGCTCCATGGGCAGCCGGTCTCGGCCGCACTCACTCTACCACCGCTCGGCGCCGTGATCCTGCGCCCCGAAGGAGCCTGACGCTTGACCACTTTCCCCGACCGGCTCAGCGCCGGTCTTCCCTATCCCCTCGGCGCCACTTTCGACGGGTTGGGCGTGAATTTCGCAGTGTTTTCCGCCCATGCCGACCGGATCGAGCTGTGCCTGTTCGATCCTCAGGGGCGTAAGGAAGTCGCCCGCTTCGAACTGCCCGAATGGACCGACGAGGTGTTTCACGGCTACCTGCCGTACGCGCGGCCGGGGCTGCTCTACGGCTTCCGCGCGCACGGCCCGTACCAGCCTGAGGCGGGCCATCGCTTCAACCCGTACAAGCTGCTCCTCGATCCGTATTCGAAGATGCTCGCCGGCGACCTGCGGTGGACCGACGCACTGTTCGGCTATCGCCTGCGCTCTCAGAAGAAGGACCTCACCTTCGACAAGCGCGACAGCGCCTCGGCGATGCCCAAGTCGATGGTCGTGTCGGACGGCTTCGACTGGAGTGGCGACACCCGCCCGAAAGTGCCGTGGTCGGACACGGTGATCTATGAAGCCCACGTCAAAGGGCTGACCCAGCTGCTCGAGGACGTGCCCGTGCCCGAGCGCGGGACTTATGCCGCGCTGTCGCACCCGAAGGTGATCGAGCACCTTCAACGGATCGGCGTGACCACGCTCGAGCTGCTGCCGATCCATTCGTTCGTGCAGGATCGCTGGTTGCAGGAGAAGGGCCTGACGAACTACTGGGGTTACAACACCCTGTCGTACTTCGCGCCGGAGCGGCGTTACATGTCGACCCCGTTCGGCGACGAGCTGCGGATCGCGATCCGCCGGCTGCACGCGGCCGGGATCGAGGTGCTGCTCGACGTCGTCTACAATCACACCGCCGAGGGCAGCGAGCAGGGCCCGACGTTCCATTTCCGCGGGCTCGA
This sequence comes from Sphingomonadaceae bacterium, assembly GCA_036384795.1. Taxonomy (GTDB): domain Bacteria; phylum Pseudomonadota; class Alphaproteobacteria; order Sphingomonadales; family Sphingomonadaceae; genus Andeanibacterium. Next base: position 18,303 of record DASVLP010000034.1, on the reverse strand, counting down.
CAACGCGACCTACTATCGGCTGATTCCGGACCAGCCCCGCTATTGCGTGAATGACACCGGCACCGGCAACACGCTCGATCTCAGCCACCCACGCGTGCTTCAGATGGTGGCGGATTCGCTGCGGTACTGGGCCGAAAGCTATCACGTCGACGGGTTCCGCTTCGATCTCGGTGCGACGCTCGGCCGCGACGGCCACAACGGATTCGACCCGCGCGCAGGCTTCTTCGACGTATTGCGGCAGGATCCCGTGCTCAACCAGCTCAAGCTGATCTCCGAGCCGTGGGACATCGGCCCTGGAGGCTACCAGCTCGGCAACCACCCGCCGGGCTTTGCCGAGTGGAACGACAAGTTCCGCGACGCCACCCGCCGCTTCTGGCGCTGCGACAGCGACCTGCGCCCCGAGTTCGCTGCGCGCATTTCCGGGTCGGCCGACCTGTTCGACCGCCGCGCACGACGCCCGTGGGCGAGCGTCAACTTCGTCACCGCGCACGACGGTTTCACCCTCGCCGATCTCGCGAGCTACGACGGCAAGCACAACGAGGCGAACGGGGAAGACAACAACGACGGCAATCCCGAAAACTTCTCGCGCAACTGGGGCGAGGAAGGCCCGACCGAGAACCCCGACATCCAGACCATCCGCGACCGGGTAGTGCGCTCGATGCTGACCACCCTGTTCGGTTCGCTCGGCACCCCGATGCTGCTCGGCGGAGACGAGTTCGGCCGCAGCCAGGGCGGCAACAACAACGCCTATTGCCAGGACAACGAGATCAGCTGGTTCGACTGGAACCAGCTCGAAAGCGAGCGCGGGCAAGCGCTTTCCAAGTTCGTGCGCCGGCTGGCGAAAGTGCGCCGCGCGTATCCGCTGATGCGCGCGAACCGGTTTCTCCACGGCGAAGCGGAGATCGCCGCCGGCGTGCTCGACATCGACTGGTGGGACGACCGGGGGATGAACCTGTCGGAAGACGATTGGCACAACACCGAAGGCCGCGCGCTGGTGATGCGCCGGGCGCGGCGCAAGAAGGATGGGCGGGTCGAAGTCGCCTCGCTGGTGATGAACGGCTCGGACGTCGACCTGACCTACACAATGCCGCCGCCGCGCATCGAGCAGTTCGTGGTGGCCGATAGTTCCGACCCCGAAGGCCCCGAGCGCGAAGTGGGCGACACCTTGGAAGTGCCCGCGCATGCCGCGATGATCCTCGTCGGCGCCGCGCGGATCGATTGAGGTGCGCTGGGGACCGGGAGCACGCGGTGATGGGCGGACGCGGTTCCGGTTGTGGGCGCCCGATTGCGGCAATCTCTCGCTCGAGATCGAGGGCCGCGAGCCGCTGGCGATGACGCGAGGTGCCGATAGCTGGTTCACCGTCGACACCGACGCCGCGCCGGGCGCGCGGTACCGCTTTCACCTGCCCGACGGCCTCGCAGTCCCCGATCCGGCCTCGCGGAGGCAATCGGGCGGGGTCCACGGCTGGAGCGTGCTGACCGACCCCCAAGGGCATGCCTGGCGTTGCGCGGATTGGCGGGGGCGGCCGTGGGAAGAAGCCGTGATCGGGGAAGTCCACGCCGGCGTGCTGGGCGGCTTTCGCGGCGTCATGGAGCGCTTGCCGGAGCTGGTCGAGCTGGGTGTCAGCGCGATCGAGCTGATGCCGGTCGCGGCGTTCGGCGGCACCCGCAACTGGGGTTACGACGGGGTGCTGCCTTATGCCGTGTCCGAAAGCTACGGAACCCCCGACGAGCTCAAGGCGCTGATCGACCGCGCGCACGAATTGGGGCTGATGGTGCTGCTCGACGTCGTCTACAACCATTTCGGCCCCGACGGGAACTACCTCCACGCCTACGCCTCCTGCTTCTTCGACGAGCACGCGCATACCCCATGGGGCGGCGCGGTGGCGGTTAGCCGCGAGCCGGTGCGGCGGTTCTTCATCGACAACGCGCTGATGTGGCTGGGCGAATACCGCTTCGACGGGTTGCGGTTCGACGCGGTTCACGCGATCGCCGACGATGCCTTCCTCGACGCGATGGCGCAGGAGATTCGCGAAAGGCTGCCGGGCCGTCACCTCCACCTGGTGCTGGAGAACGAAGGCAACGACGCGGCGCGGCTCGCACCCGGGCTCTACGATGCACAGTGGAACGACGACTTCCACAATGTACTTCATGTGCTGCTGACCGGCGAAAGCGAGGGCTATTACGAGCACTTCGTCGAGCACGCGACGGACAAGCTGGCGCAATGCCTGGCCGAAGGGTTCATCCGCGAAGGCAAGAACGGCAGCGGCGCCGGCTTGCGCACCAGCGCGTTCGTCGCGTTCCTGCAGAACCACGACCAGGTCGGCAACCGCGCGCTCGGCGAGCGGCTGGTCTGTCTCGCCGATCCGGCGAAATTGCGTGCCGCGACCGCGCTGCTGCTGCTCGGGCCGCAGATCCCGCTGCTGTTCATGGGCGAGGAAGCGGGCAGCCGCTCGCCGTTCCTGTTCTTCACCGATTTCCACGACGAACTGGCCGACGCGGTGCGCGAAGGGCGGCGCAAGGAGTTCGCCAAGTTCAAGGCGTTTTCCGACCCCGAAGTGCGCGATCACATTCCCGATCCCAACGCCCGCGAGACGTTTGCCGCTTCGGTGCCCCAACCGGGGGCGGACGCGACGGAGTGGCGCGCGTTCTACCGCGAATTGCTCGCTTTGCGCCGCGAGCAGGTGATGCCGCGGCTGAAGGGGGCCAGCGCGCTCGGCGCGCAAGTGCTTGGCCAGGGCGCGGTCTGCGCGCGCTGGGCGCTGGGCGATGGCGCGCGGCTCACGATCGCGTTGAACCTCGGCGATGAGCCGGTCGCGTTCCCCGCCGCGGAAGCGTCGCTGTATGTGCTCGGCCGCGCCGGAGAACCGGGAAGCTTCGCCGCATGGCTCGACCGTTGAGCCCGCTCCACCGCCTCGCCCGCGCCGCCGGATTGCAGCGCGATTGGGAAAGCGCGGATCGCAAGCCGCAGCGGGTGTCGGACGATTCGCTGCGGCAGGTCCTGGGCGCTCTCGGTTATCCGGCCGAAACCGATGCCGCCGTCAAGGAAAGCCTCGACCGCTGCGATGAGGATGCCGCCGACGCCGCGTTCGTTTCGGCGGATCGCCGCGAACCGCTGCTGCTGCCCGAGGGCTGCGGCGAGGCGGGTGCCGCTACGCTGACGCTGGAGGACGGCCACGCGCAAACGGTCGAGATCGAGCGCAGCGCGAAGGGCTTGCGGCTCTGCGGTATCGACGTCGTCGGCTATCACCGGTTGCAAACGGGCGGGCGGGACGTGCGCCTGGCGATCGCGCCGCGCCGCTGCTTCGGCATCGGCGACGCCGCGCCCGGGCGGCGTATCTGGGGTCCGGCGGTGCAGATACCGGCCTTGCGCGACGCGCAGCCGCGCGCGTTCGGCGATTTCGGCAGCCTGGCGGATGCTGCGCGCAGGTTCGCCGCCGCGGGGGCGGCCGCGCTCGCGGTCAGCCCGACCCACGCGCTGTTCCCGGCCGATGCGAGCCGCTTCAGTCCTTACGCGCCTTCCAGCCGGCTGTTCCTGAACGTGCTGTTCGCCGACCCGGCCCTGATCGGCCAGCCGCTGCCGCCGGCAGACGCGCCGGAGCTGATCGACTGGGAGCAGGCGATCCCCGCGCGCCTCACCGCGCTGCGCGAGGCGTTCGCTGCGCGCAGCGACGAGGTGAAGACGAAAGTCGCGAAATATCGCGAGGCGCGAGGTATCGAGCTGCACCGTCACGCGGTGTTCGACGCGCTCCACGCGCACTTCTTTCCCCACGGTGCGCGCGGGTGGCAGGACTGGCCGAGCGAATTTCACGACCCCGCCGGCGAGGCGGTCGGGCGCTTCGCCGCCGAACATGCGCAAGACGTGGAGTTCTTCACCTTTGCGCAGTGGCTGGCGAAGGAAAGCCTCGATGCAGCGCAGCAAGTGGCGACGAACGCCGGAATGGCGGTGGGCCTGATCGCCGATCTCGCGGTCGGCATGGACGGCGGCGGCAGCCACGCGTGGAGCCGTCCCGACGATCTGCTGGGCGGGCTCTCGATCGGCGCGCCGCCCGATCTGCTCGGCCCCGAAGGCCAGAACTGGGGCATTACCGGCTTTTCGCCGGCAGCACTCAGGCGCAGCGGTTTCGAAGCGTTCATTGCCACTTTGCGGGCGGCGGTGGACCACGCCGGCGGAATCCGCATCGACCATGCGCTGGGGCTCAGCCGCCTGTGGGTGGTGCCGCACGGCGCTTCGTCTGCCGAGGGGGCCTATCTCACTTATCCGCTGCAGGACCTCTTGCACGTGCTGGCGATCGAATCCCATCGCGCGCGGGCGATCGTGATCGGCGAGGATCTCGGAACCGTGCCGGAGGGGCTGCGGCCCCAGCTCGAGGCGCGCGAGGTGCTGGGCATGCGGGTCTTGTGGTTCGAGCGCGGGAAGGGCGACAGCTTTACCTCTCCGGCGAAATGGGATCGGCAGGCGGTCGCGATGACCGGCACGCACGACCTGCCGACCGTCGCCGGCTGGTGGCGCGGGCGCGACATCGACTGGAACGCCAAGCTCCGCCGTACCAAAAGCGAATCCGATGACCGCGAACGCCGGGCCGGCGAGCGCGCAGCGTTGTGGCGGGCGATGGTCGCCTCGGGCGCGGCGGACGGAAAGCCGCCCCCCGAGAACGAGACCGGACAAGTGGTCGATGCGGCGCTGGCGCATGTCGGTTCCGCGCCGAGCGAGCTCGCGCTGTTTCCGCTCGAGGACCTGGTGGGCCTCACCGAGCAGCCGAACCTGCCGGGCACCACCGACGAGCATCCGAGCTGGCGGCGGCGCATGCCCGAGCCGACCGAGGCACTGCTCGCGCGGCCCGACGTCGCCCGCCGGCTGAACGAGCTCGGGGATAGCCGGAAATGACCCCGCGCGCGACGTACCGCCTGCAGCTTCACCGCGATTTTCCGTTCGCGCAGGCGGAAGCGATCGTCCCCTACCTTGCGCTATTGGGCATCAGCCATCTCTACGCATCGCCGATCACCGCCGCGCGGTCGGGATCGCTGCATGGCTACGATGTGGTCGATCCGACCCGCGTGAATCCGGAACTCGGCGGCGAGGAAGGGCTGCGCCGCCTGGTTGCAGCCCTGCGCGAGCACGACATGGGGCTGATCATCGATATCGTGCCCAACCACATGGGCGTCGCGGGCGGCGAGAACCGCTGGTGGAACGACGTGCTGAAGCACGGTCGGGAAAGCCGCTATGCGCACTTCTTCGACATCGACTGGCGCGAGAAGTTGCTGCTGCCGATCCTCGGCGCGCCGTTCGAGCAAGTGCTCGCCGACGGCCAGATCGCGGTGGAGACGCAAGGGGGCGAGCCGCACCTGGTGGTCTACGGCGAGCATCGCCTGCCGCTACGCAATGGCGACGGAGGCGGCGACGACATCGCGGCGCTGCTCGAGCGCCAGCACTACCGGCTCGGCTGGTGGCGCGCGGCGAACGACGAGCTCAACTGGCGGCGGTTCTTCACCGTCAGCGAGCTTGCCGCGCTGCGGATCGAGGACCCCGACGTGTTCGAGAGCACCCACGCGCTCTATTTCCGGCTCTACGAAGAAGGCCTGATCGCCGGCGTCCGGGTCGACCACGTCGACGGCTTGACCGATCCCGCCGGCTATTGCCGCATGCTGCGCGAGCGGTTCGACGCGATCCGGCCGTCCGAACGTGCGTACATCGTGATCGAGAAGATCCTCGGAGCGGGCGAGGCCTTGTCGCGCGCCTGGGGAGTCGACGGCACCAGCGGCTACGACTTCATGGAGCAGGCTGCGTTGCTGCTGCACGATCCTGCCGGCGAGGCGCCGCTCGGCGCGCTGTGGCACGAAATCTCGGGCCGGCCGGCGCAGTTCCCTCCCGAGGAATTCGCCGCGCGGCAGGATATGCTGCGCTGGGCGTTCGAAGGCCAGCTCGACGCTTGCGTTGCAGCCTTCCACGCGCTCGCGCAGAGCGCCCCTCAGACGCGCGGCCTCACCGCCGGAATGCTGCGGCGCGCGCTCGAACGGCTGCTGTGGGTGCTTCCGGTCTACCGCACGTACGGGACCGGAGCCGGCGCGCCGGACGGCGACGAGGCAATCCGCGAGGCGGCGCGCGAAGCGGCGCGGCGCTTCACTCCGCCGGGCGAGGCGGACGTCGTGGAGGGGGTGCTCGGCTGGCTGGCGGGTTCCGGCGCGGGCGACCCCGCGCTCGCGGCGGAGGCGGTCAGGCGGTTCCAGCAGCTTTCGGCGCCGATCGCCGCGAAGGCGGTCGAGGACACCGCATTCTACCGCTACGGCCGCTTGCTTTCGCGCACCGACGTCGGCTTCGACCCGGCGCGCTTCTCCCTCTCGCCGGACGAGTTCCACCAGGCTTGCACGGTTCGCGCGGGCGATTTTCCGGCAAGCATGCTGGCGACCGCGACTCACGATCACAAGCGCGGCGAGGACGTGCGCGCGCGCCTCGCGGTGTTGAGCGAGATTCCCGGCGAATGGCGCGAACGGATCGAACAATGGACGCGCATGGCCGCAGCACAGGGTGACGGTGTCGCCCCCGCGGACCGTTACGTCCTGTTCCAGACGGTGTTCGGCGCCTGGCCCGAAGGGTTGTCGCCCGACGATGCCGAGGGCCTTGCCGATTACGCCGAGCGGATCGCCGCTTGGCAGCAGAAAGCGCTGCGCGAGGCGAAATTGCGCTCGAGCTGGGAAGCACCCGATGAGGAATACGAAGCGCGATGCAACGCGCTGGTCGACCGCCTCCTGGGCCCAGTTAGCGCGTTTGCGGTGCAGATGCACGATTTCGTCGTCCGCACCGCGGGCGCGGCACGGGCGAACATGCTGGTCCAGGCCGCGCTCCGCCTCACCGTGCCCGGCATGCCCGATACCTACCAAGGCACCGAGCTGCCGGATTTCAGCCTGGTCGATCCGGACAACCGCCGCCCGGTCGATTTCGCGCTGCGCGAGCGGCTGTTGACGAGCGGCGATCATCCGAAGCTTGCACTGATAGCGCAGTTGCTCGAACTCAGGCGGAAACACCCCGGCCTGTTCCGTGACGGCTGCTACCGTCCGGCCGAAGTCTCCGGACCGCGCGCCGGCCATGTGCTCGCGTTCGAAAGATACCACGGCGAGCGGCGCTTGTGCTGCGCAATGGCGATCCGCTGCGCCCCGGCGTTGCTCGGCGGGAGCGCCCCGGCTCCGGCAACGGCATGGTGGGAAGGGACCGAAATCGCGTTCGAAAGTGAGAAAATACCCGCTCGCAATTGCTTCGACGGCTCGCCCGCGTTCGTGCGGCTCGCGACCTAGCTCCGTCCGCGCCCAGCGAAAGGTTGCTTGGGCGCCCCTGCTTCTGCCATTGCCGTCGTACCCAGGCCCGCACGGGGCCGTCACGGCAGAGAAGACGATGGATTTGGGGATCAGCGGCCGCAAGGCGATCGTCAACGGCGGCAGCGCGGGCATGGGGCGGAGCGCGGCACTGGCGCTGGCGCGCGAAGGGGTCGAGGTGTTCGTCTCGGCCCGCACCGAGGAACGATTGGTGCGCGCCTGCCGGGAAATCGCCGAGGAAACCGGCGCGCGGGTGGTGCCCATCTGCGCCGACCACAGCGACCCCGAGGGTCGCGAGCGGATTCTCGCCGCCTGCCCCGAGCCCGACATCCTGGTGGGCACTTGCGCCCCGCCGCCGATGACGCCCGACTATCGCGCGATCACCGACGCGCAGTGGCGCGAGAGCATCGACATTTCGCTGCTTTCCCCGGTCGAGTTCATGCGCCGCGTGCTCGACGGCATGGTCGAGCGCAAATGGGGCCGGGTGGTCAACATCGCGACCGTAGCGGCGAAGTATCCCGGGGAGATCAGGGCGCTTTCGGGCAGCACTCGCGCCGCATTGGTGAATTACACGGTCGCGGTGTCGAAAGTGGTCGCGAAGCATAACGTGGTGATCAACAACCTGCTGCCCGGAATGCACCACACCGCGACGGTGGAAGAGCAGTTCGGCGCCCGGGCGAGGGCCAACGGCACGACCTACGAGCAGGAAGTGGCGGAATTCTCGCGCGAATGGCGCATCGCCGCCGGCCGTTTCGGCGATGCGGACGATGTCGGCGCGTTCGTCGCGATGTTCTGCAGCGAATTTGCGAACTACATCACCGGCCAGAGCCTGGTGATCGACGGCGGGGCGACCACCTCGACTTTCTAGGCGCCGTCGCGCGAGAACGCCGCGCCCGCAAGCGGCGGGGGCATCGGGCGCGCGACGCGTTCGCCGCTCTGGCCCGCGAAGTTCTTCAGGATCGGCCCCGACCAGTCGCGGATCACCCGCTCGGCCAGTTTCCATTCGCCGTCCGCGAAACGGAACACATCCTCGTAATAGCCCATCACGTTGAGCAAGTGCGGACCGTCGCCCTGGCGCAGCGCGACCGCGACGTAAGACCGGCTGCGCGCGCCTGCTTCGCAGGCCGTGACGAGCGTGTTGGTTACATGGTGCTGTCGCCCGGCGGACGAAGGCAGGTCGCGGAAGAAGGCGGCGAAGTGGCGCAACGCCGCCGCGCCTTCCCAACGCTGCGCGGTCTCGAAGGCGTCCCACACCAACACGCCGTCGCGATGGAAGCACGCGACGAAGCCGTCGACGTCGCCGGTATCGAGGGTCCAGGCATAGCGCGCGATCACGTCGCGGATGGCCAGCTGATCGGCGAGCGTGAGGGGATCCGCCATCGTCAGGTCACCGCATAATAATCGAAGAAGGTGGACGATCCGCGCCGTTCGGCCGCCCCGACGAAAATCGTCCGGTTGAGCCAATCGTGCGGCCCTTGCGGCGCCTCGAAGCGGGGCGTGATGCGGCAATAGTTGTCCTGCGGATCGACGCTTTCGCCGGCCTCGATGCGCGCCATCACCTCGGGGTTCGACCATGCGATTCCCCGGTTGTGGATATAGATCGGCGTGCCGTCGGCGGCTTCCAGCATGTAATGCGCCTCGAACTCGATCAGGCCGCTGGCCCATATCCGGGGCCAGTCACCGCCGGAATAGGGCACCACACGGCCCTCCAGGCGGGGCCCGGCGATCTCGCCGCCGACCACTGCCACGAAGCCGCGAGTGAATTCCGCGTAAGCGGGCGCGAAGCGCGTTCGCGGCCCCGCGCCGAAGTCGAGCCTTGCGGTGAAGGCCAGCTCCAGCGCCGGTGTTTGCAAACCCGATCTCCCTTGCCATAGAGCTGGACCGCTACGCGCCCGGCAGGGGCGACTTCTAACGGGACGACGGAGAAGGTGGAAGAGTTCGATTATATCGTTGTGGGGGCGGGGAGCGCGGGCTGCGTGCTCGCCAACCGCCTGAGCGCCGATCCAGCGGTTCGGGTGGCGCTGATCGAGGCGGGCGGCGAGTGCCGGCACCCGCTGATCGACATGCCGCTCACCTGGATGCAGGCGGCCGCCTCTCCGCGGTTCGGCTGGGGCTACCAGAGCGAACCCGATCCCAATCTCGATGGCCGGACCCAGCCGATCCCGCGCGGCCGGGTGCTGGGCGGCTCTTCCTCGATCAACGGCACGATGTACATCCGCGGGGCCGCCGCCGATTACGATGCCTGGCGCGATGCGGGGAACGAAGGCTGGGGCTATGCCGACGTCCTGCCGCTATTCAAGCGTTCGGAAGCCAACTGGCGCGGCGAAAGCGCGACACACGGGGCGAACGGCGAAATGCACGTTTCCCCGATGCGGCCCGATCCCGAGCTGTTTCCCCCGTTCCTCGCGACCGCCCGCGCGCTGGGCTATCCGGAATGCCCCGATTTCAACATTGCGCAGCCGGAAGGCTTCGGCATGCCCGACTGCACGATCCGCAACGGCCGCCGGGCAAGCTCGGTGCGCGCGTTCATCGATCCGATCGCGGGAAGGGCCAATCTCACGATCGTGCCCAACGCGGTGGTCGGCCGCGTCGTGACCGAAGACCGCAGGGCAGTGGGCGTCGAGCTGGCGGACGGGCGGCGGCTCGGATCGCGCCGGGAAGTGATCCTCTGCGCAGGCGCGCTCAACAGCCCGCACCTGCTGATGCTCTCGGGGATCGGCTCTGCCCGCGCGCTCAAGGACTTCGGGATCGAGCCGCTGGTCGATCTTCCCGGCGTCGGCCGCAATCTCCAGGACCATCCGATTGCCATGGCGATCTGGAAATCGTCCTCGCCGATCGACTTCAATCGGCAAATCCGGCTCGACCGCCTGGCGCTGTCGTTCCTGCGTTGGAAGCTGACCGGGCGAGGGCTGCCGAGCCAGAGCCCGATGTCGATCCAGGGCTTCGTCCGTTCGGGCGACGATCAGGATCGGCCTGATCTGCAATTCCAGATCGTCCACAGCGGCTACGACGCCCAAGTCTGGTTTCCGGGCTGGCGCAAATCGCCCATGCCGCTGTTCTCGTGCGGAGCCATCTTGCTGAATCCGGAGAGCCGCGGCGAGGTGTCGCTGGCGTCTCCCGACCCGCGCGAACTGCCGAAAGTGCAGTTCAATTTCATGGGAGCCGAAGGCGATCGCGAGCGCCTGCGCCGAGGCTTCCGCTTCATCAGGCGCTTTTTCGAGACGGCGCCGGCGCAGGGCCTGGTGGAAGCGGAGCTGGCCCCCGGTGCCGCCGCGCAGAGCGACGAACAGATCGACGCCTGGCTGCGCGCCTCGCTCATCAGCGCCGGCCATCCGACCAGCACCTGCGCGATGGGCAGCGTGGTCGACAGCGAACTGAAAGTGTTGGGCGTGGAAGGCTTGCGCGTGGCCGACGCCTCGGTGATGCCGAACGTCATCCGCGGCAATACCCACGCGCCGACGGTGATGATCGCGGAGAAGGCCGCGGAGCTTATCGCCCCGCGGACCTGAAGGCCCGGCGCGGGTTGCCTGTGCTCACCGGGCGATGCTCACCTCGCTGCCGCGCGCACTCCCCCAGCCGCCGCCCAGCGCGCGGAAGAGATCGATCTGCGCGGCCGATACCGCGGCGTCCTGGTCTGCCAATTGCGCCCGCGCCTCGGCAAGGGTCCGCTCCGCGTCGATCAGGTCGAGCGAGCTGATCCTGCCTTCGCGCTGCTGCGCACGGGTGATGTTCTCCGCTTTTTGGGCTTCCTGCTCGGACGCCTGCAGCGCGGCGCGCCGATCGAGCGCTTTGGCGTAGTTGGTCAAGGCGGTCTCGGTCTCCTGCAGCGCGAGCAATACCGTTCCGTCGAATTGAGCGAGGGAGGCCTGCGTATCCGCCTTTGCCGCCGCTATTCGCGCGCGAGCGGGCTCCTGGTTCGGAAATGCCCAGTTGAGCAGCGGCCCGAGCAGCCAGCGCAGCGGGCCGCCGGTGAAGATGTCGCCGATGTTGGGGCCGGTCGAGCCGAGCGATGCGCCGAACGTGATCCGCGGATAGAGATCGGCGGTGGCGACGCCGATCCGGGCCGTGTCGGCCGCCAGCCGCCGTTCCGCGGCGCGGACGTCGGGGCGGCGGGCGAGCAGCTGGTTGCCGTCGCCGATCGGCAGCGGCTGCGCGATTTCCAGCGGCACGCTGCGCTCGCCGGCGATCGCCGGCAACTCCGCCGGGGCGCGGCCGGTCAAGGTCGCGAGGCGAAACAGCGCCGCCTGGCGTTCGGCTTCGATCTGGGGAATCTCCGCCGCGCGCTGCTGGCGCAGCCCCGCGATCCGCGCGACGTCGAGCCCCGTCGCGAGCCCGGCCTCGTGGCGGCGTCGGGTCAGCTCCAGCGAGCGATCGAGCAGATCGACGATCTCGTGCGCCACGCGAAGGCGCGCCGCCCCCGATGCGGCGTCGGCGTAAGCCCGGGTGGTATCGGCCACCACCACCACCCGTACCGCATCGGCGTCGGCATCCGCCGCGGCAAGGTCGGCGCGGCCCGCTTCGATTTCGCGGCTCACCCGGCCGAACAGGTCGGCTTCATACGCGACATCGATTCCGCCATCGAAGCTCCAGTCCTCGCGGTTCGCCCCCGCGGGCACTTGGCTTTCAGGCAACCGCCCGTAAGTGGCGCCGGCGCCGATCGAGGTCTGCGGCAAACGGTCCGCACGGGCGCCGCGCAGCGCTGCCCGCGCGCGCTCGATCCGCGCCACCGCAACCCGGACATCGGTGTTCGCCGCCAGCGCCTGCTGCACCAGGCCGTCGAGCACGGGATCGTTGTAGAGCCGCCACCAGTCGGCGGGAACCGGCGCGGGGGCAAAGGCCGGATTTGCGGCGGACAGGAAGGGGCCGGACGACGTCGGGGTGAGGGGGGACGGCCTGACGTAATCCGGCCCCGCCGCGCAGGCCGAGAGGGCGAGCGCGGACAAAGTCGGGAGGAGGGTACGGCGCAGATTCATTGGGGGCACCTATTCGGCAGGCAGCAGGGTGGGATCCCGACGCTCTCCGGGGCGCAGGGCGGCCAGCCGTTCGCCCAACGCGCGGCAGACGACATAGAACGTCGGCGTGAACAGCAGCCCGAAGCCGGTGACGCCGAGCATGCCGAAGCACACCGCCGTTCCCAGCGCCTGGCGCAGCTCGGCGCCGGCGCCGGTCGCGATCACCAGCGGCACCGAGCCGAGCACGAAGGCGAAGCTCGTCATCAGGATCGGCCGCAACCGGGTCCGCGCGGCGTGGACCGCGGCTTCCGCCGGGCTGTAGCCGTCTTCCTCCGCCTGGCGGGCGAACTCGACGATCAGGATCGCGTTCTTGGCCGCGAGCGCGATCAGCACGACCAGCCCGATCTGCGTCAGCACGTTGTTGTCCATGCCCCGCAGGTTCACTCCGGCCATTGCCGCGAGCAGGCACATCGGCACGATCAGGATGATCGCCAGCGGCATCACCAGGCTTTCGTACTGCGCGGCGAGGACCAGGAACACGAGCAGCACGGCGAGCGCGAAGACCAACGCGGCGGTGTTGCCGGCATACTTCTGCTGGTAGGCGATGCCGGTCCATTCGGTGTCATAGCCGCGCGGCAGGCTGGCGGCGGCCGCCTGCTCCATCGTCCTCAGCGACTGGCCCGTCGAATAGCCGGGCGCGGTATCGCCATCGACCGCCACCGCGGGGGCGAGGTTGTAGCGGGTTACGCGGTACGGGCCGGTGGTGTCGCGGAACGTGGCGACCGAGCCGAGCGGCACCATCGCGCCGTTGTCGGACCGCGTCTGCAGGTTGGCGATGTCCGCCGGGCTGTTGCGGAACGGCGCATCGGCCTGCGCCGTGACCCGGTAAGTCCGGCCGAGCAGGTTGAAGTCGTTCACGAACGCCGAGCCGAGATAGACCTGCAGCGTCTCGAATATCCGCTGCGCCGGCACGCCGAGGATCTCCGCCTTGTCGCGATCGATGTCGGCGTGGATGCGGGGCGTCCCCGTCTCGAAGAAGGTGTAGACGCCGGCAAGGCCCTTGGCCTGGTTGGCCTTGGCGATCACCGCGTTCGCGGCTTTCTCCAGCGCCGGATAGCCCGCGCCGTTGCGATCTTCGATCATCATCCGGAAGCCGCCGGCCGAACCGATGCCGCGGATGATCGGCGGCTTGACCACCATCAGCCGTGCCTCGGTGATGTCGGCGGTCGCCGCTTGCGCCTCGGCCATCAGCTTTTCGAGCGTCTCGCCCTTGGCGCTGCGCTGCTTGAAATCGTCGAGCACCCAATAGGCCGCGGCCGAGCTCGCGGCGCGCGTCTCCGAAGGGCCGTCGAACCCCGAAAGCATGACGGTGTTCTTGACCCCGTCGATCCGCAGCACGCGCTCGGCGACTTTCTTCATCACCGCGTCGGTGCGCGCGGTCGAAGAGCCGGGCGGGAGCTGGATCACGGTGAGGAAATAGCCCTGGTCCTGCGCCGGGATGAAACCGGTGGGCGTGATCCACAGCGCCGCGGCGGTGAGCGCGATCAGCAGGCCGTAGGCGGCCATCATCCGCTTCGGCCGACGCACCAGGCGCGCGGTCAGCCGGCCGTAGCCGGTGCCGAAGCGTTCGAAAGCGCGGTTGAACCCGTCCCCCGCCCGTTCGGCGAGCTGGCGCCAGTAGGCACCTGCCGGCGCCGGCCGGTGCGGCCGGAGGAGCAGCGCCGCGAATGCCGGAGAAAGCGTCAGCGAGAGGATCAGCGAGATGATCGTCGCGGCCGAGATGGTGACCGCGAACTGCTGGTAGAATGCGCCCGACAGGCCGCCGATGAACAGCGTCGGCACGAACACCGCGCACAGCACCAGCACGATCGCGATCAGCGCCGCGCCGACCTCGTCCATCGAGGTGCGCGCGGCTTCGAGCGGGGTCCGTCCGGCCTCGAGATTGCGCTCGACGTTCTCGACCACCACGATCGCGTCGTCGACCACGATCCCGATCGCCAGGACCAGCCCGAACAGCGACAGGTTGTTGAGCGAATAGCCGAGCATCGCGAGCACCGCGAAGCTGCCGATCAGCGACACCGGGATCGCCAGCACCGGAATCAGCGCCGCGCGCCAGCGCTGCAGGAACACGAGGATCACCAGCACGACGAGCACCACCGCCTCGAGCAGGGTGTGGACCACCGCGTCGACCGACTGCTGGATGAACTCGGTCGGGTTGTAGACGATACGATATTGAAGGCCGGCGGGAAAATCCTTCGCCAGCGTGCGCATCTCCGCCTTGACGTTCGCGGCAGCCTGCAGCGCGTTCGAGCCGGGGCGCTGGAAGACCGGGATGATCACCGAGTCGTCGCGCCCGAGGTAGGCCGAAGTGCCGTAGTCCTCGGCGCCGATCTCGACCCGCGCGACATCGCGCACGCGCACCTGGCGTCCTTGCGCGTCGGTGCGGATCACCACGTCGGCGAACTGCTGGGGGTCGGTGAAGCGTCCCTGGGTCTCGACATTAAGCTGGAAGGCGTCGCCGCCGGCGGGCGGCTGGCCGAGCGTGCCGGCGGCGACCTGCACGTTCTGGGCCTTCAGCGCCGAAACGATGTCGCCCGCGGTAAGCCCCAGCGCCGCCGCGCGGCCCGGGTCGATCCACACGCGCATCGCAAGATCGCGCGAGCCGAACAACTGCACGTCAGCGACCCCGTCGAGCCGCGCGAGCCGGTCCTTGATCCGCGTCTGCGCGTAGTTCGAGAGATATTCCCGATCGAGCGAGCCATCGGGCGAGATCAGGTTGACGATCAGCAGGAAGTCGGGCGAGCTCTTCTGCGTGACGATGCCGAGGCGCTGCACTTCCTCCGGCAGGCGCGGGGTGGCGATGGCGACGCGGTTCTGCACCAGCACTTGCGCGGAATCGAGGTCGGTACCCTGCTTGAAGGTGACGGTGATGGTTACCCGGCCGTCGCCGGTCGACTGCGACGAGAGATAGAGCATCCCTTCGACGCCGTTGATCTCCTGCTCGATCGGGTTGGCGACCGTATCGGCCACCGTTTCCGCGGATGCCCCCGGATAAGTCGCGGTCACGGTGACGGTTGGCGGCACCACTTCGGGATATTGCGACACCGGCAGGAAGACGTAGGAGATCGCCCCGACGATGGTGATGATGGCCGCGATCACCGCGGCGAAGATCGGGCGATCGATAAAGAAGCGGGAAAGGCGCATGGATCGGGCTCCGGACGCGGGAGGTCAGCGGGCGAGAGTGGCTTCGGCCGGGGGCATCGAAGGGGCAGAGCGCTGCGCCTCGTCCGGTCCTGGAACGATGCGGCCGGCGATCGGCCGAACTTTTGCACCGGGGACGGCCATCTGCGTTCCCTGAATGATGATCCGGTCGTCGGCCGAGATGCCGCTGCTGATCACCCGCAGCCCATCCACCACTGGGCCCAGGGTCACCGGCTTGGCGGCCACCGTTCGATCCTTGCTCACGACGAGGAGGATCTTGCGGGCCTGGTCGGTCTGCACCGCGGTATCGGGCACCAGCAGCGCGTTGACCGTGCCGCCGCTCGCAAGGCGCATGTTGCCGAACATGCCGGGGGTCAGGAACATGTCGGGATTGCGCAGCACTGCGCGCGCTCGCATCGTGCCCGAGCGCGGGTCGAGGCCGTTGTCGGTGAAATCCAGCGTGCCCCGCCAGCGATAGTCGGTTTCGTCCTGCAGCCTGATCGCAACCGGCGCGCCGCGGTCGGCGCCCTCGCGCTTGGCCTTCAGGAACAGCGCTTCGGAGCCTTCGAACGTGAAGTAGATCGGATCGAGCGCGTTGATAGTGGTGAGCAACGTCGCCGATGCCCCGTCGCCTGCCGCCACCAGGTTGCCCGGATCGACCCGGCGATCGGAGATGCGGCCGCTCATCGGCGCGCGCACGGTGGTGAACTCGACGTCCAGCGCCCGCGCCCGGACCCGAGCCCTGGCGCCGGCGAGCGCCGCCTGCGCGGCGCGCACGTGGGCCTTCAACGCATCGATCTCGCTCGGCGCGACCGCGTCGGCGTCGACCAGCCGCTGCGCACGGGCAAGGTCGCTTTGCGCCAGCGCCAGATCGCTGTTGGCCGTGGCGACGCTTGCCTGCGCCTCCGCCAGAGCGGCGCGATAGGGGCGCGCATCGATGGTGAACAGCGGTTGCCCCTGGTGCACGATCTGTCCGTCGCGAAAGTGCACCGCGGTGATCTGGCCGGAGACCCGCGGGCGGACCTCGACCGACCGGCTCGCCTCGAACCGCCCGATATAATCGTCCCATTCGGTCACTTGCCGCTGAAGCGGAGCGGCCACCGAAACCACCGGCATCGGAGCCGCGGCCGCCGGCGCGTCATGGCCACGCAGGAAGTACCATGCGCCGGCAAGCACGAGCAGAATGAGCACGATCCAGCGGAGCCGGCGGCGGGGCCGGGGCGAAAGCAGTTCTCGTTGGTCCGCGTAATCGCCGATCAAGTCGATAGAGGTAATCTCGTTCATCATCGTTCCTCATTCGCGCCGCGCCGGCACTCCCGTGGGCGCGCGGGGGCTCGTTCCCGAAAGCAGCGCTTCGGGGCCGTCGACCGTTCAGCAGTGGGGAACCTGCGCCGCCGGCGGACCGGGGGCTCAGGGAAATCCGTCACTCGGGCCAGCGGATGAGCCGCCGCCGCTCGGGATGAGCGACGGCGACCTCTTCGCTGTTCTGTACCGATAAGTATGTAATCTGGCGTTCAGGTCAAGCGATAATTCTATACCGCTCGATATTTTTTTCGCAGTGCAGCAAATTTTTCTATCGGCCGGGCCACATCGCCAGCGTGGTGTCGATGATCCGCTGCAGTTCCTCGCGCGACGCGCCGGCACCGGCTTGCACCGACAACCCCTGCAGCACGGCGTTGAGATAGCGCGCGATCGCCTCCGGCTCGACCGGCACCGCGAAATCGCCGGCCGCGACCGCTGCCTGCATTCGGTCGATGATGGCATTGCGCGCCGATTCCGCGCGCGCCTGGATGTATTCGCGGATCGACGAGTTCTCGCTCGCGCATGCGACCGAACTGATTACCCCCAGGCAGCCGCGCGGTTCGCCTTGCGCGGTGCAGTTGTCCAGCGCCCCGAGCAGCAGGCGCTGCGCCACCTCGCGCGCGGTTTCCGCTTCGAGCGCCCGCCGCACATACGCCAGCTTTTCACGCTCGTAGAGATCGAGCGCCTGCTTGAAGAGCGCTTCCTTGTTGCCGAACGCGGCGTAGAGGCTCGGCCGGGTAACGCCCATCGCTTCGGTCAGGTCGGTCAGCGACGCCGCCTCGTAGCCTTTGGTCCAGAAGACCCGCAGTGCCGCCGCCAGCGCCTGATCCACGTCGAATTCGCGTGGGCGTCCTCTTGTGGCGAGCTTTTCCATATCGAGTGGTATATAATATATCGGCGCGCAACGTCCAGCGCGATCATGGCTGCCAGCACTTGCAGGCATGCTTGCCGCTCTTGATTGGCCAAGGCGCCTGTGCCAGATGGCCGCACTTCGAGCACGCAGTGCAAAGCCCCGCCGATTTCTCGACGGACGTGCAGCCAAGCGCTCGAAATGCGGGTGTAGCTCAATGGCAGAGCAGAAGCTTCCCAAGCTTACGACGAGGGTTCGATTCCCTTCACCCGCTCCAGCCTTTCGAGGCTGGGCCGAACCCTCGATTCTTGGGGCGCTTTGCCGCAAGCGGCTTCGCTCGTGGTTCGATTCCCTTCACCCGCTCCACCCCCGCGGTAGCGGCCGATGCCCCCGTTCTTCCTCGCTTTGATCGCCGCTTTTCTCGCCGACACGGGCGCGCGCGATCAGCGGCTGGTTGCAGCGCTTTCGGCCAGGCTCGGCGCGTCGGGCGGGCTACTCGCGGTCGGCTGGATCGCCAGCGCGGCGACTGCCTCGCTTGCCGCTGCCGCCGGCGCGGGGATCGCGCAACTGCTGCCGCCCGCCGGCAAGACGATGTTCGTCGCGCTCGCGCTGCTGCTCGCCGCGGCCGAACTCGCGTGGCCGATCCGCCGCAAGGAGCCGCAGGAGCCGACCCGGTCGCTGTTCGCCGCC
>DASVLP010000033.1:0-71211 GCA_036384795.1 Sphingomonadaceae bacterium | reverse complement strand
ATCGGTGGGAGCCGAGCCGTTCTTGAATGCCCGAGCCAAGGCTTTACCGGCCGCTTCGCCTTCCGCCAATCGCGCCGCCATTCCCTCGGCACCGAGCGAGGCAAGCGCTTTTTTGCTCTCCTCGATCCGCTCGCGCATTTTGCCGCCGAAGCGGTCGACCAGCCAATCCTCGTATTCGGCCTGCTTTTCCGGCGAGAAGCCCTGGTAAAGGTCCTTGTCGTCCATCGTGCCTTCTCCGTTCAGTTCCGCGATCGTGCGGTCGATCGTGCGGAGGAGTTGGCGAGAGCGCTTGATCCGCTGGTCGAGCCATGCGCGATGCTCGCTGAGCACCGCAGCCCGGTCGCGGCCCTGGAGGTCGAGCAGCTTGCCTATCTCCTGCAAGGGCACGCCCAGCTCGCGATGGAACAGGATGTCCTGCAGGCGCAGCAGCTCCTCGCGGCCATAGTAGCGATAGCGGTTCTCGCCGGTGAACGCCGGCTTGAGCAGCCCGATCTCGTCATAGTGATGCAGCGTGCGCACCGACACGCCCGAGAGGCGCGCGAGCTGCTTGACGGTGTAGGTAGCCATCGGTCGTCGTCCTTCCGCGAGGACGCGCGATAGTCTCTGACGCCGGGTGAGGGTCAAGCGATACTTGCCAGGCGGAGAGATCGACGTTATAACGCACGTATGAACGCTAAAGCCAAACTCATTAAAGTGGGCAACTCGACCGGTATCGTTCTTCCCAAGGAAGTGCTTGCGCGGCTGCGCGTGGAACAAGGGGATGAGTTGCATCTGGTCGAAGGACCGAACGGCGAATTTACGATCGGCAAGTACGATCCCGAATTCGCTCGGGCGATGGAACTGGCCGAAGAGATCATGCACGAGGATCGCGATATCCTTCGCGTTCTCGCCAAGTGAGTGAGTGGAAGTGGGTTTCGCGCGAAGTTGCCGAGGCAGTTCATAATCGCCAGCTGGCAGAGCACGGCGGGGGCGTAGGGACGCGAGATTCCGGTGCGCTCGAAAGTGCGCTAGCCCGCCCGCAAAACCGCCATCACTACGGCGAAACGGATATCGCAGAGCTCGCGGCCGCATATGCATTTGGCATCGCTCGCAATCATCCGTTTGTCGATGGCAACAAACGCACGGCCTGGGTGGTCGCGCGGTTATTCCTCCGTGTTAACGAAGTCGCTCTCAGCTTCGACAAGGCGGAAGCCACGATCATGATGCAGCAACTCGCCGCCGGTGAGCTCGCGGAAGACGAGGTCGCCGCCTGGTTCCGTGAACGGCTGACCTAAGGTTCGTCCCCGTCGTGCTGCTCGTCTTCCGTTTTTGGATTGGCCGGTGGAACCACGTCGCTGCGGCGGGCGACCATCTCCTCGACGATCGCCTCTTCGGCCTCGTTCTCCGGCGCTTCCTCTTCGTCGAGGCGCACCGCGCTGACGATCTGCTCGTTTTCCGCGACGTCGAACAGCTTCACCCCGGCGCTGCCGCGGCCGATCACCCGCAATGAATCGAGCCCGATGCGGATCAATTTGGCCTGGTCGGTCACCAGCATCAGCTGGTCGGCCTGGGTCGCGCTGAAGCTTGCCACGACCGGCCCGTTGCGAGCGATGTTGTCGATATTGGTGATGCCCTGGCCTCCGCGCCCGGTGCGCCGGTATTCGTAGGCGGAGCTCAATTTGCCGTAGCCGTTCGCGCAGATGGTGAGGATGAACTGCTCGCGCGCCGCGAGTTCGGCGAAGCGCTCGGGCGTCATGTTCGGCTCGCCTTCCTTCTCGGCCTTCCACGGGGCGTAGCGCAGATATTCCTCGCGCTCTTCCTGGTCGCGCATTCCGCCGCGGCGCAGGATCGACAGCGAGATCACCTCGTCGTCGCGCTTCAGCGTCATCCCGCGCACCCCGGTCGAGGTGCGGCTCTGGAACTCGCGCACGTCCTCGCCGCGGAAGCGGATCGCCTTGCCCTGGCGCGAGGCGAGCAGCACGTCGTCGCCTTCCTGCAGCAGGGCGACGCCGATCAGCCGGTCGTCGCTCGCTTCGTCGAAGCGCATCGCGAACTTGCCGTTCGACGGAATGTTGGCGAACGCATCCATCGAGTTGCGCCGCACGCCGCCCTTGGCGGTGGCGAACACCACGCTGAGCGCGCCCCAGCTGTCCTCGTCCTCCGGCAGGGGGAGCACGGTCGCGATCGTCTCGCCTTCGTCGAGCGCCGGCAGCAGGTTGACGATCGGCCGGCCGCGGGTTGCCGGCCCGCCTTCGGGCAGGCGCCACACCTTCAGGCGATAGACTTTGCCCGCGGTCGAGAAGAACAGCACCGGGTTGTGGGTGCTGGTGACGAACATCTCGCTCACCGCATCCTCTTCCTTGGTCGCCATGCCGGCACGGCCTTTGCCGCCGCGATTCTGCGCGCGGAACGTCGAGAGCGGGGTGCGCTTGATGTAGCCGTCGAGGGTGACCGTCACGACCATCTCGTCGCGCTCGATCAGGTCCTCGTCCTCGATCCCGTCCCACGCGGGGGCGATCTCGCTGACGCGCGGCGTGGCGTAGGCGTCGCGGATCTCGACCAGCTCGCCGCGCATCACTTCGTAGAGCTTCGCCCGGTCGGCCAGGATTGCGAGGTATTCCTCGATCTTCACCGCCAGTTCCTTCAGCTCATCGCCGATCTCGTCGCGACCGAGCGCGGTCAGGCGGTGCAGGCGCAAGTCGAGGATCGCCTTCACTTGCGCGTCGGACAGGCGATAGGTGCCTTCCGTCGCCCCGAGATCGGGCTCGACCGCTTCGACCAGCGTCAGATAAGGCGCGATGTCGGCGGTCGGCCATTCCTTGGCGAGCAAGCGCGCGCGCGCCTCGACCGGGTTCGGCGCGCCGCGGATCATCGCCACGACCTCGTCGAGATTCGACACCGCGACGACCAGGCCAAGCAGGATATGCGCGCGGTCGCGCGCCTTGTTGAGCTCGTACTTGGTGCGCCGCGTGATCACCTGCTCGCGGAACTGGATGAAGCTTTGGACGAAATCGCGCAGCGTCAGCACTTCGGGCCGCCCGCCGCGGATCGCGAGCATGTTGGCAGGGAAGCTCGCCTGCGCCGGGCTGTGCCGCCACAGCTGGTTGAGCACCACGTCCGCGGTCGCGTCGCGCTTCAGGTCGATCACCACGCGCACGCCGTCGCGGTTGGATTCGTCGCGGATGTCGGAAATACCCTCGATCCGCTTGTCCTTGGCCGCTTCGGCGATCTTCTCGACCAAACCGGCCTTGCCGACCTGATAGGGAATCGAGGTGAGCACGATCGAGCGCCGGTCGCCGCGGCCTTCCTCGATCGAATGGCGGGCGCGCATGATGATCGAGCCGCGCCCGGTGGTGTAGGCTGCGCGGCTGCCCGCGCTGCCGAGGATCAGCGGTGCAGTCGGGAAGTCGGGCCCGGGAATGATCTCGAACAATTCCTCGCTGGTGATCGCCGGGTTCTCGATGAACGCCAGGCACCCGTCGATCACTTCGCCCAGGTTGTGCGGCGGGATGTTGGTCGCCATGCCGACGGCGATGCCGCCCGCGCCGTTGACCAAGAGGTTCGGGAACCGCGCCGGAAGGACCGACGGCTCCTGACGGGAATCATCGTAATTGCCGACGAAGTCGACGGTATCCTTGTCGAGATCGTCGAGCAGCGCGTTGGCGACCCGCGCCAGGCGGCTTTCGGTATAGCGCATCGCCGCGGGCGGATCGGGGTCCATCGAGCCGAAGTTGCCCTGGCCATCGACCAGCGGCACGCGCATCGACCAGGGCTGCACCATGCGGGCAAGCGCGTCGTAGATCGCGCTGTCGCCGTGCGGGTGATACTTGCCCATCACGTCGCCGACGATGTTGGCGCTCTTGCGGTACGGCCGCCCGGCGACATAGCCGCCTTCCTGGGCAGCGAAGAGAATCCGCCGGTGCACCGGCTTCAGCCCGTCGCGCACGTCGGGCAGCGCGCGGCTCACGATCACGCTCATCGCATAATCGAGATAGCTCGACTTCATTTCGTCGACGATGTCGACGCGGGGGAATTCGCCGGCCGGAGGGCCCGGCTCCAAAGTATCGATGGTGTCGCTCACCTGCGCTCTACAACTGCAGTTTCTGGTTCGTGGGTTGCGCGATCCGCCCTAGGGGATGGTGGATGAATGCGCCAGCAAACGGCAGAACATAGCCTGGTATGATCCGCCTTTATCCACATCTCCATGTAAGGGGCGCCGGGCCGATGTTCAATTGCCGTTCACGCCCCATTTTCTACGCGAAATTTGCATTTTCGAGCGCTACGCGGCACTAGCCGCGCCGGCCTAGCCTTATGCGGGCCCAACGTCCGCCCGAGGATCTGTCAGGAGAGAACCCAATGTTTCGTACGACTGTTCCGGCGCGCCGCCTCCGGCGCAACCGGCTTGCCCGCAATTTCGCCTTCTCGCTGGCGGTGGCCGGGATGGGGGCGGCCGGCATGACCGCGCTTGCGGCGCCGGCTCATGCCGCGGACAAGAACAAGCAGGACGCCTCGGAAGGCAAGCCCCAGTACACGAAAGCTTTCGTCGAGGCGTACAAGCCGCTGCAAGACGTCGTCAACAAGGCCACGGACGCCGCGAGCGCGGAGCCCGGCCGGGCGCTGGTGCAGCCGATGGTCGCCGCCATCGCCAATGACGACGATCGCATGGCGGGCGGCAGCATCCTTCTGCAGCTGGGCCTGAAGCTCAACGACAAGGAATTGCAGCAGCAGGGGCTGACGATGCAGCTCGACAGCGGCAAGGTTCCCGCCGACAAGCAGGCGGTGTTCAACTACTATGTCGGCGGCATGGCGTGGGACAAGAAGGACTATGCCACCGCCAGCAAGTACCTCGGCAAGGCTTACGAGCTCGGCTACCGCGAGAACGACATCGATTGGCTGGTCGGCGAAACCTATTTCCAGCAGAATCAGAACGCCCAGGGCCTCGCCGCGCTCAAGCAGATGGAGCAGGCCGACGAAGCGGCCGGGAAATCGCTCAGCGAAAAGGCGATGCGGGCTGCCCTGAAAGCCGCCTACGATGCAAAGGACACCGCCCAGATCGCGGACTGGGCGGCAATGGTGGCCCAGCATTATCCCCGGCCCGACATCTGGAATATCGCGTTGTCGGTCGTCCGGGACAGCTATGATCTGCAGCCCGACGAAGCGCTCGACCTCTATCGCCTGATGCGGCTCACCGGATCGCTGAAGACCAAGCAGGATTACGTCTATTACGTCGATTCTGCCGACGCCCGGAAGCTTGCGAACGAAGTCATGCCCGTTCTGCAGGAAGGCATCAGCAAGGGCCTGCTCAACGCCAGCGATGCCTATGTCGCGGACAATCTCCAGGTCGCGAAGACCAACGCGCCGTCGGACCGGTCCGGCGCGGATCAGATGGCCAAGGACGCGCGAACGGCGGCCAACGGCATCGCCGCGCGCGCGGCGGGCGACAACTACCTTGCGATCGGCGAGCCGGCCAAGGCGGTGGAGATGTATCAGCTTGCCGCACAGAAGGGCGGCGTCGAAGCCGATCGGACGCAAATGCGGATTGGCGTGGCTCAGGCTCAGGCCGGCAATTACGACGCCGCGCGCCAGAGCTTCCAGCAGGTCACGGGCAAGCGTCAGCCGGTCGCCAAGATGTGGCTCGCCTATCTTGCCTCCAAGCAGGCGCCGGCAGCGGCGGCCGCTCCGGCGGCAGCCCCCGCCCAGTAACGGCGGGTTTTCACCGGATATCGACGGCGCGGGGGGCGACTTCCGCGCCGTTCCCGTTCCGGCCCGGATCAGCGCAGCCGTTTCACGTACAGCTGGTTGTCCCGCCGCCTGAGTTCGAAATTGCCGATCGTCCGGATCAGGTCCGAAAGCCGTTTGAAGCCGTAGTTGCGCACGTCGAAGCTCGAACGGTTGCCGGCGATCTGGCCCACTTCCTGCAGCTTCGCGTAGCCTTCCTCGTCCCGGCTGGCGGCTTTCCAGGCCGCGCCGAGCAGCTCGACTATGTCCTTGTCGACGGTCTGCTGCTGCTCGTTCGTGCCTTCGTCGGCGGTCGTCTTGATGAGCTGGTCGACGTCGATGTAGCGGGTGCACGCAGTCTTGAACGGCTCGGGCGCCTTGGCGCTGCCGAAGCCGTAGACGATCAGCCCATCCTGCCTCAAACGCGTCACCAGCGGGGTGAAGTCACTGTCGGAGCTCATGATCCCGAAGCCATCGACTTTGCCGCCGTAAAGCAGATCGAGCGCGTCGATCGTCATCGCCATGTCGGTCGCGTTCTTGCCCTTGGTCAGATCGAACTGCTGCACCGGCTGCAGGCCGTAGCGATGCGTGATCTTGTTCCAGTTGGCGAGCGCGGGCTTTGCCCAGTTGCCGTAGGCGCGGCGGATGTTCACCTGCCCGAGTTCGGCAAGCACGGTCAGCACCGGATCGATGCCGTGATGGCTCGCGTTGTCCGCGTCGATCAGCAGGGCGATGTTCTTGAGCGATGCTTCGGGCATTGGCCTAGCCCGCGGCCTCGAACTCGCCGGTCTCCTCGTCGAGGAAATAGAGCACCCCGTCCGAAATCGCGAAGAATGCGCCGCGCAGCCTCAGCTTGCCGGCCGCTTCCCGCTCCTGAACGCAGGGAAAAGTCCGCAGGTTCGCGAGACTGACCTTCACTGCCGCCTGTTCCATCGCGCGGCCGGCCTCGCGGCCTTCGATGCCGAACTTCTCCACCACCGGGCCGCGCGCTTCGTCGAGCATCGAGATCCAGTCCGCGATGAAGCCGCCTTCGCCGGGTTTCGCGTCCTGCAGCTCCTGCGTGAGCGCTGCCTTGCAGCCGCCGCACATGCCATGGCCCATCACGACGATTTCGCGGACCTCGAGCACCCGCACGGCGAATTCCAGCGCGGCGGAGACGCCGTGCAGGCCCGGCGTCGTCTCGAACGGCGGCACCATCGCCGCAATGTTGCGGACGACGAAGATTTCGCCCGGATCGGTGTCGAACACCAATGCCGGGTCGGTCCGGCTGTCGGCGCAGGCGATCACCATCACCCGCGGCTCCTGCCCCTGGCGCAGCGCCGCCCAGCGCTCCCGCCGCGGGGTCCAGCCGGTTTCGCGAAAACGCCGGTATCCTTCGATCAGGCCGGCAAGCTCGAGGCTCGGTTCGATGCTCATGCGCAGCCCATGCCGCGCGGCATTGCCACTGGCAAGGGCCAAGCCTAAGTGGGCCGCATGAACGATCTCGCGAATGCTCCGCGGCCGGCTGAAGAACCACGGCGCCAGCGCAAGCCCGACTGGATCCGCGTCAAGGCCCCGGTCAGCACCGGTTTTCAGCAGACCCGCGCGCTGATGCGCGAGCTCGATCTGCACACCGTGTGCGAGGAAGCGGCCTGCCCGAACATCGGCGAGTGCTGGACCAAGAAGCACGCGACCGTGATGATCCTTGGCGACACCTGCACCCGCGCCTGCGCGTTCTGCAACGTGAAGACCGGGATGCCGGGCAAAGTCGATCCGCTGGAGCCCGAGCACGTCGCGATCGCCGCCGCGAAGCTGGGGCTGGAGCATATCGTCGTCACCTCGGTCGACCGCGATGACCTGCCCGACGGCGGGGCAGGGCAATTCGTCAAGGTGATCGAGGCGTTGCGGCGCACGACGCCGGCCACCACGATCGAAATCCTTACCCCCGACTTCCGCGGGCGTATGCGGCCCGCGGTCGAGGCGATCGTCACCGCGGGGCCGGACGTCTACAATCACAACCTCGAAACCGTGCCGCGGCTGTATCCGACGATCCGCCCCGGCGCGCGCTACTACGCATCGCTGCGGCTGCTGGAGGAAGTGAAGGGGCACGATCCGCTGATTTTCACCAAGAGCGGGATCATGCTTGGCCTGGGCGAGCAGCGGCTCGAGGTGCATCAGGTGATGGACGACATGCGCAGCGCCGAGGTCGATTTCATCACCATGGGCCAATATCTCCAACCGACGCCGAAGCATGCGAAAGTCGAGGAATTCGTCACTCCGCAGGCTTTTTCGGCGTATGGCGCGATCGCGCGGGCGAAGGGCTTCCTCCAGGTCGCGGCGAGCCCGCTGACCCGATCGAGCTATCACGCGGGTGACGATTTCGCGGCGATGCGCGCGGCGCGGCAGGCCCGGCTCTCCAAGCAAAGCTGATGCCCGGCATCCGAGAAACCCGGCACTTGCCCTATACGGCCGAGCAGATGTTCGACCTCGTCGCCGACGTCGCGCGATATCCCGAATTCCTTCCCTGGGTGGTCGGCACCCGCATCCGCTCGGACAGCGAGACCGAGATGGTCGCGGAGATGCTGGTCGGTTTCAAGGCGCTGCGCGAGAAGTTCACCTCGCGGGTCGAGAAGCATCGCCCGAGCGAGCTCAAGGTGCACTACATCGACGGGCCGATGAAAGACCTGGATAACGAATGGCGGTTTCACCCCGCTGAAGACGGCGGCTGCGAGGTCGAGTTCCGGGTGGAGTTCACCTTCCGCAACCGCCTGTTCGAGGCGCTGGCGGGCCAGTATTTCGACCGCGCGTTCCGCAAGATGGTGTCGGCGTTCGAGGAACGCGCGGCCGAACTCTACGGCAGCAGCAGCTCGAGCGCGCAAAGCGTCGCCTGACGGCGCACCCCGGCGCGGTCGAGATCGCCGAAAAATTTCTCCTCCGCCACCGGATCGCCCATCCCGCGCACGCCCTTGGCGAACACCACGGTGCCGACCGGCTTGAACTCGCTGCCTCCTTCAGGCCCCGCGATTCCGCTGATCGCGACCGCGACATGGGCGTCGCTGCGTTCGAGCGCGCCCTGGACCATCGCGTAGACGCACGCGATCGAAACCGCGCCGAAGGCATCGATGATGTCGACCGGCACGCCGAGCAGTTCCTGCTTGGCCTCGTTCGAGTATGTGACGAAGCTGCGGTCGAGCACGGCGGAGGAACCCGCAATCTCGGTCAGCGCCGCCGCGACCAGCCCGCCGGTGCAGCTTTCGGCCACGGCGACCTTGCGGCCCGCGACGATGTTCTGCTCGACGCACCGCCGGGCGGCTTCGACGATGTCTTTCGGCAGCAGATTGGCGTCGGCACCGGAAAGCTGCGAGCGGATGTTCATTGGGTTCATGTCAGTCCTGGCGGATCACGGTGGCAACGGCCTGGGCGGCGATTCCCTCACCCCGTCCGGCAAAGCCGAGCCGTTCGGTGGTGGTGGCCTTCACGTTCACGCAACCGATATCAACGCCCATCAACTCGGCAAGTTTCCGGCGCATGTCGTCGCGATACGGGCCGATTTTCGGAGCTTCGCAGACGATCGTCACGTCAGCGTTGCCGATCCGGTAGCCTGCCTCGCCCACCAATGCCACGGCATGGGCGAGGAAACGCGCAGACGGCGCACCCGCCCATCGGGGGTCGCTCGGCGGAAAATGCAGGCCGATGTCGCCGGCGCCCACCGCGCCGAGCAGCGCGTCGACCAGCGCGTGGATCGCGACATCCGCATCGCTGTGGCCGGACAAGCCCTTGTCGTGCTCGATGCGCACGCCGCCGAGCCACAGCTCCTCGCCTTCGGCTAAACGATGGACATCGTATCCGGTGCCGACCCGTAGGGCGGGGCGTTCGTCCGCGAAATCGGCCGCGAACGTCAGCTTGCGCAAGGCTTCGTCGCCCTCGACGAACGCGACGTCCAGCCCGGCAGCATGGGCGACCTGAGCATCGTCTCCGGCGGACATTTCGCCTTGCCAGGCGCGATGGGCCGCAACGATCGCAGCGAAGCGGAAGGCCTGGGGGGTCTGTACCCGCCGAAGCGCCTCGCGCGGTGCGCTGCCGGCCATTTGTTCGCCGTCGGCGCGGGCAAGGCTGTCGACCACCGGCAGCACCGGAATAGCCGCGGTGTGGCTGTCGAGCGCTTGCAATAGCCGTTCGACCACCGCAGGCGGTACGCCCGGTCGCGCCGCGTCGTGGATCAGAACCACCGACGGCCCATACGGCTCCAGCGCCTCGAGCGCCGTGTGGACCGACTGCTGGCGGGTCGCGCCGCCGGTCACCAACATGACTCGGTCGATCCCGGCCAACGCCGCTCGCGCCGCCGCTTGGCCGCCTTGGGGAATCGCCACGATGATCGGCGCCGCCCCGGCCGCGGCCAGGGCCTCTACCGAGTGCCGCAGCAGCGGCTTGCCCCGCCAGGACGCGAATTGCTTGGGAATCGCCTGACCCGCGCGGAGGCCCTTCCCGGCGGCGACGATCACCGCGGCGAAGCGAGGGGCGGGGGAGGGTGCGCTCATCGGGTCGGCCCGCTACTCGCTTGCGCGCGTGGCTGCAACGGACTATGTGGCTGCACAAATTTTAGGCACAATCTCGCAAATGGATGAATCTCTCTTCCCTCCGGCGCTCGAGCCGATCGCGGTCGGCCCGGTCACGATCGCCTGCCCGGTGATCCTCGCGCCGATGACCGGCGTGACCGACCTGCCGTTCCGCAAGCTCGTGCGCCGGTTCGGATCGGGCCTCAACGTCACCGAGATGATCGCCAGCCCCGCCGCAATCCGCGAGACGCGCCAGTCGCTGCAGAAGGCGGCGTGGGACCTGAGCGAAGAGCCGGTCTCGATGCAGCTCGTCGGCTGCACCCCGCACGAGATGGCCGAGGCGGCCAAGCTCAGCGAGCAGCGCGGCGCCGCGATCATCGACATCAACATGGGCTGCCCGGTGCGCAAGGTGACCAGCGGCGACGCCGGCAGCGCTTTGATGCGCGACGTGCCGCTCGCCGCGAGCCTGATCAAGGCGACGGTCAAAGCCGTGTCGGTGCCGGTGACGGTCAAGATGCGGATGGGCTGGGACCACGCGAGCCTCAACGCCCCCGAGCTTGCGCACATCGCCGAGGATCTCGGCGCGAAGATGGTCACCGTCCACGGCCGCACCCGCAACCAGATGTACAAGGACGAGGCCGACTGGGCGTTCATCCGCAAGGTGAAGGACGCAGTTTCGATCCCGGTGATCGCCAACGGCGACATCTGCAGCGAGGAAGATGCGGTGAAGGCGCTCGAACAGAGCGGCGCCGACGGGGTGATGATCGGGCGCGGCGCCTATGGCAAGCCGTGGCTGCTCGCCCAGGTGATGCACTGGCTGCAGACCGGCGCGAAGCTGCCGTCGCCGGAGCTCGACGAACAGTACGACGTGCTGGTCGAGCATTACCGCGGCATGCTGGAGCTTTACGGCCCCGAAGTCGGCGCCCGGGTCGCGCGCAAGCACCTCGGCTGGTACGTGAAGGGGGTTCCCGGCGCCGCCGAGTTCCGCAATCGGGTGAACTTCATCGCTGACCCGCAGCAAGTGCTTGGCGAGCTGGAGCGGTTCTACGCACCGTATCTCGAGCAGCCGTCGGGGCGCCGCGCCGCGTGAACGAAGTGCCCGATCCGGCGCAGCAGTTGGCGAGCCTGGCGGTCGCCGTGCTGCTGCTCGAGCCGGACCTGACGATCCGCGCCGCCAACCCGGCGGCCGAGCAGCTCGTCGGGATCGGCGCGCGGCGCTTGGTCGGCAAGCGGCTGCACGAGATCGCCGAGTTCGGCACCGAGCGGGTCGGGGAATGGCTCGCGCGCGGCGACGCGCAGCTCTCGGCCCATGGGGTTACCGTCCGCTTTTCCGGCGGGCCCGAACGGCGCCTCGATCTGATCCTCTCGCCGGTCGCGGGCCAGCCGGGCTGGCAGATGCTGACGATGCACGACACCGGCAGCGCGGAAACGATGCGCGAGGGCGACGAGCCCGCGCTGCGCGCGCCCGCGATCCTCGCGCACGAGATCAAGAACCCGCTCTCGGCGATCCGCGGCGCAGCCCAACTGCTGGCACGCAAGGTCGAGGACAAGGACAGCGCGCTCACCACGCTGATCGCCGACGAAGTCGACCGCATCGCCAAGCTGGTCGACCGGATGCAGGATCTGGGCCGCGAGCAGCCGGAGCCGGTCGCACCGATCAACCTGCACGAGGTGATCCGGCGCGCGATCGGGGTGATCGAGGCCGGCGGCCGGGACGAGGTCAAGCTGGTCGAGGAATTCGATCCTTCGCTGCCGCTGGTGCTCGGCAACGAGGACAGTCTGGTGCAGGTGCTGATCAACCTCATCGCCAATGCCCGTGACGCCTGCCGCGGCGTCGCCGAGCCGCAGATCGTGCTGCGCACGCGGTTCGTTTCCGGGCTGGTGTTCAGCGCGATCCGCTTCGGCAGGTCGATCCGCCTGCCGATCGAGCTGCGCGTGAGCGACAACGGCCCGGGCGTCGATCCGACTCTGCGCGAGCACATCTTCGAGCCGTTCGTGACCAGCAAGAAGAACGGCCAGGGTCTCGGGCTCGCGCTGGTCAACAAGCTGGTCCGCGACATGAACGGACGCATCGGCCACGAGCGCGACGACGGCTGGACCCATTTCAAGGTTCACCTGGCGGTGGCGAAATGAGCGGCGGGAAGGGAAGGACATGACCAAGCGCGCTCTGCTGGTCGAGGATGACAACTCGATCGCGCTGGTAATCACCGCCGCGCTCGAGGACGAAGGGTTCGCCGTCGACTGCTGCGATTCGATCGCCGGCCGCGACCGGCTGCTGGCCGAGCGCGGCTACGACGTGATGCTGACCGACGTGATTCTGGCCGATGGCGACGGGATCGAGAGCCTGGGCGAAGTCCACAGCGCGCATCCCGCGCTGCCGATCATCATCCTCTCGGCGCAGAACACGCTCGATACCGCAGTGCGCGCGAGCGACACCGGCGCGTTCGAGTATTTCCCCAAGCCCTTCGACCTCGACGAGCTCGTGCGCGCCGCGCGCCAGGCTGCCGCGAGCGGGCCCGGCGAGGCGGCCGCGATCGACGCTGCCGGCGAAGGCCTGCCGCTGGTCGGCCGCAGCCAGGCGATGCAGGGCGTGTTCCGGATGATCACCCGCGTCCTGCGCAACGACCTCACCGTGCTGATCCTCGGCGAATCGGGCACCGGCAAGGAACTCGTCGCCGAAGCGATCCACCAGCTGGGGCATCGCAGCAAGGGCCCGTTCGTGGCGGTCAACACCGCCGCGATTCCGCGCGAGCTGATCGAAAGCGAGCTGTTCGGCCACGAGAAAGGCTCGTTCACCGGTGCGGTCGCGCGCAATATCGGCAAGTTCGAGCAGGCGAGCGGCGGCACGCTGTTCCTCGACGAGATCGGCGACATGCCGCCCGAGGCGCAAACCCGGCTGCTGCGCGCGCTGCAATCGGGCCGCATCCGCCGCGTCGGCGGGCGCGACGAGATCGACATCGACGTGCGGATCGTCGCCGCGACCAATCGCGATCTCGCGCCGATGATCGCCGCGGGCAAGTTCCGCGAGGACTTGTTCTATCGCCTCAACGTGGTGCCGATCCAGCTGCCGCCGCTGCGCGAGCGAACCGGGGACATCGACGCGCTGGCGCGGCACTTTCTTGTCCAGGCGGCCAGCGAAGGCCTGCCGCGGCGCCAGCTAGCGGCCGACGCCAGCGAGCTGCTCGCACGCCAGCCGTGGCGCGGAAACGTGCGCGAGCTGCGCAATTTCATGTACCGGCTCGCGCTGCTCGCGCGCGAGGACGTGATCGACGTCGCCGCGGTGGCCGCGCAGCTCGACCGACCGCCTGCCGCGGCGGCGGAGCGCGATGGCGACGGAGTCGATTTCGAGACCGCGTTGCGATCGTGGCTGAGCGATGCCGTGCCTCCGAACGGCACCCTCTACCACAGCGCGCTGGCGGCGTTCGAGAAGCCGCTGTTCGAGCACGCGCTCGCCGAGACCGGCGGCAACCAGTTGCGCGCCGCCCAACTACTGGGGATAAACCGCAACACGTTGCGCAAGCGGCTGGGCGAGCTCGAGATCGACCCGGAGAGCTTCTCCCGTCGCGGCTGAGCGTGGCGAATTCTCGATTTACCAATTTTCTTACTTGCAAATCTGCAACAGGGCCGTTGTAACCGTGCAACGATGCCGAGTACTTCCCATCCGTCCGGGCACCGGTGGCCGCGGTGGTGGCGCCGCGCGCTGGTGAGCGCGCGGCGGGCGAACATCTTCGGGCTGCTCGAGATCGTTTCGCTGGTCGTGCTGCTGACGATGGCGGTGGTGAGCTGGCTCGCGCTCGGCAGGCCGTCGCCGGAGGGCGAGCTCATCCCCTCGCGTCAGGCGGCGGTGCTGCTGATTGGCACACTGATACCGGCAATGGCCTCGCTGGTGTTGTTCGGCCGAAGGCTCGCCCTGAAACGGGCTGGCGGCAACACCGCGCGGCTGCACGTCCGGCTGGTGTTCTTCTTCTCGCTGGTTGCCGCGATCCCGACACTGCTGGTGGCGATCTTCGCCTCGTTCCTGTTCCAGACCGGCGCAGAGTTCTGGTTTTCGGACACCAACCGCGGGATCCTCACCAACGCCAACGAACTCGCGCGCGGCTATTACGATCAGAACCAGCGGACCCTGGTCAACAACACGATCGCGATGGCGGGAGACCTGCGCTATTATCTCGAGCGGAATTCGCTCACCAGCCCCGACTTCCCATCACAATACTACCTCCAGGCTTACCAGCGCGAGATCAACAGCAGCGCGATCATCCAGGTCGGGCCCGACGGAGTCCTGCGCGCGCCGGCGATCGTCAATCCGAACGACGCGGATTTCGCCAAGCAGGTCGTCGCCAAGGCGCTGCCCAAGCTCAAGGCGGGCGCGCAATATTCCGTCACCGCCAGCCGCGACCGCATCGACGCTGTCGCGCCGATTGACCGCAACGCGAAGATCTACCTCTACAACGCGCGGAATTCCGACGCGCTCGCGCTGACCCAATGGAAGCGCGCGCAAAGCGTCCTGACGGCTTACGACGTGCTTTCGAGCAGGTCGCGCCTGCTGCAGCTGCAGTTCAACTTTGCGTTGTTCTTCGTCTCGCTCGCGCTGGTCGGTCTCGCGATCTGGTTCGCGCTGCGCTTCGCCGACCGCCAGGTGCGTCCACTGACCGAGCTCGTCGGCGCCGCGCGCGAGGTCGGGCAGGGCAACTATGCGCTGCGGGTGGAAGGGCGCACCGGCCCCGACGAGATCGGGCTGCTCAATCGCGCCTTCAACCGGATGACCGCCCGGATCGAGCAGCAGACCAAGGAACTGGTCGGCGCGAACGAGCAGCTCAACGAACGGCGCGCATTCATCGAGGCGGTGCTCGAATCGATCACCGCCGGGATCATCTCGGTGGACGAAGCAGGGCAGGTCGCGCTGATGAACTCCTCGGCGCAGGAGCTGCTGCTCGACCGGGTGGGGCCGGCGCCGCTCGGCTTGAGCCTCGGCGAGATCGCTCCGGACATCGCCGCGATGATGGACGCCCGCCTTTCAAGCGGCCTTGCGCAGTACAACAAGCACGGCGAGCTGCTGACGCTGGCGGTCAAGCTCTCGCCCGCGGCGGGCGGGTACGTGATCACGTTCGAGGACATCACCCGCCAGTTGCTCGACCAGCGCCAGGCTGCATGGTCCGACGTCGCGCGACGGATCGCGCACGAGATCAAGAACCCGCTGACCCCGATCCAGCTTGCGACCGAGCGTCTCAGCCGGCGCTATCGCAAGCTCATCACCACCGATCAGGAGCTGTTCGAGGAGCTTACCAGCACGATCATCCGCCAGGTCGGCGACCTCAGGAAAATGGTCGACGAGTTCTCCTCGTTCGCGCGGCTGCCCAAGCCGGTGTTCCGCAAGGAGGACCCGATCGACCTCGTTCGCCAGGCACTGTTCCTCCAGGAAGTGGCGCACCCGGAGATAGACTACCGCTTCGACGCGCAGGACGCGGTTCCGCCGATCGCCTGCGATCGCCATCAGTTCGGCCAGGCGATGACCAACGTGCTGAAGAACGCCGCCGAGGCCATCGATGCGAAAGCGAAAGACGCCGAGCCGGATTATCGCGGCCGGATTGCCGTCACCGTCACCGCCGACGACGAGGCGTTGGCCGTCGTCGTCCAGGACAACGGCATCGGCCTGCCCAAGGATCGCGAACGGATCGTCGAGCCGTACGTCACCACGCGCGAGAAAGGCACCGGCCTGGGGCTCGCGATCGTCAACAAGATCGTCGAGGAGCATGGCGGGGAGATGACCTTCGAGCCCGCCCAGGAAGGGGGAACCCGGGTCAGCTTGCGGTTCGCGCGCGATCCCCTGGCGGCCGGCGCCGGCAGCGAGGCGGCCGAATGACATATCCTGAACACACGGAGAATTGCTGATGGCGCTGGAGATCCTCGTCGTGGACGACGAGCGGGACATTCGCGAGCTCGTCGCGGGTGTGCTCAGCGACGAAGGCTACGATTGCCGCACCGCCGCGGACAGCACCTCGGCGCTGTCCGCGATCGACGAACGGCGCCCGAGCCTGGTGCTGCTCGACGTCTGGCTGCACGGAAGCCCGATGGACGGGCTTGAAACGCTCGATGCGATCAAGGCGCGCGAGCCGCAGCTTCCGGTGATCATCTTCTCGGGCCACGGCAACATCGACACGGCGGTCTCAGCGGTCGGCCGCGGCGCGATCGACTTCATCGAGAAACCGTTCGAGGCCGAACGGCTGCTGCACCTGGTGAGCCGCGCCACCGAGACAGAACGCTTGCGACGCGAGAACGCCCGGTTGCGCGAAGGGCATGCGCCCGGCGATGAATTCACCGGCCATTCGAGCGCGATCAACCTGGTGCGCGCGACGTTGAAACGGGTGGCCAATACCGGCAGCCGGGTGCTGATCAGCGGCCCTGCGGGCGCGGGCAAGGAAGTCGCCGCGCGGCTGCTCCATTCGTGGAGCCCGCGCGCCGACAAGGGCTTCGTCACGGTCAATTCGGCACGCATCACCGCCGAGCGCTTCGAGCAGGAGCTGTTCGGCGAGGAAGCGGACGGCAGGCTGGTGCGCGCCGGGCTGCTCGAGCTCGCCGACGGTGGCACCCTCTACCTCGACGAAGTCGGCGACATGCCGGAAAGCACCCAGGCGCGGATCCTGCGGGTGCTGACCGAGCAGAGTTTCGTCCGCGTCGGCGGGACCCGCCAGATCGGGGTCGACGTGCGGGTGGTCTCTTCCAGTTCGCGCGATCTGGTCAAGGAAATCGCCGAGAAACGCTTCCGCGAGGACTTGTTCTACCGGCTCAACGTGGTGCCGGTGGCGATCCCTTCGCTTGCCGAGCGGCGGGAGGATATTCCGGCGCTAGCCGAGCATTTCTTCACCCGCTACGCGGCCGAGCAGGGGATCAAGCCGCCGGCGGTCACCGCCGAGGCGATGGCGGCGCTCCAGGCCTACGACTGGCCGGGCAACGTCCGCCAATTGCGCAACGTGATCGAGCGCACGGTGATCCTGACCCCGCGCGACAAGCTCGCCCGGATCGAGCCGGACATGCTTCCGGCGGAGATTTCCGGCGGCCAGAGCGAAGGCGGCGCGGGCATGCCCTCGCTGATGGGTGTGCCGCTGCGCGAAGCGCGCGAGAACTTCGAGCGCGAATATCTGCGGATCCAGATCCGCCGCTTTTCGGGGAACATTTCGAAGACTGCGGGCTTCATCGGGATGGAACGCTCGGCGCTCCACCGCAAGCTGAAGCTGCTCGGGATGGGCGAGCGTCAGGGCGAAGGCTGAGCTGCTCCAGTTCGCAGTTGCACAAAAATTCATTGCGGCGGCTGCGAAATTGACACATTCTCGGCACCTCGAACCGGTTGTCATGTCCGATTCAAGAAACTCGGGAATGGACAGGGCAGCCAGAATGCGGACCGCAAACGCGGCCGCCAACAACAGGAGTCAGTTATGACCAGCAAGACCCTGACCGCGCGCCCGCGGCCCGCTCCCGAACCTGCCGCTGCCGCCGTACCTCCGGTCGCCGCGAACAAGAACCAGAGCCTGCAGGACGCGTTCCTGAACCTGCTGCGTAAGAACAAGATCCCGGTGACGATGTTCCTCGTCAAGGGCGTCAAGCTGCAGGGCATCGTCACCTGGTTCGACAATTTCTCGATCCTGCTGCGCCGCGACGGCCAGTCGCAGCTGGTCTACAAGCACGCGATTTCGACCATCATGCCGGGCCAGCCGGTGGATGCCGCGCAGTTCGGCGGCATGGGCGAGGGCAGCCGCAAGCAGCGGCTGCTCCAGGACGTGTTCCTCGGCAGCGTGCGCGACGCGGGCGTTTCGGTCACGATGTTCCTGGTGAACGGGGTAATGCTGCAGGGCCGCATCGCCGCGTTCGACCTGTTCTGCATGCTGCTCGAGCGCGAAGGCTTCGTCCAGCTCGCCTACAAGCATGCCGTGTCCACCATCCAGCCGGCCGTGCCGGTCGACCTCACCGGCGACTGGCAAGGCGAAGAGGAAGCGGCCTGAGCTTCACCGACTCCCCCGCAGGCGAGGTCGCGCGCGGCCCGCGGGCCCTCGTGGTTTGCCCCGACATCCGCGGACAGCGGCGCGGCGAAGATGCCGAGGCGCGGCTCGAGGAAGCGCGCGGCCTTGCGCTCGCGATCGGCATCGAGGTGGCGGACGGTTTCATCCTGCCGGTGCGCCAGGTGCGCGCCGGCACCCTGTTCGGCGAAGGCCAGATCGAGCGCATCGCCACCGAGTGCGAGCAGGAGCAGGCCGAGCTGGTGATCGTCGATGGGGCGCTGTCGGCGATCCAGCAGCGCAATCTCGAAGAGAAACTGAAGCGCAAGGTGATCGACCGCACCGGGCTGATCCTCGAGATCTTCGGCGAGCGCGCGGCGACCGCCGAGGGCCGACTACAGGTCGAGCTCGCGCACCTCGACTACCAGCAGAGCCGGCTGGTGCGCAGTTGGACCCACCTCGAGCGCCAGCGCGGCGGCTTCGGCTTCCTCGGCGGCCCGGGCGAGACCCAGATCGAGGCCGACCGGCGGATGATCCGCACCCGCATGGGGCGCTTGCGCAAGGAGCTCGACCAAGTCCGCCGCACCCGCGCGCTGCACCGCGAGCGGCGCGAACGCGCGCCGTGGCCGGTGATCGCGCTGGTCGGCTACACCAACGCCGGCAAGTCGACGCTGTTCAACCGCATGACCGGCGCCGACGTGATGGCCGAAGACCTGCTGTTCGCGACGCTCGACCCGACGATGCGCGCGATCCGCCTGCCGGGCGTGGAGAAGGCGATCCTGTCCGACACCGTCGGGTTCATCTCCGATCTGCCGACTCAACTCGTCGCCGCGTTCCGCGCGACGCTGGAGGAAGTCACCGCCGCCGACGTGATCGTCCACGTGCGCGATATGGCCAATCCCGCGAGCGCGGCGCAGAAGGCGCAAGTGCTCGAGATCCTGACCGACCTCGGGGTGATCGAAGGGGAAGGGGGCGAGAGCCGCATCCCGATCGTCGAGGCATGGAACAAGTGGGACCTGCTGAGCGACGAGCGCCGGATCGAGCTAGAGCCGCTGGTGCTGGGCGAAGAACGCGCGACGGCGATCTCGGCGGCGAGCGGGTTCGGGCTCGACCAACTGGCGGACATGCTGGGCCGGCTGCTCACCGGCAACGCGAAGACGTACGAGTTCGTGGTCCCGGCAGGCGACGGGCAGCGGATCGCCTGGCTCCACGCCCACGGCGAAGTGTTGCGCGAGACCGCCGAGCACGGCGGCGGCGGACCCCAGCTCCGCCTC
The DNA here is from genome assembly GCA_036384795.1 of Sphingomonadaceae bacterium. Taxonomy (GTDB): domain Bacteria; phylum Pseudomonadota; class Alphaproteobacteria; order Sphingomonadales; family Sphingomonadaceae; genus Andeanibacterium. The sequence continues at coordinate 51,717 of DASVLP010000033.1, read as the reverse complement.
AAGGTGCGCCTCACGCCGCTCGAATTCGGCCGTTACGCGGCGCTCGCCGAAGCGGAAGCTTGACCGCTCCTAGAGCGTGTCCTGTTCAAGTGAAATCACCCTTGTGAGTTCCTGCGAAAGCAGGAACCCGGGGTCGCGGGCGCAGCACCTGCGATCCCGGACCCCGGCTTTCGCCGGGGATCACAATCATTGTTCGATTCGATATCAACAGGACAAACTCTAGCCTTCGCCGCGCTTGACCTGCTGCCAGAGCGTTTCCTGCTCCTCGAGGTCGAGCGAGGCGAACGTGTCGCCGGCAATGGCTTCCATTCCGCGGAAACGCCGCTCGAACTTGGCGTTGGCGGAGCGCAGCGCGGCCTCCGGATCGATCCCGCGTTTGCGCGCCCAGTTGACCACCGCGAACAGCAAGTCGCCGAATTCCTCTTCGAGTTGGTCCGGCGCGGCCTGCTCGATCTCGGCGATCTCCTCGGCGACTTTGGCCTTCGGGCCTTCGTCGTCGGGCCAATCGAACCCCGTCCGTGCCGCGCGCCGCTGGAGCTTCAGCGCCCGCAGCAATGCCGGCAGCGACAGCGCCACACCGTCGAGCGCGCTGCCGGCGCCCTTGGCGGCGCGCTCGTCGGCCTTGAGCTGTTCCCATCCGGGCGACGTACCGTCGGCGAAGACATGCGGGTGGCGCGCTTCCATCTTGTCGGAAATCGCGCGGGCGACGTCGTCGAACGCGAAGTGGCCGGTTTCCTCGGCCATGCGCGCATGGAACACCACCTGGAACAGCAGGTCGCCGAGCTCGTCGCGCAAGTCGGCCATGTCCTCGCGCGCGATCGCGTCGGCGACTTCGTAAGCTTCCTCGATGGTGTACGGCGCGATGGTGGAGAAATCCTGCGCGACGTCCCATTCGCAGCCGCGCTCAGGGTCGCGCAGGCGGGCCATGATCGAGAGGAGGCGGTCGATTTCGGACACTGTCGTTGCGATACCTTGGAATGATAATATATATTATGTTAAATGATAGGGAGGCCGCTCAGCCGCGCTAACCCCGCACGGCCGTGATGAACAGCGCCACCAGGCCGAATATCCCGATCCACGCCAACGCCATCACCGCGCCCTTGCGCCAATCGAGCTTGCGCCGCGCCAATGCGCTGACCGGCAGCAGCAAAGCCATCAGCAGGAACACCACCGAGGCCCAGTCGAAACGCATCAGGCGGTCAGCTCGAGCCCGTCGTAGCCGACCAGCACGCCGGCCGGCACCTCGGCCTGGAGTTCGGCGTAGTCCATGCTCTTGTCGAGATGCGTCAGCACCGTGCGCCGTACGCCGCAGCGTTCGGCCAGCTCGAGCGCCATGGCGAGATGCGCATGCGTGGGATGCGGCTCGCGCCGCAGGCAATCGCTGACGAGGATGTCCGCGCCGCGGAAGGTTGCGACCATCTCTTCTGAGATCGCGCTGAAATCCGTCGCGTAAACGATTGATTTTCCGTCTGCCTCGAAGCGGAAACCGGTCGATTCGGTCGGCCCGTGCGCCATTTGGCACCACCGCAGCGCGAAGCCCGCGTGGAGCCGCTGACGCTCGAGCGCTTCGATCCCGACGATCGTCGGGTACCCGTACTGGCCCGAGAACACGTAGCTGAAGCGCTGGCGGAGCCGATGGGCGGTATCGGCCGAGGCAAACCCCGGCAGCGGCGCGTTGCGACCGTAGCGCAGCACCCGCAAGTCGTCGATCCCGTGGCAGTGGTCGGCGTGGTCGTGGGTCCAGAACACCCCGTCGATCCGACCGATGTCGTTTTCGAGCAGCTGCTGGCGCAAGTCGGGCGAAGTGTCGACCAGCAACCGCGAACCTTCCGCGCTCTCGACCACGATCGACACGCGGGTGCGCCGGTTCTTCGGCTCGTTTGGATCGCATTCGCCCCATTCGTTGCCGACCCGGGGCACCCCGGTCGACGTTCCGCTGCCGAGCATTCGCAGCTTCACGCGCTCGCTTTCGTGAACAGCGCAAAGAAGTTGCGCGTGGTCGTCTCGGCCAACGCCTCGAATTCCTCTCCGCGCAGTCCGGCGACGAACCTCGCGGTGTCGACGGTGAACGCCGGCTCGCAGGGTTTCCCCCGGTGCGGCACCGGCGCGAGAAACGGGCTGTCGGTTTCGACCAGCAGGCGGTCCGCCGGGATTTCCTTCGCCGTTTCCTGCAGTTGCGCGGCGCTCTTGAAAGTCACGATGCCCGACAAAGAGATCGTCAGGCCCAACTCGAGCACGCCTTTGGCGAACTCGTTCGAAGCGGTGAAGCAGTGGATCAGCGCGGGAAACGCGCCGCGCTCCTTCTCTTCGCGCAGGATCGCCAATGTGTCGGCTTCGGCATCGCGGGTGTGGATGATCACCGGCAGGCCGGTTTCGCGCGCGACCCCGATGTGGACCCGGAACAGCGCTTGCTGCGTGTCACGGTCGGAATGATCGTAATAATAGTCGAGGCCGGTTTCGCCCAGCCCGATCACCCGCGGGTTTTCGGCCGCTTCCAGCAACGCCGCCGCACCCAGATCGGCGTGGGCGTCGGCCTCGTGCGGATGGATCCCGACGCTCGCCCACACATCGGGCTCGCGCATTGCGGTGCCGACCACCCGCTCCCACTCGTTGCGCCGGGTCGAGATGTTGAGCATCCCGCCGATCCCGGCCGCCCGCGCCCGCTCGAGCACGGCCTGCTGCTGGTCGACCAGGCCTTCGTATTCGAGGTGGCAGTGCGAATCGATCAGCATCACGCCGCTTCTTCCGGCAATTCGAGCCGCGGAAAAACGCCCACCGGCTGCGCCAGCCGGTAACCGCTTTCCGCCAGCGGTGAATACCAGTGCGAATGGATCCCTTCGAGGGTCCGCAAAGCCGGATCGAAGCCCATCGCGTCGAGCAGCTTCTTGGCCGATCCCGGGATCACCGGCGAGATCGCCACCGCGAGCTGGACGATCGCGATATAGAGCGTCGCGAGCACCGTCTTCATCCGCTCGGGATCGGTCTTGCGGAGCGCCCACGGCGCCTGCTCGTCGATATAGGCATTGCAGGCGAACACCGCGCGCATCCAGGCCTCGCATGCCTGGCTCAATGCAAGGCGCTCGAACGCTTCGGGTATCTCCTCGCGCACCGCCCGCGCCACTTCCTCGAACAGAGCATCATCGGCTTCGGTGTGCCCGAAGATCGGCGGCAGGTGGCCATCGCAGTTCTTGTAGATCAGCGAAAGGGTGCGCTGCGCGAGATTGCCGAAGCTGTTGGCGAGCTCGGCATTCGCCCGGGTTACAATGGCTTCGAGCGAATAACTGCCATCCTGTCCGAAGGTGACCTCGCGGACGAAGAAATAGCGCAGCACGTCCACGCCATAGCGGTCGGCGAGCTGCATCGGATCGGTCACGTTGCCGAGCGACTTGCTCTCCTTCTGCCCGCGGTTGAGCAGGAAACCGTGGCCGAACACCTGTTTCGGCACCGCGAGCCCAGCGCTCATCAGGAACGCCGGCCAGTAGACCGTGTGAAAGCGCACGATGTCCTTGCCGATCAGGTGCAAGTCGGCGGGCCAGAACTTCGCCACCTCCGCCGTATCGTCGGGATAACCGAGACCGGTGAGATAATTGGTAAGCGCATCGACCCACACATACATCACGTGATCTTCGTGGCCGGGGACTTTCACCCCCCAGTCGAAGCTGGTGCGGCTGACCGACAGGTCGCGCAAGCCGCCCTCGACGAAGCGCAGCACTTCGTTGCGCCGGCTTTCGGGCTGGATGAATTCGGGATGCTCGCGGTAGAGCGCGAGCAGTTTGTCCTGATAGGCCGAAAGGCGGAAGAACCAGCTTTCCTCGACCGTCCATTCGACCGGCGTGCCTTGGGGAGAAAGCTTCTCGCCGCCCTCACCCGCGACAAGCTCGCCCTCGTCGTAATAGGCCTCGTCGCGCACCGAGTACCAGCCTTCGTAGCGGTCGAGGTAGAGGTCGCCGTTCTTCTCCATCGCCTGCCAGATCGCCTGGCTGGCGCGGTGGTGGTCGGCCTCGGTGGTGCGGATGAAGCGGTCGTACGAGACGTCGAGCCCGTCGCACATCTGCCGGAACAGTGCGCTCATCTCGCTCGCCAGCTCGAGCGGCTGCTTGCCCAGCTCGCGCGCCTTCTGCGCCATCTTCAGGCCGTGCTCGTCGGTACCGGTCTGGAACCGCACCTCGCGGCCCCTGAGGCGCTGGAAGCGCGCGATCACGTCGGCCGCGACCGCCTCATAGGCGTGGCCGATGTGCGGCGGGCCGTTCGGATACGAGATCGCGGTGGTGATGTAATAGGGATCGGCCATCGCCGGTCCGCCGCCTTTCTAGCGCTGCAACGAAGGTTCAGGCGGTTTCCCTAGGGGCAGCCGCCGAGGCGAGCAAGCTGCCGATTTCCATCACCAGCAGCCCCGGATCGAAATTGTAGGTCGGCGCCTGACCCGCGAGGCGGTTGAGCTCGGCATGCGCTTCGATGATCGCGGGCAGCCGCCCGCGCGGGGCCATGCGCATCTCGCGCGCCAGCACCGCGCGGGCAAGGTCGATCGCCGCGAGCTGGCGTTCGCGCGCCGGGCGGGTGCCGATCGCATCGGCGAGCGCGCCGCGCAGCTCGAAGCCCGGATCGCCTTCGTGCAGGATGCGACGCATCAGCTTGTGCAGCGGCGCGAGTTGCTGCTCGACGAACTCGCGCGCGACCTGCAGCGACCCCTCGGCGGCGCTGACCGCCAGCGCGCGGGTTTCGGGGTCGGCCTGGGGCTCCTCGCGGGCGAGGAATGCTTCGACTTCGTCGTCGGCGGCTTCGGGAAACCGCACCAGCCGGCAGCGCGAGCGGATCGTCGGCAGCAGCCGTCCGGGGCGGTGGCTGACCAGCAGGAAGAAGCTGCCGGCCGGCGGCTCCTCGAGGCTCTTGAGCAAGGCGTTCGCGGCGCTCTTTTCGAGATCGTCGGCCGGATTGACGATGATCGCCCGGCGCGCGCCGAGGGTCGGCCGGGTGGTCAGGCGCTGCTGCATCTCGCGAATCTGGTCGACCGCGATATTGCGTTTGGTCTGGTAAGGCTTGCCCTCGGCCTTCTTCTTTTCCTCGTCGGCGTTTGCGGGGAGATTGGTCAGCACGATGATGTCGGGGTGCTCGGCGGGCTGGCGCACGCCTTGCTCGGCGACCAGCTCGCGCGCGGCGGCGAGCGCGAACTCGAGCTTGCCGATGCCGCGCTTGCCGGCGAGCAGCCAGGCATGGTGCATGCGCGTGCCGGCGAGCGCCGCGCGCCACTCGCGCCAGGCCGCCTCGTGCCCCGGATAGGTCACGCGGCGCGCTCCAGCAGCGGTGCGAGCGCGGCGATGATCTGCTCGTGCGTTTCCTCGCGGGTGCCGGTCGTGCGGGGCCTTGCGAAGCGATCCGGTTCGGCTTGCGCGAGCTGCGCGAAGCGTGCCGCGACGCGCGCGTGGTAAGCCGCGTCGCGCCCGCCGATCGCGTCGCTGGCATCCCCGTCGCGCGCCTGGAGCCGCGCCTCGGCGACATTCGGCGGCACTTCGAGCAGGATCGTCAGATCCGGCAGCAGCCCGCCGCTGCCGACCCGGTGCAGCGCGAGGATATCTGCGTCAGAAAGGCCCCCGCCCCCGCCCTGGTAGGCGCGCGTCGAATCGATGAACCGGTCGCAGATCACCCATTTGCCTTCGGCCAGCGCGGGGCGGATCAGCTTCTCGACGTGATCCGCGCGCGCCGCGGCGAACAGCAGCGCCTCGGCTTGCGCGCCCCACCCTTCGTGCGGCGGATGGAGCAGCAACGAGCGGATTGCCTCCGCGCCGGGGGTGCCGCCGGGCTCGCGCGTGAGCACGACGGAAAGCCCGCGCGCCCGCAGCGCGTCGGCGAGCAGGCGGGCCTGGGTCGACTTGCCCGCCCCTTCGCCGCCTTCCAGCGCGATGAATCGTCCGCTCATGCCAGCCACCTAGCACGCCATCACGCGAGCGCGGCAACGGTTTGCGAGCAGCGCGGACGGTTAGCCGGTCGGATAGATTCGGGCGTCCCCGTAGCCGGCGGCCTTGACCTTGGCGAGCGAGGCTTCGGCGTCCTTGCGCGAGCCGAACGGGCCGGTGCGCACGCGGTAGAGCTTGCCGGCGCTGCTGACCGAGCCCCCGATCCTGCTGGCGACGCCTTGCGCACGCTCGCGCGTCGAGAACGCTCCCGCCTGGACGACGAACCCTTTGCCCGACGCGACGGTGGCAGGGGCGGCAGTGGCCTTCGCAGCGGGCTTGGCTGCAGGCGGCACGGCAGCCTGCTTCGCCGGCGCCTTCTGCGGCTCTTTTGGCGCCGCCTTCTGCGACGTCGCGATCCACGGGAAATCGGGCTCCCCCGGCCTGCGGATGGTCGCGGTGACCGGCTTCATGTCCCGCTTGGCCGCGCCGGTCGGCTCGAGCGGAGGCAACGGCGGCGGCGCGCTTGCCGCAACGGCTTGCGATGCAGGCTCCGCAGAAGCTGGGCCGGCAGCGGGCGCAGCTGCAGGCGCGGGCGCCTGGCGAGCCGGAGCCGGCTTGGCCGTCAGGTCGGTCGACGAAGCGGCGGCCAAGGTCCCTGCCCCGCCCGGAAGCTTGCGACGCAGCACGTTGACCAGCCCCATCGGCGTATCGATCCGCGCCGGGGCCCGCTTGCCTTCGCGCAGCAACGCGCGTTCCTGCTCGGGCGGATTGACCCGCCGCACGCGCACCGGTGCTCCGGCGCTCACCCCGAGTTGCGCCGCCGCTCCCGGCGAGAGCCCGATCAGCTGGGTGCCGTCCATCGGCCCGCGCCGCTCGAGCCGCACCAGGATCGTCTTGCCGGTGTCGAGCGACGTCACCTCGACGTAGCTCGGCAGCGGCAAGGTGTGGTGCTCACCCGAGATCGCGGTTCCGCCTTTCGGATCGATCGCGGCATAGCCGACTTCGTCGTAGTTGAGCTTGTCCTCGGGGGTGAAGCTCACCCCGCCGGCGGTATAGGGCTCGCCGACGACCACCGGATAGTCGGCCGCCGGGCCGGTCGGTTTCGCCGGGGGCGGACCGGCATCGCGCGCTGCGGCAGGGCCGGTCCAGCCGGCCAGTGCAGTGGCGAGGATCAGCGGAAAGAAACGGCCGAACGGCCGGTCACTGGGCAATCTCATCTGCAAGCAACCCCACACTCATAGCGTAGTAGTTCGAGCAATTATATTCGAGGATAACCCTATAATTCCCGGTTAAGAGCCACGCGCGAGTGCCCGGACCGTCGGGCTGGAACAGGCTGGTTAACACTGTTTCGCCGATCGGCGCCTGCGGCACGACGCCCAGCCGGCGCCATTCGGCGACCGTCTTCCACTGGCTGAAACGCTCGTGCACGCGCGGGCAGGTCGGTGCCATCAGCTTGCCGCGCCACGCGCCGACGTCGAAGCCTGGCGGCACGCTCGCTCTTACGCCCCACGGCTGGCCGGCGCGCCAGCCGGCGTCGCGGAAGTAGTTCGCGATCGAGGCCAGCGTGTCGGCCCGGTCGTTCCAGATGTCCTTGCGCCCGTCGCCGTCGGCATCGACCGCAAGGCGCAAGTAGACGCTGGGCAGGAACTGCGGGTTGCCGAACGCGCCGGCGTAACTGCCGTGGAGCTGCGAGCGCGGGACGCCGCTGTCGACCATTTTCAGCAGGTCGACGAATTCGGTCTCGAACAGGTCCCGCCGGCGTCCCTCCCAGGCGAGGCTGGCCAGCGAACGCGCGAGGTCGAAGTCGCCGGTGACGCTGCCGTAAGCGGTCTCGTGCCCCCAGATCGAGATCACGATCTTCGCCGGGACGCCGTAAGTCTGCTCGATCCGCGCGGCCTGAGCCGCGGAAGCCTGGTAGATCGCCCGCCCCTGGTCGATCCGCGCGCGGTCGATGTGGCTCGCAAGGTACGGCGCGAGCGGGGGAAAGCCGCTTCCGGGCGGCCCCGCCGGCTGCGAGCGGTCGAGCGCAATCACCCGGTCGTTCGGCGTCAGGCCGGCGGTCATCGACTGGATCGTCGCCTCGCTCACCCCCGCCGCGCGCGCCTTCGCGGCAAGCAGCTGGAGGTACGCGTCGAACGAAAGCTCGCCGGGCGCCACCTGGGCCCGGGCCTGGGGAGCCAACGGCCCCAGGCAGGCGAGCAGCGCGAGTGCGAGGAACGGGGCACGAAGTTTCATGCGGCCATCCTGTCACATGCCGCGCGCCCGGTGAAGGCCGCCGAGCCGAGCCGTGGCCTCACCCCGCCTTGGCGACGAGGTCGGGATGCATTTTCGGGTTCTTTTCCAGCATCTTCTTGAACGAATCGAAGCCGCAGTTATCCGAATCCCCGCAGTTGGTCACGGTGTGGACGTAGCGAATCTTGCCGTGCTCGATGCGGAACAGGTGGCTGTCGGCGCGCTGGTTCTTGCCGAAGTCCATGAACACGTCGACCGCGCCGATCGTCGGGTCGACCACGTACTGCCGGTTCACCAGGTCGACCCCCTCCGGAACGCCGACGTTGCAGCTGTCGGTGGGCGAGCCGTTGCCGGTGTAGGCGCTGCCTTCCAGCCGGTCGCACGGCGTGCCCCATGGCACCTGGATGCTCTTGTCCTTGAACGAATTGAGATAGGCGTCGGCCGCGGCGATCAATTCCTTGCGGGTGTTGCGCTCGGCCTCAGGGATTACCGACCAATCTTCCGACTTCGCGTATTTCAGCGTGTAATTCGCATCGAACAGCCAGTCGCCCGCGTCGGTCACGATCGTGTCGAACGGCCCCATCGCAGTCCCGCCGGCGACGCTCGCCTGGGTCGCCAGCACGTAAGGGTGGGCCGGATCGGTGATGATGATCTCGGCCATGAACTTGCACTCGTCGGGATCGAGGATCAGGCGGTACCAGTCGATCTTCTGCGGCTTGCCGATGATCCCGCCGCTGTACATCGTGGAGACCTGGTTGTTCTCCTTGTAGTCGACCCACTCGTTGCCGAACGGCAGATCGCCGGGCTTGCCGTCGCGCTGCGCCTGAATGTACTTTTCCGCCACCTGCTGAAGATCGCCGCGATCGCAAGGCCCGCCGCCGAAGAATTGCGCCGAAGCGGGCGCCGCCCAACCCAGCGTGGCGACGATCGCCAGCGCGGCAATGGTGAACCTGTTCATTGTGCTCTCGCTCCTCTCCCCAGGCGCATTCGCGCTCGTTGCGTTGGCGTATCGTCTATCGCCGCCCGAGTCACGAGGTGACAAAGCGAAAATGGCGCGCTAGCCGCCACTTCCAGCGGACAGGTGGCCGAGTGGTTGAAGGCAGCGGTCTTGAAAACCGCCAAGGGCGCAAGTCCTTCGTGGGTTCGAATCCCACCCTGTCCGCCAGCCTGCCCCCGGCAGGCTGAAGGACGGCGGTTCGGAAAGAACCCAAGGGTTCGGAGTCGAAGCGCGCAGCGCGGAGACGTCCGAAGGACAATCCCACCCTGTCCGCCAGGCTGAAGGACGGCACTCTCGCCCGGGCGCGAATTCGCGCCGGAACAGCGCGGTCCCGCGGCAGGCCGCCCTTGTGTTCGCGGAAGCTCTTGGGCAAGACCGCCGCGCGGCGGGGGTCGCCGCGGCAAAATACGGAACAGCGGCAATGGCAGACGTGACTTGGCGCGATGGGGCGCGCTATCTCTCGACGGCACTGTTCGCGCCGGGAAAGCCGCTGCTCGCGCACCTCGTGGTCACCCGCTACTGCAACCTCGACTGCGCCTACTGCAACGAGTTCGACAAAGTTTCGCAGCCGATCCCGCTCGATGTCCTTATCGCGCGCATCGACCGCCTGGCCGAGCTCGGCACCCGGGTGATCACCCTGACCGGCGGCGAGCCGCTGACCAATCCCGGCCACGAAGCGGTGATCGCGCACATCCGCGCGCGCGGGATGACCGCAACGACGATCACCAACGGCTTCCTGCTCACCCGCGAGCGGATCGAGGCGATGAACGAGGCGGGGCTTCAGGCGCTGCAGATCTCGATCGACGGGGTGAAGCCCGACGAGGTCTCGAAGAAGACGCTGAAGTCGCTGCGCGGCAAGCTCGAGCTGTTGTCCGAACATGCCGCGTTCAAGGTCAACATCAACTCGGTGCTGGGCATCACCGAAGAGCGCACGCAGGACGCCAAGGAAGTCGCGCGCACCGCCAGGGCGCTCGGCTTCTCGCACACCGTCGGGGTGCTCCACGGCGGCGACGGCACCCTCGCCCCGCTTTCGGCGAGCCAGCGCGCGGTCTATCACACGCTGATGGCCGAAGGTTCGGTCGCGCACCGGTTCAACTACTGGCTGTTCCAGAAGAACCTGTTGGATGGCAAGCCCAACGCCTGGAGCTGCCGCGCGGGCGGGCGCTATCTCTATATCTGCGAGGACGGGCTGGTTCATTACTGCTCGCAGCAGCGCGGCGAGCCCGGCATTCCGCTAACGCAATATGGGCGCGAGGACATTCGCCGCGAGTTCGAGAGCCCCAAAGAGTGCGCCCCCTATTGCACCGTCAGCTGCGTTCACCAGGCGAGCTTCTTCGATCGCTGGCGCGGCAAGCAGAAGCTCGGCCGCTCCGCGCCGATGCCGCTGCCGGCCGAGTAGGCCTCAGGCGGTGCCGGTGCGGCCGACGAGCTGCGCCGGGTTGATCCCTTCGGCTTTCCAGGCCGCCGGCCAGCGCTGCTCGACTGCGGTCTCGAACACGATCTCGGGCCGGCCGGTGGCCGCGAACCAGCCGTGATAGCGCATCTCGTCGTCGAGCTGGCCCGGCCCCCAGCCGGCATAGCCGAGCGCGATCAGCCAGGCTTTGGGCCCCCTTCCCTCCGCGATCGCGCGCAGTACTGCGATCGAGCCCGACAGCGCGCCGAGCGGGGGCACCGCGATCGTATCGTCGTCGCGCCAGTCGGGCGAATGGAGCACGAAGCCCCTCCCCGGCTCGACTGGACCGCCGTGATGCACCGGCCGGTCGGGCGCGACGCCGGGATCGACCCCCACCTCGCGCAGCAGGTTGTGGAAGCGGATCCCGGCGCGCAAGTGCCCGACGCCGATCCCGACCGCGCCTTGCGCGTCGTGCACGCACAACGCGATCACCGAACGCTCGAAATTCGGGTCGACCATGCCTGGCATTGCCAGCAGGAGCCGCCCGTCGAGATATTCGGCCTCGCTCATTCGCCGATCCTAACAGCGCGTCGCAAGAAATGATCGGGCGGCGCGCTCAAATGTGCAACGCGCGCCCATAAGCTGCAAGCACGCTCTCGTGCATCGATTCGCTGATCGTCGGGTGCGGGAAGATCGTGTTCATCAGCTCGGCCTCGGTGGTCTCGAGCACTTTGCCGACGGTGAAGCCCTGGATCATCTCGGTGACTTCGGCCCCGACCATGTGCGCGCCGAGCAGTTCCCCGGTCTTGGCGTCGAACACCGTCTTCACGAACCCTTCCGCCTCGCCGAGCGCGATCGCCTTGCCGTTGCCGATGAACGGGAACGTCCCGGCCTTCACCGCGTGGCCGGCTTCCTTCGCCTTAGCCTCGGTCAGCCCGACGCTGGCGATCTGCGGGCGGCAATAAGTGCACCCGGGGATCGCGATGCGGTCGAGCGGGTGCGGGTGGACGTCTGTGTTGCCCAGCTCCTGCGCGATCGCCTCGGCGGCGGTGACGCCCTCGTGGCTCGCTTTGTGCGCCAGCCACGGGCCGGGCACGCAGTCGCCGATCGCCCACAGGCCCTTGGTCTTGGTGCGGCCGTAGGGGTCGATCTTGATGAAGCCGCGGTCCATCTCGGCGAGCTTTTCGAGCCCGACGTTCTCGGTGTTCGGCACGATCCCGATCGCGACGATCGCGTGGCTGAACTCGGCGCTCTGGACTTTGCCGTCCTTGCCCTTGATCTTGGCCGAGACGCCCTTGTCGCTCGTCTTCAGCTCCTCGACGCCTGCCCCCGTCATGATCGTCATGCCCTGCTTGGTCAGCGCCTTTTCGAGGAACGCGGAAACGTCCGCGTCCTCCACCGGCACCACCCGGTCGAGCATCTCGACCACCGTCACTTCGGCGCCCATGTCGCGGTAGAAGCTCGCGAACTCGATTCCGATCGCGCCACTGCCGATCACCAGCAGCTTGGTTGGCATCTCCCGTGGGGTCATCGCGTGGCGGTAAGTCCACACCCGCTTGCCGTCGGCCGGCGCGAACGGCAGGTCGCGCGCCCGCGCGCCGGTGGCAACGATGATGTGCTTGGCGCTGAGGGTTTCGGTGCCTTTTTCGCCCTTCACTTCGAGCTTTCCCGGGCCGAGCAATTTGCCCTCGCCCATGTGCACGGCGATCTTGTTCTTCTTCATCAGGTGGGTGACGCCCTGGTTGAGCTGCTTCGCCACCCCGCGGCTGCGCTTCACCACCGCTTCCAGATCGGCCTCTATCCCCTTGGCGGAAAGGCCATAATCCTTCGCATGCTGCATGTAGTGAAAGATCTCCGCCGAGCGCAGCAGCGCCTTGGTCGGGATGCACCCCCAGTTGAGGCAGATCCCGCCGAGCAATTCGCGCTCGACGATCGCGGTCTTGAGCCCCAACTGCGCGGCTCGGATCGCCGCGACATAGCCGCCGGGGCCCGATCCGAGGACGATCACGTCGTATTGGTCAGCCATTAATCGCTCCAGTAAGCCCCTCTCCCCTTGCGGGAGAGGGGTTGGGGAGAGGGGTTTCGAGCGTAGCGAGAATTGCGGTCGCGACCCCGTCGGGATTAATCAGAATGTCGTTGTTCCAGAACCGAAGGACCTCGAAACCCTGGCCGACTAGATAAGCATCGCGCTTAGCATCGGCCAGACTCTCTGCATGCTGGGAGCCGTCCGCCTCAACGATCAGCCGTTTCTCGAAGTTCACGAAATCGACGATGTAGTCGTCAATCTGCTCCTGCCGTTTGAGCTTCCAGCCGTTGAGACGCTTGCCGCACAACATCGACCAGAGCTTGCTCTCCGCGTCGGTCTGTGCGCTCCGCATCCGCTTCGCCAAGGAAAGCAGGTCGCGCTTGCCCCCTCTCCTTCCCACCGCTGCGCGGCGGGCCCCTTCCTCCCCCGCGAGGGGGGAGGAGTTATCGGAAGACGTTTCCTTGCTCACAAATCCACCGCCCTTGGCCGCCCATGCTCGTCCACCGCGACGAACGTGAATTTCGCCTCGGTCACCTTGTAGCGCGTTTCGCCGTGTCGCGGGCGGCGCCAGGCTTCGACGTGGATGTTCATGCTGGTGCGCCCGACCCGCTCGATCTCGGCATAGACCGAGACTTCGTCGCCGACTTTGACCGGCTCGAGGAACTGCATCCCGTCGATCGCCACCGTGACTGCCCGCCCCTTGGCCCGCAGCGCGGCGACCAGGCCGCCCGCGTTGTCCATCAGGCTGACCAGCCAGCCGCCGAAGATGTCGCCATAAGCATTGGCGTCGGCAGGCATCGCGACGACGCGGATGGCTGGTTCGACTTGGGGTAAATCACTCATCTCGTTGGCCGCGGGGAGACGAGGCGCTCAAGCCACCAGCCCCAGCGGCTGCTCGATCAGGTGCTGGAACGCCTGCATCAGCTGCGCGCCATCGGCGCCGTCGATCGCGCGGTGGTCGAAGCTGCCGGTGGCGGTCATCACCGTGGCGACCGACAAGGCGCCGTCGACCACGAACGGGCGCTTCTCGCCCGCGCCGATCGCCATGATCATCGCCTGCGGCGGGTTGATCACCGCCTCGAACTGCTTGATCCCGAACATGCCCATGTTCGACAGGCTGGCGGTGCCGCCCTGGAATTCCTCGGGCCGCAATTTGCCTTCGCGGGCGCGGCCGGCAAGGTCCTTCATCTCGGTCGAGATCGTCGCGACCGACTTGTTGCCCGCGTCCTTGACGATCGGGGTGATCAGCCCGCCGGGGATCGACACCGCGACCGAGATGTCGGCACGGCTGAACTTGAGCAGCTCGTCGCCGGCGAACTGCACGTTGCACTGCGGCACCCGCAGCAGCGCCTTGGCGAGCGCCTTGATCAGCAGGTCGTTGACCGAAAGCTTGATGCCGTCCGCCTCGAGCGCGGCATTGAGCTCGCCGCGCAGCTTGAGCAGCGCGTCGAGCCGGATGTCGACGGTGAGGTAGATATGCGGGATCGTCTGCTTGGATTCGGTCAGGCGGCGCGCGATGACCTTGCGCACGTTGCTGAGCTTCTCGACTTCGTGCGGGATGCCGAAGTCGACCTGAGCCCCTGCGGAAGCAGGGGCCTCGTGCGTGCGTTGGGAGGCCCCGGCTTGCGCCGGGGCTCGCTCCAGGTCGGCCTTGACGATCCGCCCGTTGGGGCCGCTGCCCTTGACCGACTTGAGGTCGATCCCCTTCTGCTCGGCGATCCGCTTGGCGAGCGGGGAGGCGATCACGCGGTCGCCATCCCTCGTCGCCCCAGCGGATACTGGGGTCGCTTGAGGTTGCTCTTTGCTTCGGGCGGTCCCAGCTTGCGCCGGGACGACGACTTCTTCTTTGGGCTCCGGCGCCTTTGCCGCAGCTGGCGCGGCCGCAGCCCCGCCCTTCGCAGGCTTGACGCTCGCCACGTCCTCGCCCTCTTCGGCCAGCGTCGCGATTACTTCGCCGACTTTCACGTTCTCGGTCCCCTCGGGCACCGCGATGTCCGCGATCGTGCCCTCATCCACCGCCTCGAACTCCATCGTCGCCTTGTCGGTCTCGATCTCGGCCATCACGTCGCCGGCGCTGACTTTGTCGCCCGGCTTGACCAGCCAGCGGGAGAGCGTGCCCTCCTCCATGGTCGGTGACAGCGCGGGCATCCTGATCGCGATCGACATGGCGGGCGGGTTCGTCCTTCGATGGGGTGGTTCGGCTTGCGTCTCTGGCCAATTTGGCGCGTCGGAGCAAGCCTGTCCTAAGCGCGCCGGAGACGATCCGGCCAAGCTTCTTGCGCGAAAAGCCCTTTCGCCCGATAGGTTGGCCAAGGGGAGCAGCGATGACGCGCGTCTATCTGGTGATCATGGACGAGACGCAGGAAGCCCGCTCGGCGTTGCGCTTCGCGGCGCGCCGCGCCGCCAGGACCGAAGGCACGGTGCATATTCTCGCGCTGGTGCCCAAGCAGGATTTCGTCGCGTTCGGCGGCGTCCAGGCGACGATCGAGGAAGAATCGCGCGACCGCGCGGAGGCGCTGGCGACCAGCGCGGCGAGCGAACTGCTGTCGGACGGCGGGCGCATGCCCACGATCACCGTGCGCCAGGGCGAAGGCCAGGCAGTGATCGGCGAATACCTCGCCGAGCATCCGGAAGTCGCGGCGCTGGTGCTGGGCGCGGCGCGGGAAGGCGGACCCGGCCCGCTGGTGGCCCACTTCAGCCAGGCGGCCGGCACTTTGCCCTGCCCGGTGTTCATTGTGCCCGGCGGCCTCAGCGACGAGGATATCGACCGGGTGAGTTAGCCGTCATCCCGGCGCACGCCGGGATCGCTGGCCTCCTGGTCAGACCTGGTGGCCAGCGGTCCCGGGTCAAGCCCGGGACGACGTTTACTTCCTGCCCTGGTGCCGGATGTTCCCCGGCCTCCCCCGCTTGCCGGCAATGTACTTGCCCTTGCGCGGCGGCGCCGGCGGACGCTTGCCGCGCGGCTCGACCGGCGCGCCGGCGCTGTCGGGCAGCTCGAACTTCAGCGCCCCGGTCAGCGGGTTGGCTTCGGCGAGACGCAGCTCGACGCGGTCGCCGACCGCGAAGCGCGTGCCGGTCCGCTCGCCGGCCAGCACTTGCGCCCCCTCGTCGTAGTGGAAGTATTCCGCGCCGAGCGTCGAGACCGGCACCAGTCCGTCGCCGCCGAGGCCGACGATGGTCGCGAAGAAGCCGAATTTCTGCACCCCGGTGATCCGCGTCGGGAACACCTCGCCGACGCGGCTTGCGAGCCAGGCGGCGGCGTAGCGGTCGATCGTCTCGCGCTCGGCCGCCATCGCCCGGCGCTCGGCGTCGCTGATCGCCTCGCTGACTTTGTCGAGCTCGGCGCGGTCGCGCTCGGAAAGGCCGGTCGCCGGCGGGAGCTTGGCCCCAAGTGTTTTTGGCGGCACCGGCTGCTCGAGCCCGAACGCGTCGACCAGCGCGCGGTGGACCAGCAGGTCCGCATAGCGCCGGATCGGCGAGGTGAAATGCGCGTAGCTGCCCAGCGCGAGCCCGAAGTGGCCCGCGTTCTTCGGCCCGTAATAGGCCTGGGTCTGGCTGCGCAGCACCGCCTCCATGATCAGCGCGCGCTCGGCATCGTCGGCGATGTCCTTGAGCATGCGGTTGAACAGCCCCGGCGTGATTACCTGGCCGAGCGCGAGCTTGCGGTCGAAGGTCTGGAGGTAATCCTTGAGCGCGACGAGCTTCTCGCGGCTCGGCGGCTCGTGGATGCGGTAGACCACCGGGTGCGCTTTGCTTTCGAGCGCCTTGGCTGCGGCGACGTTGGCGGCGACCATGAAATCCTCGACCACCCGATGCGCGTCGAGCCGCTCGCGCAGCGCGATCTCGGCGATCTTGCCGTTCTCGTCGAGCATCACCCGGCGCTCGGGCAATTCGAGCTCGAGCGGGTCGCGCTGCTGCCGCGCGCCTTCGAGCGCGCGCCACGCGGCCCAGAGGTTCGTCAGTGTGTCCGGCGCGGAGCCGCTATCGATCGCCGCTTGCGCATCCTCGTAGGCGATGTTCTGCGCGATCCGCACCAGCGCGCGGGTGAAGCGCCACGCGGTCACGCGGCCGGTCTTGTCGATCTTGAGATGGCACGCCATCGCCGCGCGATCCTCGCCCGCTTTCAGCGAGCATACGTCGGCGCTCAGCACTTCGGGCAACATCGGCACGACTCGGTCGGGGAAATAGACCGAATTGCCGCGCTTCCTCGCTTCCCGATCGAGCTTACCGCCCCCCGAACCACCGGAAGGCCGTACGTAGAAGCTGACATCGGCGATCGCGACGACCGCGTCGAACCCGCCCTCGCCGTCGGGCTCGGCCCAGATCGCGTCGTCGTGGTCGCGCGCGTCGGCAGGGTCGATCGCGACGATCGGCAAGTGCCGCAAATCCTCGCGAGCGTCTTCGCTGAGCGGCAGCTTCGCCGCGAGCTTCGCCTCGTCCAGGGTCTCGTCGGAAAAGTGCCAAGGGATGCCGTACTTGGCGATCGCGATCAGGCTGAACGCCTTGGGCGCCAGCGGATCGCCCAGCACCTCGATCACTTTGACCCCCGCGCGCGGCGACTTGCCCGCCGGTTCGGCAAGCACCAGTTGGCCCGCCTCGGCGCCGCCCAGATCCGCGATCGGCGCGGAGTTGCGCACGCGCTTGTCGACCGGCGCGAGCCAGCCCTTGCCCGCGCCATCGAGCTCGACCACGCCCATCAGCGCCTCGCCGCTTGTCGGCAAGACCTTCATCGGGTGCGCGATCCAGCCCTCGCCGGTTTCCTCGGTGCGCGACAGCACACGGTCTCCGCGCTTGAGCGCCGCCTGACGGTTCTTGCCGCCGCTGCGCTCGATCAGCCGCAAGCGCGGCGGGGTGGAGCCGTCTTCGGCCTGCCAGGTGTCGGGCACCGCGAATGCCTCGCCGTCCTCCACGTCGACCACGCGCAGCACGGTGACTTTCGGCACTCCGCCCATGCGGTGGAACGCGGTCTTCTTGCCGTCGATCAGGCCTTCTTCGGCCATGTCCTTGAGCAGGCGCTTGAGCGCGATCCGCTCCTGCCCCTTGAGCCCGAACGCGCGCGCGATCTCGCGCTTGCCCGCGGGGGTGTCGGAAGTCTGGATGAAGTCGAGGATCTGCTCGCGCGAGGGCAAGCCGTGCGGCTGCCGCCGGGGTTTCTGAGCCATATTCCGCATATGGGCGGCGGCGGCCGCTCCCGCAAGCACCGCCGATTGCCTATCGCGGCCCCCACGGCTAGTTTCCCGCGATACTTTCGCCTCGGGGGACTGATTTCATGCGAATTGCGTTCGCGGGCGCGCTGCTCGCCGCCACCGCGTTCACGCCGGGCGCGGCGCGTGCCGAGAGCATCAACGCGTTCCTCGGCCCGATCCTGGCGACCGCGCCCGATGCGGCGACGCTCAACGCCCGCTGCGACAAGATCGCGCGCGAAATCGAGCGCCGCCAAGCCGAGCTGGAAGGCGAGAAAGGTCCCGCAACGATCGACGGCACCTTGCGCCGTTACGACGACATCAACGGCCTGATCCAGGACGCGACCGGCGAGTTCGGCCTCTATCAGGAAGTAATGGCCGACGATCCGCGGCGCAACGCCGGCGGCGATTGCACGGTGCGGTTGACCGCGCTCGGCAGCAAGCTCAGCCTCTCGCGCCCGATCTACGACCGCCTGAAGGCGATCGACGCCTCGCATGCCGATGCCGAAACGCAGCGCTACCTCAAGCTCACGCTGGCTTCCTACGTGCGCGGCGGCGTGTCGCTGCCGCCCGAGCAGCGCGCTGAGGTGCAGGCGCTGCAGGAACGGATCGCCAAGCTCGGTAACCAGTTCGACGCCAACATCGCCGCCGGCGAGAAGTCGATCGAGGTCGCGCCTGCGGAACTCGCCGGGCTGCCGGCCGACTACGTCGCCGCGCACCCGCCCGGCAAAGACGGCAAGGTCACGATCACCACGACCTACCCCGACTATCAGCCGGTGATGTCGTACGCCGAGAGCGACAAATTGCGCCACGACCTCAGCGTCGCCTACAACCAGCGCGCCTGGCCGAAGAACGACGCGGTGCTGCAGCAGCTGTTCCACTTGCGCCAGCAGCTCGCCGAGAAGCTGGGCTATCGCAACTACGCGCAGCTGATCCTCGAGGACAAGATGGTCGACACGCCGGAGAAGGTCGAGGACCTGCTGGCGCAGATGTCCGCCGCGGCCAAGCCCGCGGCCGAGCGCGATTACGCCAAGCTGCTGTCGATGCTGCAGCAACGCCGGCCCGGCGCGACCAAAGTCGAATATTGGCAGGAAGGCTGGCTGAAGGCGCAAGTCCAGAAACGCGACTACGATTACGATCCGCAGGAGGCGCGCAAGTACTTTGCCTACGACGACGTGCGCGACGGCATCCTGCAGCTCGCCGAGGACCTGTTCGGGGTGGAGATCCGGCCCTGGCAAACCCCGGTGTGGGATCCGGAGGTCGAGTCTTACGAGATCTACCAGGACGGCAAGCTGATCGGGCGGATCTACATCGATTCCCATCCGCGCCCCGGCAAGTACAGCCATGCCAACACGGTGCCGTTCCGCGCCGGGATCGCAGGGGATTCGGTGCCGATGGGCGCGTTGGTGATGAACCTGCCCAAAGGGGGCCACACCACCGGCCTGATGGAGCACCGCGACGTCGAGACTTTCCTCCACGAGTTCGGCCACCTGCTGCACCACGTGTTCGGCGGGACTCACGAATGGTTCGGCGAATCGGGGATCACTACCGAGTGGGACTTCGTCGAAGCCCCCTCGCAGATGCTCGAGAACTGGGTCTACGACTACGATACGCTGGCGCGGTTCGCGAAGGACAAGGACGGCAACCCGATCCCGCGCGAGCTGGTGGAGAAGATGAACAAGGCGCGCTATTTCAACCTCGGGATCGAGGATATGCGCCAGCTCGGCTATTCCAACATCTCGCTGAAGTACCACACCGAGCCGGTGCCGCAGTTCATCGGCGAGGCGGCGCGCTATTACGGCAACGCCTACAACACCATCGCGATGCCAGATTTCGTCGAGATGCAGGACAGCTTCGGCCACCTCAACGGCTATTCGGCGGTCTACTATACCTACCGCTGGTCGATCGTGATCGCCGACGACATGTTCACCCGGTTCGAGAAGGAGGGGCTGCGCAACGCGCAGACTGCCGCGGAATACCGCAAGGACGTGCTCGAACCCGGCGGAACGAAGCCCGCCGCGGAACTGGTGCACGATTTCCTCGGGCGCGACATCAGCCTGGATGCGTACCGAGCCAAGCTGGCGAAGGACAAGTGATCGCCGAGGTTCCCCGCAGGACCACGCGGGGGGGGCTATAGCGCTAGAAAAGGAAATCCCTAGTAAGCGCGGGCCACGTAGATCCGCTCGGCCGCCGGCTCGCCGGTGAAGATGCACACGCCGTCGGCCGCGGGCGCGCCGAGCGGCACGTTGCGGATGGTGAGCTTGAGCGCCTTCAGCCGCTCGGTCACGGCTTCCAGCGCCGCGCCGGTCGGCCGCGACCACTGGACTTCGGCCCACCCCGGATAGCGCTGATCCTCGGCGAAGAACGCGGCGAAATCGTCCATCGTCGCGATGCCGCGGGTGATGTTGGCTTCGCGGCGCTCGCGCGCCTCGGCGAACAGCGCCTGCTGGATTTCCTCCAGCAGCGCCGCGATGCTGGCGGCGCATTCCTCGCGGCTGGGCGCGGCGAAGTCGGGCTTGGCCCCGTCGTTCCACAGCCGGTCACGGCGCAGCAGGCTGACCTTGCCCCCTTCCATGTCGCGCGGGCCGACCTCGACGATCACCGGAACGCCCTTCCTCACCCAGTCCCAGCGCTTGGCCGCGGCCTTGCCGGGCGACTTGTCCAGCAGCACGCGCACCCGCTCGCCGAGCGCCGATTGCGCGGCGATCCCCGCGCGCAGTTCCTCACAATAGCCGAGCAGTGCGGCGTCGCCGTCATCCTCGCGCAGCATCGGCAGGATCGCCACCTGCTGAGGTGCGATCGCCGGCGGCACGCGCAGCCCGTCGTCGTCGCCGTGGACCATGATCACTCCGCCGATCAGGCGGGTCGAAACGCCCCAGCTGGTGGTGTGGCAGTACTGCTGGGTGCCCTCGCGATCCTGGTACTTGATGTTCGCGGCCTCGGCGAAGCTGGTGCCGAGATAGTGGCTGGTGCCCGCCTGCAGCGCCTTGCCGTCCTGCATCATCGCCTCGATCGACCAGGTCTCCTCGGCGCCCGGAAAGCGTTCGTTCTCCGGCTTTTCGCCGGCTACCACCGGCATCGCGAGGTCTTCCTCGGCGCAGGCGCGGTACATTTCGAGCGCGCGCATCGTCTCGGCTTTCGCATCGTCGCGGGTCTCGTGCGCGGTGTGGCCTTCCTGCCAGAGGAATTCGCTGGTGCGCAGGAACATGCGGGTGCGCATTTCCCAGCGCACGACGTTCGCCCACTGGTTGAGCAGCAGAGGCAGGTTGCGCCAGGACTGCACCCAGCGCGCCATCGCATCGCCGATGATCGTCTCGGAGGTCGGGCGCACCACCAGCGGCTCTTCGAGCTTGGCTTCGGGATCGGGCACCAGCCCGCCCTTGCCGTCGGAAATCAGCCGGTGGTGGGTGACGACCGCCATTTCCTTGGCGAAGCCTTCGACGTGCGCCGCCTCGCGCACGAAGTTGCCGAGCGGAATGAAGATCGGGAAATAGCAGTTCTGCACCCCCGCGGCCTTGATCCGCGCGTCCATCAGGTGCTGGATCCGCTCCCAAATGCCCCAGCCCCACGGCTTGATCACCATGCACCCGCGCACGCCCGATTCCTCGGCGAGATCGGCGGCGGAGATCACCTCCTGGTACCATTGCGCGAAATCGTCGGCGCGCTTGACCGACAGGGCGTGGCGGATGGCGGACACTGAGCTCAACTTTTTATTGATATTCCGGAGGCGCCACTAGCCGTTTGCATTGCGGCGTGTCGAGTGCGGAAGCTTCAGCTCCCCAGTTCGTCGAGCTTCTTCTGCATCGCCGCCATCTGTTCGCGCAATGCATCCAGGTCGTCGCCCTTTTTGGAAGGGGCGGGCTCGTCGCCGGTCTTGGGCATGAACGCGCTCGCGGCGGCCTTGAACATCGCCATGTTGGTCTCGGCCATCTTGGCGAAGGCGTCGGCGCCCATCGACTGCTTGAACATGTCCTGGAACTTGCGCTGGTTGGCCTGGAAGTTCTCCATCGTCGCCTCGAGATAGCGCGGCATCAGCGCCTGCATCGAATTGCCGTACATCGCGATCAGCTGGCGCAGGAAGCTGATCGGCAGCATCTGCTCGGTGCCGCTGGCCTCTTCCTCCATGATGATCTGGGTCAGGATCGAATGGGTGATGTCGGCCCCGGTCTTCGCGTCGAGCACCTGGAAGTCGACCCCCTCGCGGGTCATCTTCGCAAGGTCCTCGAGCGTGATGTAGCTGGACGAAGCGGTGTTGTAGAGCCGCCGGTTGGCGTACTTCTTGATGATTACCGGCTCGCCCTCGCCCCGTTCCTTCGCCATCGCCGGCCCTCCCAATGCTGCACCAAATGCTGCATTTAGCACTTGCAGCAATTGCGGCGCAACATGAATGCTAGCGCGCGAAACGGCCCCCCAGCAGGGTGAGCAGTTCATATTGGGACAGTCCGGTACGCGCGGCGGCTTGGGGAAGATCATAAGGCAGCGACAGCCAGTCGCCCTCTTTCAGGTCAGGCGCGGCGCCCAGGTCGACCACCACCATGTCCATCGAAACTTTGCCGAGCAGCGGCAGCTTCGTGCCATCGTGCTCCAGCCAGGCGCCGCCCCAGCAGCGCAATATGCCGTCGGCGTAACCCAGCGACACCGTGCCGACCCGCATCGGCCGGTCGGCGGTGAACACCGCGTTGTAGCCGACGCTGTCTCCGGCTTGCAATTCGCGCGTCTGGATGAGCGCGGCTTGCGGAAACGCGGTCTGGCGGATGTGCGGCGCGAGCTCCGGGCGCGGGATGCCGCCGTAGAGCGACAGCCCCGGACGGGTCACGTCGAACGCATAGCCCGCACCCAGCCCGATCCCCGCGCTGTTCGCCAGGCTGCGGCGCTTCGCCGGGATCGCCTGGCAGACTTCATGGAAGCGGGCGAGTTGGACGGCATTTTGCGCAACGTCCTCGTCCGCCGAAGCGAGATGGCTCATCAGCGTTTCGACCTCAAGCCGGTCGATCAGCGGGTCGCCGATCTGCGCCAACGGCAGGCCGAGCCGGTTGATCCCGGTGTCGACCATCAGGTCGCAGGCGCCGCCACCGGCAGCGAGCCAGAGCTTCGCCTGGTGCAGGCTGTTGATCACCGGGCGCACGCCACTAGCTCGGGCGAAAGCGGCGTCTTCGGCGGTCATCGGCCCATGCAGCACTGCAAGCTGGCCCGGTTCAGCATGGGCGAGCGCGCCGGCGACCTCGCTCCAGTGCGCGACGAACAAATCCCGCGCGCCGGCCTCGAGCAGCGCCGGCACGACGTGCGCGACGCCGAGGCCGTAAGCGTCGGCTTTCACCGCCGCTCCCGCCGCGGCGTTGCCCGACAGGCGGTCGAGCGCGCGCCAGTTGTCCGCCAGCGCGGCAGTGTCGAGGCGAAGACGGAGGGTGCGGGCGGGTTCTGGCGGTAGCGGATGCACTAGAGACTGGAGCCTTCGGGAAAATCCTTCGGCGGGCCGGAGGGAATGCCCCAGCAGCCGACGACGAGGCCGATCAATACGAAGCCCCAGGTATACCACAACCCCGCATAGGCGTCCCCGGTGCGGGCGACGATGTAGCCTGCGATCACCGGCAGGAACCCGCCGAAATAGCCCGCGCCGATGTGGTACGGGATCGACATCGAGCTGTAGCGGATGCGGGCCGGGAACATCTCCGACAAGAGCGCGGCCACCGAGCCGTAGTTCATCGCCGAGAGAAACCCGAACCACAGCAGGATCGCGATGATCCCGATGTCACGCAGGATCGGTGGGCGCTGGACCGAGAAGTCGTAGCCGGCGCTGGCGAGCGCTTTCTCGAGCCGCGCCTTGCTGTCGGCCGCATCGCCCCAGGCATAGTCGTCGAGGGCGATGTCGTTGTTTCCGACCCTGAGGCCGAGCGCGTCGGCGGTGGCCAGCCGGTAAGGCACCCCGCTCGCAGTGAGCTCGCCGAGCAGCTTGCCGCAATCGGTCTTCTGCACGTTGGCGAACGGATCGTAATCGCAGTCGGGTCCGGCCACCGCGACCGGCGCTGCCTTGGCGGACTGCACCAGCCCCGGGTTGGCGAGAGCGCCCAGCGCCCAGAACGCCGGAAACAGCGTAATCAGGATCAGCACGTTGCCCCAGACGATCGGCTTCTTGCGCCCGACCCGGTCCGACCATTTGCCGACCACGACATAGAAGCACATCATGATCGGCCCGGCGATCAGCACCAGCGTTTCCGCCGTGGTCGGATCGACCCGCATCGGGCCCTTGAGGAACGACAAGCTGGAGAAATAGGCGGCGTAGAAGATCGTCGTCAGCGCGCCGGTCACCCCGAACAGCGCGACGAACAGGCGCTTGCCGTTGCCCGGATAAGTGAAGCTCTCCTTGAACGGGTTGGCCGCGATCCGGTGCTCGGCCTTCATCGCGCGGAACACCGGGCTCTCGTTGAGCTTCAGGCGCATCCACAGCGACACCGCCAGCAGCACCAGCGAGATCACGAACGGAATGCGCCAGCCCCAGGCGTTGAACTGATCGGGGCTCAGCAGGATGCGGCAGGCGAGCACCACGCCCACGCTGAGCACGAACCCGCCGACGACGCCGGCCTGGATGAAGCTGGTGTAGAACCCGCGCTTCTCGGGCGGGCAATGCTCGGAGACGTAGATCGTCGCCCCGCCGTATTCGCCGCCGAGCGCGAGCCCCTGTCCGATCCGTAGCAGCAGCACGATCAGCGGCGCGGCGAGGCCGATGTTCGCGGCCGACGGGATCAGGCCGACGCCGGCGGTGGCGATGCCCATCAGCGTAACGGTGATCAGGAAGGTGTATTTCCGTCCCAGCCTGTCTCCAAGATAGCCGAACAGCACCGCCCCCAACGGCCGGAAACCGAACCCCACGGCGAATCCGGCCCACACCAGCAGCATCTGGAGGGTCTCGTTGTCGGCCGGGAAGAACGCTTTCCCGATCAGCGCGGCGAGCGTGCCGTAAACGAAGAAGTCGTACCATTCGAACACCGTGCCGGTGCTCGACGCGGCGATCACCAGGCGGATCTCCTTTGCGCTCGGCTGATGCGCGGCCGCGGCGCTGGTCTCGGTCATGGAAACGGCGCTCCCCCTCTTCCCTCGAGAGGCTCTAGCGGGTGGCCGGGCGGGTGGAAAGAGCCGCCAGCGCAGCCTGCCAGGGCAGCATCATCGCCCCGTGCCGCGCGGGATAGGCGCGCGCCGGATCGAGCATTTCGATCCCCGGCCAATCGGGTGCCCGCCCCGCCTGGGCGATCCACTGCTCCATCGCGCGCGCGGCCCGCTCGATTTCGGCCGGGTCGCGGCCGGAAGCGGCCTCGGCGAAAATCGCCGCGCTCGCCTGTCCCACCGCGCAGGCATGCGCCCTCAATCCGATCCGGGCGACCGCGCCGGCATCGTCGAGCGCCAGGCGCAAGGTCAGCGTGCTGCCGCAGCTTTTCGAGCGCGCCGCGCCTTCCAGCGGCAGGTTCTCGTCGAGCGGGAACTCCGCAAGCTTCAGCGTGAGTGCAAGCAGCTCTGGCGTATAGAGCCGTTCGGCCCCGCTCAACGGCTGTGCCCGCGGATGTTCGAGCCCTGCGTCTCGAGCACCTGATCGTGCTCGTCGATCAACTGGACGAGAGTGTCCGATGCTTCGTCGACATAGGGGTAGACCCGCGCATTGGTGATCCACAGCGGCCGGCCGTTTTCGTTCCAGATCTCTCCGTAACCCAGCACCAGCAGCGCGAAGGCCATCACCACCACCACCGCGCCCTTGATCGCGCCGAACGCGAAGCCGAGCACCCGGTCGATCGGGCCGAGCAACGAATTGCGCGCGTCCTCGCCCACCCGCCCGGCGATCAGCTTCATTCCGGCATAAGGGATCAACAACAGCAGCGCGAACGCAAGCAGCGCCGCCGCGCGCGCTCCGTCGACGTAATCGTAGAGAAAGGTGGTCAGCTTGGTGTGCAGGTAATGGATCGCGAACAACGCCAGCACCCAGGCGAGCAGCGAGAGGATTTCCTGGACGAACCCGCGCATGAATCCGCCGATCGCGGCGACCGCGATGATGAACAGCACGATATAGTCGAAACCCGTCATCCGGCGGAGAAACTATGCGTTTGCCATGACCCGGTCAACGAGCTTGGAAATGCGCATCACCGGCTCGTAACGCAATCCACCGCTGCCAGGGGCCGTTTCGTCGGGCCCAAAGCCGCGTTCGAATCCGAGCTTGGCCGCCTCGCGCAGCCGCAAGCCGCCGTGCGCCACCGGCCGCACCTCGCCGGCGAGCGAAACCTCGCCGAACCACACCGCATGCGCCGGCAGCGGCTTGTCGGCGAGCGCGGACACCAGTGCTGCGGCAACCGCGAGGTCCGCCGCCGGGTCCGCCAGGCGATAGCCGCCGGCGACGTTGAGATAGACCTCGGCCGAAGAGAAGCTGAGCCCGCAGCGCGCCTCCAACACCGCGAGCAGCATCGCCAGGCGGCCGCTGTCCCAGCCGACCACGGCCCGGCGGGGCGTCGCGCCGCTCTGCAAGCGGACGATCAGCGCCTGGACTTCAATCAGCACCGGGCGAGTGCCCTCGAGCGCGGGGAACACCGCGCTGCCGGCGACCGCCTCCGCAGTGCCCGACAGGAACAGGGTCGACGGGTTGGCGACTTCTTCCAGCCCCGCGCCGGCCATCGCGAACACGCCGATCTCGTCGACCGCGCCGAAGCGGTTCTTGAGCGCGCGCAGGATGCGGTACTGGTGGCTGCGCTCCCCCTCGAAGCTCATCACCACGTCGACCATATGCTCGAGCACGCGCGGGCCGGCGATCGAACCGTCCTTGGTCACGTGCCCGACCAGCACCAGCGCGACGCCGTTTTCCTTGGCATAGCGGATCAGCTCGAACGCGCAGCCGCGCACCTGGCTGACGGTGCCCGGCGCGCCTTCGATCTGGTCCGAATGCATCGTCTGGATCGAATCGATCACCAGCAGTGCCGGCGGCGGCAGCGCGTTGAGCGTGGTCAGGATGTCGCGCACCGAGGTGACCGAGGCGAGCCGGATCGGCGCGTCGGCAAGGCCCAGCCGGTCGGCGCGCATGCGCACCTGGCCCGCGGCTTCCTCGCCGCTGATGTAGATCGCCTGGCCGCCCGCGCGCGCGATCTCCGCCGCGGCCTGGAGCAGTAGGGTGGACTTGCCGATCCCCGGATCGCCGCCCATCAGCACCGCCGAGCCCGGCACCAGCCCGCCGCCCAGCGCGCGGTCGAACTCCGCGAGGCCCGTGGGTCGGCGCACCAGCGCCTCGGTCGCTGCGTCGAGCGCGACGAACTCGAACGCGCGCCCGCCGGCCGAAAGATCGTGCTTCTGGGAAAACGCGGTCACCGGCCGATCCTCGACCAATGTGTTCCACTCCGCGCAATCCGCGCATTGCCCCTGCCAGCGGTGCGAAACGCCGCCGCAGGCCTGGCATACATAGCGGGTCTTGGTCTTGGCCATCGCACTGCGATATAAGGAACATAAGTGGAACGCAATTGCCTTCCACGCGATCACCCGTCAAACACGCGCGCAATGCGCCAGAAGGAACTCCGCATCGCGCTCATCTGCTACGGCGGCGTCAGCTTGGCGGTGTACATGCACGGGGTCACCAAGGAGCTGTGGAAGCTCGCCCGTGCGAGCCGCTCGTTCCTCTCGGCCGATCGCGACGTCGGCGGCAGCGAGGGGGTCTATCGCCGGCTGCTGGAAAAACTCGCCGAGCGCCACGAGCTGCGGCTGCGGGTGCTGCCCGACATCCTCACCGGCGCGAGCGCGGGCGGGATCAACGCGGTGTTCCTCGCGCAGGCGATCCATTCGGGTCAATCGCTCGAGCCGCTGACCGAACTGTGGCTCGATTACGCCGATGTCGACCGGCTGCTCGATCCCGAGGCGAAACTGTGGACCCGCGCGGCCAAGTTCTGGGCACCGCCGGTGGTCGAATACCTGCTCACGCGGCCGGGCAACGCGATTTCCGAAAGCGTCGCGCCCGAAACCCGCGAGCAGGTGCGCCGCAAGCTCGCCCGCTTCGTGCGCTCGCGCTGGTTCGAGCCGCCGTTCTCGGGGATCGGCTTCTCGAACCTGATCGCCAATGCGCTGAAGGCGATGGCCGAGGCGCCGAGCGGACAGCCGTTGCTGCCCCCGCGCCACCCGCTCGACCTGTTCGTCACCGCCACCGACTTCGGCGGGCATATCGAGATGCTGCGCCTGAACAGCCCGCCGCTGGTCGAGGAAAGCGAGCATCGCCTGCCGATCGGCTTTCGCGCACGCGTGCCCGCCGAGCCGAACCATCCCCTCGCCCATCCGTTGGAGCTGGTCTTCGCCGCGCGTTCGACCGCCAGCTTTCCCGGCGCGTTCCCCCCGCTCAAGCTCGGCGAGATCGACGAGCTGGCAATGAAGCGGAATATGGCATGGGAGACGCGCGAGATATTCCTCAAGCGGATCATGCCGACCCACGTTCGCCATGGCGAGGAAGAGAACGCCTCGCTGATCGACGGGTCGGTGCTGGTCAACGCGCCGTTTTCCGAAGCGCTCGAAGCGCTGAAAGGCCGGCCGGCGCAACGCGAGGTGGACCGGCGGTTCGTCTACATCGACCCGAGGCCGGACCGCCGCGGCCTCGCAAGCCACGAACAGGGGCGCGAGATCGGCTTCTTCCGGGCGATCTTCGGCTCGATCTCGGCGATCCCGCGCGAGCAGCCGATCCGCGACAACCTCGAGCAGATCGAAGCCCAATCGCGCGAAGCCGAGCGGATGGCGCGGATCGCCGCCGCGCTGCGGCCCGAAGTCGAGCTCACCGTCGAACGGATTTTCGGACGCACGTTCCTGATCGACCGCCCGACCCCCAAACGGCTCGAACGCTGGCGCGCGAAGGCGCAGCAGACCGCCGCCGAACAGGCCGGCTATGCGTTCCAGTCCTATGCTCAGGCCAAGTTCGCGGGGATCGTCGAGCGGCTCGCGCGGCTGATCTTCGCGCATGCGCCGGGGTTGCTGCTGCCCGATTCCTCGCTGATCGCCGAGCGGCTGCGCGAAGAGCTCGAAGCGGGCGGGCTCGGCACGCTGTCGGCGCCGCTGCGCGGGGCGAGCGCCGAGGCGATCGCGTTCTTCCGCGCGCACGACATCGGCTTTCGCATTCGCCGCCTGCGCCTGCTCGCCCGCCGCCTGGCGCACGATTGGGAGGACGAGCCCGGCATCACCGACGCTGACCGCAACGCGGGCCGCGAGGCGGTCTATGCCAGCCTTGCGTTGTTCTTCGAGCGCGAGGGCGCCTCGACGCTGGGTGCGGAGTTCGCCCCGATCGCCGAGCGCGCGCTGGAGGACCCGCGCGCCGCGCTCGACGCGCTGGAGCGGATGCGCGATCTCACCGAAGTCGACCGTCAGGTCGAAGCCATGCTCGCCGGTGCGCTCGAGCGGATGCCGCAGCCGCTCAGGCGCCGGATGCTGTTCGCTTATCTCGGGTTCCCGTTCTACGACGTGGCGACCCTGCCGTTGCTGCGCAACGAAGGCCTCACCGAGTTCGACCCGATCAAGGTCGACCGCATCTCGCCCGACGATGCCAAGTCGATTCGCGAAGGCGGTACGCTGGCGACCTTGCGCGGGATCGAATTCTTCAACTTCGGCGCATTCTTCAGCCGCGCCTACCGCGAGAACGATTATCTCTGGGGCCGGCTCCATGGCGCGGAACGGATGGCGGACCTGATCTGCTCGTCCGCCGACGGCGAAACCGATCCTGCCGAGCTCGCGGGATTCAAGCGCGAGCTGTTCCTCGCGATCCTCGACGAAGAGGAAGGGCGGCTACGGGAAGACCCGATGCTGGTGCCCAACTTGCGCAAGGAAGTGCTGGCGCGGATGCCTAAGCCCTGAACCGGGCGACCAGCGCTTGCGCGGCGGCGGTCATGTCCGCCCAGGTATCCTCGAAATGCTCTTCCCCGCCGTAATAGGGATCGGCCACCGCGGCCCCTTCCCGCCCGGGCACCCAATCGAGCAGCAACGCGATCTCGGCCGTCGCGC
The DNA here is from genome assembly GCA_036384795.1 of Sphingomonadaceae bacterium. Lineage (GTDB taxonomy): Bacteria > Pseudomonadota > Alphaproteobacteria > Sphingomonadales > Sphingomonadaceae > Andeanibacterium. The sequence goes on along the minus strand of DASVLP010000033.1, from coordinate 22,007 downwards.
CCTTGGGCGCGCGCGCCTGGATGGTGGCGAGGTTGTCGTAGTCCATCGCGAAGATGTGACTGAAGCGCGCGAAGTCGGCCGCTTCGAGCTGCCGCGCGCGGTAGTGCGAGATGTCGATCCCGTTCGCCAGCGCGATTGCCTGCGCGCGCGGATCGGGCGGCTTGCCCGCGTGCCAATGGCCGGTGCCGGCGGAATCGATTTCGACGTCGAGCCCTGCGTCTTCGGCTTCCTTGCGGAATGCCGCTTCGGCAAGCGGCGAGCGGCAGATGTTGCCGAGGCAGACGAACAGCACGGACGGGCGCGTGTTCATCCGCTCACTCGGTCAGGTCGTTCCACGCGTTCTTCAGCGTTTCGAAGAAGCCCTTGCTTTCCGGGCATTCGTCGCCGGTTTCGGTCGCGCGGAACTGCTCGAGAATCTTTTTCTGTTCTTTGCTGAGCTTGGTCGGCGTCTCGACCACGATTTCGGCAACCAGGTCGCCACGCCCGCGCCCCTGCAGCACCGGCATTCCCGCGCCGCGCCGACGCAATTGCTTGTTGCTCTGGATGCCGGCGGGGATTTCGATCGGATTGATCTCGCCGTCCAGGCCGGGGATCTCGATCGTTCCGCCAAGGGCCGCGGTGGTGAAGCTCACCGGCACGCGGGTGAACAGCGTGGTTCCCTCGCGCTGGAACACTTTGTGCGGCTTGACGTGGACAAAGATGTAAAGATCGCCCGGAGGCGCGCCGTGCGGGCCGGCTTCGCCCCTGCCGGCAAGGCGGATGCGGGTGCCGTTGTCGACCCCGGGAGGAATGGCGACTTCGAGCGATTGCCGCTGATCGACCCGCCCTTCGCCGCGGCAGACCTTGCACGGGCTTTCGATCACCTGGCCCGAACCGTGGCAGGTCGGGCACGGCCGCTCGATCACGAACAAGCCCTGCTGCGCGCGCACCTTTCCGCGGCCGCCGCACAAGTTGCAGGTGCGGCTGCCGGTTCCGGCTTGCGCGCCCGATCCGCCGCAGGGCTCGCAGGCGACCGATACGTCGACCTCGACGGTCGTGTCCTTGCCGTGGAACGCCTCTTCGAGCGTGATCTCCAGATCGTAGCGCAGATCGGCCCCACGCCGCGGGCGCTGTCTCGCGCCGCCGCCGAAGGCGTTGCCGAAGATGGTCTCGAAGATGTCCCCCAGGTCGCCGAAGTCGGCCTGCGCGCCCCCGCCCATGCCGTTGCGGAACGCCGCATGGCCATAGCGGTCGTACGCCGCGCGCTTCTGCGGGTCTTTCAGGCAATCGTAGGCTTCGTTGATCGCCTTGAAGCGCGCTTCGCATTCGTGGTCGCCCGGATTGCGGTCCGGATGATACTGCATCGCAAGCTTGCGGAACGCGGACTTGATCGTCGCCCCATCGGCCCCGCGGTCGACTTCCAGCAATTCGTAAAAATCGGTCTCGATCGCCATTACCCAGCCCCGAACCAAACCGCCACCGGAGCCTGGGCGCCGGTGGCGGAAGGTTTACCCATTTTGGACGATCAGCCCTTGTTCTCTTCGTCGACTTCGGAGAACTCGGCGTCGACCACTTCTTCTTCGGCAGGAGCGGCCTCGGACTCGGCGGCACCGCCGGAAGCCGCGTTCGCCTGCTCCTGGCTGTAGATCGCCTGGCCCATCTTCATCGCCACTTCGGTGAGCGCCTGGGTCTTCGCGTTCATCGCATCGGGATCGCCGCCTTCGATCGCGGTCTTGGCTTCCGCGATCGCCGCCTCGATCTGGCTCTTGAGCTCGGCGTCGATCTTGTCGCCGTGCTCCTCCAGCTGCTTCTCGGTCGCATGGACCAGGCTGTCGGCGTTGTTCTTCGCCTCGGCCGCGGCACGCCGCTTCTTGTCTTCCTCGGCGAACTTCTCGGCGTCCTTGACCATCTGATCGATGTCGGAATCCGACAGGCCGCCCGAAGCCTGGATGCGAATCTGCTGCTCCTTGCCGGTGCCTTTGTCCTTGGCGCTGACGTTCACGATGCCGTTCGCGTCGATGTCGAAGGTGACCTCGATCTGCGGCACCCCGCGCGGCGCCGGCGGGATGCCGACCAGGTCGAACTGGCCGAGCAACTTGTTGTCCGCCGCCATCTCGCGCTCGCCCTGGAACACGCGGATCGTCACCGCCTGCTGGTTGTCCTCGGCGGTCGAATAGACTTGCGCCTTCTTGGTCGGGATCGTGGTGTTGCGATCGATCATCCGGGTGAACACGCCGCCCAGCGTCTCGATGCCGAGGGAGAGCGGAGTCACGTCGAGCAGCAGCACGTCCTTGACGTCGCCCTGCAGCACGCCGGCCTGGATCGCCGCGCCCATCGCCACGACTTCATCCGGATTCACGCCGGTGTGCGGCTTCTTGCCGAAGAACTGCTCGACCACTTCGCGCACTTTGGGCATGCGGGTCATGCCGCCGACCAGCACGATCTCGTCGACCCCGTTCTTGTCGATGCCGGCGTCGGCCAGCGCTTTCTTGCACGGCTCGAGCGTGCGCTGGATCAGCTTGTCGACCAGGCGTTCCAGATCGGCGCGGGTGATCGTCTCCACCAGGTGCAGCGGCGTGGTGGTGCCGCCTTCCATGCGCGCGGTGATGAACGGCAGGTTGATCTCGGTCTGCTGCGCGCTCGACAGCTCGATCTTGGCCTTCTCGGCGGCTTCCTTGAGCCGCTGGAGGGCGAGCTTGTCGGTCCTGAGGTCCATGTTCTCCTTCTTTTTGAAGGAGTCCGCGAGGTATTCCACCACCGCGCTGTCGAAGTCTTCACCGCCGAGGAACGTGTCGCCGTTGGTGCTCTTCACCTCGAACACGCCGTCGCCGATCTCGAGGATCGAGACGTCGAACGTGCCGCCGCCGAGGTCGTAGACCGCGATCGTCTTGCCGTCTTCCTTCTCGAGCCCGTAGGCGAGTGCCGCCGCGGTCGGTTCGTTGATGATGCGCAGCACTTCGAGGCCGGCGATCTGGCCCGCATCCTTGGTTGCCTGGCGCTGCGCGTCGTTGAAATAGGCGGGAACGGTGATCACCGCCTGGCTGACCGTCTCACCCAGGTAGCTCTCGGCGGTTTCCTTCATCTTCTGCAGGATGAAGGCGGAGATCTGGCTGGGCGAATAGTCTTCGCCGCCGGCCTTGACCCAAGCGTCGCCGTTCTTGCCCTTGACGATGGTGTAGGGGACCAGCTCGGTGTCCTTCTTGGTCACCGGATCGTCGAAGCGGCGGCCGATCAGGCGCTTCACCGCGAAAATCGTGTTGTCGGGATTGGTCACCGCCTGGCGCTTGGCCGGCTGGCCGATCAACCGCTCACCGTCCTTGGTGAAGGCGACGATCGAGGGCGTGGTGCGCGCGCCTTCGGAGTTTTCGATGACCTTGGGCTTGCCCCCATCCATCACTGCGACGCAGCTGTTCGTCGTGCCGAGGTCGATACCGATTACTTTGGCCATTTACTTCCCATCCTGTCTTTCAGTTGGACGCCGCGCTGTGGAGCTTCCCGGACATGGCAAAGCCCTTCGGCGGCTCGAATTGCCGGGCCGATATAGGTGCGCTTTTGCTTGGCACAAGGTTTGACCGCGCCTAGAAATCGCGCGCAATTCGAGGAGACTGCAAGCCGATGAAAGCCGCCCGTTTCGCCGCCGTTGCCATCGCGCTTGCATGCTTCGGACTTGCCGGATGTCACCAACAATCGAACGCCCCGGCCGCGCCTCCTTCAGCGTCGGCACCAGATGCGCCTGCCGGCCTGAGCGTGTCCAACGGGCGGCTGGTGCTGCCGGCGGTCAAGGGCAATCCCGGCGCGGTCTATTTCGACATTGCCAACCACGGCGATGCCGACACTTCGATCGCCGGAGTTTCGGTGGATGGCGCGAAAAGCGCGATGCTGCACACCACTGTGCAGTCGGGCGGAATGAGCTCGATGACGGCAATGGCGAGCATCCCGGTGCCCAAGGGGCAGACGGTCAGGTTCGCCCCGGGCGGCAATCACGTGATGGCGATGGATCTTGATTCCTCGCTGATGAGCGGCGGCAAGACCGACGTGACCCTGACCTTCGCCACCGGCGACAAGATCAGCTTTCCGGCCGCGATCGAAGCGCCGGGGGCGGCGCGCTGAACGCCATGGCTTGCCCGCCGGGCGGCGAGCGGCCGCTGACGGCGGGCGAGATCGCGCTTGCCCGTTCGGTGTTCGACGAAGCGATCGATTACGGAAACGTGCGCATCCGGCGGCGCAAGTGGTTTCCGTTCCAGCCGCGGCGGGTCACGATGGCCCCGCGCGGGCACATTCACTTCCATCCGCGGGGCGATGCCTATGCCGACGATTTCAGCACGGCGTCGCTGGCCGCCCAAGGTCTCTTCATCCATGAAATGACCCACGTCTGGCAGCACCAGCGCGGAATTTTCCTGCCGCTGCGGCGCCATCCGCTCAGCCGCTATCGCTACCAGCTGGTGCCGGGACGGCCGCTGTCTCGCTACGGCATCGAGCAGCAAGCCGAGATCGTGCGCCACGCATTCCTCGCACGCCATGGCGCAACGCCTCCAGGCGCCGCGGATTCCGGCGCACTGGAGGCGCTGCTCGAGTTCGCCTGAGGCGTCAGTCGCAATCGACGCGATGTTCGCGGCCGTCGCGATCGCGGCGATAGCACTTGCCGTCCTTGTGGATCAGCGCGCCGCCGACCGCACCCGCCGCGCCGCCGATCGCCGCGCCCTGAGCGACGTCGCCGCCGGTCACCGCTGCCACCCCGGCACCGGCGGCCGCGCCCGCGATCGCACCTTCGCCGGCATAGTTGTGCGCGCAAGCGCCGAGCGGCAGGGCCGCAACGGCGAGCGCGGATGCGAGCAGGATCTTGGTGTGCTTCATGGCTTGCTCCGTTCTTCGTCTCGACACACGCAACGGATCGACGCGCCCGACGTTCCTTGGCGCCGCACGGCGCGGCGCGGATCAGTCGCGGCTTGCCGCGCGCACAAGCAGCGCGCAAAAGCGCTGAAAAATGGGAGACGACCGATGCCGCACGCAATCGACCACCAAGCAATCCTCGACCGGCTGGCGGAGGGTCGCGGCGGCGTGAGGAACGTGTTCGACACGCTCGATCCGGCGCGTACCGCGCACGTGGTGATCGACATGCAGAACGGCTTCGTCGAGCAAGGCGCGCCGGTCGAGGTGCCGATGGCGCGCAGCATTTCCGGCAACATCAACCGGATTTCGGCCGCCATCCGCGCGTCCGGCGGGCGCAACTACTTCGTGCAATATACCACGCCCGACGATATCGACCGCAGCTGGCGCGTGATGATGGAACGGCTGGGCGGAATGGCCGCGATCCACCGCCAGGGCTTCCGGCCGGGCGAGCATTACTGGCAGCTTTGGCCCGAGCTCGAGGTGACGGAGGGGGACCGGGTGGTCGCCAAAGGCCGCTTCAGCGCGTTCACTCCCGGAACGAGCGAGCTGCACGACCGGCTGCAGGCCGACGGGATCGACACCGTGATCGTCACCGGCACGCTGACCAACGTCTGCTGCGAAAGCACCGCGCGCGACGCGATGCAGCGCAACTATCGCACGATCATGGCTGCCGACGCCAACGCCGCGCTGAACGACGAGGCGCACGCGGCGACATTGGCAAGCCTAGCCTTCGCGTTCGCCGATCTGCGTTCGACCGAGGAAATCGAGGCGCTGCTGGGCGAGTGAAGCGTCTCGTTTGCTTCATCGGCTCCTATGATATACATATCGCACTAATGTATATCCAAGAGGTGCCGGAATGGGCATGATGAAAGTCGCGAAATGGGGCAACAGCCTGGCGGTTCGGCTGCCCGCCGATCTGGTGCGCGAGCTGGGGCTCAAAGAGGGCGACTACGTCGAGCAGGATCGGCTGGCACTTTTCAAGGCTCGGGCGAGAATGTCGCGCGAGGAAGCGCTCAAGGTAATGCGCGAAGCGCGTCTCAAGTTGCCTGAAGGCTACGAGTTCGATCGCGACGAAGCCAATTCGAGAGGATGATCGTTAGCCCTTTTCTGGACAGCAATATCCTGATCTACGCTTATAGCGACGATCCAAGGATGCACGTCGCCCAGGCGATTTGCAGCCAACCCTATATCATCAGCGTTCAATCGCTGAATGAGTTTGCCAACGTGACACACAGGAAGATGCGGTATGGCTGGGATCGCATCATGCCATGCCTTAACTCGATTGTAGATCTGGCGGAGCGGGTGTTGCCCTTGACCGTCGAAATTCACAACCACGGCGTCGTGCTGGCGGAACGCTTCAGGTTGCAGGTCTACGATGCCATGGTCCTCGCTGCGGCGCTCGAAGCGGGATGCGACACACTCTACAGCGAAGACCTGCAACACGGCCTGGTGATCGAGGATCTGTTGACCGTTCGAAATCCGTTCGCCTAGCGCCTAATCCGGCTTCTTCGCCACTCCGACCATCGCCGGGCGCAGCAGGCGGTCCTTGATCATGTAGCCGGCCTGCATTTCCTGGACGACGGTGCCGGGCTCGGCATCGTTGCTGGGGATTTCGAGCATCGCCTGGTGGAAATGCGGGTCGAGCGGCAGGCCCATCGCCGCGATCCGGGTGATTCCGTGCGCGGCGAACACTTTGTCGACTTCGCGTTGGGTCGCCTCGATCCCGGCAAGCAAGCCCTTGAGCCGGTCATCCTCGCGCAAGTCGGAGGGCACCGCCTGCAACGCCCGCGCGAGGTTGTCGGCCACCGAGAGAATCTCGCGCGCGAAGCCGGTCACCGCATAGGCGCGCGCGTCGGCCATGTCCTTTTCGAGCCGGCGGCGCACGTTCTGCGTCTCGGCTTGCGCATACAGCACTTCCTGCTGCGCGGCGGCGAGATCGTCCTGAAGCCGGGTAAGCTCGCCGAGGACCGATTCGCCCTCGCCGGCGGCTTCGTCACCGCGGTCGAGCAGGTCCTCCGGAACGCCTTTCAGCTCCGCTGCGGCCGCTTCATCCAGGTCGTTTGGCAACGGCTGCTTGTTGTCGTCGTTCATCATCATCTGTCTGTTCTAAATGCCCGTCTAGCCGATCAATTTGCCCAGCGATTGAGCGGTGAAGTCCACCATGGGGACGACCCGCGCGTAATTCAACCGCGTCGGGCCGATCACGCCCACCACGCCGACCACCCTGCCCTCGCGATCGCGATAGGGCGAGGCGATCACCGCCGAGCCCGACAGCGCGAACAGCCGGTTTTCCGAGCCGATGAAAATGCGCGTCGCATCGGCCTCGCGCGCGGTTTCGAGCAATTGCGCGATCGATTGCTTGTTCTCGAGGTCGTCCAGCAGTTGCCGGACGCGTTCGATGTCGCCGAGCGCATTCTCGTCGAGCAGATTCGCCTGGCCGCGCACGATCAGCACCGGCCGGCGGCCCGCGTCCTCGCTCCACACCGCCAGGCCGCGTTCGACCAACCCGCGGCTCGCCTCGTCGAGCGCCGATTGGCCCGAAGCGATCTCGGCGCGCATCGCCCGCGCCGCCTCCGCCAGAGTGCGCCCCGCGAGCCGGGCAGTGATGTAGTTGCTCGCCTGCTCGAGCGCGGAAGGCGGCACGTTGTCGGGAAGTTCCAGCACCCGGTTCTCGATCGCCCCATCCTCACCGACCAGCACGGCGAGCGCCCTGCCTGGCGACAGCGTCACCAGGCTCATCAGCGACAGGCGCGGTTCGCTGCGCGGCACCATCACCACGCCGGCGGCGGCGGAAAGATCCGACAGGATCGCGCTGGTCGCCTCGAGCGCCTGCTCGATCGGCCCCGGGCGGGCAAGCCGCCGCTCGATCGCGGCGCGCTCCTGCGCGGTCGGTTCGGCCACCTGCATCATCCCGTCGACGAACAGGCGCAGGCCCATTTCGGTCGGCAGGCGGCCCGCGCTGGTGTGCGGCGCGGCAAGCAGGCCGAGCGTTTCGAGATCGTGCAATACCGAACGGATCGAGGCCGGCGACAGGTTCAGCCGCCCCTCTTCCGCCAGCGCCTTGGAGCCCACCGGCTGGCCCGACGAGATGTAGCCTTCCACCACCAGGCGGAAAATCTCGCGCGCGCGGCTGGTCAGCTCGGTAACGGGGGGTGAGGCCATGCGGATCATCTAGGCAGTTCCGTGGCTCAATAAAATCCCGTTCGTCCTGAGCTTGTCGAAGGACCGCTTTTCCTTCTACGGCGTCAAAACCAAGACTGCCCTTCGACAAGCTCAGGGCGAACGGAAAAGAAAGATCGGAAATCCCATGCGACCTTCCGGCCGCGCGCCCGATGAAATGCGCGCCATCGAGATCCACACCGGCTTCACCAAGCATGCGGAGGGCTCTTGCCTGATCGCGTTCGGCGACACGCGGGTGCTGTGCACCGCAAGCGTCGAGGAACGGCTGCCGCCGTGGCTGCGCGGCAAAGGCGAAGGCTGGGTGACGGGCGAGTACTCGATGCTTCCGCGCGCGACGCACACCCGCGGTCAGCGCGAGGCGGCGAAGGGCAAGCAATCCGGCCGAACACAAGAAATCCAGCGGCTTATCGGGCGAAGCTTGCGTGCGGTGACAGACCCGAAGAAGCTCGGCGAGCGGCAGATCACGCTCGATTGCGACGTGCTCCAGGCCGACGGCGGCACCCGCACCGCGTCGATTTCGGGCGCGTGGATCGCGTTGCGGCTCGCGGTCAACAAGCTGATGGAACAGGGCCTTGTCACGCAGGACCCGATCACCGCCAAAGTCGCCGCGATCAGCTGCGGAATCTGCGCCGGAACACCGGTGCTTGACCTTGACTACGTCGAAGATTCTGCGGCCGATGCCGACGCGAACTTCGTGCTGATCGAAGGCGGCCAGATCGCCGAAGTCCAGGCCACAGCCGAAGGCGCGACGTACGACGAGGAAGGGCTGCTACGCCTGTTGCGCCTCGCGCGGATCGGCTGCGACCGGATTTACGCCGCGCAGGCGAACGCGGTTAAATGACCCGCACAATCGGTTCCGGGAAGCTGGTCATTGCCACGCACAATGCGGGGAAATTGAAAGAGATAGCCGCGCTTCTTGCGCCCTACGGGATTGATTGCATCTCGGCCGGGTCGCTCGGGCTGCCCGAGCCGGACGAGACCGGAACGACTTTCGTCGAGAACGCGCTGATCAAGGCCCGCGCCGCGGCGGAAGCCAGCGGAATCGTCGCGCTGGCGGACGACAGCGGGCTGTCGGTCGCGGCGCTCGACGGGCGGCCGGGGGTCTACACCGCCGATTGGGCGGAGCGGCAGTGGTTCGAAGGCGCTCCCGGCCGCGATTGGTACATGGCGATGGGCAAAGTCGAAGGGATGCTCCAGTCCCTCGGAGCGGACACGCCGCGCAACGCCTGGTTTTCCTGCGTCCTCGCTCTCGCCTGGCCGGACGGCGAGCAGGCGGTCTACGAAGGCCGCGCTGACGGCACGCTCACCTGGCCGCCGCGCGGGACGATGGGCTTCGGCTACGATCCGGTATTTATTCCAAAGGGTTACGAAGCAACGTTCGCAGAGCTCGACCCCGCCGAGAAACACCGCATCAGCCACCGCGCGGATGCGTTCGCGAAGCTGGTCGCAGAGCAGTTCGGCCGCTAGACTTGGCGGCAATGGCCCGCGCGCTCTACATTCATTGGCCCTTCTGCCTCGCCAAATGCCCTTATTGCGATTTCAACTCGCATGTGCGGGAGCGGATCGACCTGCCGCAGTGGCGTCATGCTTTGCTGGCGGACCTGCGGCACGAAGCTCGGATGGTGGGCGGAGAACCGCTGGAAAGCGTGTTTTTCGGGGGCGGGACGCCATCCTTGATGCCGCCGGCTTTGGCTGAGGAATTGCTCAACGAAGCGGAAAAGCTGTGGGGCTTCGCGCCGGGCATCGAAATCACCCTCGAAGCCAATCCGAGCTCGGTCGAGACGAGCAAATTCAAGGATTTGGCATCAGCAGGAATCAACCGCGTGTCGCTCGGCCTGCAATCGCTCGACAACGAGGCATTGCGATTTCTCGGGCGTTTGCACGATGCCGAAGAGGGCCTGGAGGCGCTCGAAACGGCGCACGATTGGTTCGATCGCGTGTCGTTCGATCTGATCTACGCCCTGCCGGGCCAGGATCTCAGGATGTGGCGGAAGCAACTCGCAACCGCGCTGCAACTGGCTGGCCATCACTTGTCGCTCTACCAGCTCACGATCGAGCCGGGGACACGGTTCGCGACAATGGTCCGGCAGGGCGAATTCACCCCGCTCGACGACGACCGCGCGGCCGACATGTTCGCCCTGACCCGTGAGCTGACCGACCGGGCAGGCTTCCCCGCCTACGAGGTTTCGAACCACGCCAGCCCGGGCGAGGAAAGCCGCCACAACCTCGCCTACTGGCGCTACCAGGACTATGCCGGGATCGGCCCGGGCGCGCACGGCCGGCGCGGCGGCGTCGCGACGGTAAGGCACAGGAAGCCCGAGAACTGGCTTGAAGCGGTGGCGTCACAGGGCCACGGCATCGCCGAAGAACGGCGGCTTTCGGCCAGTGAGCAGGCGAGCGAGGCGCTGCTGATGGGGCTGCGGCTCGCCGAGGGGATCGACCTGGCCGCGATGTCGGCACGGTTCGGGATCGACGAGTTGATCGACCGGCCTCGCCTCGAATTCTACGCGGACCAGGGCCTGTGCTGGCGCGAAGGCGGACGGATTGGCGTCACGGAGGCAGGCATGCCGCTGCTCGACGCGCTGCTCGGCGAACTGGTGCCGGCCGACCTGGTTGCGGCGTGAGGCGCCCCGAAATCCTCGAGGAATGGGGCGCCCACCTCGCCCAATCGCGCCGCCGCAGCCCGCACACGGTCCGCGCCTATCTCGCGAGCGCCGCGCGCTTGCTCGACCGGCTCGGCGATCCCGACTGGCCCGCCCTCGCCCGGCTCGACGGCCCGGCCTTGCGCGCACAACTCGCCCATCGCCGCGCCGACGGGATCGGCAACGCCAGCGCCGCGCGCGAGCTGTCCGCGCTCAAAAGCTTCATCGCCTTCGCTCGCGACAAAGCGGGGATGATCGACGGTGGCGCCCCGCGCCTGCGCGGGCCCCGGCTCAAGAAGGGCCTGCCGCGCCCGGTCACGCCGGACGACGCGGTGAACCTCACCGAACTGGTCAAGGATGACGCAGCTGCGGCATGGATCGGCGCGCGCGACAGCGCCGTATTGATACTGCTCTACGGCGCCGGGCTGCGCATCGCCGAGGCGCTCTCGCTCAAGGGAAACGACGTTCCGCTGGGCGAGGTGCTCACCGTCACCGGCAAGGGCAACAAGCAGCGCGTGGTGCCGATCCTGCCCGCGGTGCGCGCTGCCGTGGCCGACTACGCGCGCCAGTGCCCGTGGCCGGTTACGCCGAACGAACCGCTGTTTCGCGGCGCGAAAGGCGGCCCGCTCAGCCAGGGCATGGTGCAGAAGGCGATGGCCCGCGCGCGCGTCGCGCTCGGCCTGCCGCCCACCGCCACGCCCCACGCGCTGCGCCACAGCTTCGCGACCCACCTGCTCGGCGCCGGGGCGGACTTGCGCAGCCTGCAGGAACTGCTCGGCCATGCGAGCCTGGGCTCGACGCAGATCTACACCAAGGTCGATGCCGCCAAGCTGCTCGACACCTACCGCGCCGCGCACCCGCGCGAGCGGGGCTAGCGTCGCTCGAAGCGTTCGAGCACCTTTCCCGCCCAACCCATGATGTCCTTGGCGGCGATCTTCCATTCGCCGTCGACTTTGCGGACTTCGTCGCGGATATGCCCGCACCAGTGCAGGTGCGGCGGCGCGGGCGGGCGATTGATCGTCGCCCAGGCGTAAGAGCGCACGATCCAGCGGTCGGGCCGCCCCTGCGAGTCGGCTTCGAACACCAGCTGGTCCATCTGGTGCTGGTGGCCGGGAAAATCGGGCCGCTGGTGGAACTTCAGCACCAGCTTGCGGATTTCCTCGCGCCCCTTGCGCACTTCGAGCTCGCCGGAAGCAGTTTCCTCGGTCGCTTCGGCGTCCTCGGTGAACAGGTTCACGTAGCCGTCGGTATCGCCGGTATCGAGCGCCCAGCTGTAGCGCGCATAGAGCTCGCGGATCGCCAGTTCGTCTTCCACCGCAGGGCGTGCCATCTTCGTTTCTCCCGTTTCAGATTGCTGCAGGGGCGGTCCGCGCCGTCACGCGCGGCGCCGTTTCCCTGAGGAACAGCGCAGTCGCCGCGCCCAGCACCGCGAGCGCCAACAGCAGCCACAGCGGCGCCTGGAGCCCATAGATGTCGCTGAGCTTGCCGGCGAGCGAGGGCGCGAACACGCCGCCGAGGATCTCGCCCACGCCCATCACGATCCCGATCGCCGCGGCGACCTGGCGCGGGCTGACGCTTTCGGTGGGCACCGTCGCCATGAACATCGGAAAGATCCCGTTGAACAGCCAGCCGACGAAGAAGATCACGCCGAGCATCCACGCGGGCCCGTCGTAATACAGCGCGCCGAGCGGCAGGATCGTGCCGACCAGCGTCGAAACCGCCATCACCGGCTTGCGCCCGACATAATCGGAAATCGCCGGGATCACGAACGCGGCGATTGCCGAAGCGATTCCGAGCACGGCCATCAGGTTGGCCGCGGTGTGGTCGTCGATATGGCGGTATTGCACCAGCACCAGCGGCATGAACGCCCAGGTGACCACCAGGTAGGAAACCAGCAGCACCGCCATCACCGCGCAGGCGATCACGTTGCGGTTGGTCAGCGTGTCGATCAGCGGCAACCGCTCGCCGGCAACGCGCGGCGGTTGCTTAGGCAGCGGCCGCTCGGCGATGAACAGCATGATCAGCAGGGCAGAGATCAAGCCCGGCACCGCGGCGAGGAAGAACGCGTGCCGCCAGCCCCACGCGAGCGCGATCGGCACCAGCACCAGCGGCGCGACCGTCGAGCCGAGCAGGCTCGAGCCGAGGTTCTGCGCGATGCCTTGCGCCACCCCGCGCCGCTCGGGCGCGACTTCGGCGGCGACCATCGCATGGCTGATCGGCATCACCCCGCCTTCCGACAGCCCCATCACCAGCCGCGCGGCGAGCAGCATCAGGAACGTCTGAGCCAGCCCGGAGATCACCGAGCACGCGGCGAACACCAGGGTCGACACGACGATGATGATCTTGCGCCGCGCGAGCTTATCTGACAGCCAGCCGACGAAGATCGCCGCCAGCGCCCAGGTCAGCGACAGCGCCGAGCCGAGCATGCCGACCTGGGTGTAGCTGAGGTCCAGTTCCGGCTGCACGTAAGGCATCAGGAAATTGAGCGCGTTGCGATCGAAGAACAAGATGCCGAAGTTCAGGCACAACAGGCCGACCAGCAGCACCTGGTAGCCCGCGCTCGATCGGCCCTGTTGCATCCGTCCTCCCCTCGCGGCCCGGCTATGGCGCGGGTCATGCGTTGCCAGCTTCGCTGCGATCGGGCGCGGTGTCCAGAGGGGGAGAAGGTTCACCCCCGCCCCCCATTCAGGCAATATCCGCCAAGCGGTAGCCGATCGCCGGCTCATTCCTGATCAGCCTGGGAGCGGACGGATCCGCCTCAAGCTTCAGCCGCAGCGCACGGATCGCGACGCGCAAATAGTCGACGTCGGCGACGTGGGCCTTGCCCCACACGCGCTCGAGGATCGCGGCGTGGGTGAGCACCCGGCCGCCGGCCTCGGTGAGGGTTTCCAGCACAGCGAATTCCTTGGGGGTCAGCGCAACCGGTGCGCCGTTCAGGCGCGCTTCGTGCCGGGCGCGGTCGATCGCGATCGGGCCGAACTCCACGCTTTCGGGCCTTGCTTCGCCATTGCTTTCGGCCCGCCGCAATGCCGAGCGGAGGCGGGCGAGCAGTTCGTCGGCGTCGAACGGCTTGGTCACGTAGTCGTCGGCCCCCAAATCGAGCGCGGCGATCTTTTCCGACACGTCCGAGCGCGCGGTAACCACGATGATCGGCACTTGCGATTCCGCGCGGATCGCGCCGACCAACTCGATCCCGTCGCGGTCCGGCAGGCCGAGGTCGAGCAGCACCGCGTCGATCCCGCCGCGCGCCAGCAGGGCGAGTGCTTCGCGCGCGTTGGCTGCCGTCGCCGCCTCATGGCCGCCGCGCGTGAGGATCGCGGCGAGCAGGCGCCGGATCGCGGGTTCATCGTCGACCGCCAGCACCCGGCTCATGGTGCGGGTCCTTCGGCCCGCGGCAACGCGAGGGTGAAGCAGGCCCCGCCTGTCGGCGCTTCGCCCACCTCGACCGCGATCGCCATCGCGTCGGCGAACCCTTTGACGATCGACAGCCCGAGCCCGCTGCCTTCGTGGCGGTCGCTGCCCTCGATCCGCGCAAAGCGCTCGAACACGCGTGCGCGTTCGGCTTCGGGAATGCCCTTGCCATCGTCGGAAATTGCCAGCGTCACCCGATCCTCCTCGGCCCGCGCGGCAAGCGCGACGTGTGTTTTCGCATGGCGCGCGGCATTGTCGAGCAGGTTCAGCAGCACGTGGTGCAGCAGCACGGGGTCGGCGCGCACGAACGGCAAGTCCGCCGGGATCGCGCGCTGGAGCGCGATCCGCGCAGGCAGCGCAACCGCCTCGCATGCGGCGCTCGCTGCATCGACCAGGTCAAGGCTCTCCGGCGCCAGCGCGAGCGAGCCTTCCTCGAGCCGCGCGGCGGCGAACAGGTCGTCGATCGTGCGGTCGAGGCGGCGGGCGGCGCGCAGGGCATCTTGGGCTTCGGAAGACTTTGCGGACAACGTCGCGAGCTGGCCGGTGATCACCGTCAGAGGCGTGCGGAAATCGTGCGCCAGCGAGGTGAGCAGGGTGCGGCGCAAGCGGTCGCTCTGCTCGACCCGCTCGCGCTCGTGCTGCTCGCGCTCCAGCGCCGCGCGATCGCTCGCCTGGCCGAGCAGCAGCGCGAGTTCCTGGAGGTGGGCGACTTGCGCTTCGCCGCGGGTAGTGCCGCTCGCCGGTCGCGCGACCGCAAGCAGGTGCCCGCCGGCCCGCCCGCGCGGCGCGAGCGGGATGAAGCTCCAGTCCGCCGCCGGCATGATCGCGGTGCCGTGGCCGGTCGCATCGCCGTTGTGCAGCGCCCAGGCGGCGGCCGACAGGTCGAGCGAGCCGAACGCGGCGGCATCCTCGTCCAGCACGGTGCGGTCGAGCAGCAGCGCCGCGCCGTAGTGCGCGGCGAGCCAGCCGACGCCGCGGCCCGGTGCGGTTTCGGCGTCGCCGGACGAAAGCAGCGCGGAAAGTTCGGCGGCCTCGCCGCTGGCTTGCGCCTGCGACAGCGCGTCCGCCTCGCGTTCCTTGAGCCGGGTCGCGAGCCGGCTGGTGACCAGCGCCACCAGGGCCAGCACCGCCACGCTGACGATGTTGTCCGAGCTGTGCACGCGGAACGAGAACAGCGGCGGCAGCAGCAGGAAGTTGTAGGCCGCCGCGCCGGCGAGCGCGGCGAACAGCCCGGGCCCGATCCCTCCCCTGGCCGACGCGAGCAGCACCGGGAGCAGGAACAGCAGTGCCGAGGAGGCCAGGCCCAGCCACGCGAAGGCCGCGCTCGTCAGCCACGCCACAGCCGCCACGCCGAGCGCGGCCAATCCGTATGCGGAAACCCTCCGGTCCATCGTTTCGCTTATAGCTCCAACTGGCTCCCCAGTTCGACCACCCTGTTGGGCGGGATCGCGAAATAGGCAGTCGGGTCTGCGGCGTTGCGGTGGAGGAAGCCGTAGATCGGCGCGATCCAGCGCGGCAGTTGCGGCTTCAGCGCGCGGCGGATCGTGCTGCGCCCGACGAAGAACGACGTGCCGCCGGTGCCGGTGAGCAGGCCGGCGCTCGCGGCGAGGTCGCTCGGCACGTCGATGGCGTCCATGTAGCCGTAGGTCAGCCACGCGCGGGTGAAGCGCTCGTCGAGCCATTCCAGCCGCAGCCGCTCGCCCGGCGCGAGGTGCGGCGCTTCGGCATTGGCCACCTTCAGCAGGATGTTGGTCCGGTGGAGCACTTTGTTGTGCTTGAGGTTATGCAGCAGCGCCGAGGGCGCAACGTCGAGGTCCGCGGCGAGGAACACCGCGACGCCTTCGACGCTCTCGGGCGGGCGCTGGGCGAGCGCCGCGACCAACTCGGCCAGCGGCACGCCCTGTTGCTCGACACGCTGTACGGTCACCCGCCGGCCCATCAGCCACACCGCGATCACTGCGGCGATCGCCGAGGCGACCAGCAGCGGCACCCAGCCGCCCTCGACCACCCGCAAGGCGTTCGCCCCGAAGAAGATCAGGTCGATGGTCAGGAACGGCGCGAACAATACCGCGGTCCAGAACGGCTCCCACTTCCACCCGCGCCAGGCGATCACGAACGCAAGGCAGGTGGTGACGACCATCGTGCCGGTCACCGCGATGCCGTAGGCCGCGGCCATCGCCGAGCTGCTCTTGAACCCGAACACCAGCGTCAGCACGCCGATCAGCAGCAGCCAGTTGACCAGCGGCATGTAGATCTGGCCGATCTGATGCTCGGAAGTCTGGCGGATCTGCATCCGCGGCAGCAGGCCCAGCGCGGTCGCCTGGCGGGTCAGCGAATAAGCGCCGGTGATCACCGCCTGGCTGGCGATGATCGTGGCGAGCGTTGCCAGCAGCACCAGCGGCCCGCGCATGCTGTCGGGCGCCATTACGAAGAACCAGTCTGCATTGGCGAACGGGCGGCCGGCGACATGCGCGGCGTCGAGATAGGTCAGCGCCAGCGCGCCTTGGCCGAGATAGTTCAGCGTCAGCGCGGGCCAGACGAACCCCAGCCAGCCGAGCTGGATCGGCAGGCGGCCGAAATGGCCCATGTCGGCGATCAACGCCTCGGCGCCGGTCACGGTCAGGAACACCGCGCCGAGCACCAGCAGCCCCGCCACGCCGTGCGTCGCGAGGAAGTGCGCGGCCATCCACGGGTTGAACGCCGCCAGGATCGCGGGCGCCTGCGCGATATGCCACAGGCCGAGCCCGGCAAGCACCACGAACCAGACCGCGCAGACCGGGCCGAACAACCCCGCGACCATCGCCGTGCCGCGCGACTGGATCGCGAACAGGCCGGCAAGGATCGCGGCGGTCGCCAGCAGTATCTCGTTGAGCTGCAACCCGCCGAGCCCGGGCACCGTCTTCAGCCCCTCGACCGCCGAGAGTACCGACAGCGCCGGGGTGATGATCGCGTCGCCGTAGAACAGCGCCGCGCCAGCCGCGCCGAGCACCAGCACCACCGGCCATTTTCCCGCCGTCGCGCGGCTGGCAAGCGCCATCAGCGAGAGCACCCCGCCCTCGCCGTTGTTGTCCATCCGCATCAGAAACAGCACGTACTTGAGCGTGACCACGACGATCAGCGCCCACAGCATCAGCGACAGCACGCCGATGATGTCCGCCGCGCCGATCGCCCCGCTGGCGGTGCGCGCCAAGGCCTCGCGAAACGCGTAGAGCGGGCTGGTACCGATGTCCCCGTAGACCACGCCGATCGCGCCGAGCGTGAGCGCCGAAAGCGAGTTGCCGCGGGTGCGTGCGTGGTCGGGTGCTTGCCCTGGTGCGTGCATCGATTCGAGCCCCGTTTACGAGGCTCGCGATGTGGGCTTTCCGGCCGTTAGCGCGCCATGCGAGTTCCGGCTGCGCGAAATAAGGATTCCATTAAACCGTGGCGGCGAGCCGGGTCTCGATCGCGTCCCAGATCATTGCGGCGGTATCCGTGCCGTTGAACTTGTCGATCGCGACGATGCCGGTGGGCGAGGTGACGTTGATCTCGGTCAGCCACTTGCCGCCGATCACGTCGATCCCGACGAAGATCAGGCCGAGTTCCTTCAGCCGCGGACCGAGCGCGGCACAGATTTCCTCCTCGCGCGCGGTCAGTTCGGTCGGTTCGGCCGAGCCGCCGACCGCGAGGTTCGAACGGAACTCGCCGGCGCCCGGCTTGCGGTTGATCGCGCCCGCGACTTCGCCGTCGACCAGCACGATGCGCTTGTCGCCCTCGGACACTTCGGGAAGGAACGGCTGGACCATGTGCGGCTCGGGCCAGGTCTGGTTGAACACCTCGATCAGCGCGGACAGGTTGTCGCCGCTTTCGGGCACGCGGAAGATCGCCTTGCCGCCGTTGCCGTGGATCGGCTTCACCACCACCGCGCCGTGGCGCTGCTGGAACTCGCGGATTTCTGCCACCGAACGCGTGATCAATGTCGGCGGCATGAACTGCCGGAAATCGAGCACGAACACTTTCTCGGGCGCGTTCCGCACGCTGACGGGGTTGTTCACCACCAGAGTCTCGCCCTCGATCCGCTCGAGCAGGTGGGTCGCGGTGATGTAGCCCATGTGGAACGGCGGATCCTGCCGCATCAGCACCACTTCGGTGTCGCGCCCGAGATCGAGCCGCACCGGATCGCCAAGCGCAAAATGCCGCCCCTCGACCCGCTGGACCGTCACCGGATGCGCGAGCGCGTGCAGCCGCCCGTTCTCGTCGAGCGTCAGGCTTTCGACCCCATAGTGGTACAGGGCATGCCCGCGCTCCTGCGCCGAAAGCATCAGCGCGAAGCTCGAATCCCCCTCGATGTTGATGCTGTCCAACGGGTCCATCTGGACCGCCACGCGCAGAGTCATTCGAAACCCTCTCAATTCGTCATTGCGAGCGAGCCCGGACTTGTTCCGGGGTCGCGCGGCAATCCGGAGTCGCACAGTGCCGCCCTGGATCGCTTCGTCGCTGAGCTCCTCGCAATGACGAGGCGTGGTCTAGGGCATCCACGCGTTGACGATGTGGCGTGGGAAGCGGCGCGGCGCAAGCAGCAGCACGTCGATCCGCATCGTGTCGCGCGGACGGACGTAGCGCGCGGCCACCGCCTCGGCCGCCGCGGCGACCCGCCGCAGCCGGTATTCGTCGATCGCGTCGTCGAGATCGGCCGCGCTCTTGCGGGCTTTCACTTCGACGAACGCAACCGTGCGCCCGCGCCGGGCGATCAGGTCGATCTCGCCCAAGGGTGTCTTCACCCGGCTCGCGACCACCCACCAGCCGTGGAGATTGAGCCACAGCGCCGCGCGCGCTTCGGCAAGGCGCCCGAACTTCTCGGCCGCAGCCCGGTTCATTTGCTTTTGAGCTCCAGGGCGCGGGCGTAAAGCGCCTTGCGGTCGAGCCCCGTCGCGCGCGCCACCTCGGCTGCCGCCTGCGACGCCTTGGCCGTGGCGAGCGCGGCAATCAGCAGCGCGTCCGGATCGATCTCGCCGTGCGCTTCCTCACCAGGCGGACCGACCAGCAGCACGATCTCGCCTCTAGGGGGATGCGCCTCGTAATGCGCGGCGAGTTCCGTGGCCGAGCCGGTGCGGCATTCCTCGTGAAGCTTGGTCAGCTCGCGCGCGACCGCGATCTGGCGCCCCCGCAGCGCCTCGCCGATCGCGGCAAGCGACTTCAGCAGGCGCGGCGCAGTCTCGTAGAATACCAGCGTGGCCGGCACGCCCGCGAGATCGCGCAGCGCGTCCGCCCGCGCCTTGTCCTTCGTCGGAAGGAATCCCGCAAACAGGAACCGGTCGCTCGGCAAGCCGGCGAGCGTCAGCGCCACCACCGCCGCGCTCGGCCCCGGCAGGCTGGTGACCGCAATTCCAGCCGCGCGCGCCTCGCGCACCAGGCGATAGCCGGGATCCGAGATCAGCGGGGTCCCGGCATCGCTGACCAGCGCCACCGCTCCGCTTTGCATCGCCTCGAGCAGCTTCGCGCGCTCCCCCTCGCCCGAATGATCGTCGTAACGCCACAGCTTCTTGCGCAGCCCCAAATGGTGCAGCAACTTGGCGGTGACGCGCGTGTCCTCGCAGGCGATCAGGTCGCAGCGCGACAGCACGTCGCTCGCACGCACCGTAATGTCGCCGAGATTGCCAATCGGGGTAGCGACAATATAGAGGCCCGAAGATAACGACTGGTCCGACATGGGGGCCTTCTGAACAGGATTGGGGAGAGCGGCAAGATGCTCGGTGGCAGGGTCGATCGGCGCATCAACCGGCGCAGGGCGCTGGCATTGGGGATGACCGCGCTGCTCGCGGCGTGTCAGGTCATTCCCAAAGCCCCGCCGCCGGTCGCGCCGCCGCCCAAGCCGACCACCTCGACGCTGCCCAATGACGAAAAGCGCCACCGCGTCGCGCTGCTGGTGCCGCTGTCGGGCAGCTATGCGGGGGTCGGTACCGCCTTGGCGAACGCCACCACGATGGCGCTGCTCGACACCAATGCCGCGAATCTTCGGATCACCACGTACGATACCGCGACCGGCGCATCGAGCGCGGCCGCGCGGGCGATCTCGGATGGCAACAAGCTGATCCTCGGGCCGCTGCTGGGCGACGACGTCGGCGCGGTGGTCGCCAAGGCGCGCCCGGCGGGCGTACCCCTGATCAGCTTCTCGAACGACAACTCGGTCGCCGGGCCGGACGTGTTCGTGATGGGCGTGAGCCCCGACCAGTCGATCGCCCGCACCGTGGACTACGCAAGCGCGGCCGGCTCGAAACGGTTCGCGGTCCTGGTGCCGAGCGGCGAATACGGCGCGCGCGCCGAGGCGGCGCTCGGGCGCGCGGTCCGGGCCAAGGGCGGCGCGGTCGTGGCCAAGGAAAGCTACGATCGCGGCAACACCTCGATCATCAGCGCGGCCCAGCGCCTGCGCCAGAAGGGCGGGTTCGACACCCTGCTGATTGCCGAAGGCGCGCGGCTGTCGATCCAGGCGGCCACCGCGGTGAAGCCCGCGGGCGCCGCGACGCCGCGGCTGCTCGGCACCGAGTTGTGGGGCGGCGAGGAGAGCATCGCCAACAGCCCGGCTTTGCGCGGGGCGCTGTTCTCGACCATTTCCGACGCGCGCTTCAGGCGCTTCGCCGACAGCTACCGCACGCGCTTCGGCTCTTCCCCGCCGCGGATCGCGACGCTTGGCTACGACGCGGTGTTGCTGACCCTCAGGATCGCGCGCGACTGGACGCCGGGCCGCGATTTTCCAACCGCCAGGATGCGCGATCCGGGTGGGTTCATCGGGATCGACGGACCGTTCCGCTTCCGCGCCGACGGCGTGATCGAGCGCGCGATGGAAGTGCGCAAGGTCGGCGCCGGCACGGTCGACGTAGTCTCGGCAGCACCGGCGAAGTTTTAAGGCGATAACCGCCTCGCCCCGCTTGTAAGCGCGCGATTCCGCGCCTTATAGCTCGTGCTATGTCCAGTGACCTGTTCGACGAACTGCCGCGCGACAGCGGTGACTACAACGCTTCCTCGATCGAAGTTCTCGAAGGCCTCGAGCCGGTGCGGCGGCGTCCCGGAATGTACGTCGGGGGGGTCGACGAGCGGGCGCTGCACCACCTCGCCGCCGAAGTGCTCGACAACTCGATGGACGAGGCGGTCGCCGGCCACGCGAACCGCATCGAGGTCGTGCTTGAGGAAGGAAACCGCCTGACGATCACCGACAACGGCCGCGGCATGCCGGTGGACGAGCATCCGAAGTTTCCCGGCAAATCGTCGCTCGAAGTGATCCTCACCACACTGCACTCGGGCGGCAAGTTTTCGGGCAAGGCCTATGCAACCAGCGGCGGTCTGCACGGGGTCGGCGTGAGCGTGGTCAACGCGCTGTCCGAGCTGACCCGGGTCGAGGTCGCGCGGGAGAAGCAGCTCTACGCGCAGGAGTTCTCGCGCGGGCTGCCGGTGGGCGGGCTGCAGAAGCTCGGCCCGACGCCCAACCGGCGCGGGACGAGCGTGACGTTCGTGCCCGACGTGGAAATCTTCGGCGACCGCCAGTTCAAGCCCGCCCGGCTGTTCAAGCTCGCCCGCTCCAAGGCTTACCTGTTCGCCGGGGTAGAGATCCGCTGGAAGTGCGCGCCCGCGCTCGCCAGCGAAGACGTACCGGCCGAAGCGGTGTTCCAGTTCCCCGGCGGGCTTGCGGACCACCTCGCCGAGCAAATCGGCGCGCGCGAGTGCGTGACCAGCCAGTTCTTCGCGGGGCATCAGGATTTCCCGGCGAACGAAGCCGGCGAGCAGATGGGCCGCGCCGAATGGGCGGTCGCCTGGCCGCTCTATTCCGACGGCGCCTATAGCTGGTACTGCAACACCGTGCCGACCCCGGACGGCGGCACCCACGAGCAGGGCCTGCGGGCCGCGCTGACCAAAGGCATCCGCGCGTTCGGCGAG
>DASVLP010000032.1:0-92211 GCA_036384795.1 Sphingomonadaceae bacterium | reverse complement strand
TCGGTGAACGGGTTGCGATAGCGCCCGAACAGCGCCCGGCGCGCCTTCTTTTCGGCCTTGTAGCGGTCGGTCCCGACGTATTTGATCGCGAAATCGACCGCGCCGTTCTCGATGTCGAACCTGGCGATCATCCCGTCGGCATTGAGCGCGATGTCGTCCTCGAACATCGGGGCGTGGGCGTTGTCGGGCACCGCGCGGAAGAACGCGCCGTTCACTTCGGGCGGGATTTCCCCTTCGACTGCGAGGTTCTCGACCGAAATCTCCATCCTTCGCGGCATGTTCGAGCCGATGAAATGGATGGTCTGCGGAAAGGCGTTCATACCTGCTTCTCCCAAGCTTGTGCGGCGACGCTAACGAATGTTACGGTTGAAGCCAAGGCCGGCGACACGCATCGACCGGCGTCACAAGGGGTGGACAAGGTGGCGACACGCGCGGTGGTGAAGGGGGAGATGCGCTCGGCGGAGCCGGCGCGCATGCTGCACGACCTGCTCAAGCTTTCGAACCGGCTGATGGCGCCGTTCGCGACCCATCTCGCCGATCGCTACAAGATCAGCCTCAACGAGTTCCGCCTGCTGATGACGATCGGCGCGCTCGGCACCACCGCCAGCCACGAAGTGGCGGAGAAGACCGGGGTCAACGTGATGAGCGTGTCGCGCGCGGTCGCGGCGCTCGAGCGCAACGGGCGGATCACCGTCGTCACCGATCCCAACAACCGCCGCCGCAAGGCGCTGACGCTGACCGAGGAAGGCAAGCGGCTCTACCGGATCATGCAGCCGCAAAGCGAGAAGGTGGCGCAGTACCTGCTCAGCGAGCTTTCGAGCATGGACATCGTCACCTTGAACCGCATTCTCGGCATCTTGATCGACACCTTGGAGGCGAAGGACGACCAGGGCCGCTCGCGCTTCCTGGAGGCCACCAAGCCGGACTGATTCACCGATCTACGGCGAACCCGGCAATCAGGGCTTTCAGGCTGTCCTCGAATGCGTGATCGCTCGGCAGTCGGGCGGCAAACTGCTGCGCGCGCGGCGATTTCTCGAACATCATCCAACCGGTCACCAGCGCCTGGATCGCCGCCTGCTCCACCTGGGCGCGGTCCCCTTCCAGCCCGGCCTCGCGCATCAGCAGGTGCAGCCGTTCGCTCACCCCGAGATGGACCTCCTCGTTCGGGGGAACGGTGGACAGCAATCCAGCTATGTCGCGGGTCTCCGATTGCTTGCGGCGCAACGCGTGGCCGAACGCCTCGAGCCAGGCGCCGCCGGTGACGCCGGCAGGGATGGTATCCAGCGCCTGGCTGAAAATCGCGCCGGACAGCAGGGCGAGCAACTGGCCTTTGTCGCCGACATGGCGGGCAAGCGAGGGCGCCCGGACCCCGAGCCGCTCGGCGATCTTGCGCAAGCTGACTGCCTCCAGCCCGCCCTCGCCGAGCAGCGCGATCGCTTCGCGCACGATAATCTCCCGGTTGAGCTTGGGCGAACGGGCCATGGACCGACCTTCCGACGATACTGGACGCAACGCAAGCTTACAGTGTAAACTAATCTCCCGTTGCGAGCCGAGTCGCGGCGATTGGGAGAAGCTTCATGTATCCATTCCGCCGCGGCAGCTTCGCGCCCCGCAACGCATGGTATGTCGCCGCCTTCGCGAAGGACGTCGGGCGCGAACTGGTGGGGCGCACGATCGTGAACACGCCGGTCGTGCTCTATCGCACCGAAGGCGGAACGCCCGTTGCGCTCGACGGCCGTTGTCCGCATCGCCACTTTCCGCTCGCGAAGAGCTGCCTGAAGGGCGACACGATCGTGTGCGGCTATCACGGCATGGCGTTCGGCCCGGACGGGCAATGCGTGGACGTGCCCTCGCAGGAGCACACGCCGGCCGCGCTGCGGGTCCCGGCCTATCCGGTGGTCGAGCATGGAATGTGGCTGTGGGTATGGGTCGGCGAGCCCGGCAAGGCCGATCCCGCGCTGCTGCCGCCGCTTGCCGAAATCGGGCTCGAAGGCCAAGGGCTGACGGGCCACGAACTGTTCTTCCACGAGGTCGATTGCCGCTACCAGTTGCTCAACGACAACCTGTTCGACCTGTCGCATCTCGCGTTTCTTCACGGCACCAGCATCGGTACTCTGGAGAACGCTTCCACCCCCGAAGTGCTGGAAAAGCGCCCCGGTTTCGTCTCGAGCATGCGGCACATCCGCAATGCGCCGTGCCCGCCGCTGATGCACGCGCTGGGCGCCTATCCGACCGACCGGATCAACCGCTCGATGGGCATGGCGAGCTATCTGCCGGGGTTTCACTGCGGAATCACCGATGTCAGCTATCCCGACGATCATCCGCTGGCGCCGGATGCGCACATCTCGCACAACCGGGTCTACCATTCGATCACCCCGGCGACCGAGCGTACCTGCTACTACCATTTCGCGGTCGCCGTGGACGATACCGCCGACGTCGCGCAGATGCGCGTGAACCTCGCCCCGGTCATCGACGAGGATATCTTCGCGTCGGCCGAGATCGAGAAGATGATCGACCTCTACGACGGCGATCCGCCGCCCGAGCTGATGGTCAGGAGCGACCGCAATGCGGTAGAGGGCCGGCGGATGCTCCAGGCGATGATGGACGCGGAGCCGGGCTGAGGCGGACGCCATACGCGCTGCGCCGGTGGAGAGCCCCTTCCATCACCGGCCTGCGGCGGCTGCCGTCTCCCCGTCGCGGGAAGGATTTTCCAGCTCCCGCACTCGCAAGGCCTTCGGCAGCGCCAGGGACACCGCCGCGCATCCGGCACAAGGCAGCACCGCCGCGAACAGGAATGTGGCCGGCCCCGCCCCGGCCGTGAGCAGCGCGCCGCCGATCAAGGGCGCGGCGATCGCCCCGCCGCGCGCGATCAATACGCCCATGCCGATCGCCGAAGACAGCAGGCGCGAGGGGAACAGGTAGGCGGTGAGCGCCGGGAAGGCCATCCCTCCGCCCGAGACTCCGCCCATCGCGACGATCAACAACATGGTCCAGCCCGTGGTGCCGCCGACGATCCCGAGCGCCAGCAGAAGCAGCGAGGCGGTGGCGATCGAATAGACCGCGAACAGCGTCGAGCCCGGCCGCCAATTGTCGATCAGCCAGCTCATCGCGAGGCCCGCCAGGATCCCCGCGCCCTGGCTGATGCCCGAAACCCGCGCGGCCTGGTCGAGCGTGAAGCCTGCCTTGGGCAGGATCGTCGGCAGCCATTGGCCGAGAAGGTACAGGTTCGCCGAGTTCATCGTCAGCGCGATCGCGAACACCGCGAACGGGAACAGCCACGGCGCCCGCACCAGCTCGAGCTGCGGGGCCGCGGCTTTGCCTGCCGGCACCGCGGGCGCGGCGGTTTTCGGCAGGGCAACAAACAGGCCTGCCGCCACCAGCGCCGCGAACAGCCCGGGCGCGAGGAACATCGCCTGCCAGCCACCCAGCGCCACCAGCGGCGGGGTGAACCAGCCCGCGACCAGCGCGCCGCCCGAAATTCCGGCTGAGACCACCACCATCACGCTCGCCCGCTTGCTCTCCGGCGCGAGCTCGGCCGAGAGCGCGCTGCAGTTGGGCAGCGCCGCGCCGAGCGCGAGGCCGGTGAGCAGCCGCCAGACGAAGAACCCGGTCAACGTCGTCGCGCTCGCGGTGCCGAACGCCGTCAGCGCGATTCCGAGGCAGCCGAGCACGATCAGCGGCTTGCGCCCGAACCGGTCGCCGAGCGGGCCGATCAGCGCCGAGCCCGCGCCAAGGCCGATCAGCAGTGCCGAGAACACCCAGCCGAACCGGTCAGGCGCGAGGCCGAGCGGCTGCTGCAGGCGCGGCGCGGCGAGCGCCATCGCGTTGATGTCGTACCCGTCGAGCACGAACACGCCCGCGACCAGGATCAGCGCGACGATGCGGCGGAGGTTGGTCATGCGCGCGAATCCCCCAATGCGTCCCACGGGCTCGGCATCCGGTAGGGCACCGAGTGGAATACCGCCTCGACCTGCTCGATCGCGCCGGCGCGGATCTTGAAGGCTTCGGCGAGGTAATAGCTGTGCGGCCGCCGGATCGGCGAGCTGACTTTGGTTCCGTCGGTCAATTCGTAATCGCCCAGCTTGCCGCAATGGTCGATGAAGCCGTGAGCCAGAACGATCCCGCGCTCAAGATCGACCAGCGGGAAGCGCCGGGCGCGCAGGCGGTCGTCGTAGCGGTAGTTGCCGAGGCGGAACTGCTCCTCGCAGCCCATCCGCGCGACCGGCACGGGAAAGTCGGGGTTGTTGGTCGTCTGCACCCCGTTCTCGACCCGGTTGCAATGCGGGTGAAATTTCGTCCGGATCGTGCCGTCGTTGAGTTCGATCGTCTCGAAATAGCCGTTCGCCAACGCGATCAATTCCGCCCGCGAAGAGCGCTCATCGGGCGGCACAATTGATTCAATCGCCGGTTTGCGCTCGAATTTCTGGCCGCGGAATGGAAATCCCTCGTCGGCGTTGCGCGCGACCACCACTTCGGCCCCGGCAATCGCGCCGTCTTTTACTTCGAGTCGAACGGCGGCCGGGGAAACCGCGTTGGTCTCCTCGACGCACGTGAACAGCGCGACCTGGCCCTGCTCTTCATCGGCGAAGCGCAAGTCGTACGGCCCTTGCGCGGTCAGCGTGTTCCACAATCCATCGCCCGGATCGAGGCGGACGTTGTTCTCGGAATAGAACACGTCCGGCGCCCAGGCCGTGCGGCCCGGATCGCGCGCGCGCAGTGCTTCGACGAAGCCGTCGAGCACGGCGTAAAGCTCCTCCCGCGTCGCCACTAATTCCCTCCCCACTTCGTCGTTGCGAGGGTCCGAAGGACCCGCGGCAATCCAGCGTCGCGCGCACCGCCCTGGATTGCTTCGCGGCTCCGCCGCTCGCAATGACGAAAGAGGGGTGGCTTGACTCGGGGCGAGGCTAGAACAAAAGTAACGCTCGTTAAAGTCGCGACACGCGGCGCCCCTGCCTTCGCAGGGGCAGGCGGGGAGAGCAATGGATCCGAACGGCAAGATCGCGCTGGTCAGCGGCGGGAATTCGGGGCTCGGCGAGGGCGGCGTGCGGCGCCTGCTGGCGGCCGGCGCGACCGTGGTATCGCTCGACGTTTCGGGCACCCCGCCGCAGGGCGCGGACTTCGTCCCTTGCGACGTCAGCGACGAGGAAGCGGTCAAGCACGCGGTCGAGAGGGCCATCGAGCGCCACGGGCGGATCGACATCCTGCTCAACAACGCCGGGATCGGCGGCCTTGGCCCGATCGCCAGCGGCGACGGTCCGGGCGACATGGATGCGTTCCGCGGCGTGCTCGCGGTGAACCTGATCGGCGCCGCCAACCTCGCCGCCCATGCCGCGCACCGGATGATTGCGAACCAGCCTTCGGGCCCCGACGGCGAGCGCGGGGTGATCGTCAACACCTGCTCGATCGCCAGCTTCGAAGGCCAGGAGGGGATGGGCGCCTACACCGCGGCCAAGTCCGCGCTCGCCGCGCTGACGCTGGTCTGGGCGCGGGACCTTTCGAAATACGCGATCCGCGTGAACGGCGTTGCGCCGGGGTTCATGGCAACGCCCATGGTCGCGATGCTGCCACCCGATTTCGTCGCCGAGCTGCTCGAAGGCAACGAGTTCCCCAAGCGCGGAGGGCGCGCCGACGAATACGCCGAAGTCGTGGAATTCCTGATCCGTACCCCGCTGATCAACGGCGAAGTGATCCGGCTGGATGGCGGTGCAAGGCCGCCGGCGCGGACCAAGTGGGGGGCGGGGCAGTGAAGATTGCTTTCGAATACGCCCTCTCCCCTTGCGGGAGAGGGAGGAGCGCCGAAGGCGCGGAGGGAGAGGGGACCGCCGCGCAAGCGGCGGCTGGCGCCGCCGACCCCTCTCCCAACCCTCTCCCGCAAGGGGAGAGGGCTAACAAAGCGAGAACCTGATGCCAGCACAAATCCCACTCCCTCCCGGCTTCACCGCGCAGAAAATGGCGCAGGCCCAGCGCGCGTTCGAGGCTGCGCTCGGCGCGAAGAACGTCTTCTTCGAGCCGGCCGACCGGACCAGCTATCAGGACAAGTTCGCGGTCAACGATGCCGGGCACCACCCTGCCGGGGCGATCGCGCCTGAGACGGTCGAGGAAGTCCAGGCGGCGGTCAGAATCGCCAACCAGTTCCTGCTGCCGCTATGGCCGTTCAGCCGGGGCAAGAACCTCGGCTACGGCGGCACCGCACCGGAGCTTACCGGCAGCGTGGTGCTCGATCTCAGCCGGATGAAGAAGATCGAGTTCGACGAGGAATCGGGCGTCGTCACGCTCGAGCCCGGCGTCGGGTTCTACGACCTCTACGATTACCTCCAGCAGCACAACCTGCCGTACTGGCTGTCGACCCCGGGCAACTCGTGGGGCTCGGTGATCGGCAACGCGCTCGATCGCGGAGTGGGTTACACGCCCTATGGCGAGAACACCAAGAACCTGTGCGGGCTCGAAGTCGTATTGCCGACCGGCGAAGTGGTCCGCACCGGCATGGGCGCGTTCAGCAACGCGCCGACCTGGGGGGTATACCCGTTCGGCTTCGGCCCGGCGTGGGACCAGATGTTCGTCCAGTCGAACTTCGGGATCGTCACCAAGGCCAACATGTGGCTGATGCCCGAGCCCGAGAGCCTGATGGGCATGGACGTCGAGTTCGACAAGCCGGAAGACCTCAAGGCGATGGTCGACACCATCGGGCCGCTGCGGCGCGAGCGGGTGCTGACCCAGAGCCCGAGCATCGGCAACTGGCTGCGCGCCGCCGCGGTGCTGACCACCCGGCAGGAATGGACCGACAAGCCCGGCGCGATCGGCGACGACGTGATCCAGGCGATCCGCAAGAAGTTCAACATCGGCTGGTGGGGCGTGTCGCTCAGGCTCTACGGGCGCGAGGACATCAACAAGGCCGCGTATGCCGTGCTCGAAAAGGCGATCAACGCGATCAACCCGATGCTGATCAAGCCGACCACCTGGCGCCGCGGAGAGCCGCTCGAACGCTCGGGCTGGACCGGCACGCCGATGACTTTCCCGATGCAGAACGTGAACTGGTACGGCGGGCGCGGCGGGCACATCGGGTTCTCGCCGATCATTCCGCAGGACGGCACCAAGGCGCTCGAACAGTTCAAGCGCACGCATGACCGCTATCAGGAATACGGCGTCGACTACCAGGGCAGTTTCGCCTTCGGGGAACGCCACCTGATCAACGTCAACGCGATGATCTTCAACAAGGACGACCCGAAGTTCATGGCCAAGGTCGACCCGTTCTTCCGCGCGCTGGTGGCCGACGCGAAGGCGCTTGGCTACGGCGAGTACCGCACGCACCTCGATTACATGGACCTGGTGGCGGGGACTTACGACTGGAACGGCGGAGCGCTGAGGAAGCTCAACGAGAAGGTCAAGGACGCGCTCGACCCGAACGGGATTCTGGCGCCGGGCAAGAGCGGCATCTGGCCCAAGCGGCTGGTAGGGGAGCGCAGGAAATGAGCGACACGTTGCGCGGTGACAGCAATCGGCCCTCTCCCCCTGCGGGAGAGGGAGGAGCCCCGCAGGGGCGGAGGGAGAGGGGTCGGCGGCGAAGCCGCCGCTGCGCGGCGGACCCCTCTCCCAACCCTCTCCCGCAAGGGGAGAGGGCTAAGGTGCGGCGCGCTGTCCTGCCGCTCGCAGCAATCGCTATCGCGTCGGTCGGCGCAGCACTGGCGGCGCAGGGAATGCCCAAGCCGATCACCCTCGTCGACCGCCCGAACGCCACCGGCGGCGAGAAGCTCTACGTCGAGAAATGCGCGATGTGCCACGCGCCCAACGGCATGGGCTACGGCCTGCTGGCGCGCCGGGTGAAGGAACCCAACCTCGAAAAGCGCAGCGACCTCAAGAAGCCCTACATCACCTTCGCGGTGCGCACTGGCATCGGCAACATGCCCCCGCTGCCGCGCGGCGAAGTGAGCGACGAGCAGCTTTCGGCGATCGCCGACTACCTCGCCGCCGGGCCCCACGAGGTGGGCAAGTGATCCGCGCGAGCCGCAGGGCGGTGGTCGCCGCCGCGCTCGCTGCGCCAGTCGCGGCGCGGGCGGTGGGCGTGAAGCTGGCGCCGAAAGGCGACGCGGTGCTGCTCCACGACGCCCAGCTTGCAGCCGGCCGCCGTTTCGCGGAAGCCGGCCGCGCGGCGGGCGCCAAAGTCCTCGCCGTCGAAGGCGACCGCATCCGCTTCGCGCGCGACGTATTCGCTGCGAACCCCGCCTACGTCCAAGGCGTCACCCGCCAGGCCGACGCGGTGCTGATCGAGGATGTCGGGCGCGAGTTCGGCTACCGTCGCGAGGCGCTGTGCGTCGCGAGTGCGACGCTCGAATGGCGGCTGGTGCCCCGTATATGACGATTGCCGTTCCCGCCGCAGCGGGAAGCAGATTGCAAGAGAGAGCCATGATCCTGCCCAGAGCCGACCTCCTCGCCCTGCTGGAAACCAGCGTTGCCGCGCTCGGGGCCAACGATCCCGCGCGGCTCCCGCTCGCGCCACGCGCGCGGTTCGCGGAAAATTGCGTCGAAATGCCGTTCGGCGACGGGGCCTGGGGCACCGTAACCGGGATCGGCGACTACCGGTGGTCGCTCGCCGATCCGGTCACCGGCAACGCGGCGCGCTTCGGCACGTTCGACGAGAGCGGCGTGCGTGCGTTGTTCGTGCTGCGGATCGCCGCCAACGCGAAAGGCGAGGTCACGGAGTTCGAACTGGTGGTCGGGCGGCCGGTGGACAGCGGGGTGCCGTTCCTCGCCACCGACATCGGCGAGCGGCCCGAACTGGTCGCCGAAGTGCCGCCGGCCTCGCGCGCGAGCCGCGAGCGGCTGCGCGAGCTCGCCGACGGCTATTTCGCCACCCTCCAGCAAAACGATGGCACGATCCGCACCCGGTTCCATCCGGATTGCAACCGCCGCGAAGTCGGCGTGAACACCACCAACAACCCGCAGCCCGACCTCGCGCCGATCGCGAGGCTCGGCTGCGAAGAGCAGTTTCGGCTCGGCTATTACCGCTTCGACGACTGGATTCGCGCGCGCCGTTATCCATTGCTCGACGAAGAGGCCGGGGTGGCGCTTGCCGGCGGCTTCATCGACCACGACGGGCGGCTGCGCGAATACACGCTGACCGACGGCAACAGCGCGACCGGCTTCTTCCTGCGCCCGCACAGCTTCGCGTTCCTCGAGGCCTTCAAGATCCGCGACGATGCCATCGCCGCGGTCGAGGCGGTGTTCCACTTCGTGCCCTACCGCATGCGCTCGCCCTGGGCCGAGGACGGGCCCGACCCGCGCGAGGGATGAGACTCATCGCCTGATGATCAGGCTCTCCGGCCGCTTCCTCGCCACCCACTGCCCGCGGCCGGGGAAGTTCTTGAGCACCTCGCCGTCCCACAGCCGCACCGTGCGCCGCTTGAAGCGCCACTTGCCGTCCGCGCCTTTCACCGCGTGATCGTCGTACCAGCCGGTGAAGCGCAGCAGGTAGGGCGGTTCGCCCTCGCATTCGGTGACGAACGCAAAGCTCTTGAGTTTCACGCTGCCATCGTCCTGCGGCAGGTACTTTACCTGGGTCACGTGGTGCTGGCGGCCGGGGAAGCCCGGCGCGTTCGCATAGTGCTTCATCAGGCCGCGGATGCCTTCGTGGCCTTCCCACACGTCGGGGTCCTCGAACACTTCTTCGCTCATCACGCAATCCTGCGTGAAGCATTCGACCAGCGCGTCGGCGTCGCCGGTGTCGAGCGCCCAGCTGTAATCGGCGATCAGGTCCTGCAGGGCGATGCGGTCTTCGAGTAAGAGCTTCATGGTTCCTCCCAATTTCTTGCCTCAACCGTAACATCCGTTATGGTCGCCGCCAAGCGCGCGGGCGGTGGACCCCGGCGCGGCGGGAGAGTTCATGGGCAAGATCATCGTCACCGGCGCCTCCGGGCAGTTCGGCAGTGCGGCCGCGAAGCTGCTGCTCGAGAAAGTGCCGGCGGAGGACCTGGTGTTCCTTTCGCGCACCCCCGAGACGCTTACCGAGTTCGAGGGCACCGGCGCGCACATCCGCCGCGCCGATTTCGACGATCCTTCGACGCTCCGCCCCGCGATGGAAGGCGGCGAGCGGATGCTGCTGATCTCGACCTTGCGGGTCGGGTCGCGGGTCGAGCAGCATACCGCCGCGGTCGAGGCGGCCAAGGCGGCGGGGGTGCGGCACGTCGCGTACACCTCGCTGCTGGGGGTCAGGAAGCCGGGCAATCCCTCGGTCGAGGGGTTCGACCATCTCGCCACTGAGAAGATGATCGAGGCTTCCGGGCTCGCCTGGACTCACTTGCGCAACAGCCTCTACGCCGAAGCGGTCGCCACCGCGATGGCGGTCCCCGCGTTGCTGTCGGGACACAAGCCGGAAAACGCAGGCGAGGGCCGCGTTCCGATCGTCAGCCGCGACGATTGCGTGGCGATCGCGGTCGGCGTGCTGACGCAGGACGGACACGCCAACCAGGCTTACGACGTGACCGGGCCGGAGATGTGGACCTTGCCGGACGCGATGGCGCTGGTCTCGCAGATGTCGGGCAAGCCGATCGTGATCGAGCCGGTCGACGACGAGGGCATGTACGCCTACTTCGATACGCTCGGGGTGCCGCGCACGGCCTCCGACATTGTTCCCGACGGCCCGATCCCGTGGGCGAGCGAGGGCATGGTGACGTTCGGCCAGTCGATCCGCGAGGGCTTCATGGACGTCGAGTCCGACGACGTCGAGCGGATCACCGGGCGTGCTCCGCGCAGCTTGCGCTCGGTGTGCGAGCAGTACAAAAGCGCATGGCCCGCATAACGCGGCCAGCACGATCGGCCCCGCATGAACCTACGCGCCCTCTTCGCCGCCGCCGCGCTCGCGCTGCTCGCCTCGTGCGGGCCCGCGCAGCAATCGGATCACGTCGACACTTCGGCCTACGGCGCGGGTGACGATTGGGACAATCCGGGCGGCGACTGGGCGTCGAGCCACTATTCGCGGCTGACCGACATCGACGCGAAGAACGTCGGCAAGCTGGGCCTTGCGTGGGATTACGATCTCGGTACCGCGCGGGTGCAGGAAGCCACCCCGGTGGTGATCGACGGGGTGATGTACACCGCCGGCAACCTCGGCAAGGTCTACGCGCTCGACGCGGCGACCGGCAAGGAACTGTGGACCTTCGATCCAAAGGTTGACATGCAGTTCAACCGCTACGGCTGCTGCGATCAGGCCAACCGCGGGGTGCAGGTGGCCGACGGCAAGGTGTTCGTCGGCTCGTACGACGGCTGGCTCTACGCGCTCGACGCGAAGACCGGCAAGATCGACTGGAAGGTCGATACCTTCACCGACCGCACCCGCGGCTACACGATCACCGGCGCGCCCGAGATCGCCGACAACCTGGTGATCATCGGCAACGGCGGCGCGGAATACGATACCCGCGGCTACGTCACCGCCTACGAGATCTCCGACGGGCAGATGGCCTGGCGGTTCTTCACCATCCCGCACGATCCAAAACTGGGAGCGCAGGAGACGCCCGAACTCGAGCGGGCGCTCAAGACTTGGGACCCGAAGAGCCGGTGGGATATCGGCGGGGGCGGCACCGCGTGGGACGCGATCGTCTACGATTCGCAGTTCGACCAGGTGATCGTCGGGACCGGCAACGGCGGTCCGTACCCCGAGGCGATGCGCTCGCCTTCGGGCGGCGACAATCTCTACCTCGATTCGCTGGTCGCGATCGACCGCAAGACCGGCAAGATGAAGTGGTATTACCAGGAGACCCCGCAGGACAACTGGGACCTGACCGCGACCCAGCCGATCATCCTCGCGAACATGAAGGTCGGCGGGAAAGAGCGCCCGGTGCTGATGCAGGCGCCCAAGAACGGCTTCATGTACGTGGTCGACCGCCAGACCGGCAGGCCGATCGCAGCCAACGCGTTGGTGCGGATGAGCTGGGCCGACGGGATCGACCCCAAGACCTTCCGCCCGAACCTGACGCCCGATTTCTCCGACTACCGTGACGGGCCGAAGATCGTGTTCCCTGGCTCTCCAGGCGCGCGCAACTGGCACCCGGCGGCGTTCGATCCGCAGCGCAAGACCTACTTCGCCTCGGTACTCGACATGGGCAACCTGATGTTCGTCACGCCCGGGCAGATGAACGCGGCACGCCGGCCTCAGGCGATGAACGCCTCGGCGGCGCTGGTCTTCACGCCGGACCTGAAGGCGGCGATGCCGGGCCTGCCCAAGGCGATCCAGGACCAGGTCAAGGCGCTGCCGCAGTGGCAGTGGGTGAAGGACAAGCCCTATACCAACGAGCTGCGCGCGATCGATCCGCTGACCGGCAAGTCGAAATGGAGCGTGCCGCGCGAAGGCTGGCAGGACAGGAGCGGCGTGCTCGCGACCGCTTCGGGGCTGGTCGTCTACGGCAGCGCCTCGGGCAAGCTCATGGTGCGCGATGCCTCGAGCGGCGCCCTGCTCAAGACGATCGAGACCGGCAGCACGATCCTTGCCGCGCCGATGACCTACCGGGTGAACGGAGTGCAGTACATCGCGGTTCAGACCGGCTGGGGCGGGGGCGGCTGGGGCTTCGTGCCGCCCTATGCCGCAGCCTATTCGAAGAGCAACGAGAACCGCCTGCTGGTGTTCAAGCTGGGCGGCGGCAAAGTGACGATCCCGCCCGACCTGCCACCGCTCGAGCCCGCGCCCGCGCCGCCGCCGCAGTTCAAAGACGCGACGCCGGAGATGATCGCGCTCGGCTCCGGGCTGTTCACTGCCAACTGCTCGATCTGCCATTCGAACCAGCCGCGCGCGCCGCTGCCCGACTTGCGCCGGCTCGATCCGGGGATCCATGCTCAGTTCGTCCAGATCGTGCTCGGCGGGCTGCTGGTGCCGAACGGCATGCCCAAGTGGGACGACTTGCTGACCAAGGATCAGGTCCACGCGATCCACGCGTTCCTGATCGACGCGCAAGGCAAGCTGCACAAGCGCGAGACGGCGTTGCAGAAGCAAGGCAAGCCGCTCGATTCCCAGAGCCTCACTATCCTGTCGAACTACTAGCGAGGGTGTCGAGTATGCTAAGAGCGTCCCAAGCCCGGTGTGAGTCCCTTCGCAGGCAGGGACCCAGAGCGGCAAGCGCAGCACCCGCGAGCCCGAGGCTCCTGCTTTCGCAGGAGCTCACGCCAATTCAAACTGGAGAACAGCCATGACCCCCGAAGGAGTTTCCATCCGCCATCCCGACAAGCTCTACATCGGCGGCGAATGGGTCGAGCCGAAGAGCGGCAAGTCGATCGAAGTCGTCAATCCGAACAGCGAGGAAGTCGTCGCGCGGGTCGCCGAAGCCGGCGTCGCCGACATGGACCGCGCGGTCGCCGCGGCGCGCAAGGCGTTCGATGAGGGGCCGTGGCCGACTACCCCGCCGGCCGAGCGCGGGCGCATGCTGAAGCAGCTCGCCGAGCGGCTGAAGGCGCGCAGCAGCGAGCTGGCCAAGGCTTGGACCGCCCAGATCGGCGGCCTGCCGGGGATGGCCCAGGGCGTGGTGATGAACGGCAACGTCACGCTCGACGGCATCGCCGACTTGGGTGAAAGCTTCCAGTGGGTCGAGCAGAAGAAGGGCCAGATGATCGACACCGCGATCGTCGCGCGCGAGCCGGTCGGCGTTGTTGCCGCGATCGCCCCGTGGAACGCGCCCTACATGATCATGATGAGCAAGGTCGCCTACGCGCTGATCTCGGGCAGCACGGTGGTGATGAAGCCGTCGCCCGAAACCCCGCTCGAAACCTACATCATCGCCGAGGAAGCCGAAGCGGTGGGCTTCCCGCCGGGCGTGCTCAACCTGGTGCCGGCGGACCGCGACGCCGCCGACGCGCTGGTCCGCAATCCCGGCATCGACAAGGTCAGCTTCACCGGCTCGACCGCCACCGGCAAGCACATCGCCGAAGTCTGCGGCAGCCGGATCGGGCGCTACACGCTCGAGCTCGGCGGCAAGTCCGCGGCGATCATCCGCGACGATTTTTCGACCCAGGATGCGGCGAACCTGCTCGGCACCACGATCACGATGCTCTCCGGCCAGATCTGCGCGATGCTGAGCCGCGCGATCGTCCCCAAGAGCCGGCATGACGAGCTGGCCGAAGCGATCAAGGGCGTGATGGAAAGCACCAAGATCGGCTACAGCGAGGACGAGGGCACGCAGCTCGGACCGCTGGCGATGAAGCGCCAGCTGGAGCGCGTCGAGATGTACATCGACGAGGGCCGCAAGTCGGCCGACCTCGTCACCGGCGGCAGCCGCCCGGCGCATCTCAACAAAGGCTACTTCATGGAGCCGACGCTGTTCGCCAATGTCGACAACCAGAGCCGCATTGCGCAGGAGGAAATCTTCGGGCCGGTGCTGTGCCTGATCCCCGCCGAGGACGAGGAAGACGCGATCCGCATCGCCAACGAGAGCAACTACGGGCTCCATGGCTCGGTGCTGACCCACGATGTCGACGCGGCCTACAAGATCGCGCGGCGGGTGCGCACCGGCGTGGTCGCGCAGAACGGCCTGAGGATGGACTGGGGTACCCCGTTCGGCGGGTTCAAGCAGTCCGGCATCGGCCGCGAAGGGGGGGCCGAGGGACTGTGGCCGTACCTCGAGACCAAGACCATCCTGCTCGACGGAGCGCCGTCGCAGCTGTAATTTTCGTCGGGGCGCGGGTCCCTGGTTCATCGCGCTCCGGCATGCCGGCGCCGCCTGAACCAGGGACGCTGCCCCCGCAGTCTTCTTGAAAAGGCTCGCGGGCGAAGCCGCTCCGTTCGAGCACGGCGCCGTGGCAGGCGCCGGGCTCGAACGGCGCAGGGCTGCGGCCTAGCCGCGGCCCGCAGAGGGCCAGCCGCCCGAAGAAGCTGTGGAACGGGAGGCCGCTCGGCGCCGCGCCGTCGGCTTTTGTTGTCTCAAAAGAAGACGTTGCGCGCCCCGCCATCTGGCGGCGGTCAATGTTTGTCGAACCAAATCGCGGACAAACGCGGGTGCCGCGCGCCGAAATTGCTCGATCGGCCTTGGCAATAGTGCCTATCAATTCCGATCCGCCGACGGAGCTTGACGACGCCCGAAACCACTATAGGAAAACGCCATATACGAAAATTTCGTATGATTGACAAAGTCTGGAGGGAGAGACGGACTTGGCCAACGAGCCACTTATGACGACCGAAAGCTTGATCACGCTGACGACGGACATCGTTGCCGCTCACTTGAGCAACAACAACGTGGCGATCGACGAGGTGCCCATCTTGATCGAGGCGGTCTTCGGCGCGCTTGCGGGCCTTGGAACCAAGCCGAGCGAGCCGGCGCGGCGGGAGCCGGCGGTTTCGCTTCGCGCCTCGGTCAATCCGGACCACGTCGTGTGCCTCGACTGCGGCCGGAAGATGAAGGTGCTCAAACGCCACCTTTCGACCGACCATGGGCTGTCGACCCGCGAATATCGCGAGCGCTGGGGGCTCCATGCCGACCATCCGCTGGTCGCGCCCAATTATGCGAAGAAGCGCCAGACGCTGGCGAAGAAAATCGGCCTCGGGCGCAAGCCGGGGGAGAAGCGGGGCCGCAAGA
The DNA here is from genome assembly GCA_036384795.1 of Sphingomonadaceae bacterium. GTDB lineage: Bacteria > Pseudomonadota > Alphaproteobacteria > Sphingomonadales > Sphingomonadaceae > Andeanibacterium. Next base: position 76,666 of record DASVLP010000032.1, on the reverse strand, counting down.
AGGCGTAAACGCTGCCGGCCCTTCGGGCTCGCAACCGGACCGGCAAGCCCACCGCGCTCGACGCGGCCGAACATGACGACCTGTTCCGGCGGCGGCGTGCGCGCCGTCAGGTCCGGCCTTTCGGTTCGCCGGATTATCGTGCAACACCTGCGGAGCGCGGGCCATAACCCCCGGGCGTGAGGAGGAGCGGGTGAGCCGGATCGGATTTGTCGGCGTCGGCCGGATGGGCGAGCCCATGGCCGCGAACCTTGCGGCAGCGGGCCATGCGCTGACGATTTACGATCTCGACCGCGATCGCGCCGCAGCGGTCGCCAAACGCATCGGGGCGACCGCGGGATCGCTCGAAGAGATCGCCCGATGCGACGTGCTGATCACGATGCTGCCGACCAGCGACGACGTGCAGGAGGTGCTGTTGCGCGCGGAAGAGGGCGCAGTCCTTCGGCATGCGAAACGCGGGACCCTGGTGGTCGACATGAGCTCGAGCGAGCCGACGGTGACCCGCGCGACCGGCGCGGCGCTCGCCGAAGCGGATATCGCGATGATCGATGCGCCGGTGTCGGGCGGCGTGGTGCGCGCCGCGGACGGCTCGCTGACGATCATGGTCGGCTCCGACGATCCGGCCGCGGCCGATCGCGCGATGCCGATCCTCGAAACGCTCGGCGGGCAGATCTTCCGCGTCGGGCGGCTCGGGGCGGGCGACGCGATGAAGGCGGCGAACAACTACGCCGCCGCCGCGACGTATGCGGCGACCGCCGAGGCCCTCAGCATGGGCAAGCGCTTCGGGCTCGATCCGGCGCAGATGGTCGAGATCCTCAATCGCTCGACCGGGCGCAGCTTCGTGTCGGAACTGGTGATGAAGGACCATGTGGTGACTGGCGCGTACGCCACCGGCTTCGCGCTCGCGCTCCTGACCAAGGACGCCGGCATCGCCGCGCGCCTGGCCGACGAGCTCGAGCTCGACGCGCCGGTCAGCCGGCTCGTCCACCAGCGGATGCAGTCCGCGGTGGAGCAATGCGGCAAGGGCGCGGACCACAGCGAGGCGATCCGCGGCTGGTATCCGTACCTGTGGGAGGAATGAGCATGGATGAAAGAAGCGACGCGTTCGCCGCCGGGCTGGAGCTGCGGCGCAAGATGTTCGGCCCCGAAGGCGCCGAGCAGGCGCACGCCCGGGCAAGCGAGATCGGCCTGCCGCTGCAGGAATACGTGACCGAATTCTGCTTCGGCGACGTCTGGCAGCGCCCCGGCTTGACCCACCGCGAGCGCAGCATGATCACCGTCGCGATGCTGATGGGCGCTGGCCGGATGAACCAGGTCCGCGTCCACCTCCAGGGCGCGCTGGCGAACGGCGTGACCAAGGAGGAGCTGCGCGAAATCTTCCTCCAGGCGATGTGCTACATCGGCATCCCCGCTGCGGCCGAGGCGACCTTCATGCTGGAGAAGATGCTGGAGGAATGAGCGTGGCGCATCGCGGGAATCCCGGCGCGCCCGCGCGCTGGGTGCGGATCAACGCGATCGGCTCGTCCTGGTGGCGCGAGGATCTCGCCGCGGTGATGCGCGTTGCGCCGCACGGCATCATGCTGTCCAAGTGCGGCAGCCCGGACCACCTGCGGATGCTTTTGGCCGAGCTCTACGAGGTCGAGCAGCCCAACGGCATTTGCGGCAACACGACGATGATCATGCCGCTGCCCGACCGGCCACATCTCGAACGGGCCAGGCGGCTGATCGAGCAGGCGCCCCTAGGCGCCGTCTAGTCGCCTTCGGGGCTGTCGGTGGCGGCGGGCGGCGTGTCGTCGTTATCGCCCGCGGCCTCGTCGAGCGTCGCCTGGTCGACCTCGTCCTGCGCCTGCGCGCTGGCCCCGCCCGAGCCCGAGGCCTTCACCGGCATCCGCGGCGGCTGCGACGTGACGGTCGCCAGCGGCAGCATGTCGTCGCTGATCGTGCCTTGGAGCACCTGGCCCGACGCGGTGCGCTGGTCTTCCTTCTCCTTGTGCCCGCCGCACCCGGCAAGCAGCAGAGCGGCGGACGCGGCGGCGAGCAGGCGGGCTTTCATTCGGGTCGTCACTCCACCGGTGCGGTCGTCAGCGCGGCGAGGAAGCCCGCGGCGCGCGCCCGCAATGCCTCATCCCATGCCGCTTGCGCAACCGGAATGCCGAGCCGGGCAAGGCTGGTGACCCCGTAGTCGCGGATGCCGCACGGCACGATCCCCCCGAAATGGGCAAGGTCGGGCGCCAGGTTCACCGCGAAGCCGTGCATCGTCACCCATTTGCGCACCCTCACGCCGATCGCGCCGATCTTGGCCTCGGCGCCGTCGATATCCTGCGTCCAGATGCCGATGCGATCGGGCACCGCCCAGGCCTCGACGCCGAAATCGCCGAGCGTCGCGATCACCCATTCCTCCAGCCCATGGACGAAGCGGCGCACGTCGCGCCCGCGCCGGCCCAAATCGAGCAGCACATAGCCGACCCGCTGGCCCGGCCCGTGGTAGGTGTAGCGCCCGCCGCGCCCGGTTTCGACCACCTCGAAGCGCGGATCGATCAGCTCGCCTTCGCCCGCGCTCGTGCCGGCGGTGTAGACCGGCTCATGCTCGAGCAGCCAGACCAGCTCGCGCGCCTCGCCCGCGGCGATCGCGGCGTTGCGGCGTTCCTGCTCGGCGAGCGCCGCACGATAAGGCACGGCAACCTGGTCGATCCGCCATTCGATCTCCTGCTGCGCATTTCCGGCCATCCGCATTGCGTGGCGCGGAACTAAGCGGCTATCAAGCATTCAATCGCGGAGGAGGCGCACGCCGATGAAGATCAGCATGGAACGGGCCTGGGACCGGGCGATCACGCTGCTGAAAGGCAACACCGACGTGCTGGCGATCCTCGCCGGGCTGTTCTTCTTCCTGCCCGGCTTCGCGGGCGTGTTCTTCCTCGGGCAGCAGCCGCAGATCGCGCAAGGAATGACGCCCGAGCAGATGATGCCGCTGCTGCAGGCCTATCTCATCTCGATCATGCCTTACATCCTGGTGGTGACGGTGATCGGCGCGATCGGCCGGCTGGCGATGCTGGTGCTGTTCACCGACCGCTCGCGGCCGACCGTGCAGGAGGCGCTGAAGCGCGGGCTGATCGGGGTGCTGCCGTATATCCTGGCGACCGCGATCGTGGCCGTGGCGATGTCGCTGGTGGCCGCGCTGCTGGTGATCGCGCCGGCCAAGGCCGGGGCAATGGCGATCGCGGGGATCGGGATCGGGCTGACGATCGTGCTGGCGATCTACGTCTCGATCAAGGTTTCGCTGATTCCCGCGGTGATCGTCGCCGAGCATACGCTCAATCCGCTGACGGCGATCCGGCGTTCGTGGCGGCTTACCAGCGGCAACAGCCTCCGCTTGCTGCTGTTCTATGCCTTGCTGCTGATCCCCTACGTCATCATCGCCGCGCTGGCGGAAGGCTTGTTCGGCATGGTCGGAGCGCTGGTGGGCGGGCCGCAGGGCCAGCTGTTCGTCGGCGGCGCCGCAAGCTCGCTGGTCGGTGCGCTGTGGGGTGCGCTCACCGCCGCGATCACGGCGGCGCTCTACGAGCAGCTTTCGGGCAGCCCGAGAACGGCCGCGACGACTTTCGAGTGAAGCCGCAGCGCCCGGGGCGCTTAGCTCTCGCCGCGGTCCTTCCAGCCCCAGGCGAGCTTGCAGGGGAGCACGTTGAGCGGCTCGAATCCGTCCACCACCCGCTCGAAATAACGCGCGGTATAGTTCCGCGCGGCGCTGCTGAACTGATAGGTCAGGAACGCTCCGCCCTTGCGGATAACGCGATAGGTTGCCGCGGCGATCGCCGCGCCGACTTCGTCGGGCAGGTTCGAGAACGGCAGGCCCGACAGCACGTAATCGGCATGGTCGAACCCGTTCGCGCGCACGATCTCCTCGACGTCCTCGGCCGAACCGTGGACCGCGATAAACCGGCTGTCGCCGATCGTGCGCTTCAGATAGTCGATGAACAGCGGGTTGGTGTCGATCACCAGCAATGTGCCGTCACGCCGCAGCCGATCGAGCACCGGGCGGCAGAAGGTGCCGACGCCGGGGCCGTATTCGACGAACAATTTGCACTCGTCCCACTTCACCGGCGCGAGCATCCGGCGAATCGTGAACTGCGATGAGGGGATGATCGAGGCGACCATCTTGGGATGTTGGATGAAGCCTTCGACGAACACGCCCCACGGGCCCATCAATCGGCGCAGCGCGCGCTTCAGTCGGTCGGATTTGCGTTCTTCCGCGAAGTCCTGTGACGCCATTCGCATGCGATCCCTTGCCGCGCCCCCGGGCATGGGGACCGATTTCCTTGACCCGGCGTTCGCAAATCGAGCCCGCAATTGCAAGGGCCGGCGCGACTCACGTCGCCGGGTGAGACAACGAAAGACCAATCGCGCGAGGGCGATGTCAGTTCCCGCTCAGAGGATCTCGCTCACTGCCTCCGCCGGGCGGCACAGGCGCACGCCTTTGTCGGTTTCGACCAGCGGGCGCTCGATCAGGATCGGCTCGGCGGCCATGGCCGCGAGCACCGTTGCGTCGTCCGCCTGGTCGAGCCCGCGTTCGGTCGCGTCGGTGCCGCGCAGCCGCAGCCCGTCGCGCGGCGCAAGGCCGGCGTCGCGATAGAGCTGGGCGAGCTTCTCCTCGCTCGGCGGATGCTTGAGGTATTCGACCACCGTCAGCTCGACGTCGGGCTCGTTGCGCAGCGTTTCGAGGACCTTGCGCGAGGTGCCGCAATTGGGGTTGTGCCAGATCGTCGCCTTCATCGCGTCATTCTCCATCGTCCGGCTTCGGGTTCATCGCCGGGACCGCGCGCGCGGCGTCGTCGATGCTGATCCCCGGCGCGGGCGCGGCGCTGATCATTTCCTGGTCGGCCGAGACCCGCCCGGCGCGCTGGATCGCGCGCACCAGCCGCGGATAGACCCCGCAGCGGCACAAGTTGGGCACCGCCTGCTCGATCTCCGCCTGCGAGGGGGCGGCATTGCGCTTGAGCAGCGCCGCCGCCGCCATCACGATGCCCGGGGTGCAGAACCCGCACTGGATCGCCTGTTCGGCGACCAGCGCCTGCTGCACCGGATGCGAGCGGTCGCGGCTGAGCCCCTCGATCGTGGTGACGTAGCGCCCTTCGGCCTCGGCGATCGTGATTAGGCAGCTGCGCAGCGGCTCGCCGTCGACGATCACCGTGCATGCATGGCAATCGCCCGCGCCGCAGCCGTATTTGGTGCCGGTGAGGTTCGCCGCATCGCGCAGCGCCCACAGCAGCGGCGTCTCGGGATCGAGCTCGAAGCGCACCGGGCGCTCGTTGACGGTGAGGTCGGCCATGAAACATCCTGCGAGCCCCTGCGAAGGCAGGGGCCTCAGGCCTGATGCGCGAGTTACAACCGCACGACAAGAGGCGGGAGGTCCCCGCCTTCGCGGGGACTCACTCTTTCCAGCTGGTGTCGATCCGGTCGAGCTTGCGTTTCCACGCCTCGAAATCGAGCACTCCGAAAGCGGCGTTGAGCATCTTGTCGCGATCGTTCTGGTGCACCTCGATCACTTCGTCGGGCACGCGGATCGGCTTGCCCAGCGCGGCGGTCTTCACCTGGATCTCGCACGCGCGCTGGAGCATGTAGTACTTGAAGAACATCTCGGGCAGGGTCTCGCCCATCACCACCGGCCCGTGATTGCGCAACATCAGCACGCGGTGGTTGCCGAGGTTCTGGATCAGCCGCTCGCCTTCTTCCGCGCGCACGGTGATGCCCTCGAAATCGTGGTAGCCGATCGCGCCTTCGAAGAAGCACGAATAGAAGTTGGTGGGCGTGAGGCCCTCCTCGCTCGAACACACCGCCATCGTATCGGGCGTGTGGGTATGCACGATCGCGTGGGCCCAGGGGAGCTGCTTGTGAAACACCGAATGCTGGGTGAAGCCGGCGAGGTTCACGAAGTGCGGGCTGCCGTCGAGCTTGTTGCCCTCGCTGTCGATCTTGATCAGGTTCGAGGCGGTCACTTCGGACCACAACAGGCCGAACGGGTTGATCAGGAACGCGTCCTCGCCCGGCACGCGCAAGGTGATGTGGTTGTAGATCGATTCGCACCAGCCGAGCATGTCGAAGATGCGATAGCAGGCGGCGAGATCCTGCCGCGCCTGCCATTCCTGCTCGCCGCATTCGGGTTTGTGCGCCGCCTGGGTGGCCACTTTGCTCTCCGCTCGTTGCTTTCGCCATCCTCTAGCACGCCGCGATTGACTTTGTCGCGCCGATTGGCGAGCCATGCGCGAAACCCCGGACCTGATCCGGGACCGGGAGAGCATAATGGCAGACGAGCTGGGCTACGGCCAGCCGATGGGCGGCATCGCGCAAACCGCCTTCATCGTGTCCGATCTGCGCGCGGCGATCGATCACTGGGTGACCAACTGCAAGGCCGGGCCATTCTTCGTGCTCGAACACTTCCTGGTGCCGGGGCAGACCTATCGCGGCGAGGAATCGGTCGCCGACATCACCATCGCGATGGGCTTTGCCGGGCACATGCTGATCGAACTGATCCAGCCGCTCGACGACAACCCCAGCGTGTACAAGGAAACCATCGAGCACCGCGGCTACGGCTTCCACCATTTCGGCCTCGCCTGCGCCGACGTCGACGCGGCGAGCCGCGAGTATCAGCAACGCGGCTACGTCGAGGCGTTCCGCGCGGCGGTGCCGACCGGCGGCGAGGTGGTCTATCTCGACGACGGGAACGGCCCGCAGTGGGGCTTCCTCGAACTGCTGCCGGTGACGCCGGGGATGGACGAGGCCTTCACGCGGTTCTGGAAGGCCTCGCAGGATTGGGATGGCAGCGATCCGGTGAGGTCGTTCCTTTAAAAATACGAGAGACGGGAGAGGGAACGGGACATGGCGACGGCGGCGACGGCCAGGAGATATTCGGCGGGCTATCAGGCATTGCTGGTGGGGCTGCTCAGCCTCAATTTCGGGATCGTGTTCTTCGATCGGAACTCGACCAACTTTCTGATGCCGTTCGTGCAGAAGGATCTCGGCCTCAGCTACGATCAGGTCGGCAGCGTCGCGGGCGTGTTCTCGTTCTTCTGGGCGATCGCGGCGTTCGGCGTCGGGCGCATTTCCGACATCGTCGGCAACCGCAAGCTGTTGCTGGTGATCTCGACCCTCGCGTTCTCGTGCTGCTCGTTCCTCACCGGCCTTGCCGCGAGCTTCGCGATGCTGATCGGCGCGCGCATCCTGATGGGCGTCGCCGAAGGCGGGGTGATGCCGGTCAGCCACGCGATGGTCGCCCGCGAGGTCAGCCCGGAGCGGCGCGGCCTCGCGCAGGGGATCGCGCAGAACTTCGGCTCGAACTTCTTCGGCAGCTTCGTCGCGCCGGTGGTGCTGACTTCGCTCGCGCTCCATTACGGCTGGCGCAACGCGTTCTATATCGCGGGCGTGCCGGGGATCATCAGCGGGCTGCTGATCTGGTTCCTGATCGAGGAGCCCGCCAAGAGCCAAGAGGAAAAGGCCGAGCGGCATCGCAAAGGCCTCGCCGGCGGGATCGCGGAGTATCTGCGCGCGATCGTCGAAGTCCTGAAAATCCGCAACGTGTGGGTCTGCGTGGTGATGGGCATCCTGCTGGTCGCCTACCTGGTGATCACCTGGGCGTTCATGCCGCTCTATTTGACCCAGATACGCGGCTACACCGACACCGAGCAAAGCTGGCTGATGGGCACGCTCGGCATCTCGGCGACGATCGGCAGCTTCGCGACCTCGGGCCTCAGCGACGCGATCGGCCGGCGCCCGGTGATGATCGCTGCGCCGCTGCTGTCGATGCTGCTGCCGCTCGGCGCGATGTACTTCCACGGGCCCTATTGGATCATGGTGGCGATCTTCTTCGTCGGCTGGGCATTGAACGGCATCTTCCCGCTGTTCATGGCGACCGTGCCGTCGGAAAGCGTCAGCCCTGCCCAGCTCGCGACCGTGTTCGGGCTGACGATGGGCAGTTCCGAGATCATCGGCGGGGCGTTCGGCCCGAAGATCGCCGGCATGCTGGCCGACAGCCATGGGCTGAACGCCGCGCTGTGGCTGATGTTCGGCCTCACGCTTGCCGGCGGGATCGTCGCGATGTTCCTCAGGGAAACCGCGCCGCGCGTGCTTGCCCGGCGCTGAGGGATCGCTTGCCTAGCTAACGGCCTTTGGGCAGGGTGTGGCCCGAGCCGAGTCCAGAAAGGACCGGCCGAGGAGAGGATGCACCCATGCCCGAAGCGCCGACCACCGAACCGTGGAAAGGCACGCCGCCCGTGCCGCAGGCGCTGCGCCCCGGCGCGATGCCGGAAGCCTACATGGCCAAGATCGCCGAGGGGGACGAGCGGCTGTGGGTCCCGATCGGGCGGCCTGCGGTCGAAGACGTCTATTCCAAGCCCGTGTGGATCAGCCCGACGCTGAACATGTGGGCCGACGTGCTGATGTCGAAGACGCCGTGCATCGTGAACCGGCACTATCACCCCAAGCCGATCTGGGCTTACACGATCAGCGGTAAGTGGGCCTATCTCGAGCATGACTGGACCGCGACCGCGGGCGACTTCATCTTCGAGACGCCCGGCGAGAGCCACACGCTGGTTAGCTACGCGCACAAGGATCCGATGAAGGTGTTCTTCGTCGTCTCGGGCCCGCTGATGTGGCTCGACGAGCAGGGCAACACCGTCGGCCACTACGACGTGTTCGACTACATCCGCGACGCGCGCGCGCACTACAAAGAGGTCGGCATCGCCGACGACTATCTCGACAGCCTGATGCGGTAAGGCCGGTGCCCCGAATGCGCTGGGAAAACGAATGAACGCGATCGAGAAGTTCGAGACTTGCGACGTCCAGCCCGAGAAATGCCTCGACTACTGGAATGAGCTCTCGAACCGGCGCTACGCCGGCAGCTATGTCGACGCCCGCGATCCCGATTTTCACGGACGAATGTGGTTCTGGACGATCGGCGAGCTCGCGATGCTGCGTCCCCAGACACATGCTTGCCGCGTTGGTCGCGAGCCGGTTCCGGCAAATCCTGCTCGCGTAATCCTGCACTTGCAATGCCGCGGATCGGGTCGCTATCGGCAGGCCGGCAATATCGTCGATCTGCAGCCCGGCGACTTCGTATTGTGCAGTTCGCATGAGCGGTACTCGATCGAACTTTCCGCGCATGAAACGCTCGCCATCGAATTCCCCTCGCAGCCACTGATGGAACGGTTTCCCGAGCTCGCGAGCTATCTGGTCACGGGCATTCGGGGCACTTCGCCCAGCGTGCGCATCTTGCACGATTTCCTGCTGTCGCTGTGGCGCCAGGGCTACCGCGAAGTCCATCACGCACGATGGGAGGAGGAGGTCTCAGCGATCTTTTTCGACATGACAGCCATGGCCTTGCGCGGCGCGGAGTTCGCGTACCGGGACGCATCTGCCCGCGCGCAAATCGGCCTTATCCACTCGGTCGTCGATGCGCGCTTGCAAGACCCGGAGTTAGACAGCGCTGCCCTTGCGCTGGAGGCGAACTTGTCGGTTCGTACCCTGCAAAAGCTGTTCGCGCGGATGGGCACGACGCCAAGCGCCTATATTCTGAACAAACGCCTCGAACTCGCGGCCGAAAGGCTGCTGGCCACGCCCGAGGCCAGCATCACTGAAATAGCATTCGAGCATGGGTTCAACGACAGCGGATACTTCACTCGCTGCTTCAGGCGGCACTTCGGTAGTTCGCCGAGTATCTGGCGGCTACGGCAATAGGCGCCGCAGTTTTGGCGGCGCTATAGTCCCGGTCGCGTTCGCGCCTGTGCAAGCGGTCCGCAGATCGGCGCGCTAAATTCCGGCATTACCCCCTGAAGCGGCGTCATGGCCGTACGATGAAGCGAGAGGAATGACATGGCCAGCGTAATGAAAGCCCCGCCCAACACCGAGCAGCGGATCGTCGACGTTCCGTTCAACTACAAGGATCTCGTCCGCGCCCACACCCCCGGCGGGCGCTACATCGACGCCGAGACCGATGCCGACAGCCCATGGGTGCCGTTCGGCGAGACCGCGGCGATCAAGCACCTCGCGTTCGACGTGCGTCAGAACGCCTATTCGAACATCCTGTGGATGAAGGGGCCGGGCACGATCGGCACGCACTTCCACCGCGGCACGGTGATGATGGTCTGCATCACCGGCAGCGTGCGCTACCTCGAATACGACTGGGTCGCCTCGCCCGGCGGGCTGATCTTCGAAGTGCCCGGCGAGAGCCACACGCTGGTCACCGATCACCCCGAAGGCTGCAAGCTGTGGGGCTGGATGGTCGGCCCGATCGAGTTCTACGACAACGAGGCCAAGCTGATCGAGACGGTCGACGTGTGGTGGATGATGAACCACTACGAGAGCTACTGCAAAGAGCAGGGCATCGCGGTGAACCCGAAGCTTTATCTGTAGCCGTCACCCAAACCCTGTCGTTACCCCAGCGAAGGCTGGGGTCGCGTGCAGCAGAGTGGGACCTGGCGGCCAGCGATCCCAGCTTTCGCTGGGATGACGAAGGAAATTGAATGAAGACCCTCGACCAGTTCGACATCCGCGGCCGCTCGGCCTTCGTCACCGGCGCGGCCTCTGGCATCGGCCTCGCCTATGCCGAATGCATGGCCGAGGCCGGCGCGAAAGTGACGCTGACCGACATCGACGCCGCCGGCGCCGAGCGCGAGGCGGCGCGGCTGCGGGCGGAAGGTTACGAGGCGCGGTCCGACCGCTGCGATGTCGCCAACCTCGCCGAAGTCGCGGCGGCGATCGACAACCACGTCGCGGCTTATGGTGGGCTCGACATCTGCTTCGCCAATGCCGGGCTCGATGTCGGCAACGGCTTCTGGTCCCCCGAGGGCGACCGCAACCCGGCCGGCCAGATCGACGTCTACGAGCCCGAGCGGTGGTACAAGTCGATCGGGATCAATCTCACCGGCTGCTTCCATACCGTGCGCGAGGCGGCCCGGGCGATGAAGGCCAACACCGCCCGTCGCGGCGGCAGCATCGTGATCACCAGCTCGAACGCGGCCGAAGTCAACGAGGCGATCGTCGGCGTGCCCTACATGGCGGCGAAAGCGGGCGTGAAGCACTTCATGCGCCACGCCGCCTACGAGCTTGCCGCCTACGGTATCCGCGTGAACGCGATCGCGCCGGGGCCGTTCGTGACCAACATCGGCGACGGGTGGGTCAAGAAGAACCCCGCCGCCAAGGCCGCGTGGGACGAGCTGGTGCCGGTCGGCCGGATGGCCGAGACGTATCAGATCAAGCCGCTCGCGCTGCTGCTGGCGAGCGATGCGGGCGGCTACATGACCGGCAGCCACGTGATGATCGACGGCGGCATGCAGCTCGGGCCGGTGAAGCCGTTGAACTAGGTTCAGTCCTCCCCCTTCGGGGGAGGTGGCAGCCCGAAGGGCTGACGAAGGGGGCGAGGCAGGCGCCAAGCACCCCCTCCACCACCGCGCTGCGCGCGGCGGTCCCCCTCCCCCGGTGGGGGAGGATCGTTTAAGGAAGAGGAATGAAAGCCGTCACCTTCCAGGCCCTGCACACGCCGCTCGCGTTCGAGACGCTGCCCGACCCGACGCCGGGCGAAGGCGACGTGGTGGTCCGGGTCGGCCGTTGCGGCATCTGCGGCAGCGACCTGCACATGACCGAGGACGCGGCCTACGGCTGCAAGCACGGCGACGTGCTCGGGCACGAGTTCGCCGGTGAAGTGGTAGCGCTCGGCAAGAACACCGAGGGATTGAAGGCCGGCGAGCTCGTCAGCGTCATCCCGCTCAAGAGCTGCGGGCAGTGCGAATATTGCCGCAAGGGCGAAGTCCAGTGGTGCGCCGGGTTCGGGCTGCAGGGCGGCGGCTATGCCGAATATGCGCTGACCCGCCCGAACCAGTGCGTGAAACTGCCGCAGGACGTGAGCCTTGCCGATGGCGCGATCGTCGAGCCGCTGGCGGTGGCGCTGCACGGCGTGAACCTCTCAGGCCTACAACAGGGCGACAAAGTGCTGGTGCTCGGGGCCGGCCCGATCGGCCTTGCGGTGGCGTTCTGGGCCAAGCGCATGGGCGCGGCCAAAGTCGCGGTGCAGGACGTCGCCGAGTTCCAGCAGGCCCGCGCGCTCGAGATGGGCGCGGACGTGTTCGTGGTCGATCCCGCCGACCCGGTCGGCAGCGCCGAGCGCGCGCTGGGCGGCAAGGCCGATATCGCGTTCGAATGCGTCGGGGTTCCCGGCCTGATCGCGCAGGCCGTGAACCAGGTGCGCAACCGCGGCACGATCCTGCTGCTCGGCCTGTGCACCCGGCCCGACACCTTCAACAGCTTTGCGATGCTGAGCAAGGAAGTGCGCCTGGTCACCAGCGCCTTCTTCACCCGCCAAGAATACGAAGCCGCGCTCGATGCGCTGGCCCACGGCGCGATCGAGCCGCGGCTGCTGGTGACCGATACGATCGCACTGGCCGACATTCCGCAAGTGTTCGAGAGCCTCAAGCGCCGCACCAGCCAGTGCAAGGTGCTGATCGCGCCGTAATTTAGCGCCCGCGCCCCGGCGCGCTTTCCATCCGATCGAACCTCTCGTGCCCGCACGCGCTGTGACTGCGCGGCCACGCTCCCGCCGACGCGCAAAAATGCCGTCGCGAGGCGATTGACGCAGTTTTTATGAATATGTATTCGGATTCGTAATTCACATTTGGTCAAGGCCCGCAAGAAGGCCCTGGCCGGAGGGGAATGGGCCATGCGGCCTGAAGAGGACGCGAAGCGGCGGGGAGCCGCGGGCAGTCGAATACGAGGGGGAGGGGGACACACATGAACTGCAACACCAATCGAGTGGTCGGCCGCGGCCTGCGCAATGCGCTCGCGTGCGGGGCGAGTATCGCCGTCCTGGCGTTCGGCGCCACCGCCGCTTGCGCGCAGGAGGGCGCCGGCGCGGCTGCAAATGCCGGCAGCCCGAGCAGCAGCAACAGCGACGATGCCGGCGCGACCCAGAACGATTCGATCGTGGTCACCGGCTCGCGCCTGATCACCACCACGATGGACACGCCGGTCCCGGTCACCGCGGTCCAGGCCGACCAGCTCGACGCGATGGACCCGTCCTCGCTGATCGCTTCGGTCAGCCAGCTCCCGCAGTTCTACGGCAACACCACGCCGAACAACTCGGCGTTCTTCGTGCGTGGCGGCACCGGCAACCTCAACATGCGCGGGCTCGGCCCGAACCGTACGCTGACCCTGCTCAACGGCCGGCGCTTTCCGTCGTCGAGCGCGTTCGGCGGGGTCGACGTCAACCTGTTTCCCGAGGCGATGATCAGCGGGGTCGAGACGACCACCGGCGGCGCCTCGGCCGCCTACGGCACCGACGCGGTGGCCGGCGTGGTGAACTTCAAGCTCAACACCAAGTTCGAAGGGCTGACGGTCGATGGGCAGGTCGGCGAGACCGGCCGCGGGGACGCGCAGAGCTATCAGGTCAACGTCGCCGCCGGCATTCCGCTTGGCGACCGCGGGCACCTGCTGCTGGCCGGCACCAAGGCGCACCAGGACGCAATCAACACCTACGACGGACGCGACTGGTACCAGTCATGGGGATCGCTGTTCACCGTGAACGGTGCGCAAGGCGAGTGGCGCAACTATCCGCACGTGGTCAACAACGCGGGGTCGTTCGACGGGATCATCTCGGCGCCCGGGACGGCGATCAACGGATTCCAGTTCCACCCAGACGGCTCGTATTCGCCGTTGGTGCGCGGTTCCGTGATCAATTACGTGGTCGGAAAAGACGCCCAGGGAAATCCGGCATACGTGCCCACCACGGTGGGCGCGGGGTCGGCGGCATCCAGCGGCGGCAGCGGGGAGGATCTGGGCGGCGAATCGGGCGAACCCTTCACGATCTGGCCGCAGACCGATCGTTATTCCGCGTTCGCCTACGCCGATTACGAAGTGACGCCGGGCCTGACGCTGTTCGCGCAATACGTTCGCGGCTATAACAAGCAGTTCCAGTACAACACGCCGCGCGGCGGGCTCTACGGGCAGCCGACCGTGGTCACGATCTTCCAGAACAACGCGTTCCTGCCGGATTCGCTGCGGCAGTTGATGGTCGCGAACAACATCCAGTCGTTCAAGCTGGAGCGCGCCGGCAGCATCGAGGACATCGGGCAGATGCGCCTGACGGATGCCACCACGCAGGACGTCGTCACCGGCGGTTTCGATGCCAATATCGGCAAGGACGGGTTCCTCGCCGGATGGCAGGTGCATGGCTTCTATCAGTACGGCCACAGCACGCGCGTGTGGGATCAGGTCGGCCTGCGCATCGACCGGATCTTCGCGGCGGTCGACGCGGTGAAGGATGCCAATGGCAACATCGTCTGCAACGTGTCGCTGAACCCGGCGGGCGCGGCGGCATTCCCCGGATGCCAGCCGCTCGACCTGTTCGGGCGCGGCAATGCCTCGCCCGCTGCGGTCGATTACGTGGTCGGCAACGACGTCGGCCAGCACGTCGATGCGCCGCTCTATTTCGCCAACGAGGGCTACACCGGGGCGACGCTGTCGTACGACGCGATCGAGCCGAAACGGAACATGACCACGTTCGTGCAGCACTTGGCCGAGGTTTCGGCCAACGGGGACTTGTTCAACGGCTGGGCCGGCCCGGTCTCGCTCGCTCTGGGCGCGTCGTACCGGCACGAATCGATCTATCAGGTGGTCGAAGACACCACGAACCAATCATCGAACTTCGACGGCGGTTATCACCCGTGCAATCTCGCCACCGCGGCCAGCCTGGGCCTGCGCGGGCTGAACGCCCCGGACTGCAACAACACGGTCGGCTTCCAGTTCTCGAAGGTCTCGAACATCGAAGGGTCGAGCGACGTGAAGGAGGTCTTCGCCGAAACCCTGATCCCGCTGATCGACGGCGCGCCGTGGATGCAGCACGCCTCGCTCGACATCGCCGGCCGCTGGGCGGACTATTCCGGCGCGGGCAGCATCTGGGCCTACAAAGCCGGCCTGGATCTCGCGTTTTCCGACGTGATCCGGCTGCGCGGGACGTATTCGCGCGACGTGCGCGCGGGGAACCTTTCGGAGCGCTTCGACAAGACCGGCGGCTCCGGCACGGTCCTCGATCCGCGCTCGACGAGCGAAAATCCCGCCTGGGGCGGACAATCGTACCTGGTCACGATCTTTTCGGGCGGCAACCCGAACATCAAGCCGGAAAAGGCGGATACCTATACCGCCGGGGTCGTGCTCGAGCCGGGGTTCGCCCGCGGCCTGTCGCTGTCGACCGACTGGTATCTGGTGAAGATCAAGGATGCGATCGCGACTGTCGGCACCAACGAAGTCGCCCGGCGCTGCTTCGAGGAAAACGATCCGCAGTTCTGTGCGCTGGTCACCACCGATCCCGGCCAGGGCGACAAGATCATCCTTGTCGGCAACCAGTACGTGAACGTCGCCGAATCCAAGGTCGAAGGCATCGATGCCGAGCTCGACTATCGCACCAGCCTGAAGCTGGTCGGCGGCGGACCGGAAACGCTCTCGGCGCGGGTCTTCGCGACATACCTGATCAGCCGCGAGGACATCAGCGCCACCGGCGTGGTCACGCGTTTCGACGGGCTGACCGGGATCGCGCCCGACACCGGCGTGGTCGGCATGTTCCCCAAGTGGAAGGCGAACTTCAACCTCACCTACAACAACGGGCCGTTCACCTGGTTCACCCAGGTCCGCTACATCGGCTCGGGCAAGAACGCCTACCGGATCGGCGGCTTCCTCGATGGCCAGGAGGATGCAGTGGAAGGCGTGAACATCGAGGACAATTCCGTGCCCGCCGTGGCGTATGTCGACATGCGGTTCGACTATACGTTCGACATCGGCAATTCCTCGCTCGATCTCTACGCATCGGTGACCAATCTGTTCGACAAGTCGCCGCCGGTCACCCCGACCTACCAGGCGTTCGGCGGCTACACGACGCAGGCGAACACCAGCCTGTTCGACGTACTCGGACGGCGCTTCACCGTGGGGGCGAAGTTCAGGCTCTAGTCTCCTGCGTCACAGGGCAGGACACTCCCGGGGGGCGGATGGCGCGAGCCATCCGCCCTTCTACGTTCAGCCCGCAGCCGGGCCTAGATCGCCCTTGCCGACCGTGCCGCTCGCCATTTCGAGCATCCGGTCGAGGCTGCGCTTGGCGGCGAGCCGCAGGTCTTCCTCGATCTCGATCCTTGGGGCTAGGTCACGCAGCGCAAGGTAGAGTTTCTCGAGCGTGTTGAGCGCCATGTAGGGGCAGATGTTGCAGTTGCAGTTGCCGTCCGCGCCTGGGGCACCGATGAAGGTTTTATCGGGCAGCGCCTTTTGCATCTGGTGGATGATGTGCGGCTCGGTCGCGACGATCAGGGTGTCGCCCGGGAAGCTCTGCGCGAACTTCAGGATGCCGCTGGTCGAGCCCACGTAATCCGCGTGGTCGAGGATCGCCGGGGGGCACTCGGGATGCGCGGCGATCGGCGCGTCGGGGTGTTGCGCCTTGAGCTTCATCAGCTCGGTTTCGCTGAACGCCTCGTGCACGATGCACACGCCCGGCCACAGCAGCATCTCGCGGTCGAACTTGCGGCTGAGATAGCCGCCCAGGTGCCGGTCGGGGCCGAAGATGATCTTCTGCTCCTTGGGGATCTGCTGGAGGATCGTCTCGGCGCTCGAGCTGGTGACGATCACGTCGCTGAGCGCCTTCACCTCGGTCGAGCAGTTGATGTAGGTCAGCGCGATATGGCCGGGATGGGCCGCGCGGAAGGCCTTGAACTTCTCCGGCGGACAGGAATCTTCCAGGCTGCACCCGGCGTCCATGTCGGGCAGCACCACGATCTTGTCGGGCGAGAGGATCTTCGCCGTGTCGGCCATGAATTTCACGCCGCAGAAAGCGATCACCTCGGCATCGGTGTCCGCCGCCTTGCGGCTCAATTCGAGGCTGTCGCCAACGAAATCGGCGAGGTCCTGCAATTCGGGCCGCTGGTAGTAGTGCGCCAGGATCACCGCCTTGCGCTCCTTGCGCAAGCGATCGATCTCGGCGAGCAGGTCGGCGCCCGCGGGCGGTCTGGTGTCGATATTCATGATGGCGCCGAGATAGGGACCCGCCGGCCCGCGGGCAACGCCTAACCGCCGGGAACGAACGCCGCCATCGGTCGCTCGGCGCCCGGGAGTTCCGGCGATCAGGCCCTGGGTCACGCCGATGCCCCACGGGGTTGCCGCAAGCGCCTGGCCGACCAGCATCGCGGCGAACACCGTGCCGATTCCCCACAGCCAGGCCGGATGGACGCGGCCGGTGCGCCGCCAGTCGAACGCCAGCGCGATTACCGGGAACGCCATCGCGGCGAGAAACAGGGTCGGGAACACGTACGGCTCGAACAGCGGCAGCGGCAGCAACCGGGCGATCCCGGGCGCGCCGACCGAGGCGAGGCCGACCAGCAGCAGGCGGCGGTGCCAGTCGGTCTTGCGCCACATGCCGATCGCCACGCCGGAGAGCGCGGCGAAGCTGACCGCATGGGTGGCGTTCACGAACAGGAATTCGCCGACCCCCAGCACCGGCGGGCCGCCGTGCAGGCGGATGCTGGCGATGGTCATCGCCAGGGCCAGGATCACCATCAGCGGCAGCCACGCGAGCGAGGCGATGCCGAGCGTCCGGTGCAACCTGACGTCGTTCTTCACGATGAACAGGCTCTGTGCGATGAACAGCGCGAGCCAGCCGACGTAGGCGAGCGCGTGGATGTGAAAGATCAGCGGCGGGTGCGTCACCGCCTGCCCGCGCGCGATGTTCAGCGCGAAGCCGGCCACGGTCAACAGCCCGATCACGCAGGCCATGACCAGGAAGAACTGCCGCTCGCGCAGTTCGGCGGATGGACGTGGAGATGCTATAGTCGCCATGGCTTGAGACTCCCCCTGCAAGCCGGTCAACGATAGCCGTGGGGTGCGCCCGAAACCAAGGCGAGTCAATCTGCCGCGGCGAGGGTCCACACGTCGCCCACGCGGACCGCGCGGCCTTGCCGTTCGAGCTCGATCAGGTGAGCAAGCACCGATTGTCCGGCGGCGGTCCACAGCCGTTCCTCGATGCCCTTGTACATCCGCGGCACCAGCTCGGCCACGCGGTGGGGCCCCTCGCCGAGCAGCCTGACGATCTGGCGCTCGCGCTGGCGGCGATGGCCGATCATGCCGCGCACCAGTTGTCGGGGATTGGCCACCGCCGGGCCGTGCGCGGGATAGTAGATGCGGTCGCTGCGGGCGTGGAGCTTGTCGAGGCTGGCCATGTAGTCGGCCATGTCGCCGTCGGGCGGCACCACCACGCTGGTCGACCAGCCCATTACGTGGTCGCCGGTGAACAGCGCGCCGCTTTCCTCGAGCGCATAGCACAAGTGGTTCGAGGTATGGCCGGGGGTGGCGACTGCCGTCAGCGTCCAGCCCTCGCCCGCGAGTTGCTCGCCGTCCGCCAGCACCCGATCGGGGCGGTAGTCGCGGTCGAACGGCGCATCGATCCGCGGCTCGCCGCTTTCGACCACCAGCGGAGCGCAGCCGACGATCGGCGCGCCGGTCTCCTTCGCCAGCGGTGCCGCCGCGGGCGAATGGTCGCGATGGGTGTGGGTACAGGCGATCGCGACGACTTTCGCCCGGCCGATCGCCGCCAGCAGCGCCGCAAGATGCTCCGGCTCATCGGGCCCGGGATCGATCACTGCCAGCTCGTTCCCGTTCCCGACCAGGTAGGTCTGGGTGCCGGTGTACGTGTAAGGCGACGGATTGGCCGCAAGCACCCGGCGCACCAGCGGCTCGAGCTGCTCGACGACATCGGTCGGCCAGGGTTGCGGGGGCAGGGCCATGCACGGCATATGGCGCGGGCGGGGGAGTATTGCCATGTCCGACTTCATCCTGGTGCTCGACGAAGGCACCGGCTCGACCCGCGCGATGCTGTTCGCGCCCGACGGCGGCCTGCACGGCATCGCCCAGCGCGAGCTCACCCAATACTATCCGCACCCGGGCTGGGTCGGGCACGATGCGGCGGAGATCTGGGCGAAGACGCTTTCCTGCGCGCGCGAGCTGGTCGACCGGGCAGGAGGGCCCGGCCGGATCGGCGCCATCGGCATTGCCAATCAGCGCGAGACCACCGTCGCGTGGGACAAGACGACCGGCGAGCCGCTGGCGCACGCGATCGTCTGGCAGGACCGCCGCACCGCCGAATTCTGCGCCGCGCTGCGAGAAGCCGGACACGAGCCGTTCGTGCAGCGGGAGACGGGCTTGCTGCTCGATCCCTATTTCTCAGGCACCAAGATGCGCTGGCTGCTCGACAACGAACCGGCGGTCGCCGGGGCTGCCAGGGCGAACCGCCTGGCGCTCGGCACCGTCGAGAGCTGGCTGGTGTGGAAGCTCACCGGCGGCGCGCACCTCTCCGACGCCAGCAACGCCAGCCGCACGCTGCTGCTGCCGCTCGCCGCGCCAAGCTGGGACCCGGCCCTGTGCGAGCTGATCGGAGTGCCGCGCGGCGCGTTGCCCGAAGTGGTCGACAGCGCCGGCAGGTTCGGGGCGACGCTGCCCGAGGTGTTCGGCGCGCCGATCCCGATCGCCGGGATGGCGGGCGACCAGCAGGCGGCGACGATCGGGCAGGGCTGCCTCGCAGCGGGCGAGACCAAGGCGACTTACGGCACGGGCGCATTCGTGCTCGCCAACGCGGGTACCGCGCCGCCGCGCTCGGAGCGCCGGCTGCTCGGCACGGTGCTGTGGCAGCTCGCGGGCCAGCGCACTTATGCGCTGGAAGGCTCGGTGTTCGTCGCCGGCAGCCTGATCAAATGGCTGCGCGACACGCTCGGCATCATCGCCAGCGCGGAGGAGACCGAAGCGCTCGCCCGCTCGGTGCCGGACAGCGCCGGGGTCGCGATCGTCCCTGCGCACACCGGCCTCGGTGCGCCCCACTGGCGGCCGGAAGCGCGCGGGGCGATCACCGGCCTGAGTTTCGCCGCCGGCAAGGCCGAGATCGCCCGTGCCGCGCTTGAGGCGATGGCGCACCAGACCTGGGACCTCGCGCAAGCCTTCGCCGCCGACGGGGCGCCGTGGACCTCGCTCAGGATCGACGGCGGGATGAGCGCCAACGACTGGATGGCGCAGGATCTCGCCGACGTGCTCGACATCCCGGTCGAGCGGCCCGACATGACCGAAACCACCGCGCTCGGCGCGGCGATGCTCGCCGGGCTCGGCGCCGGCCTGTTCGCGAACCTTTCCGAAGCGGCGCAAGCGATGCGCGGCGCCTCGCGCAAGTTCGAGCCGGCAATGAGCGAGGACGTGCGGCGGGAACGCCTCGCCCGATGGGCGAAAGCGCTGGCCGCGGTCTAGATCTGCGCCAGGCGCTCGCGCAGGCGCTGGACCGCGTTCGGCTGCGCGCGGAAGTTTTCCTGCCACGCGTGGTCGAGCCGCTCGATCCGCGCATAGAGCCGCTCGGTGGTGAGCACCAGGCCGCGGATCGCCGGATCGAGCAGCGCGAGCTGTTCGGGATCGGAGCGTGCGGTCTTCGTCGGCAGGCGTCCATGGCGCCGCAGCTGGAGCTCCGACAGCTCGCCGTTGAAGTAGGCGCGCTGGTTCAGCAGCCACGCGATCACGTGCATCATGCGGGTGGTCGTGCGCAGCGCCTCGCAGCTCATCGCGATCCGCGCCAGGTCCTCGTTCTGGCTCGTGCGCTCGAGCCGGCCGGACAAGTCGAACGCGCCGCGCACTTCGTCGGCGAGCAGCAGGGCCTCGCTGTAGAGCGCGTCGATGATGTGCGGGTTGATGTCGGTTGCGGCAGTCATCTGATCTCGATCGCTAGCTTTCCGTCCGGGGCTTCGCCAGCGCCCGCCTGGAGCTTTTCCCGCGCCATTTCGGGACTGTGCCAAACGGGAACGGTTCAGGCGATGATATCCGGCGTCAGATAATCCTCGATCATCGCGATCTGGTCCTTGAGCCGCAGCTTGCGCTTCTTGAGGCGCGCAATCTGGAGCTGGTCCTGGATGCCCGCGCCGGTCAGCGCCTCGATCGCTGCATCGAGATCGCGATGCTCGACTTTCAGACCTGCCAACTGTTTGCGCATCTCTTCGTCGGTCACGGCCGATCGCTCCCCAAGGGCCCTCGATCCGGGCCCGACTCCATCCGCCGCATGTCTGCTTATCCCCACCGCAGGGGCCGCGCTAATTGAGAATTTACGACTACTATGATGTGATGACAACGCGCGGCTCCGCCGCCAGGCGAGTCGCCGGGGTCTTCGGGCCGATCGGCCGCAGGCTGGTAAAAGGAGCAAGCCATGGATTCATCTCACACCGCCGCATTGCAGTCCAAGCACCACGGGCTCGAGCAACGCATCCGCGAAGAGATGAACCGCCCATTCCCCGATAACGCGATCCTCCAGACGTTGAAGAAGCAGAAGCTGAGGATCAAGGAAGAACTGACCCAGCGCTAGCTCGAAGCGACGCTTCCCCGCGTCGGCGCAGCGCATCCGCGCGTTCTGCCGATCGCACACGCTCCGCAGACATTCCCATGCGGGCGATTGTGCGATAGGCGGTGGACATGCTGAGCGCCGCCGCCGCCGCGAGGTCGATCCTCACCCAGCTTCACGAGGTGATGGCTTCGCGCCTGCACCCGCAGGGTAAGCTCAACCAGGTCGTCGAGATCATCGGCGAGGCGCTGGATAGCGAGGTCTGTTCGATCTACCTGCTGCGCGAGGGAATGCTCGAGCTGTTCGCTACCCGCGGGCTCGAGCAGAGCGCGGTTCACGTCACCCGCATGGGTGTGGGCGAAGGCCTGACCGGAACGATCGCCGCCAATGTCGAAACGCTCAACCTTGCCGAGGCGACCGCGCATCCCGAGTTCCAGTATCGCCCCGAAACCGGCGAGGAGAAGTTCCATTCGTTCGCCGGCGTGCCGATCGTGCGGCGCGAGCGTTCGATCGGCGTGCTCACCGTCCAGCATGTCGAGCCGCGGCGCTATGAGGAAGTCGAGATCGAGGCGCTGCAGACCGTCGCGATGGTGATTGCCGAGATGATCGACAACGCCGGGCTGGTGGATTCCGAAGATGCGGCGGGCCGCGGCGCCGCGTCGACCGAGCCGGATACCTTGCGGGGCCTGGCGCTGGTCAAGGGGCTCGCGTCGGGCAAGGCGGTGTTCCACCAGCCGCGGATCGACATCGAGCATATCGTCGCCGAAGACACCGAGGCCGAGCGCCAGCGGGTCTATCACGCGTTCGACCGGATGCGCGAGCAGATCGAGCAGATGGCGAACCAGGCCGAGTTCGGGGTCGGCGGCGAGCACGAGGAAGTGCTCGAGACCTACAAGATGTTCGCCTACGACGAAGGCTGGAGCCGGCGGATCAACGAGGCGATCGATTCCGGCCTCACCGCCGAGGCGGCGATCGAGCGCGTCCAGCAGCGTACCCGGATGCGGATGCGCGAGATCGACGATCCGCTGCTTGCCGACCGCATGCACGATCTGGAAGACCTCGCGAACCGCCTGCTGCGCATCGTCTCGGGGCAGGTCGGCACGGCCGCGAGCGCCGGCTTGCGCGAGGACGCGATCCTGATCGCGCGCAACCTGGGGCCGGCGGAACTGCTCGAATACGACCGCCGGCGGCTGAAGGGCGTGGTGCTCGAGGAAGGTTCGCTCACCGCGCACGTGGTGATCGTCGCGCGGGCGATGGGCGTGCCGGTGATCGGCCGGGTGCGCAATGCCCGCGCGCTCGTGCGCGAGGGCGACCTGCTGCTGCTCGACGGCGACCAGGGGATCGTCACCGCACGGCCCTCCCCGCCGCTGGTCGAGGCCTTCAAGGGCCGCTTTGCGAGGAGCAAGGAGCGCCAGGCGGCCTATGCCAAACTCCGCGAGGTCGAGCCGTTCAGCAAGGACGGCACCCGCATCACGGTGATGATGAACGCCGGCCTGCACGACGATATCGCCAACCTGGCGCTCACCGGCGCCGACGGGATCGGATTGTTCCGCACCGAGTTCCAGTTCCTCGTCTCGGCGACGATGCCGCAGCGCGAGCGGCAGACCAGGCTCTACCGCGACGTGCTCGACGCCGCTGGGGAAAAGCCCGTGGTGTTCCGCACGGTCGACATCGGCGGCGACAAGACCTTGCCCTACTTGCGCAGCGAAAGCGCCGACGGCGACGAGAATCCGGCGATGGGCTGGCGCGCATTGCGCCTCGCGCTGGAGCGTGAAGGACTGCTCAAGGCGCAGGCGCGCGCATTGCTCGAGGCGGCCGGCGGGCGCACGCTCAACGTGATGTTTCCGATGGTGTCGGAGCCGTGGGAATTCGACGCCGCGCGGGACTTGTTCGAACAGCAGCTCGAATTCCTCGCCAAGCAGAAGAAGCCGCTGCCCGAGACGATCAATTACGGCGTGATGCTGGAAGTGCCGGCGCTCGCCGAAGTGCTTGACCTGCTGCTGCCCAAGATCAAGTTCCTGTCGATCGGCACCAACGATCTGACCCAGTTCCTGTTCGCCGCCGATCGCGCGAATCCCAAGCTTGCCGAGCGCTACGATTGGGTCAGCCCCTCGATCCTGCGGTTCATCCGCCGGGTGGTGCTGGGCACTGCGGGGCGCGATGTGGCTGTCACCGTCTGCGGGGAGATGGGTGGGCGGCGGCTCGAGGCGCTCGCCTTGCTGGGCCTGGGGATCGAGCGCTTTTCGATCACGCCCGCCTCCGTCGGGCCGATCAAGTCGCTGGTGCGCAAGGTCGATCTCGCGCCGCTGCGCGAGGCGATGACCGGCTGGCTCGCCGCGCCGCCCCCCGACATGCGCAAGGCGCTCGAGCATTGGGCCGGCGAGCGCCGGATCGATGTCGATTAGTCGCGCGCAGCGTTCGCCCTGTCGAGCGGGTGAGCGAATGGCGCGACGGGCGCTTGACTTGGCTGGTCGCCCCATCTTTTGACCGCGAACGGGGTGCGTCGCGAACGTCCCAACGAAGCGGGAGCGCGAATGGAAGAGGACGGAGAAACGGAAGCGCAGCCCCGGCTGCCGGCGACCGTTGGCGAGCAGTTGCGTGCCGCGCGCGAGGCGAAAGGCCTGAGCCTCGCGCAATTGTCAGCCGAAACCCGGATTACCGAGCGCCACCTGGGACTGATCGAGACCGACGATTTCGCCGCCTTGCCCGGGCGTACGTATGCGGTGGGCTTCTCGCGCACCTATGCGCGCGCGCTCGGCCTCGATTCCGATCGCATCGCGCGCGAAGTGCGCGAGGAGATTTCGCGCACCGAGATGCCGGGCTCGACGCGGTCGGCGGCAACTTTCGAACCGGGCGATCCGGCGCGTGTTCCTTCCGGGCGGCTCGCGTGGCTGTCGGCATTGGCGGCGCTCTTGCTGTTCGTGGGCGGCTCGGTGTTCCTGTGGTCGAGCTACATCGCGCCCGCCGGCGATCTTCCCGCGCCGGGCGAAACAAACAAGGCGGTCCCCGCGAAGCCGCGGACGGCGCCCGTTGCGGCGGTTCCGGCGAACCTGTCCGGCCCGGTCACGTTCACGGCGCTCGCGCCCGATATCTGGGTCAAGTTCTACGATAGTACCGGCCGCCAGCTGATGCAGAAGCAGATGGCGCTCGGCGAAAGCTACACGGTGCCGGCCGATGCGCAGGGCCCGATGCTGTGGACCGGGCGGCCGGACGCGCTGGCGATCACCGTCGGCGGCAAGCCGGTGCCGAAGCTGGCCGAGCGGCAGGGCCGGATGAAGGACGTGCCGGTGACCGCCGCCGCGCTGCTTGCGCGCGCGGCCGCTCCCGCGCCCGCCGCTGCGGCGTCCATTACGCCTGCGCCTGCGGCATCGCCCACAGGTTAGGCGGGCCGCCAACTCGACAAGCGAATCCCGGCTTGGCACAGATCGCGGGCTTGTTCAGCCGAGGTTGGCGAGGCTGTGGCAGGTCCGCAAAGTAGGTTCGAGGAGGAGGGATTCCACGATGATCACCGCGAAAGGGCGGATTCGGCTGGTTGCGCTGGCGCTGGCCTTTGCCGGCACGAGCCTCGGCGCGATTCCGGCCGCCGCCCAGTCCGACGATGCGGATGCCCGGCTCAGGAAAGTCGAGGCGGAAGTTCGTGCACTGCAGCGCAAGGTGTTTCCCGATGGCGCGGGCAAGACTTTCGCGCCGGAAGTGACGCCAGCGGGGCCGATCGTCGCCCCGCCGCCGCCGGCGCCCAGCGCGATGACCGACGTGCTCGGCCGGCTCGACGCGGTGGAAAGCCAGCTCGCCAAGCTGACCGCGCAGACTGAAGAAAACGCCAACGGGCTCGCCCAGCTCACCGCGCGGGTCGACAAGATCGAGGCCGCCCAATCGGCGGCCCGGATCGAGCCCCCGGCGATCGGGGCCCCGGTGCAGGCGGAGGCCGTGCCGCCCAAAGTCGGCCCGGTGCAGCCGTCCGCCCCCGCAAGGGCGCAGGCCGAGCCGAAGGCGGCGGAGCCCGCGCGCCCCAGCGCCGAACGCGTCGCGGCGGTCCAGAAGATCGCGAAGCCGCAGACCGACGACGCCGGCGACGATGAATATACCTACGGCTTCCGCCTGTGGGAGGCGGGCTTCTACCCCGAAGCCGAGCAGCAGCTGCGGCTTTATGTCGACAAATATCCCACGCACGCGCGCATCAGCTATGGCCGCAACCTGCTCGGCCGCGCCTACCTCGACGACGGCAAGCCGAAAGAGGCGGCGGCGTGGTTCCTGAAGAACTATCAGGCCGACAAGCAAGGCGCACGCGCTCCCGACAGCCTGCTCTATCTCGCCGAGACGATGATCGCGCTGAAGGACAGCAAGCGCGCGTGCATCGCGCTCGCCGAATTCGGCGAGACTTATCCGGCCCTCGCGACCGGCCGCCTCGGCGACCAGTACCGGGCCGACAAGGGCAAGGTGACGTGCAATTGACGCGCTGCCGCACAAGCTGATCGCGCGCTTCGCCGGCGACCTCGCAAGGCTTTGGCCCGACGGCGAGCGGCTCGGCCTGGCGGTCTCGGGCGGGCCCGACAGCCTCGCTTTGCTTCTCCTCGCCAAGGCCGCGATGCCCGAGCGGATCGAGGCCGCGACGGTGGATCACGGCCTCAGGCCGGAAAGCGCGCGCGAGGCGGCGATGGTGGCCGAGCTGTGCGCCGCCTACGGGATCCCGCACAGTATTCTCGCGGTCAAAGTCGGTCCGGGCAACCTGCAGGACCGGGCGCGGGCCGTCCGCTACGCGGCGCTCGGTAAGTGGATGGCGGAGCGCGGGCTAGGCGCGCTCGCGACTGGGCACCATGCCGACGATCAGGCCGAAACCCTGCTGATGCGGCTCAACCGCGGCAGCGGGGTGGCCGGGCTGGCCGGAGTGCGGGCGCGCGGAGTGGTTCCGGGTACCCAGCTCGCGCTGCTGCGCCCTCTGCTCGGCTGGCGGCGGGCGCAGCTGGCCGAGCTCGTTGCCGCGTCGCGGCTCGAGCCGGCGCAGGACCCCAGCAACGAAGACCCGCGGTTCGACCGGGCGCGCATTCGCGAAGGGCTGAAGTCGGCCGACTGGCTCGACGTGGAGAGCATCGCGACAAGCGCCGCGCACCTCGCGGACGCCGAAGGCGCGCTGCAATGGGCGGCGCAACGCGAGTGGGACGAAGCGGTGCGCGTCGGCGAGGGCGAGATCCGCTATACGCCGATCGCCCCACCCGCGATCCGCATCCGCGTGCTCGCGCGGGCGATCGCCCTGCTGGGGGTCGAGCCGCGCGGAGGCTCGGTCGCGCAGCTGATGGTGCGGCTGCAGAACGGCAAGGACGCGACGCTCGGAGGCGTGGTCGCGCGGGTGAATAGCGGCGCGTGGACCTTGCGGCGCGAGCCGCCGCGGCGGGTGCGGGGGATCGAGTAGTCGTTACCCGACCAGCGACTGGCCGATGCCGGTGCGCTTGTTGCTGGTGATGATCACCACATCACCCTTGTGCGCGATCGCGAACAGCTTCGCCTGAAACGCATCGGGCGTGCTGATGCACCCATGGCTTGCATAGCCGAGCTCGACCGCGTGGCCGCCATGGATCGCGACGCCGTCGGAGGTCAGCCGCAAGGTCCACGGCATCGGCGCGTCGTTGTATTTCTCCGACACGTTGTGGCGTTCCTTGGACAGGATCGGGAAGCGTCCGGTCGGCGTCGGATGCTCCTGCGTGCCCAGCAACACCGCGGTCGCGCCAATCTCGTAGCCGTCGCGGAACACCGACAGCACGCGTGCGTCGAGGTCGACGGTGATCACCAGCGGACCGGCGGGGACGCCCTTGTCGTCCCAATGCCATTCCCCGTACTTTATCGGTCCGTCGATCGGCAGGATGCGTTTGATCACGAATGGCTCGTCCGCCTTTGCGGCGGGCTCTGCCGCGGGCGTGGCTGCCGCTGCCGATTGTGTGGTTGGCGCGGTCTGCAGGGCAGGCTGTTCCGCCTGCGCCGCGTCCGCCTTCACGGTGTCCGCGATCGCCAGCTCGCTGTCGGCAACGGGCGCCTTGGCGTTGTCCTGCGCCTCGAGCACGCTTCCGGCCGCGAACGCGGCTGCGAAGAACAGGGCCGCCCCGAGACTCGCGCCGCCGATCCATTTGACTGCAGGGTTCATGGCCTGCAATCTTGCAGGAAAGCATGGTTAACGCCAGCCCGCCGCGATCCCCTGTTTCGCAGCGGGACGCGCGTGGGGCAAAGGTTAACCGGTCACCCGCGCGCGGCGCAGCGCCAGCTCTTCGAACAGCTCACCGTAATGCTCGACCATCGGGGCGATATCGAACTGCTGCACCCGTTCCGCCCCGGCTTCGGCCATCGCCGCGCGGCGTTCGGGATTGGCGATCAGCTGGGCCAGCTTGGTCGCGAGTGCGTCGACGTCGTCGACCGGCACCAGTTCGCCGGACACGCCTGGCTCGATCACGTCGCGGGGACCGAACTTGCAGTCCGACAGGACCAGCGGCGCACCGGCGGCAAGCGCCTCGGCGGCGACCGTGGGGAAGCCTTCCCAGCGGCTCGACAGCAGGAACAGCTCGGCCCGGGCCATCCACGCATAAGGATTGGCGACGAAGCCGATGAAGCGCACGTATTCGCCGACCCCCAGTTTCGCCGCAAGCGTGTGCAATTCGGCAAGGCGGCTGCCCTTGCCCAGGATCACCAGCGCGTGGGTGCGCCACAGCCCGCTCTGGGCGAAGGCGCGGATCATCACGTCGTGCGCTTTCTGGTACTCGAGCCGGCCCGCGGTGAGGATGAACGGCCGGTTCGGGGCGCCGGGCAGCGAATCCTCGAGCTGGCCCTGGATCGTCCCGATCGCGATCGGGTTGTTGATCATCCGCACCCGCTCCGGCTGGAGGCCGAGATCCTCGGTCAGCCCCGCCTGCATGTCGGTCGAATTGGCCAGCACCACGTCCGCCGCGCGATAGGCGCGCTTGGTGAGGCCCAGCGAGCCCCAGGCGACGAAGCGGTTCGGGCATTCCTCCTCGACCACCGACAGCACGTTGTTGCCTTCGCGGGCGATCCACTTGGGCCGCCCGCGAACCATCCCGGCAAGCGCGATCCAGGCGAGCAGGTTGGTGCCCTTGAGGAAGCTCATCACCACGTCCGCGCGCGTTTCGCGGATCATCTGCCGGAATGCGAGCGGCGCGCGGATCGCGCTGCCGATCACTTTCCCGGGGGTGTATTGCGCCGAGTTCGGGCCGTCGTAATTGAAGTGCGCCTCGCCGTCGGGCGCGACGAGCACCCGGTCCATGTCGACCTGGCCCATGTAAGGCCCCGCAGCCCGCAGCAGGCCCATCTTCATGTCGAACCGCGTCGGATCGAGCCGGTTCATCAGGTGAACCGCGACGCGCTCGGCCCCGCCGCCATGCAGGGAGCTCAACAGCAGCAAGACCCTGATCGGCCGGCCGAGCGGTTGCCCCGCCGAGGTTCTACCGTGCATCGTGCTATCCTGCGGCGGTGAAGGGAGCGGTTATTGCCATTGCGGCGGGGCGCTGGCAAGGAGCGCGGCGGCGACACGGGACCCCCTTAGGAGCATCGCGATTGGCGCGGTTCGAAATGCTGGTCGGCTCGGGCGATTTCTGGGCTCGCGCAGCGCTGGACGTCGCGGCGGCGCGGCGGCGCGTGCTGATCCAGGCGATGACCTTCGAAGGCGATGCTGCGGGGCTGGGGGTTGCCCATGCCATTCGCGCGAGCACCGCCGAGGACCGGCGGGTGCTGGTCGACGACTACACCCGCAACGTGTTGAACGACACATTCCTGGTCCTTTCGCGCGATCCGGCGCTCGCCGCCGAGGCGCGCACGACCTGGGCGATGTTCGATGAACTGAAGCAAAACGGCGTAGGCGTGCGGATCACAAACCCGGTGGGGCACAATCCGTTCCGCTATCCGGTGCGCAACCATAAGAAGCTGCTGGTGATGGACGACGTGGCGTGGCTCGGCGGAATCAACTTTTCCGACCACAACTTCGCCTGGCACGATCTGATGGTGCGGATCGAGGACCGCGGGATCGTCGATTGGCTGGCCGAGCAGTTCGAACGCGATTGGCAGGGCACCCCGCGGCCCGCGGAGGCACGCTTCGACGGAATCAAGCTGCTGAGCCTCGACGGCACCGACAATGCCCGCCAGCTCGATCCGTTGCTCGCGCGGATCGGTGCCGCGACGCGTTCGCTCGAGATGGTCAGCGCCTATGCGACATTCCCGTTCGTCGATGCGCTGGCCGCAGCGGCACGGCGCGGGGTTTCCGCGGCGCTCTACACCCCGCGCGAGAACAACAAGCCGATCGTGCGCGATTATCTGTGCGGGATCGCCGAGAGCAGCGGCCTGCGGATTTGCCTGACGCCGGGCATGACCCACGCCAAGGCGCTGCTGGTCGACGGCCGGGTGCTGGTGCTCGGCTCGTGCAATTTCGAGTTCGTCAGCTATCGGACCAACAGCGAGTTCGTCGCGGTGATCGAAGACGCCGCGTTGATCGCCGATTTCGAGGCCCGGCTGCTCGCCCCGATGCGCGCGAATTCGCACGTTGCGTGCGCAGCCGACGTCCCGGCGTGGCGCCGCAGGGGCGCCCGGATGGCGCTGAAGGTGGCGGACCGGGCGCTCGCGCGGCTGAAACCCGGGCCCCGGGTGACCGAATGGTGCGCGCCGCGCTAGCGCTCAGCCGTGGGCGCCGAAGTGAATGGTGCGCGCCGCGCTAGCGCTCAGCCGTGGGCGCCGAAGTGGTTGGCGATCGCGGTCGAGATGCGCAAGCTCAGCGCATAGGCTCGCTCGATCGGGTCGACCAGGTCGCGCTGGATCGCCGCGTAGCCGTCGCCGGCACCTTCGGGATAGTCGGTCGGCTCGTCCATCGCGAAATCGCCGAGCTTGGGGAACCTGGTCGGGAATGCCCGGCGCAACTGCGCCAGCGCTTCGTCGATCCTCAAAGTGAAGACCATCTCGAGCACGTCGTCGCGGGAGATGTCGTCGGCGCGGCTGAACACCGGTACCGAGACCGCGCAGAGGAACATGTGCTGGAACAGGGCGAGCCGCAGCGCCTGCAACGCGCCGATCGAGCGTCGCACTGCCTCGCGATCGGGCCTCGGGTTCTCGTCCGGAATCAGCGCGGTCAGGCGATGGAGCTTCATTGCGTCGATCCTGAGGCGTGAGGAGAGGCGGCGGAACACGCCCGCGCGATCGTCTTTCACCAGGTATTCGGCGAGCGTCTCGCATGCATCCTGCAGATGCATCTCGGTGCCGCGATAAGGCCGGCTTGCCCAGTAGGCCGAGTTGAACAGCTCGCCGTAGGCGGCGACCGTCTTGATGCTGGCAAGCGCGTTGGCGGCGCGCACCAGGCGGACCAATTGGCGCCCCCGCTCGCTCTCGCGCAGCAGCCCGGCAAGCTCCTCGTAATTGCCCGCCGCGGCGCTGCCGATGCCCGCCAGCACGTTCACCGGATAGCCCAGTTGCTGCAGAATCGCGTTGTGCGGGATCGCGCGGATTTGCCGCAGGCTCATCTCGCGTTCCGAGGCAACGTCGGACTGGCGGCGCGAGACGCGGCTGCCGGTGGAATTGAGCAGGCCCAGCCCGAATGCGGTGACCGCGCGGGCGTATGTGCGGCTGTCGAGATGCGCCCGCTGGTGCTCCTTGATCGCGCGATAGAAATCGAGGCTGAGGTCGGTCCGGCGATAGAACGGATCGGGCGCGGCTTCGGGATCGGTTTCGGCCGGGCGGAGCTCGGCAAGGCGGGTGAGGGTGGCGAGAGCCAGCTCGGGCGTCGCGAAGAACAGATAGCCGTCACCGCCCTGGAAGCTGACTTCGGGCTCGAGCGCGATCCCGGCGCGCATGAAGCGCCGCTTGGCCCACGGGGTCAGCGGCCATGACAGGCGGTCGGCGAAGCTGTCGGGATGGGCGCCGCGGCCCATGCTCTCGCCGTGGGTGTTGAAGATCAGCGCGGCGACGTCGGTCAGCCCGTTTGCGGCCATCGCTTCGGCAAGGCGTCCCTGCAGCCGCTCGATCGCAAGACTCGCCGGAATCTGTCCGACGAAGCGGCCGGCATCGGAAAATCCGGTCTCGATCGCGACGCGCCCGCGCCGGCGGACATAGGCCTGATAGTCGGGCTCGGCGAGCAGCGCGTCGAGCAGCCGACCGCCGTTCTCGAGCGCATTGTCGGTCTCGAACAGCGGCGAGACGTCGACTTTGTCATCGATGCCGAACAATTTGGCGAAATAGAGCGCGGAGAGCGTTGTTGCCGGCACTTCGCTCTCGGCGATCAGCATCCGGATCGGCGCGTCTGCGTCGATGTGGTGGAGGATCTGCGCCATCGCCAGGAACTGGCGGATCGCGGTGCTGCTCTCGATCGCCAGTGCGGCGAAGTTGGCACGATGCGGGGTGGCCTTGTCGAGCGCTTCCCTCAGCCGCACCATGGCGCTGCGGCTGGCGAGGTCCAGCTCGCCTTCGGGATCGACCACTCGGCGGATCGCGTTCCTGAGCTGGGTCGAGTTCACCCGGAAATGGATCCACCCCATGCCCAACCCGTCGGCGCGCATCGCGGCGGCAAGGGTCTTGAGCGCGATCGCGCGCGATGTCTCGGAGCTGCGCGCTTCGGCTTCGAGCGCATCGACGATCGGGGCGAGCGACAGCAGCTTGGCCGGATCGTCCGCGGTCAGCCGGTTGGCGGCCGCCGACAATGCCTCCGGCGCCGAAAGATCGGCGGCGAAGTCGGCCGCTCGCGCCCGTGCATAGTCGGTCGCCGCGCGCAAAGTCGCGAGCAAAGAGTGTGCCGGATCGATCGCTTCCAGTGCGGCGACGTAGCCTTCGAGCCGGGACACTTTCTCGCCCAGCCGAAAGCCGATCGAATCGTGCCAGCCGATGTCGGTGCGCCCGTCCATGTCGTAGCCGACCCAAGTGGCGAAGCGGAACGGCAGCGGCTCGAACTTGTGCCAGTCGTCCGGCCAGCGTTCGGCAGCCTCGGCAAGCAGCCGGGCGACGATCGCGTCGCGTGCTTGGGCGGCGTGGGCGATCGCGCGCATCGCCTGCTCGTGCTCGTACACCAGCGTGATCTTAGCCCGCTCGCTCGGCGCGACGCAGCTCGCCGCATCGATCTCGCCCTCCTGCGACGCGGCGCGGGCGACCGCTTCGCTCTGCGCCGGGGTGAGCAGGAACGTCGGATGCGCGGTAAACACGCAGTGGAGCTGCGGACGCTCCCACCGCGCGCGGAATGTCGCAAACTCGTCCGGCTCGGTGTCCAGCGCGCTTTCGAAACGCTCTTCGTTTGCCGCCAGCGAAACCGGCGCGACCAATCCGCGCAAGTGACGCGCGCGCCCTTGCAGCGCCTCGCATTCGAGCTCGGCGATCATCGCCTCGAAAGTGTCGAGTCCAATCTCGCCCGCTTCGAGCTCGCGCGAGAGGTCCAGCGAGAGCTGGAACACCGGATTGAACAGTGGGGTTTCGCGGGTGCGCGCGTGGTTCTGCTGGAGGCGTTCGATAAGCTCCGCGACCGTGCGCATCAGCCGAGCTGCGCCGCCGCGCGCGCGGCTTGCTCGACCGCCGCGTAGTCCGGGGCGCCGCCTTTCGGCACCAGCCAGCTCCCGCCGACGCATAGCACCGAGGGCACCGCCAGCCATTCGGGCGCGGTCGCCTGGGTAATCCCACCGGTCGGGCAGAAGCGCACGTCGCCGAACACCGCGGCGTGGCTTTTCAGCGCGGGGAGGCCGCCGGCAGCGGTTGCGGGGAAGAACTTGAAGTAGGTAAGCGCCAGATCGAGCCCGCGCATGATCTCGCCCGCAGTCGCGACGCCGGGCAGGAACGGTACGCCGCTGTCGATCACCGCACGCGCGAGAGGCTCCGTGATCCCGGGCGAGACGATGAACTCCGCGCCCGCCTCGCGGGCTGCCGCAAACTGGGCCGGATTGAGCACCGTCCCCGCCCCGACGATCGCGCCAGGCACCTGCTTCATCGCACGGATCGCGTCGAGCGCGGCCGGGGTGCGCATGGTCACCTCGAGCACCTTGAGCCCACCGGCCACCAGCGCTTCGGCCAGCGGCACGACTTCGGCAGCATCCTCGATGACCAGCACCGGGATCACCGGGCTGGTGCGCATGATCGTGTCGATGGGGGCGGTCATGTCAGGTGCTCCCGCGCGAAAGCCGCGACCGCGCCGTAGAGGCCCGGCTGCGGATGGGTGATCAGCTTGACCGGGATGCCCGCCATCATCCGCTCGTAGCGGCCCTTGAAGCGGAACCGGTCGCCGAATGCGGAAACCGGCAGCAACTCGCGCAAGCGCAGGCCCAGGCTGCCGGCCAGCACCACCGCGCTCGCGCCGTGAGCCAAGGCATAGTCGCCGCACACCGCGCCGAACGTCGCGCAGAAGCGGTCGACCGCCGCCGCGGCGAGTGCATCGGAGCGGTCGATGCCGCGCTCCCAGATGGCCTTGTCGTCGAGCGGCTCGGCGGGCCGCCGCTCGAGTTCTGCGAGCGCGTAATAGATCTCGACGATCCCCGGGCCCGAATTGACCCGCTCGGTCGAGACCCGGCGATGCTCCTTGCGCAGCTTGAGCAGCATCCGGTCCTCGATCTCGTCGAGTGGGGCGAAATCGATGTGGCCGCCTTCGGTCGAGATCACGTGATAACCGCCCGGATAGCGGTGGAAATGCGCGACGCCGAGGCCGGTGCCGGCGCCGATCACGCTCACCGTCCCTTGGGCGGGCAACGGGCCCTCCGGCCCGGTGATAAGAGCGAACTGATCCTCCGGCGCGCGCGCAACCGCGTGGGCGACCGCGCCGAAATCGTTGATCAGGGTAACCGCATCGAGCCCGAGCTGCTCGTCGAGGCCGCTGGTGCTGAAGATCCAGCTGTTGTTGGTCATGCGGATCGTATCGCCGGTGATCGGCGCGGCGATCGCGATCGAGGCGGCGCGCGGGACGGGCTTGTCCTCGCGGCGCTCGAATTCTTCCCACGCGGTGCGCAGGCTCGCATAGTCGCCGGTCTTCAGCGTCACCGGCTCGCCCAGCATGATGGTGCCGTCGTCGGCGATCGCGGCGCGGACGAAGCGCGCATGCGTGCCGCCGACGTCGAGCGCGATCAGTTCGGTGCTCACAGCCCCGCCTCGGCCAGCATTGCCGACGCGCCGGCTTCGGCGCCGTCGGCGTATTGGCGGAACATCGCGAACAGTTCGCGGCCGGTGCCGCGCTCGTCGGGGAAGCAGATCGTGGGATTGCGCTGGGCGAGGTCCGCGGTGGTCGAGAGCGCGCCGGTCACCCCGCAGACTTTGACCACGTCTCCGTCCTGCAATTGCGACAGCGGTCCGCCGCCGATCGCTTCGGGCGTCACATGGATCGCCGCAGGGACTTTGCCGCTAGCGCCCGACATGCGCCCGTCGGTGACCAGCGCCACGCGATAGCCGCGGTCCTGCAAGACGCCCAGTACCGGGGTCAGCTTGTGGAGCTCGGGCATGCCGTTCGCCCGCGGGCCCTGGAAGCGCACGACCACGACCACGTCACGCTCGAGCTCGCCCTCGGCAAAGGCATGGGCGACGTCTTCCTGGCGCTCGAAAATGCGGCATGGCGCCTCGATCGTCCAGCGCTCGGGATCGACCGCGCTGGTCTTGAAGCACGCGCGGCCCAGGTTGCCCTCGAGCAGGCGCATGCCGCCGTCGGGCTGGAACGGATTGGCCGCGCCGCGCAGCACGTTCTCGTCGCCGCTCGGGCCGGGGTCGCGCCAGGCGAGCGTCTCGCCGTCGAGCCACGGCTCGTTCGCGTAGGCGCCCAGATCGTCGCCGAACACCGTCATGATGTCGCGGTGGAGCAGGCCCGCGTCGAGCAGCTCGCGCACCACGAAGCCGAGGCCGCCGGCAGCCTGGAACTGGTTCACGTCTTCCGCGCCGTTGGGATAGACCCGCGCGAGCAGCGGCACCACGCTGCTGAGTTCCGACAGGTCGGTCCAGTCGATCTTGATGCCCGCTGCCCGCGCGAATGCCGGCACGTGGATCGCGTGGTTGGTCGAGCCGCCGGTCGCCAGCAGGCCGACGGTCGCGTTGACGATCGCACGCTCGTCGACGCAGTGGGCCAGCGGGCGGTAATCGTTGCCGTCGCGGGTGATCTCGGCCAGCCGGTGCACCGCCGCGCGGGTCAGCGCCTGGCGCAGCGGCGTGCCGGGATTGACGTAGGCCGCGCCAGGGAGCTGCAGGCCCATCATCTCGAGCATCATCAGGTTGGAGTTGGCGGTGCCGTAGAACGTGCACACGCCGGGCGAATGGTAGCTCTTGCTTTCGCTCTCGAGCAGCTCCGCGCGGGTCGCCTTGCCCTCGGCATAGAGCTGGCGGACGCGCTGCTTCTCCTTGTTGGCGATGCCGCTCGGCATTGCGCCCGCCGAGATGAAGATCGCCGGCAGATAACCGAAGCGCAGGCCGCCGATCAGCAGGCCGGGGACGATCTTGTCGCACATCCCGAGCATCGCCACGCTGTCGTACATCGCATGGCTGAGGCCGACCGCAGTTGCCAGGGCGATCACGTCGCGGCTGAACAGGCTGAGCTCCATGCCGGCGAGCCCTTGGGTGACCCCGTCGCACATCGCCGGGGTCGCGCCGGCGACCTGGGCGGTCGCGCCGACTTCGCGCGCCCAGATCTTCATCTGCGGCGGATAGCCGCCGTAAGGCTGATGCGAAGAGATCGTGTCGTTGTAGGCCGAGATGATTCCGATGTTCGGGCCCGCGCGGGTGGCGATCGACTGCTTGTCCTCGCCGGTCGCGGCGAAGCCATGGGCAAGGTTCGAGCATGGCAGCGCGACGTTGCGGTCGGCATGCTTTTCGCCTTCCTCGTCCATCAGGTCGAGATAGCGCCGGCGCGAGGCGCGCGACTTCTCGACGATCCGCTCGGTCACGCGGGCGACGACCGGATGCAGCTCACTCATGCCAGGTCACCCCATCGCGCTCGGCGAGCGCGATCGCGGCGCTCGGGCCCCAGCCGCCGGCCGGGTAGGGCTTGGGGTTGAGGCCTTCCTTGTCCCACAGCGCGCGGATGCCGTCGATCCACTGCCATTGCGCCTCGACCTCGTCGCGGCGGACGAACAGGGTCTGGTCGCCCTCGATCAGGTCGAGCAGCAGCCGCTCGTAGGCGATCCGCCGTTCCTTGCCGGTGAACGCATCGGGCATCGCGATGTCGAGCGGAACCGCGCGCAAGCGGATGCCCTCGCGGTCGAGCCCGGGCACTTTGGCCATCAGCGACAGCGTCACGTTCTCCTGCGGCTGGATGCCGATCAGCAGGCTGTTCGGCTCGGTCCGGGCGCCGCGCCCGGCGAAGATCGAATGGGGGATCGGGCGAAAGCGCACCAGGATTTCGGTGGTGCGCTCGTGCATCCGCTTGCCGGTGCGCAAGTAGAACGGCACCCCCTGCCAGCGCCAGTTGTCGACGTGCGCCTTGATCGCGACGAACGTCTCGGTGCCGCTCTCGCCGCCGAGCTCTTCGGTGTAGCCGGGCACCGCCTCGCCGTCGATCGCCCCTGCGCGATATTGCCCAGTCACCGTCTCGCCCGGCTGCACCGCGCGCAGCGCACGCAGCACTTTGACTTTCTCGTCGCGCACCGCGCCCGGCTCGTAGGTCACCGGCGGTTCCATCGCGACCAGCGCGAGCAGCTGCAGCATATGGTTCTGCACCATGTCGCGCAGTGCGCCCGCCTGGTCATAGAAACCGACGCGGTTTTCGAGGCCGACCGTTTCCGCCACGGTGATCTGAACGTGGTCGATGTGGGCTGCGTTCCACAGCGGCTCGAACATCAGGTTGGCGAAGCGCAAGGCAAGCAGGTTCTGCACCGTCTCCTTGCCGAGATAATGGTCGATCCGGAAGATGCGGTCTTCGGGGAAAGCCGCAGCCACCGCGTCGTTGATCTCGCGGCTCGAGGCGAGGTCGACGCCGAGCGGCTTTTCGAGCCCGATGCGCACGTCGCGGCCGGCGAGGCCGCTTTGCGCGAGGCCTTTGATCGTCGGCTCGAACAGGCTCGGCGCGGTCGAGAGGAAGATCGCGAGGCCTTGTTGCGGGGTGCCGACCGCCTTCGCGAGATCGTCGAAGCCTTCGCTCTTGCTCGCGTCGAGCGGCTGGTAGGTCAGCCGGTTGAGGAACGTCGCGACGCTGCCCCGCCGTTCGGCAGGGAGAAACTTCTCGAGCGCGGCGCGGGCGAAGTTGCGGTACGATGCGGTGTCATGCGCGGAGCGCGCGGTGCAGACGATCTCGATCTTCGGATCGAGCAATTTGTCGGCCTCGAGCGCACACAGCGAAGGCAGCAGCATCCGCTGGGCGAGGTCACCGGTTGCGCCGAACAACAGCAGGCGATCCGCGGTGAAGCTCATCGGGGCGGGGCTTTCATTGCTCATCGCCGAACCCAAGGATTGCTGCATCGCAACATTGCTAACAGCGTCGTCCTCGCTTGGCCAGCGCGGGGGAGGTGGTTTGCGCGCATCGCTTGCCGCGAATTGCACGGCATTTCAAGTGGTAGCGCTACCATACAATCTAAAGTAGTACCCCCATTTAATTATTTTGCTGCGGCGCCCGGCTCACGTGCACTTCGATTTCCTCGAACTCACAGGCGCCGAAGCTCGAAAGGAAGCTGACATCGGCTGCGTCGCGCCCGACGCCGATCTTCACCATTTCGGCGGGATCGGCCATCCCGGTCGCGTCGACCAGGTGCCACATGCCCCCCGCGCCCGCCGGATCGGCCAAGAACACTTCCGCCACCGCGTGGAAGTCCTGCGGCTCCTCCCCCGGCGCGTAGACGCTGGCATAGCGTGCGGGAATGCCCGAGGCGCGGGCGAGCGTAATCACCACATGCGCATAGTCGCGGCAGATGCCCCGCCGCTCGACGAAGCTGTCGAGCGCGGTGGTGAGGTTGGTCGAGCCCGGCGCATAGGTGAAGTGGCGTGAGACCCAGTCGCGGATCGCGGCGATCCGCGCGCCGCCCTTGAGCCTGCCGAATTCGGCCTCGGCAAACGGCTGGAAGCGTACCGCCGGGCAATAGAGCGAGGGGAGCAGGTATTGCACCGTCTCGCCTGGCAGGTGGCGCGGCTCCAGCGCTGCCAGGCCTGGCAGGTCCGCGAGCTGCCGCCGGACTTGCGCCTGCGCCGCATAGCTGACCTCGATCCGCCCTTGTCCGCGCACCCAGATGCGCTCGCCGATCCCGTCCTGTGCCGGAACGCGTGCGAAATGCTCGACCGGCTCGACCGAGGTGCGTGCGCGGTCGATCGCCTGCTCGGGGATCTGCGCGGCCTCGAACTGCAGCAGGATGTCGATCGGGGCGGGTAGGCTGAAGCTGAAGCGGGAACGGATCTCGATGGTCACTCGCGCTCAACGC
Organism: Sphingomonadaceae bacterium; assembly: GCA_036384795.1. Taxonomy (GTDB): domain Bacteria; phylum Pseudomonadota; class Alphaproteobacteria; order Sphingomonadales; family Sphingomonadaceae; genus Andeanibacterium. The sequence goes on along the minus strand of DASVLP010000032.1, from coordinate 37,987 downwards.
GCGAGAGGATGAAACGGCTCACTCGCCCAGCAGGTGAAGCACGATTTGGCGGCGGTGCGGCCGCACGCGATGCTCGGCGAGGAACACGCCCTGCCAGGTGCCCAGCGCCATCCGGCCTTCCGCCACCGGGATCGATAGTCCGGCCCCGGTCAGCACCGATTTGAGGTGTGCCGGCATGTCGTCCGGGCCTTCGTCGTCGTGCGCGTAGAACGGTCCTTCGGGCGCGATGCGGTCGAGCCACGCCAGCAGGTCGCCGCGCACGGCCGGCGCCGCGTTCTCGCAGATCAGCAGCGAGGCGGACGTATGCTTGCAGTGCAGCGTGAGCAGCCCCGTCGCGAGGCCGGTGGAAGCGACCCATTGGGCCACGTCGCGGGTGATCTCGCTGAGGCCCCGGCCGGACGTGCGGAATTCGAGCGTGGTAAGCGATTGGCGCATGGCTTCCTATATAGGCAGCCATGAACGTTCAGGGCGAATTGTTTAGGGCCGCGCCGGCGCTGGTGCCGGGGCTGCGGCTGGTAAAAGAGGCGATCCCGCACGAGCTCGAAGCCGAACTCGCCACGCGGATCGACGCCGCGCCGCTGAAGCCGTTCCAGTTCGGCCAGTGGCAAGGCAAGCGGCTGACGACCAACTACGGCTCGGCCTACGATTACCAACGCGCGCGGGTGGCCGAAGCGCCACCGCTGCCCGAGTGGCTGCTCGACTTGCGCGCGTCCCTGGCGCCGCAGTTAGGGCGAGCGCCTAAGGATTTCATCCAGGGCTTGCTGATCCGCTACGATCCCGGCGCGGGGATCGGCTGGCATCGTGATCGGCCGCAGTATGGCGAAGTGATCGGCCTGTCGCTGTCCAATCCCGCGACGTTGCGCCTGCGCCGCCGCACCGCCGAAGGGTTCGAGCGCTGCAACCTCGAACTCGCGCCCCGCTCGCTCTACCTGCTCTCGGGCGAGGTCCGCGCAGAGTGGGAACATTCGATCAGCCCGATGGACGTTACCCGCCGCTCGATCACCTTCCGCACGCTGCGCTAGATTCGCGCGCACGGATACGCCACACTCGCCGGCAGACGGATGTTGGGGAGGTTACCATGAGGACGGGAGCGATTGCGCTTGCCGCCGCGCTCGCGCTGCTGCCGGCGCCGGCGCTCGCCGCGATCGAGCAGGCGACGACGACGGCCGGCACGGTCGAAGGCGCGGTGGTCGACGGGATCGGCGAATTCAAGGGCATTCCGTTCGCCGCGCCGCCGGTCGGCGATCTGCGGTGGAAGGCGCCGCAGCCTCCGGCAGCGTGGCAAGGCGTCAAGAAGACCATAGCGTTCGGCCCGGCGTGCATGCAGGGCCCGATCCTGGCGCAGATGGGCAGCACCGCGGCGCAGTCGGAGGATTGCCTCTACGTCGATGTGTGGACCCCGGCGCATGCCGCGGGCGAAAAACTACCGGTGATCGCGTGGATCTACGGCGGCGGGTTCAATTCGGGCGCGACGAGCGTGCCGCTTTACGATGGGGCGAACTTCGCCCGATCCGGCGTGGTGTTCGTTAGCCTGTCATATCGCGTCGGGCCGTTCGGGTTCCTCGCGGCGCCGGCGCTCAGTGCCGAAAGCGGGCACGGCTCCGGCAACTACGGCTTGCTCGACCTGATCGCGGGGCTTCGCTGGGTGCAGGCCAACATCGCGCAATTCGGAGGCGATCCGGCGAAAGTGACGATCATGGGCCATTCGGCCGGCAGCTTTGCGGTGAGCCAGCTCGTCGCCTCGCCGCTTGCAAAAGGCCTGTTCCGCGGCGCGATCGCCGAAAGTGGGGCGAACTTTACCCCGCCGGGGGGTTATCCCGGCGCGAGCGAGCCTACGCTGGCCGTTGCAGAACGCAGCGGAGCGGCGTGGCTTGCCGCCCTTGGTGCGCATTCGCTGGCGCAAGCGCGCGCATTGCCTGCCGGCACGATCGAAGAGGCACAGCACAAACCGGGCGCGCCGCGCTTCTGGCCGAACGAGGACGGCTACGTGATCCCCGGCGACCAGTATGTGCTGTGGCAGCAGGGCAAGTTCAGCGACGTACCGCTGCTGGTCGGCACCACTTCCGACGAGACCGCCGTATTCGGCGGCAAGAAGCCGAGCGCGGCTGAGTTCGTCGAACAAGTGCGGCGCACGTACGGGGCGAAGGCCGACGAAATCCTCGCCGCGTTTCCGCACGGCAGCGATGCCGAAGCCGCCGACAGCGCGCGCCGCCTTGCAAACGAGACCGGCTTCCACTGGGGAACCTTCGCCTGGGCCCGGTTGCAGACGCGGCACGGCACGCATCCCGTATTCGCCTACTGGTTCGACCGGCCGAGCGCGCGGGATCCCAACGGCTCGGGCCACGGCAGCGAGGTCGGCCTGGTGTTTGCCAACGAGGACAATCGCCCCGGCCGGCCGCCATGGACCGACGCGGACCGGGCGCTGTCGAACCAGCTCCATTCCTATTGGGTCGATTTCGCCAAGACCGGCGATCCGAACGGTCCGGGCCTGCCGCAATGGCCGCGGTTCGCGCCCGGCAAGGCGAGCGTGCTGAACGTGGGCGCGGAGACGAAAATGATCGACATCCCCAATGCCGCACAACTGAAAGCGGTCGACGATTATTTCGCGTGGCGGCGGGCAGGAAGTCGGTAGACCAGCTCGCCGGTGCGGAGGTCAGGGACTCGCCGCCTCGTGGGACGCTCCCGAGCCCGGGCTGCTCTCCGAAGGGCTGGCCGCGGTCAGATAGGCATCGGCGTACAGCGCCGGGAACACTTTCTCGAGCGGCTTCTTGTCCGGCAGGATATAGACCACGGCGCTCTTCTTGACTGCCGAGCTGATCGCCTTGGCGTAAAATTTCGTCGGCACGTTGATGCAGCCGAACGAGATGCGGTTGTCGTCGATCGTCGGCGAATTCAGCCGCTGCAACCGCCGCTCCTTCTTGTTGGTCGTGACCACCGGGTGCAGCGCGACCGCATCGGCGTAATCGACCCACAGCACTTTCTTGTGTCCGTCGGCAGAGCCGTATTTGGCCACGAAGCGGCCGGCGGGGGTGGTTTTCTCCGCGGGCCCCATTTCGGACAGGCTCTTGCCCCCGATGCCCGGCGTCGAATCGTCGCCGAGCGTGATGCCGAGCAATACGGGCGCCTGGCCGAGCACGTTGCCGTCCGCGTCGAACAGCGTGAGGTTCGCATTCGGCTTATCGATCACGATGTAGGGCAACTTCCCGTTGTCGTGCGTCATCGTGATCCAGCGAACCACGCGTTGACTGGCTTCCGACAGCACCGGCGGAGGGGGCGGCTCGGCGAGCGGGGCCGGCTTGGCCTTGGCTTGCGCTTTTTTGGGCTTTGCCTTGGCGCTTTTGGCGGACGCGGCTTTCGCGCTCTTGGCAGAAGACGCGTAAACGGGCCCCGAGGCGGTCAGGGCCGCCGCGGCCAGTGCGGCCGACACGAGCATGCCGAGCGAAAACTTCACCATCTGCGACGAACCCCGGAACCATCGGTTCCGGGGCAAAGCGAATTTCCGTTGTTCAAAACCATCAGTTGCGCGCGGCGCGTGCCCGCTGCTGCTGCATCTGCTGCATCCGTTGATCGAGGCTGTCGACCCGTCCATTCAACTGATCGATCCTTCCGCTGTTCTGCTGCGCCTGGCCGGCGGCGGCCTGCGCCTGCGACAGAGCCTGGTTGGCCGTGCCTTCCACCGTTTGCAGACGGGATTCGACCCCGTCAATGCGCGTGTTCACCGAGGCGATCTTGTCGTTGACATAGCCTTTGGTGGCGCACCCGCTCAGGGCCAATCCGCTCGCCAGAATGATGGCGGGCGCGAGGGTCATTTTCGTAAGGGACATCCAGTTCCTCCTCAACGTCGAGGGAGCCGTACGCAGCCCTCGACCGAGCCCCTAATCCGCATCGGCGGCGCGAGTTTCCATAAAAGCGGTGAGCCGCCCCGGAACGGGGATCGATGGTTAACTTTTGTTGGTTCGGACAGGGATTCGCGGTCTCAAGGGGTGGCAGGCGCGTTCGGAGAGAAAATCCTTGAATCTCAGGCCTCGCCGGACCGTGCAGCACGTGAGCTATACCGGGACGCCAAACAGATCGTGCGCGTCGGACTCCTCGATCACCACGTTCACGAAATCCCCGGGCTTCAGATCGGCCGACACGTTGCGCAGGAATACGTTGCCGTCGATCTCCGGCGCGTCCGCCTGGCTGCGCGCGGTCGCGCCGATATCGCCGTCTTCGTCCGGCTCGCCGACTTCGTCCACGATCACCGGCAGGGTCCGCCCGACTTTGGCGGCGAGCTTCGCCGCGCTGATCCGCTCGGTGACTTCCATCAGCCGGGCGTACCGCTCTTCCTTCACCTCCTCAGGCACGGGATCGGGCAGGGCGTTCGCCGCCGCGCCTTCCACCGGCTCGAAGCGGAAGCCGCCGACCCGGTCGAGTTGCGCTTCTTCGAGCCAGTCGAGCAGGTAGCGGAAATCGTCCTCGGTCTCGCCGGGGAAGCCGACCACGAAGCTCGAACGAACGGTTAGATCGGGCGCGATCGCGCGCCAGCTCCTGAGCCGCTCGAGCACCCGCGCCTCGTTCGCCGGGCGTTTCATCGCCCTGAGCACGTTCGGGCTCGCATGCTGGAACGGGATGTCGAGGTAGGGCGTCAGCAGCCCTTCGGCCATCAGCGGGATCACCTGGTCGACGTGCGGATAGGGATAGACGTAATGCAGCCGCACCCACGGCACTTCGCCGTCTGGCGTGCGCAGCGCGCCGAGCTCGCGCGCAAGGTCGGTCATGTGCGCGCGCACAGGATGGCCGTGCCATTCCCGCGCTTCGTGGCGCAGGTCGACGCCGTAGGCGCTGGTGTCCTGGCTGATCACCAGCAGCTCTTTCGTGCCCGCGGCGATCAGCTTTTCCGCCTCGCGCAGCACCGCGTCGATCCGCCGGCTGGCAAGCCTGCCGCGCAGCTGCGGGATGATGCAGAACGCGCAGGCGTGATTGCAGCCCTCGGAAATCTTCAGATAGCTGTAGTGGCGCGGCGTCAGCTTGATGTCCGGCTGGGGGATCAGGTCGACGAAGGGCCCGAGCGACGGCGGCGCGGCGTCGTGCACGGCATCGAGCACCTGCTCGTACTGGTGCGCGCCGGTGACCGCGAGCACCGCGGGGAACTTCGCCCGGATCAGCTCGGCTTCGCTGCCCATGCAACCGGTCACGATCACCCGGCCGTTCTCGGCAATCGCCTCGCCGATTGCGGCGAGGCTCTCTTCCTTGGCGCTGTCGAGGAAGCCGCAGGTGTTGACCAGCACCACGTCCGCGCCGGCGTAGTCGGGGCTCATCGCGTAGCCGTCGGCGCGCAGGCGCGTGAGGATGCGCTCGGAATCGACCAGCGCCTTCGGACAGCCAAGGCTGACCATGCCCACTTTCGGAGCGTCGGGAATCCGGGTTGCCATGATTGCGCGCCCCCTACACCTGCTGAGCCGATTGGGCTAGACCCGCGCTGTTGGGGCAAGGGAGGCAAAGTCATGGGACCCGTAAATTGGCTGGCCGTGGTGCTCGGCGCCGCCGCGTTCTTCGTAGTCGGTGCGGTGTGGTACAGCTTTCTGTTCAGCAGGGCCTGGCAGCGGGAATCGGGCGTCACGTCCGCGCAGATGCAGGGCACCAGCCTGCCCCGGCTGCTGATCGGCACGTTCCTGCTCGAACTGGTGGTGTCGACGATGTTCGGCCACCTGCTCGCGCGCACCGCGCCCAGCCCGCACGTGATCATGATGATGGCGTTCGGCTTCGGGCTGACGATCATGACCCCGGCGATCGGGATCAACTATCTCTATCAGCGCAAGTCGCTGAAGCTGTTCCTGATCGACGCCGGGCATTTCGTGGCCGGCGCGCTGGCGATGGGCGGCGTGTTCGTGCTGCTCGGTTAGGCGTAGCGCTCGGCCAGCAGGCCGAGCGAGGGATAATGCGTCAGGTCGAGCTGCAGCGGGGTCACCGCGACATAGCCGTCTGCGACCGCCTCGAGGTCGGTCTCGTGGCCGGGGGTATGCTCGATGTCCTCGAGACCGAACCAGAAGTACTTCCGCCCGCGCGGGTCGGTGCCTTCGACCACGCTGCCGCGATTGTAGCTATGGAAGCCCTGGCGCACGACGCGGATGCCCCTGACCGCCTCGGCAGGCAGCGAGGGAAAGTTCACGTTGACCAGCGTGCGCTCCGAATGCGGCGCTTCGATCAGCGGGCGCAGCACTTTCGCGCCCCAGCCGAGCGCGGCGGAAAAGCCGTTCTCCGGATTCAGCGTCGACTGGCTGAGCGCGATCGCGCGAATGCCCGCCAGTGCGCCCTCCAGGGCAGCCGAGACGGTGCCCGAGTACGTGATGTCGTCGCCCAGGTTCTCGCCCCGGTTGACGCCGGAGAGCACGAGGTCGGGCCGCGCCGGCAGCACCTTGCGCAACGCCAGGTTCACCGCGTCTGTCGGGGTGCCGGTCACGCAGAAGCGCCGCTCGCCCAGCTCGCGCAGCCGCACCGGATGATTAAGGGTCAGCGAATGGCCGGCGCCGGACGCTTCCTCGCTCGGCGCGCAGATCCAGATATCGTCGCTCAGCGCGCGCGCGACCCTCTCGAGCACCTCGAGGCCGGGCGCATGGATGCCGTCGTCATTGGTGAGCAGGATGCGCAAGGTGATCCCCGATGTTTCGCCGCTGCGCTGGCGCTACGCGCCGACTTCGCGCGGGGCAACCCCGCCGGCAATCAGCTTCCCTGCGAGCGCCAGCGCTGGACGATGCGGAACACCGCGTCTTCCTCGCCGCCGCCCTGGCGCCAGAGCTCGACGAAGCTCGGGTCTTCCGAGGCCGGCCGTTTGGCTTCCTCGAGGTTGTCGAAGCTGACCCGCATCGGGATCGACACGCCCTCGCCGCAGATAATGCATTCGCGGTTGCGCAGCGCCGGAATCGAATCGAGGAACCCGCGCGCGCCTTCGGGCATCGCCGCTTTCACGAACGCCTGGTCGCGGTCGTTGTTGAGGCGCATCGAGATGATCGTGCCGCATTGCGACAGCACGCCTTCGGCAAGGTCCGACGGGCGCTGGGTGATGAGCCCCAGCGAGATGCCGTACTTGCGGCCTTCCTTGGCGATGCGCGAGAGGATCTTGCCGACCGACGAGCCGTCGGCGTTCTTCTCGCTCGGCACGTAACGGTGGGCTTCCTCGCACACCAGCAGGATCGGGCTGGTCTTCTCCTCGCGGCCCCAGATCGCGAAGTCGAACACCAGCCGGCTGAGCACCGCGACCACTGTCGAAGTGATGTCCGACGGCACGCCGGAGACGTCGATGATCGAGATCGGCTTGCCGCCGGTGGGCATGCGGAAGATCTTGGCGATGAACTCGGCCATCGTGTCGCCGACCAGCATGCCCGAGAACATGAACTGGTAGCGCGGATCGGCCTTCAGTTCCTCGATCTTGCTCTTCACCCGCATGTAGGGCGCGCTCGACGTGGCCTTGTCGAGCTTGCCCATCTCGTTTTGCAGGATGTTGGTCAGGTCCGACAGCAGATAGGGGATCGGCGAATCGACGGTGATCTTGCCCATCGTCTCGGCGAGCCGGTTCTTCGCCCGCGCCGCGAGCAGGCACTTCGCGAGGATGTCGGCGTCTTCCTGCTTGTCGTTGCCGGTCGAAGTCAGGAACACTTCGCAGTGCTCCTCGAAATTCATCAGCCAGTAGGGCATCTGCAGGTTGGTGACGTCGAAGATCAGCCCCGTATTGCGGAACGCGGCGGAATATTCGCCGTGCGGGTCGATCATCACGATATGGCCCTGCGGGGCGGCCTCGCAGATGCGGTGGAGCAATAGCGAGGCGCTGGTCGACTTGCCGGTGCCGGTCGAGCCGAGCAGCGCGAAATGCTTGCCCAGCATCGCGTCGACGTAGATGCCCGCGCGAATGTCGCGGGTGGGATATACGGTGCCGATCTGGATCGAGGAGCGGCCGTCGGACGCATAAATCTGCCTGAGGTCCGAATTGGTCGCCGGATAGATCATCGCGCCGGGGATCGGATAGCGGGTGACGCCGCGGCGGAAGCCGTGGATCTTGCCGGTCAGCTTCTCTTCCTCGCCTTCGCCGAGGAAGTCGATGTTGGCGAGGATGCCGCCGCCGGCGCGGCGATCCTGCTTCTGGTTGCGCACGCTGGCGAGCAGCCAGCCGCCCGCGACGCGAATCTTGACCTGGCTGCCGACTTGGCCGGCAAGCGCGATCGACGGATCGGGGTCCGTCGAGCATTCGTTGATCCGCTGCGGATCGAGCGCGATCTGCGAGCCGGAGCCGGCGATTTCGATCACGATCCCGATCGGATGCAACGCGTTGTCGGCGCGGGCTGCCTCCGCGGTTGCCGCAAGCTGCGGATCGGCGGCCTCGGCCCCCCGGAACTGCTGCTCGGCGAATTCTTCCATCGCGGTTTTGGTCCCCGTCTTCGTCGCAAAATGCGCGAGGCGGGCTTAGGCAGATGCGGTTAACATCGCGTCAACCGCGCGAGGCTACACCAGCGCGAACAGCCGGCCCGCGAGCCAGCCCATCGCGAGCGACAGCGTGACCGCGATGAGGCCGTAGAGGAACGGCTGCGAATCCGCCGAAGCCGCGATGAAACGCTCGAACCCGAGCTTGCGCACCTCGACCTTGGAGACCGCCGACGCGATCACCCGCCCGCGGGTGATCGCGAACGTCTCCGCGGTGTAAGTGCCGGTCTGGACGCTGGAGGGCAGGCGGATGCGCGCCTGATAGAGCACTTGCTCGCGCAGCTGCACCCCGTGCTCGTCCTGCTGGTAGAGTCCTTCGCGCGCGCGCAAGTCGACCAGTCCGGCGGCAAAGCGGGCTTGCGCGGCCGGATCGATCGCGCCGATCGGGGAAAGCTGCAGCCAGGGCAGGCCGAGCTCGTAGATCGCGGCGGTGCGCTCGTCGACGATGTCCTTGATCGGGCGCGAGGAGGCGACCGCGTAGAACGACGGTGCCGAGCGGAACTCGCTGCTGTGGGTGTTGATCCAGATCCCCGCCACTTTGGTCTTCTCCCGCAGGCGGATCGCCTCGGTCGGGCCTTCGAGCACCACCACGATGTCGTAGTCGCGCCCGACGCGGCCGCCGGTGGGATCGAGGATCGCGCCGTAGAGCAGCAACTCGGTGCCGGTGAATCCCTGGCGCACCTGGACTTCGTGCTGCGACACTTCGGGCACCAGGATCGGCTCGCGCTGGGCGGTGAGCAGCAGGAACGCGCCGAAGGCCAGCGCTACGCGGAGCGCCGAGCGGGTCACAGCGGGACCACCGTGTAGATCTCGTCCGGCCTGACCCCCAACCCGTAAGCCATTCGCAGCGCGATCAAGAGCACGATCGCCGCCAGCGCGAGGCGCAGGTATTCGGGCTTGGCCCGCTGCGCGAACTTGGCTCCGAGCTGGGCCCCCGAAACCGAGCCGATCAACAGCAGCCCGGCGAGCACGATGTCGACTTCCTTGGTGGTCAGCGCGTGCATCATCGTGGTCGCGGCGGTGACGAACAGGATCTGGAACAGCGAGGTGCCGACCACCACGTTCGCGCTCATCCCCAGGATGTAGAGCATCGCGGGGACCAGCATGAACCCGCCGCCGATGCCCATCAGCATCGTCAGGATGCCGGTCACCAGCCCCAGCAGAAGCGGGGCGATCGGCGAGATGTACAGCCCGGAGAGATAGAACCGCCAGCGCAGCGGCAGGCTGGCGATCAACGGGTGATGACGGCGCTTGCGCGCCGGCGGGGGGGTGCCGCGGTGCAGGCTCTTCAACGCCTGCAGGCTCTCGCGCGCCATCACCGTGCCGATCGTGCCGAGCAGGACGACGTAGAGAATGTTGATCGTGGTATCGATCTGGCCGAGCGACTGGAGCAGCCGGAACAGCAGCGCACCCACCGCGATGCCGATCACTCCGCCGGCCGCCATCACCGCGCCCATCTGGTAATCGATGCCGCCGCGCCAGCGGTGGGCGAACACGCCCGAAACGCTCGCGCCGGTCACCTGGCTCGCGGCAGAGGCCGCGGCGACCGTGGGCGGCACGCCGTAGAAGATCAGCAGCGGGGTGGTGAGAAAGCCTCCGCCGACGCCGAAGATACCCGAGAGCAATCCCGTAATGAGGCCGAGCAGCACGATCACCAGCCCATTGACCGCTAGATTGGCGATGGGGAGGTAAACGTACATGGCAGTCGGGTAACCCACCAACGCGGCGGATTAAAGGCGGCCGCGCAAGGCTTCCCCTAGAATCCGGCGGACAGCGTCAGCGCCGGGCCGCTCGACGGGTTGGCATCGCCGGCGACGCGGAAACGCCAGTCCATCGACACCCGCGAAGGAGCCTGGCCGATCTTGAGCGCCAGCGTTGCGCCGGGGCCGACATCAAGCCGCTCGGCGCCTTTCTGGGCGCCACCCCACACGCCGCCGCCGACGCGCAGTTCGGCAGGGCCGAGCCGCATCAGCCTGCGCTCGGCGCGGATTTCGCCGTCGACGAATGCCGTCCGGTAGTCGCCCCAGACATAGCCCGCCTGGGCATAGGCTTCGCCGGTGAACCCGAACGGAAGGGCGGCTGGGGGCAACTCGGTGACCGCGAATACGGCAGGGCGCAGCGCGGTGCGCCCGCCGGTATGCGTGGCGCGGAGTTCCGCCGCCGCCGACAGCGGCAGGCCCGGGATCGGCCGCGCGGCCACGCCGAAGGCAGCCTCGCTTTCGCGATCGGCGGCGAGCGCCTGGCTCGCGCGCAGATAGGCGGTGGGCCGGAACCCGCTCGACGGCGCGAGATGATAGCGGATCACCGCCCCCGCCTGGCTCTGGCCGTAGCTGCCGCGGCCCGAGGTTACCGCCGTCGTCGTGTCCCGGCGCAGCAGCACCCAGGCGTCTGCGGACCAGCGGTCGGTGGGGGCGCGGCTCTCTGCCAGGCGAACCGGCGCCTGGAACGGCGCGGCCTCGGGCCGCTGCGCCGGTTCGAGCAGCGCAGCGAGATCGCCAGGAAGCGGCACTTGCGAGAGTGCCGCCAGCAACATCAGCTCGTGCCCGGCGGCGACTTGCGGAGCCAACCGCGCCCGGCCGCCGGTTCCGGCGGCCGGCGAGCCTGTCCCGCCGCGCCACGCATCGGGCGCGGGGAGCGGCTGGGTCGACCACGCGGGGGGCGGGGCGGGGGGCAGGTGGAAGGGCCATGTGTTCGCGTCCGCAGCGGGCGGAGCGGAGTGCTGGACAACAGCGGATCGATGCCCGAGCGCTGGGGTGCGGACCGCGACGACAGCCGCGCGCGCGGGCCCGATCGCGTGGGCGAACGGCGATTGCCACAGCACCATCCGCAAGCCGACCCAGCCGCCGAGCAGGATCAGCAGCACCAGCAGCGGTTGGCCGCGATATTTCGCGCCGCCCGTCACGCGGCAAGTTCCGGGCGGACCAGCAGCGGGTGTGTGCGGTGGCTGGTCTTGTCCCATTGCGGCGATGCGCCGCCAAGCGAGCGGACGTAGGCGAACAGCGCACGCCGCCCGGCGATGATCGCGATGACGTTGGCGACGACGATTCGCGGCAACGCGCGCAGTCCCTCGGCCAACCCGTATTCGCGGGTGGTGAACATGATCCGCGCCGCCACCCGCCACAGGGAGCTCGCGAAATTCGCCGCGACCAGCAGCTTCACCAACGGATCGAACTGCCACGAGGGACCGACGCCGAACAGCCCCGCGAGCCAGACCAGTGCCGCGACCAGCAGCAGCAGATAGGCCGATGCGAGCACCACCGCGGTCATCGGCCCGCGGCGGTCACGCATGCGCATCCACAGTTCGACCGGATGCATATGCCATCCGAGCCGATCCCAACCCTGCAGCGCGATTCCGTGGATCCAGCGGGCCTTCTGCCGCACCGCCTGGTCGAGCTCGGCCGGAAAGCACGCGCGCGTAGCGACCAGCCGGCCATCGTCGCCGCGCACGCGCAAGAACCGCGCCTTGCCCCCCAGGCCCTTGACGGTGAGGCCAAGCTCGTAATCCTCGGTCAGCGATTCGACCGAGAACGGCCCATATCCGCCGCCCCGCTCGGCCGCGAGCCGCGCAAGGATCGCACGATCGAATGCGCATCCCACGCCCGCAGCAGGTAGTGCGGCGCCGAGCGCATCGCGCACTACGAGCGTCTTCGCGTGGGCCTCGGCGAACTCGTCGCAATAGTGGCCCGACACCCAGCGCGAATCGGGTAACGGCTCGGGCAGCACCGGGATCTGCACGAACTGCGCGGCTTCCAATCCGGCTTCGAGCACTTTCAGCGCCGCGGGATCGACCATGTCCTCGGCATCGTGCAGCACTACCATCCGGTACCGTTCGCCGGTGCGGAGCTCATCTTCCTCGAGGGCGGCGTAAAGCCGGTTGAGGCAATCGGCCTTGGTGCTCGGCCCATGGCGGTCGAGGATCACGACGCGCAGGCGCGGGTCGCCGCCGGCGGCGCGCACCGCTGCGGCCACCGTTGCGCTGTCGTTGCGGTAGCAACCCACATAGAGGCGCAGCCCGCTTTGCGGCCACGCGGCAAGCGCGTGGGCGATCGTGGTGCCGATCACGTCGGCTTCGCGCCAGGCGGGGATCATCACCGCGGCTTTGCCGTCCAGTTCCCATTTGCCGAACGTCGCGCGGGACACGCTGCGGGTGCGGGCGCGGCCGGTGCACTTGAGCCAGACCCACACCAGGTCGACGGCGAATTCGTCGAGCGATCCCAGCAGGAAGAAGATCCCGGCAAACAGCAGCAGCTCGCGTTCGGCGAGCGCAAGCCATTCGAGCGGTGTGAAGCTCCCCAACGTCAAAAGCCGGCCCCCTTCCGTCTTTGGGGCAGGCTATCGCGGTTAATACGTATTCGCAACGCCCTTTGCCGGGAGATTGCGCCATTGCGGAGTCAATGCAGCAACGGAAACTGGATGATGTAAACGATGGCCCCTGCCGCATACCCGGCAAGCGCGAGCGGGCCGAAGCGGCGGGCGTACCACAGGAAGTCGATCTTCTCGACGCCCATCGCCGCCACGCCCGCGGCGGAACCGATGATCAGGATCGAGCCCCCCGTCCCCGCGCAATAGGCCATGAACTCCCACAGGAAGCTGTCCGGCGGATGGGTCGCGGTGTCGTACATGCCCATCGCCGCGGCAACCATCGGCACGTTGTCGACAATCGCGCTCACCAGTCCGATCGCGCCCACGATCACGTCGAGCCGGCCGATCTGCGCATCGAGCCAGCGGGCGAGCGCGGTCAGCACATGGGCGTGCTCGAGCGCCGCGACCGCAAGCAGGATGCCGATGAAGAATACCACCGCGCTCATGTCGATCCGGGTCAGCGCCTGGGCGATGCCGACCTGCTCGCGCCGCTGCGCGTCTGCGCCGCGATGGACCAGGTCGCCGACCCCCCACAGGATTCCGAGCGCGAGCAGGATGCCGAGGAACGGCGGCAGGTGGGTCGCCGCCTTGAACGCCGGCACCGCCAGCAGGCCGGCCAGCCCGAGGCCGAGCATCAGGTTGCGTTCGAACGGCGTGGTATCGGGCGTACCGCCACGCGCGCTTGCGCCGGGAACGGCCACCGGCCTGCCGCGCAGCGACCAGCCGACGATCGTCAGCGGCACGAGAAGGTTCGCCAATGCCGGCAGGAACACGGCCTTGATGATCGCGAGGCTGGTCACCCGGCCGCCGATCCACAACAGCGTGGTGGTAACGTCACCGATCGGCGACCAGGCGCCTCCGGCGTTCGCCGCGATCACGATCAGCCCGGCGATCAGCAACCGGTCGGACCGGTCAGCCACGAGCTTGCGGCTGAGCGAGATCATCACGATCGCGGTGGTGAGGTTGTCGAGCACCGCGCTCAGGAAGAAGCTCAGAACGGCGATCGTCCACGCGAGCACGCCGAGGCTGTTCGCGCGCACGCGGCCGGCGATCACCTCGAACCCGTCGTGCGTGTCGATCACTTCGACGATCGTCATCGCGCCCATCAGGAAGAACGCGATCTGCGCGATGTCGATCAGCGACGCGCCGAGCTGTTCGTCAAGCTGCGCGCCGCCGGGTCCGGCGAGGGCATAGACGGTCCACAGCAGGCCCGCCCCGATCAGCGCCGAGGCGGATTTGTCGATCCGCAGCGGGCCTTCGAGCGCGATCGCCGCATAGGCGAGCACGAAGACGATGACGAGGATCGCGGCCATTCGTAAGGCCGGCCTACCAGGTGCCGGAGTTCTCCATGCTCGCCCACGGCTCGCGCGGCTCGAGATGGCCGTCTTGCAGCAGCTCGATCGAGATCCCGTCCGGCGTCTTCACGAAGGCCATGTGTCCGTCGCGCGGCGGACGGTTGATCGTCACCCCCGCGTCCCTCAATCGCTGGCAGGTCGCGTAGATGTCATCGACCCGGTACGCGAGATGGCCGAAGTTGCGGCCGCCGGAATAGTGTTCGGCTTCGCCCTCTTCGGGCGGCCAGTTGTAGGTCAGCTCGACTTCAGCGACGTCCGCCTGGCCCGGCGCGGCGAGGAAGAACAGGGTGAAGCGCCCTTTCTCGTTTTCCATGCGGCGCACTTCCTCCAGGCCGAGCAGCTTGAAAAAACTCAGCGTCGCGTCCGGGTCGCTGATGCGGATCATGGTGTGGAGGTATTTGACCACGTTTGACTCCATTCGTCGCCATTAAAGCACGGTTCATCGACAGAATAGCATCCATCCGCCGTCCGATCCGCGGACACGCGAGGATACCAACGATGAGCGAGGACCCTACCGAAGAACCATCCCTTTCCGCCACCGCTTTCTGGAAAGCGCCGCGAACGTGGCGCTGGCTCGGCAGCGCCGCGATCCTTTCGTTCGGCCTGATCGTCGGCGGATATGCGCTCGGTAATGGGCTGGTCCGCGCCAAGGCGGCCGATCGTTCGGTGACCGTGCGCGGGTTGGCCGAGCGCGATGTGACCGCGGACCTTGCGATCTGGACGATTTCCTATTCGGCGACGGCGGACAATCTGGCGGCCGCGCAGCAAAGCGTCGACCGCGACACCGCGCAGATCGGCGCGTTCTTCAGGCAACTCGGCTTCCCGGGCGATGCGCTGCAGCCGGCCGGGGTCAACGTGATGAGTTCCACCGACAACGGCGTGCTGCGCTTCACGGTGAGGCAACGCATGACGTTGCGGACCCACGACATCGTCCGCGCGCAAGCGGCGGTGCGGCGCCAGTTCGAGCTGGTGCGCCGCGGCGTGCAGCTCGAGGAAGGCTCGGGGATGGCCTATACGTTCACCGGGCTCAACCGGGTCAAGCCGGCGATGGTGGCCGAAGCGACCAAGGATGCGCGCGCCGCGGCCGAACAGTTCGCCAAGGACAGCGGCACCGGGGTTGGCGGGATCAAGTCCGCGACCCAGGGCTATTTCTCGATCGCGGCGCGCGACAGCACCGATGGCGATAACGGCGGCGGCGGGGGGTGGGGGATGTCCGACACTCCGTTCAAGAAAGTCCGGGTCGTCACCACGATCGAATTCTATTTGCGCTGAACGCAAACGGGGCCCGTAGCCGCATGGCTGCCGGGCCCCCGTCCGAATACGTCCAGGCGGCTTTAGAAGCTTGCGCTGAGCGTTCCGACCACTGCGTCGTCGGTCAGGCCGTCGATGGCCGGCGATCCGTTCCCGACATAGGCGACCCCGAGCGACAGATGGCCGAGGACCGTAGCCGAGGCGCCGATCGACCAGTCCCACGTGGTCTCGTCGGGGCTCGACCAGAAGTCGGCCGCGAGGGGACCGTCCTGATAGCCGAGGTGGCCCGAGACGGTCACCGGCGTGTTGGGAATGCCGATGTCGACGTTGGTGTAGAGGTAGAGGTTGTCGTCGTTGTAGATCGCGTCCTGGCTCCACGCATAGTTGGCGCCGACTTTGAGCTTCGCCGGCCCGACCGTGGTCGACAGCGAGGCGTACGGCTCGAAGAACTCCGCCTTGCCGACATGGCCGCCGGGATAGGCGTAGTAGAGCAGGCCTGCGTCGAGAGTCAGGTTATTGGTCAGGCTGCCGGTCCAGCCGCCGAACAGATCGAGCTCCTGGTTGCCGAAAGTCGCGTCCGCGCCGACGTTCGCGAAGTTGATCGACGACGACCAGGCGCCGACGTAAAGGCCGCTCTTGTGGTTGAGCGTGAGGCCGCCCTGGATCGCCGGATCGCCCGCCGACTGCGACACGCCGCGGAAGCGATAGTCGGTGACCAGCGCCACGTTGCCGGTAACGGTGAATTCGGGGGTCGGGTCGGCCGGAGCCGCATCGTCGGCCAGTGCGGGTGTCGCGGCGAACGCGCAGCCGGCAAGGATGGTTGCAGCCAGAAGGCTGCGGACGGACGTAAGCATGGCGATCTTCCTTATTGCTTAGGATTGGTCTGCTTCGTCCCACCTGCGCGATCCGAGGCCGCATCTCTTTGCGGTGCGGTCCTGAGCGGAATGCGCAAGGAACTTGCCGCCCATTGCTGCATTGCACAAGACAAATCGCCGCGGCCGCCTTACAAACGGCGTTAAGTGTGGATTTTGCACCACAGCGGTAGTCTCCGCCGTTCAGGTTCACGACAGGAGACATAGCTTGCGTCAATTTGCGATAATGGCAATTCGCGCGAGCTGAGAAAAATCGATGTTCCAGTCCCTTCGCCAGATGTTCGGTTTTGCCGCCAGGGAGCGCCGACCCGCGATCCCGTCGGGCCAGCGCGTCTACGCGATCGGCGACATCCACGGCCGGCTCGACTTGTTCGACGCGATGATCGCCGCGATCGAGCGGGACGATGCCGCCGGCGTCCCCGCGCGCACCACGGTGGTGCTGCTGGGCGACTTGGTCGACCGCGGGCCGGACAGCGCCGGCGTGGTCGCCCGCGCACGCGAATGGCAGCAGCGGCGCACGGTGCGCATCCTTGCCGGCAATCACGAGGAGATGTTCCTCGCGAGCTTCGACAACCGCGAGGTCCTGCGCCATTTCCTGCAGTTCGGCGGTAAGGAGACGCTGGCGAGCTACGGCATCGAGTTCGAGACCGCGCCGCGCAAGAAGAAGGAGTTCGCCGCACTGCAGGAGCTGATGCGGCAGAAAGTGCCCGAAGCCGATCTCGAGTTCCTGAGCGGCCTGGAAGACGTGGTGATGATCGGCGGTTATGCCTTCGTCCATGCGGGGATCCTGCCCGAGGTCCCGGTCGATAGCCAATCGCCGCAGGACTTGCGCTGGATCCGCGAGCCGTTCCTGTCGTTTGCCGAACCGCACTCGCACGTCGTGGTCCACGGCCACACCGTCTACGATGAGGCGGAGCTGCGCGAGAACCGCATCGGCATCGACACCGGCGCGTTCAGCTCCGGGCGGTTGACCGCGCTGGTGCTGGAGGGCACGGGTCGCAGGCTGATCCAGACCCGGGTGACAGAGGGCGTGGTCGGCACGTTCGCGCGCAAGGCGGAAGCGGAGGCAGAATGAAGATCGCAATGGTCGGCGCAGGCTATGTCGGCCTGGTCTCGGGGGCCTGCCTGGCCGATTTCGGCCACGAGGTGACGTGCGTCGACAAGGATCCGGCAAAGATCGCCTCACTGCTCGACGGCGTGATGCCGATCTACGAGCCGGGCCTTGCCGCGCTGGTTTCCTCCAACGTGCAGGCGGGCAGGCTGGCGTTCACCACCGACATCGCCGAGGCGATGGAAGGAGCCGAGGCGATCTTCATCGCGGTCGGCACCCCGTCGCGCCGGGGCGACGGCCATGCCGACCTCACGTTCGTGCACGAGGTCGCACGTGAGATCGGACAGCACCTCAGCGCGCCGGCGACGATCGTCACCAAGTCCACGGTGCCGGTCGGGACCGGCGACCAGGTCGAGCAGATCATCCGCGATTCGGGCACCAAAGTGCGTTTCGCGGTGGTCTCGAACCCCGAGTTCCTGCGCGAAGGCGCGGCGATCGGCGATTTCAAGCGGCCCGACCGGATCGTGATCGGGGCGGAGGACGAGTTCGGGCGCCAGGTGATGAGCGAGGTCTATCGCCCGCTGTTCCTCAACAAGGCGCCGATCCTGTTCACCGGCCGCCGCACCGCCGAGCTGATCAAGTATGCGGCGAACGCGTTCCTTGCGACCAAGATCACTTTCATCAACGAGATCGCCGACTTGTGCGAGAAGGCCGGCGCCGACGTGCAGGACGTCAGCCGGGGAATCGGGCTCGACAACCGCATCGGGCCGAAGTTCCTCCACGCGGGGCCCGGCTACGGCGGCTCGTGCTTTCCCAAGGATACGCTCGCGCTGCTGAAGACCGCCGAGGACTTCGGCAGTCCCACGCGGATCGTCGAGGCGGTCGTCAAGGTGAACGACAGCCGCAAGCGCGCGATGGGCCGCAAGGTGGTCGAGGCGCTCGGCGGAGAAGGCCGCGGCAAGCGGGTCGCACTGCTGGGCCTGACCTTCAAGCCCAACACCGACGACATGCGCGACGCGCCCTCGATCGCGATCGCGCAGGCGCTGATCGATGCGGGCGCCGAAGTCACCGCCTACGACCCCGAAGGCATGGAGCAGGCCCGCCCGCTGATGCCCGAAGTGATGATGGCCGGCAGCCCTTACGCCGCGATCGAGGGGGCCGACGCGGTGGTGCTCGTCACCGAATGGGACGCGTTCCGCGCGCTCGACCTGAAGCGGATAAAGCAGCTCGCCAAGGCGCCGCTGCTGGTCGACTTGCGCAACGTCTACGAACCCGCCGAGATACGCGAGGCAGGGTTCACTTACGTCAGCGTCGGACGGACATAGCGGAGCGCCAGGGGGCCTGTAAGCCGGGTTCTGTATCGCGAGCGGTATCCGAAACGGACCGGCCCCGCGACGGCAGCCATTCCTCTAGGCCGCGGATCGCTCCGCGGCTCAAGCAACCAACCCGGACAGCTCGGGGCGGAACTCCCCTGCCAAAAGGCGCGCTGTCCCTATTCGGTCTTGCTCCGGGTGGGGTTTGCCATGCCGTTCCTGTTGCCAGGCCCGCGGTGCGCTCTTGCCGCACCCTTTCACCCTTGCCTGTGCCCCGCTTGCGCGAGGCCATCGGCGGTTTGCTCTCTGTGGCACTTTCCCTGGGCTTCGGCAGCAAGCGCCTCGCCCGGCGGGCGTTACCCGCCACCCTCGTTTCCGTGGAGCCCGGACTTTCCTCGGCATAGCAAGCTATGACGCGGCTGCCCGGCCCCCTGGCTCCTCGCTACCTAGTCAATCCGCGGTCGCGATCCAAGAGCAATGCGAACAGCATCGCGCCGATCTCGCCGTCGACCTCCCCGTCCACCTTGCGCGGGCGCCAGCGGCGCTGGAACGCGGCGACCGCGGCGTGCGGCTCGGCGATGTCGTAGCCCCAGCGCTCGAGCGCGAGCATGAGCGCGCCATCGTTGTCGAACGGCATGCCGAGCGTGATTTTGGGCGTTTCGAGGGCAAGGCCGTATCCGGCGAGCATTTCCCAGTCGAACAGCTCGCCCGGATCGAGCTTGCGCGCCGGGGCGACGTCCGAATGGCCGACCACGTTCGCGCGCGGAATGTCGTGGCGCGCCTTGATCTCGGCGACGAGCGGGATCAGCGCTTCCATCTGCGCGTCGGCGAACGGGCGATAGCCGAACTCGTGGCCCGGGTTGACCAGCTCGATCCCGATGCTCGCCGAGTTCACGTCGGTGATTCCGCGCCAATAGCTGCGCCCGGCATGCCACGCGCGCCTGTCCTCCGGCACGAGCCGGGTGACGGTCCCGTCCTCGTCGATCAGGTAGTGCGCCGAAACTTCGGCTTGCGGATCGCACAACCGCGCCATGGCCTCGTCGGCGGTGCGCATGCCGGTGTAGTGCAATACCAGCATCGAGACCGGCAATTGCCGCTCGTTCCAGTTGGGCGAGGGGACTTCGCGATGGACGAGCTCGGACAAGCGCCAACTTCCCTCTTTCGTTCGCCCGTCAGCCTGCGAAAGGACCGAATGTTCCCACTGACGTCAGACGGAGAACAGTCTTCCGAAGGTTCGCGGCGAACCCGTATTCTTGCTTCAACCGCCCGGTAGAACCGCACCGATCAGCAGCGCATTGCCGGACGCCGTATACTGCAGCCCGCCGCCCGCTTCCGCGGCGAGCAACGACAGCATGTAGGCGGGCGCGGTGCGGCTGGAAATTTCCTCGTCGGCCAATGCGCCCTCCAACGCCCGGCCGATCACCGGATCGAACGCCAGCCGCTCGCCCGCCGCGCGCACCGCGATCTCGCAGGCTTCGTCGCGCAGCTCGGCGCCCACGTCGAGCGTGCCGCCCCGCACCAGCGCGTCGATTCCGATCGCCGAAAGATTGAGCAGCACTTTGACCGCCGCTTTCGGCAGCCCGGCTTCGGCGACATGCCAGTTGAGCTTGATCTTCTCGCCCGCGAGCGCGGCGACCAGCGCGCGCGGCTCGTGCGCATCGACGAGATCGCCGAATCCGCCGGCGGCGCCAAACGCCAGACGGAAGAACTTCAGCTTGTCCGCGCTCGCCTTCGCGCTCTGCTCGAGCAGCTCGAAGCAGCGCTGGCGCATCTCGGGATCTTTTTCGTCGACCAGCAGCTCGATCCCGTTCGACAATGCGCCGATCGGGCTCAGCAGGTCGTGACACAGCCGCGAGCACATCAGGCTGGCCAGCTCGACGGAAGTGATGGTCATGTTCAGCTTACCGCCCGGTTTCCTGACGAAGTTGACAAAGTTGACAGTGTCCTGGGGCTCGAAATCCCCCCGCGCCCTGCGCTCCCTCTAGCAGGCATGGCCGAGCGAAGGAATCCCCGACGAATAGAGTGCGAAAAGGCGCATCGCGGCGAGGCCTTAGGCGTCGACGGGCGTGTAGGAAAGCGGTTTGAAGCCGTCGGCCTCATCGCGCCAGAAGCGCACGTGCCCCTGCGCCACGATCGCCCAGGCTTTGCCGTCGCCCGCCGCCTGGGCACGGTCGGTGGGGGAAGGCTCGGGCGGGCCGGAAGGATGCGAGTGATAGTAGCCGATCAACGCTGGCCCCCCCGCGCGTGCGGCGCGGTGCGCGTCGATCAGCGCCTGGGGATCGATCTCGAAGCGGGTTTCCGGGGAGGGCGCGACGTTGACGCACGGGCGGGCTTCGGTGATCCGCCCCTCCCCGCCGAGCAGCAGCCCGCATGCCTCGAGGGGCGCGGCGCGCGCGGCCTCGGCGATGATCGCATCGAGGGCTTCACGGGCGACTTGGTGGGCCATGTGCTCGTCTTGCCCCAATCGTAATGCCAGCGGAAGCCGGCATCGCCAGCGGGTCGCGCCAGTTTGCGAGCGACCCCAGCTTGCGCTGGGGTGACAAGAAAGGGAGACCTTGAGAAATCAGTCCCCAATCCCCACATTCCTACCCGTGGGGGGACCGCAGATCATCACCGGAACGATCGCCGCCGCGGCGCGGCTCGACAAGGCTTTGGCCGAGGCGAGCGGGCTGTCGCGCGAGCGGGTCAAGGCGCTGATCGGCGAGGGACGAATCACGCTCGGCGGCAAGCCGGCGAACCAGCCGTCGGCCAAAGTCGACGCCGGAACCCCGTTTGCAATCGACGTGCCGCCCGCCGCCGCGGCGGAGGCGGCGCCCGAGGAAATCCCGCTCAAGGTGGTCTACGAGGACGACGATCTGATCGTGATCGACAAGCCGGCGGGCCTGGTCGTCCATCCGGCCGCGGGGCATGCGGGCGGCACCCTGGTCAACGCGCTGCTGCATCACTGCCGGGGGCAGCTCTCCGGGATCGGCGGCGTCGCCCGGCCGGGGATCGTCCACCGGATCGACAAGGACACCTCCGGCCTGCTGGTGGTTGCCAAGCGCGATGCCGCGCACGAGGGGCTCGCCCGGCAGTTCGCCGACCATTCGATCGAGCGTGCTTATTACGCGGTGGTGTCGGGCCGGCCAAATCCGGCTTCGGGCACCATTTCCGGGCGGATCGGGCGCTCGGATGCCAACCGCAAGAAGATGGCGGTGCTTGCGCCCGGATCGGCGCGCGGGAAACATGCCGTCACGCATTACAAGGTGCTGAAACCGCTCGTGAATTCGGCGCTGGTCGAATGCCGGCTGGAGACCGGACGGACGCACCAGGTGCGCGTTCACCTTGCATCAATCGGCCATGCGCTAGTGGGGGACCCTCTGTATGGCCGCACGCATTCCGAATTGCGTCCGATTCTCAAACGGTTGGATTTTCGCCGCCAGGCGCTCCACGCGGCGGTGCTCGGTTTCGTGCATCCGATCAGTGGAAAATCTTTACGATTCACAAGTGAAATGCCCGCTGACATGGCGGAACTGATCGACCAAACAACGCGTTGAACCGATGAAAAACAACACTTTCATCGAACAACGTGTAGAAAGAACCGGGGCAAGTGGCCGTGCCCCGCAGGATGCCCATCGGGGTCCTGTAAATTTCGGTCGACATATCGAAAGGTAAAGGGAAATTGGCAAACAACGGCAAAGCATTGACGATCCCGAGCCTGGGCGGTGAGCAGAGCCTCAACCGCTACCTGGCCGAGATCAAGAAGTTCCCCGTGCTCACGGCCGAGCAGGAATACATGCTCGCCAAGCGCTATGCGGAACACGAAGACCCCGAAGCGGCGGCCCAACTGGTCACCAGCCACCTGCGGCTCGTGGCGAAGATCGCGATGGGCTATCGCGGCTACGGCCTGCCGCTCAGCGACCTGATCAGCGAAGGCAACGTCGGGTTGATGCAGGGGGTCAAGAAGTTCGAGCCCGAACGCGGCTTCCGCCTCGCGACGTACGCGATGTGGTGGATCAAGGCCTCGATCCAGGAATTCATCCTGCGCACGTGGAGCCTGGTGAAGATGGGCACCACCGCGCACCAGAAGAAGCTGTTCTTCAACCTGCGGCGGATGAAGCGCAATCTGGAGGCTTACGAGGACAGCGACCTGCATCCCAGCGACGTCGCCAAGATCGCGACCGATCTCGGCGTGCCCGAGCAGGAGGTGGTCAACATGAACCGGCGGATGATGATGGGGGGCGATGCGTCGCTCAACGTCTCGATGCGCGCCGACGAGGAAGGCTCCGGCCAATGGCAGGATTTCCTCGTGTCCGACGCCCCGCTGCAGGACGAGACCGTGGCCGACGCCGAAGAGGCGCACTTGCGCCACGACATGCTCGAACAGGCGATGGAAAGCCTCAACGAGCGTGAGCGGCACATCCTTACCGAACGGCGGCTGACCGACGATCCGCAGACGCTCGAGGAATTGAGCCAGCAGTACGACGTCAGCCGCGAGCGCATTCGCCAGATCGAGGTGCGCGCGTTCGAGAAGCTGCAAAAGGCGATGCAGCGCATCGCCGGCGAGCGGCTGCTGCCGGCGATGGCGTGAATCGGCCCTCTCCCTTCAGGGGAGAGTTAGCAGAGCTTGCTGCGCGAAGCGCGGCTAGCGGCGCTCGGAGAGGGGCAGAAGCTTCGCGCGGCCCCCTCTCCCAACCCTCTCCCCTGAAGGGGAAAGGGCTTTCCCCAGCCCACTTCCCGCTTGCCCGGCCGCTGCGGTGCGTTAAGCAAGGCGTAGCGCCGCACCGGCGCCTGGAGGCGCCGTTGACCAGCCATATCGAAGCGGACCCAGGCATCGACACCGCGCACGCAAGCACGGGCGTCGTGCGCTACCCGGTGATCTTCGCGGTGCTGTTCGCGCCGTTCGGCATTTCGAGCGGCTATGTCCAGGTCACCCTGGCGTTCCTGCTCGGCCGCGCCGGGCTGCCGACGGCGGTGATCGGCGGGCTGATCGCGCTGTCGATCTTTCCGCAGACCTGGAAGGTGCTGTGGGCGCCGCTGATCGACACGGTGGGCAATCCCAAGCTGTGGTACGGCCTAGGCACCGCGGCGACCGGCGCCACGGTGCTGGCGATGAGCGTGCTGCCTATGACCCGCGCGGAAGTGCCGGTGTTCAGCGCCCTGATCGTTGCCTCGTCGGTCGCCTCGACCCTCGTCAGCATGTCGACCGAAATCTTCATGGCCAACCAGACCCCGCCCGACCTACGCGGGCGCGCCAGCGGCTGGTCGCAGGCGGGCAACCTGGGCGGCAACGGCATCGGCGGCGGGATCGGCCTGGTTCTGGCCGAACACATCGGTCCGGCGTGGGTTTCCGGCTTCGTGCTCGCCGCGATCTGCTTCGGGTGCTGGGCCGGCATGCTGTTCCTGCCCCGGCTCGTCCGCTCGGGCGAGAAGCTGCACTATTTCGCCGAGATCAAGCAAGTCGCGATCGACGTGTGGGAGGTCGCCCGCTCGCGGATCGGCTATCTGGCGCTCATCATCATGATCCTGCCGCTCGGCTCGGGCCAGGCGCCGTGGTCGGCGATCTCCGGCGAGTGGGGCGCGGACGCGAACCTCGTCGCGGTGGTCGTCGGGGTCGCCGGCGGAGTGGCTTCGATGATCGGCGCTATGGGCGCGGGCTTCGTATGCGACCGGATGGATCCCAAGCGGGCCTATTCGCTGTTCGGCATCCTGGTGGGCCTGGTCACCGTCACGATGATCTTCCTGCCGCGCACGCCGATGGTGTTCGCGGCCGGGGTGCTCGTTTACCAGGCGATCGTCGGCACCGCCTATACCGGCTATGCGGCGATCGTGCTGGAGGCGATCGGCAAGAAGTCCGCCGCGACCAACTGGAACCTAATGGCCGCGTTCTCGAACATGCCGCTCACCGCGATGGCGTTCGCCGACGGGCAGATGCACGACCGCTTCGGCACCAATGCGATGCTCGCGGGCGAGCTCGCGTTTCCGGCGATTTCGCTGGTGCTGTTCTGGCTGTTCGTCGCCGTGACCCGGCCGCGCAGGGCGACCGCCTGACGCACACCCTTGGAAGCTCCGCCAAGCCCGGTTAAGGAGCCGGCATGCTGGTGAGGGCTCTGCGCCTGGTGGTGCTGATCATCGTCTGGTTCATGATCGCCAGCGTCGCGCTGGTTATCGTCTATCGCGTGGTGCCGCCGCCGGTCACGCTGACGATGATCCTCAATGGCGACGGGATCGCCAAGCACTGGAAGCCGCTCTCGCGCATCGACCGCACGATGGTCGATGCCGCAATCGCCGCCGAGGACGGCAAGTTCTGCAGTCACGACGGCTTCGACATCCAGGCGATCGAGAAGGCGATGAAGCGCAACGCCACCGGCCGTCACGTGATCCGCGGCGGCTCGACGATCAGCCAGCAGACCGCCAAAAACGTGTTCCTGTGGCAGGACGGCGGCTATTTTCGGAAAGGTCTGGAGGCGTGGTTCACCGTGCTGATCGAGAGCGTGTGGGGCAAGCGGCGGATCATGGAAGTCTACCTCAACGTCGCCGAGACCGGGATCGGCACGTATGGCGCGGAGGCCGGGGCGCAGCGCTATTTCCATCACTCGGCCGCGCGGCTCAACCGCACCGAAGCGGCGCGGATCGCCGCGGTGCTGCCGCTGCCCGAGCGGCGCGACGCGGTCGATCCGGCGGGCTTCACCCGCCGCTACGGCAACACCATCGCCGCGCGGATCGGGGTGGTGCGGCGTGACGGGCTCGACGCGTGCATCTATGACTGAGCGATGAGCGGCCACCATCATTCGCACGCGGGGCAACCCGCCGCCGGCTACGGTCGCGCGTTTGCCATCGGCATCGCGCTCAACAGCCTGTTCGTCGTCATCGAGGCCGGCTTCGGGATCGCCGCGGGCTCGATGGCGCTGGTCGCCGACGCCGGCCACAACCTGTCGGATGTGCTCGCCCTGGTGATCGCCTGGGGCGCCAGTGTGATGGCGGCAAAGCCCGCCAGCGCCGGTTTCACCTACGGCTTCAAATCGAGCTCGATCCTGGCCGCGATGGTCAACGCGGCGATCCTGCTGATCGCGATCGGCGCGATCCTGCTCGAAAGCGTGAACCGCCTGCTGCATCCCGCGCCGGTCGAGGGCTGGACGATGATCGCGGTCGCGGCGGTCGGCATCGTCGTCAACGGCGCGACCGCGCTGCTGTTCGCCCGCGGGCGCAAGCACGACATCAATATCCGCGGGGCGTTCCTGCACATGGCCGCCGATGCGCTGGTCAGCCTCGGCGTGGTCGCCGCGGGCGGGGTGATTCTGCTGACAGGGCTCTGGTGGCTCGACCCGCTCACCAGCCTGGTCATTGTCGCGGTGATCGGCTGGGGCACCTGGGACTTGCTCAAGGACAGCGTGAAGATGGGCCTCGCCGGGGTACCCGAGGGGATCGACGAGCGCGAGGTGCGCGCGTTCCTGGCCGCCCAGCCGGGCGTCAGCGCGGTGCACGATCTCCACATCTGGCCGATGAGCACGACCGAAACCGCCTTCTCGGCGCACCTGGTAACGCCGCGGGGTCATCCGGGCGATGCCTGGCTGCACGAGATCGCGCACGAGCTCGATCACCGTTTCGGCATTCACCACCCGACGATCCAGGTCGAGATCGGCGGCGACGGATGCGAGAAATGCGAGGGATGCTGAGATGAGCGACCCCATCCATTCCGGCGGCTGCGCCTGCGGCAGCTTGCGCTACGAGGCGCGCGGCGAGCCGATCTTCGTCAACAACTGCCACTGCCGACTGTGCCAGCGCCAGACCGGCGGCACGAGCGTGGTCAACGCGTTCTATGAAAGCGACCGCGTGGACGTCACCCAGGGTGAGCTCAGCGAATATACGCTGAAAGGCGGCAGCGGCGGCGACCACACGATCGCCCGCTGCGCGCAGTGCGGCACCGCGGTGTTCAGCTATTACCCGCGCTTCGGCCGCCACGGCGTGGGGGTCAGGGTCGGGAGCTTCGATGATCCGACGCCGTTCACCCCCACCGCGGCGGTATTCACCGCCTACAAGATGCCGTGGGTCACGCTGCCCGAGGGCATTCCGGCGTTCGAGGAGTACTACAGCCCGAGGGAGCTGCTGAGCGAGGAAGCGTTCGCGCGACTGATGGCGCTGGTGGAGAAGAAGTCGGGGGAGGGGTGAAATTCGATCCTCCCCGTCGCGGAGCGATGGGGAGGTGGCAGCGGCGCGAGCCGCTGACGGAGGGGAAATACGCGGCGTCGCAATTCCCCTCCACCATGCCGCTTCGCGCCATGGTCCCCCTCCCCATTCCTCCGGAACGGGGAGGATTGAGGTTGCCTCAATGGCTCTCGATGGCCAAGCTCCAATACGGGGGGAAGGGCAAGCAATGGGAACCGTCGCAAGAGCACGGCAACTCCGCCGCGAAATGTCGCTGCCCGAAGTGCTGCTGTGGCAACAACTGCGCCGCAAATCCACCGGCCTCAAATTCCGCAAGCAACACCGCGTGCCGCCGTACTTCGTCGACTTCTACTGTGCCGCCGCGAAGCTCGCGATCGAGGTCGACGGCACGGCTCACGACATGGGCGATCGGCCGGAACGCGACATCGAACGCGATGCGTTCCTGCGGTCGAAGGGAATAGAAACGCTGCGGATTCTCGCAAGCGAGGTGCTGGCCGATCCAGTCGATATCGCCGAAGGCATCGCCGCCCTCTGCCACGAGAAAATCGCCTCGAGACGATCCTCCCCGTCGCGAAGCGATGGGGAGGTGGCAGCGGCGTCAGCCGCTGACGGAGGGGAATAGCGCAGCGTCGCATACCCCTCCACCACCCGCTTTGCGGGCGGTTCCCCTCCCCATTTGTGCTTTGCGCAAACGGGGAGGATCGGTTCGGCCTAAGCCGCCGCTTCCTTCTTTTCCTTGCCGCCGAGCACGCGGACCGGGTCCTTGCGGCCTTCGACCACTTCGCGGTCGACCACGACTTCGGTCACGCCTTCCATGCTCGGCAGGTCGAACATCGTGTCGAGCAGGATGCCCTCGACGATCGAGCGCAGGCCGCGCGCGCCGGTCTTGCGGGCGATCGCCTTCTCGGCGACCGTCTGCAAGGCGTCGTCGGTGAAGGTCAACTGCACGTCCTCGAGCTCGAACAGCTTCTGGTACTGCTTGACCAGCGCGTTCTTCGGCTCGCTGAGGATCTTGACCAGCGCCTCGATGTCGAGGTCGCGCAAGGTCGCGATCACCGGCAGGCGGCCGACGAATTCGGGGATCAGGCCGAACTTCAGCAGGTCTTCGGGCTCGCACTTCTCGAGCAATTCGCCCACCCGCCGCTTGTCCGGATCGGCGACATGCGCGCCGAATCCGATCGAGCGCTTCTGCAGGCGATCGGCGATCAGCTTTTCGAGGCCTGCGAACGCGCCGCCGCAGATGAACAGGATGTTGGTCGTGTCGACCTGGAGGAATTCCTGCTGCGGATGCTTGCGTCCGCCCTGCGGCGGAACGCTGGCGGTGGTGCCTTCCATCAGCTTCAGGAGCGCCTGCTGCACGCCTTCGCCCGACACGTCGCGGGTGATCGACGGGTTCTCCGCCTTGCGGGTGATCTTGTCGATCTCGTCGATGTAGACGATGCCCTGCTGCGCCTTGTCGACGTTGTAGTCGCTCGCCTGCAACAGCTTGAGGATGATGTTCTCGACATCCTCGCCGACGTAGCCCGCTTCGGTCAGCGTGGTCGCGTCGGCCATCGTGAACGGCACGTCGAACGTGCGCGCGAGGGTCTGCGCGAGCAGCGTCTTGCCCGAGCCGGTCGGGCCGACCAGCAGGATGTTCGACTTCGCCAGCTCGACGTCGCCCGCCTTGCCGCTGTGCTTCAGGCGCTTGTAGTGGTTGTGCACCGCGACCGAGAGCACCCGCTTCGCGCGGTCCTGCCCGATCACGTAATCGTTCAGCGTGGCGAAGATGTCCTTCGGGGTGGGGACCCCACCATCCTTTTTGCCCGAGACCCCGGCCTTCGCTTCCTCGCGGATGATGTCGTTGCACAGCTCGACGCATTCATCGCAGATGAACACCGTCGGCCCGGCAATCAGCTTGCGCACTTCGTGCTGCGACTTGCCGCAGAAGCTGCAGTACAGCGTACTTTTCGAATCCGATCCGCTCAGTTTGGTCATGCTTTCTTCCTGATCCCTTATCTCACGATAGGAGGGATTCGTCGCCGAGTGTAGCCCCGCGACATTGATAATCAATGGACGCGCTATACGAGCGCGCCGCTTGCCCCCGACTGAACCGACACGGTTGCCAAAATGATACAGTCATCGGGCAACCGGTTAACCGCGATCAGTCGGGCGCCCCGCCCGAGCCGCTCTTGTCGCCGGTTTCGTCCCCTTCGGGGCGGGTTTCGAACACTTTGTCGACGATCCCGAACTTCTGCGCCTCCTCGGCCTCGAGGAAAGTGTCGCGGTCGAGCGCCTTCTCGATGTCGGTCAGGCTCTGGCCGGTGTACTTGACGTAGAGATCGTTCATCCGCTGGCGGATGCGCAGGATCTCGCGCGCCTGGATCTCGATGTCGGAGGCCATGCCGCGCGCGCCGCCGCTCGGCTGGTGGACCATGATCCGCGCGTTGGGCAATGCGATGCGCATGCCCGGCTCGCCCGCGGCGAGCAGGAAGCTGCCCATGCTCGCGGCCTGGCCGACGCACACGGTCGAGACCGCCGGCTTGATGTACTGCATCGTGTCGTGGATCGCCATGCCGGCGGTCACCACGCCGCCCGGCGAGTTGATGTACATGCTGATCGGCTTCGACGGGTTCTCGCTTTCGAGGAACAGCAGCTGGGCGACGATCAGCGAGGCCATGTGGTCCTCGACCTCGCCGGTGATGAACACGATCCGTTCGCGCAACAGGCGGCTGAAGATGTCGAAGCTGCGCTCGCCGCGGCTCGTGCTCTCGATCACCACCGGCACCAGCGCGCCGGTGACAAGATCGCGCCGGAACAGACCCTGGCTGCCGTAAGTCTCGCCGCTGTTGCCGAACACGTCGATCATGCAAAAAATCCTCTCGTCTCTTGAGGCGGCCTATGTCGCCACTCCGCGCGGGATGTTCAAGGGGGTTTGCCCGGCGCGCTTGGTCGCGTGCCCCGTTTTCGTCCGAACGCGAACCTCGCCGGCCCGGCGGGGGCGAAACCCGGCGGCAAACCGGAACCTCAGCTCGATCCCGCGGGGGGCTTGCCGCGGCCTTCCACTGCCTCCTTTGCGGCGCGCCTCACCCGTAGCCAGCGCTGGCGCTCCTGCTCGGCGTCGGCGAGCGCGCGATGGGCGGGCAGTGCGCCGGGCACGCTTTCCTTGACCCGGGCGACCAGTTCGCTTGTTCGCGCGGCGAGCTCGGCGGCAGGGGTCGTCGGGCCGAGGATCTCACGCGCTGTCTCGCGCAGCACATCGTCGGTCTTGCGCAGCCGCAAGGCGTGGCGCGGGAGGCCGGCGGCACGGAGCAGGACGCTGAGCCACTTGCCGTCCCACGAGGGCGCGCTGGCGCACAGGGTATGTCCGGCAAGCATGTCGACCATCCGCTGCGCCACCCAGGCGTGGCTTTCGCCGTCCGCCAGCAGCTCTGCGAAGGTGATCCCGTGAATGGCCTCGGCTGCCGGATCCCAGTCACTCCAACCCGGTGCGGGCCGGATCAGGTGGGCTTCGCCTCCGCCGCGCTCCCACACCCAGCCGACCTCGATCGGATAGCTGCGATCCGCCAGCGACGAGGCTTCGAAGTCGAGAAACACGAGCATGCGGCATCAACGCACGAGGGTGCGATGCGCCGCATGCCCGGACGAGCAGGGGATTACTTCTTCTTCGCGGGCGCCTTCTTGGCCGCGGGCTTCGCCGGAGCTTTTTCGGCCGGAGCCTTGGCGGCGGGCTTGGCCGCCTCCTTTTTGGCCGCTTCCTTTTTCGCGGGCGCGGCTTTCTTCTGGGCCGGCTTGGCTTCGCCCTTCGAAGCCGGCTTCGCCGCATCCTTCTTGGCGGCGGGAGCTTCCTTCGCCTCGGCCTTCTTGGCGGAGGATTTCTCCGGCTTGGCGGATGCCTTGGCAGGCGCGTCCTCGCTCTTCGGAGCGGGCTTGGCCGCAGCCTTCTTCGCGGCCGGCTTCTTCGTCGCTTCGGCTGCTGCGGCCTCGTCCTCGGCCTCGATCGCCGCCTCGAGCTGCTCGCGGGTCACTTCGCGGGTGGTCACTTCGGCCTTGTCGAACAGGAAGTCGACGACTTTGTCCTCGTAAAGCGGAGCGCGCAGCTGCGCCTGGGCCACCGAATCGTTGACCACGTAATCGACGAACCGCTGCCGGTCTTCCTCGCGGTATTGCTGCGCCGCCTGGCGGATCAGCATTTCCATTTCCTGGCGGGTAACCTCGACGCCGTTCTTCTGGCCGATCTCGGAGAGCAGCAGGCCGAGCCGCACGCGGCGCTCGGCGATCTTGCGGTAATCGTCCTTCTCCGCCTCGATCTCGCGCATCGCGGCCTCGGGATCGGCCTCGTTCTGCGCCTCACGCTGGAGCTGTTGCCAGATCTGCTGGAACTCGGCCTCGACCATCGTCGGCGGCACGGCAAAGGTATGGTCGTGGGCGAGCACGTCGAGCAGCCCGCGCTTCATCTGCGTGCGGGTCAGCCCGGCGGTTTCCTGCTCGAGCTGGGCGCGCAGCAGTTCCTTGAGCTTATCGAGGCTTTCGAGCCCGAGCGATTTCGCGAACTCCTCGTCCGGCTTGGTCTCGGTTTCGATCTTCACCTGCTTCACGGTGACGTCGAAGGTCGCTTCCTTGCCCTTCAACTCGGCCGCGGGATAATCGGCCGGGAAGGTCACCGAGATCGTCTTGCTGTCGCCGGTCTTCACGCCGACGAGCTGGTCCTCGAAGCCGGGAATGAACTGGCCCGAGCCGAGCACCAGTGCCGCGTCCTCCGCCTTGCCGCCGGCGAACTCGACATCGTCGATCTTGCCGACGAAGTCGATGATCAGCTGGTCGCCGTTCGCGGCCTTCTTCGTCTTCGGCGCGTCCTTGTAGCTCTTCTGGCGCTGGGCGAGCCCCGCGATCGCCTCGTCGACTTGCGCGTCGGTGACCGGAACCACCAGCCGCTCGAGCTTGAGCCCCTCGATCGACGGCGCTTCGATGTCCGGCAGCACTTCGAGCTCGACGGTAAGCTGGGCATCCTTGCCCTGCTCGTATTGCCCCTCGAAGTCGACCTTGGGCTGGAGCGCGGGGCGCAGCTTCTTTTCGCTGATCAGCCCGTCAACCGATTCGCGAATCGTGTTGTTGAGCGCGTCGGCGCGCAGCGCCTCGCCGTGCATCTTCTTCACGAGGTTCGCCGGGACCTTGCCGGGGCGGAAGCCGGGCATGCGCACCTGCGGCGCGATCTTCTTGACCTCGCGGTCGACCCGGGCCTCGATGTCCTTCGCCGGAATGGTCAGCGAATAGGCCCGCTTCAGGCCTTCATTGGTGGTCTCGACGATCTGCATGTCTTGCAACTTTGCCTTCTAAAGAACTATTCTGCCCGGCTCCGCTTGCGGGAAGACCTGGTGCGGGCGAAGGGATTTGAACCCCCACATCTTGCGATACTGGAACCTAAATCCAGCGCGTCTACCAGTTCCGCCACGCCCGCGGTACGGCGAAGCGGCAGGCGGCGGAATCCGCCGACCTGCGCAACAGGGAGCCGCCGTTACAAGGGCCGGACGAAAAGGGCAAGCGGCACGACGGCCGGCGGAACGGCGGACGGGCGCAAGGCGTTGTTCAGCACAACGCGAAGGAATTCCCGATGGCAACTCAGAACCGGCCAGCAACCGCCGGGGACCGCGACGATCCGGGTCGCCGCCCGGCGGAAATCCAGCCGAACCAAGGCGATTTCGATCAACCCGACCGCGCTCCCCCGGAGCTCGTTCCGGACGGTGGCGACATCGACCGGCCGGATGCCGCGCCGACCGAAACCCCGGTCGAGCCGGGCGGGGCCGAAATCCCGATGTCGCCCGATTGATTTTCACGGGCGCACGGCTAGGGAGCGGCGCATGAACGACGATAGCGCCAAGCCCGATGATGCCGCCTCGGCAACCCCCGCAGTCAGCCCTTCGGGCACCGACGTGCCGCCCGACCGCCTGTCGGTGAGCCCGCTCAGCGAATATTTCGATGCCGACAAGCTGCAGCGCGGCATCGGCATCCGCTTCAAGGACCGCGTGCGGCGCGACGTCGATGAATATTGCATCTCCGAAGGCTGGGTGCGGGTCCAGGCCGGCAAGACGGTCGACCGCAACGGCCGGCCGTTGCTGATCAAGCTGACCGGCCCGGTCGAGGCATGGTACGAGGACCTGGGGGACGACGCGCCGGTCGCGAAGGCGTAAGTTCGACTACCCGCTTTCGCTTGCCAACGCTGTCCGCAAGCGCCACCTCGCGCGGGCATGCTGCCGCAAGTCATCATCATCGGCCGGCCCAACGTGGGCAAATCGACGCTGTTCAACCGGCTGGTCGGCAAGAAGCTCGCGCTGGTCGACGACCAGCCGGGCGTCACCCGCGACCGCCGGTTCGGCGAGGCGAGCCTGCTGGGGCTCGATTTCACCGTGGTCGACACCGCGGGCTGGGAAGACGAAGACCCGCATAGCCTGCCCGGGCGGATGCGCGCGCAAACCGAAGTCTCGCTGCAAGGCGCCGATGCGGCGTTGTTCGTGATCGACGCGCGGGCGGGGGTCACGCCGCTCGACGAGGAGATCGGCCGCTGGCTGCGCGAGCAGAGCGTGCCGGTGGTGCTGGTCGCCAACAAGGCCGAAGGCCGCGCCGGCGACGGCGGCGTGCTCGAGGCGTTCTCGCTCGGACTGGGCGAGCCGGTGCCGTTTTCGGCCGAGCATGGCGAAGGCCTCGGCGACCTGTTCGAGGCGCTGCAGCCGCTGATCGAACCCGGCGATGTCGAGCTGCCCACCGAGGATGAGGACGAAGAGCGGCAAGGGCCGCTCAAGCTGGCGATCGTCGGCCGGCCGAATGCCGGCAAATCGACCCTGATCAACCGGATGGTCGGCGAAGACCGGCTGCTGACCGGCCCCGAGGCGGGGATCACGCGCGATTCGATCGCGGTCGATTGGCAATGGAGCGATCCCAAGACCGGCGATACCCGCGCGATCCGCCTGATCGACACCGCCGGGATGCGCAAGAAAGCGCGCGTGGTCGAGAAGCTCGAGAAGCTCTCGGTCGCCGACGCCCGCCGCGCGATCGATTTCGCCGAAGTCGTGGTGCTGCTGCTCGACGCGACCCAGGGCCTCGAGCACCAGGATCTCAAGATCGCGGACATGGTGCTCGAGGAAGGCCGGGCGCTGATCGTCGCGATCAACAAGTGGGACGTGGCCGAAGGGCCCTCGGCGCTGTTCAACGGCATCCGCGGCGCGCTCGACGATGGGCTCGCGCAAGTGCGCGGGGTCCCGCTGTTCAGCGTGTCGGCGCGGACGGGCAAAGGGCTCGACGCGCTGATCGCCGCCGCGTTCGAGCTGCGCGAGACCTGGAGCCGCCGCGTGCCCACCGCCGGGCTCAACCGCTGGTTCGACGACGCGCTCGAGGCGAACCCGCCGCCCGCGCCCGGCGGCAAGCGGATCAAGCTGCGCTACATCACCCAGATCAAGAGCCGCCCGCCGAGCTTCGTGGTGTTCGGCACGCGTCTCGACGAGCTGCCGGAAAGCTATCGCCGCTACCTGGTGAACGGCATCCGGCGCGAGCTCGGGTTCGGCTCGGTGCCGATCCGGCTGACGCTCAGGAGCCCGAAGAACCCGTTCGCCAAGGGTTGATCCGAAATCGACCGGGTTCGCGTTGCTCTTGCAATTATTCGACCCTACGGTTGATTGATGGAAATCGAGTACGACGCGGCAAATGTCGCGAAGCACGGCATTTCGCTCGGGCGTACGGTCGATTTCGAACAGGCGGCGGTCGTGGCCGGTGCCCGGTTCGCAGAGCCGCGCCTTCGCATCTACGGCCTGATCGATGGTTGCTGGTATTGTGCGGCCGTCACCCTGCGTGGTGATATCGTTCGGATCATCAGCTTGCGCCGTGCGCATTGGAAGGAAGTGAAGCGTCATGTCTGACAGCAGGATGTCCAACGAGAAGCCGGTGGTGTTCGACGATGACAACCCCGAATGGACCGAGGAGGATTTCCGCCGGGCCCGTCCGATCAGCGATTTTCCCGAGCTGGCGGCAGCCTTCGCGAAAGCGAGGCGCGGCCGCCCGATCGGCTCGACCAAGCCGCACGCAAAGAAGTCGCTCACCCTGCGGCTTGACCCCGACGTGATCGAAGGCTGGCGGGCGAGCGGGCCGGGCTGGCAGACGCGGATGAACGAGGCACTGCGCGAGGCACTGGAGAAGAAATCCGCTTAGGACTTCTTCGCCAGGAACAACCCGGCGACCATCACTGCCATGCCGAGCAAGCGGGTGCCGTCGAGTTTTGCTTGCGGGGTGCCGAACCAGCCGAAGTTGTCGATCAGCGCGGCGGCAACGATCTGGCCGACCAGCACGCAGAAGATCGCGTTGGCGAGGCCGAAGCGCGGGGCGACGAACGTGATCGAGAGGCCGTAGAACGCCACGCACAAGCCGCCCAGATAGAGGTAAGGCGGAACCGACGCGATCTGCGCAAGGCGCGGGAAACCCGTCGCGACCGCAGCAATCGCGGTGACCAAGAAGGCGATCGCGAATACGGTCGAAGTGGCGAACGAGGGATTGGCGACCCTCACGCCGATCCCGGAAGACATTGCGGCCATCACCGGGATCGCCATTCCGGCGAGCAGCATCACGCCGGCGTAGGAAAGACTGCTGGCCCCGTTCATTTGCGCGATCTCCCGCACGAGAGGAGACCGCAAGCTGTGGATCGCGCTGCCTGCGCGCAAGCAAGCGAAAGTATCAGCCGGTCAGCTTCCGCTTCCGGGCTGAACAAAGCTCAATCCTCCGCCGGCTTGCCCTGCAGCTGGACGTAATTCTGGAGGCCCATCCGCGCGATCATGTCGAACTGCGTTTCCAGGAAATCGACATGCTCCTCTTCGCTTTCGAGAATCTCCTCGAACAGCTCGCGGCTGACGTAATCGCGCACTTGCTCGCAGTGCTGGATCGCATCGCGCAGCAAAGGGATCGCTTCCATCTCGAGCGCGAGATCGGCGCGCAGGATCTCCTCGACCGTCTCGCCGACCTTCAGCTTGCCGATCGCCTGGAAGTTCGGCAGTCCGTCGAGGAACAGCACGCGGTCGGCAAGCTTGTCCGCATGCTTCATCTCGTCGATCGATTCCGCGCGCTCCTTCTCGGCGAGCCTGGCGACGCCCCAGTGGTGCAGCGTGCGATAGTGCAGCCAGTACTGGTTGATCGCGGTCAGCTCGTTGGTGAGCGCCCGGTTGAGGAATTCGATGACTTTCGCGTCGCCCTGCATGGCAGCCTCGCGGAGTGGTTGCGGGATTGGCTGAGCATGCGCCTGCGCGCCGTGGGAGACAAGCGCAAAACGCCAGAAAACCGCAGGATTCTGCGGTTTTGAGAACTATTATCGTTATCCGGGAAAAGGGCCGCTCAGCCCGTGGCGAGCTCGACTTGCGGCGCCAAACCGCGTTCCTCGATCAGGATCATCGCCGCCTCGTCGAGGCATGAGCCGCATTGCGGGCGGCAGCCGAGCTTTTCGTAGACCGCGTCCGGATCGCCGCCATGCAGGCGCGCGGCTTCGCGCAGCTCGCTTTCGCGGATGGCATTGCAGACACAGACGTACACGCGAATCTCCGAAACGATTTCACTCCATCTAATGCGAATAGCTCGCAATAGCAAGGGTTAGTTGTTCGTCGCGCTTGCGGATGAGGGCGAGGCTCAGCGCCGGAAGCGGAACAGCCGCCAATAGGTCAGGCAGCGCCAGCACCATTCGAGCGGGCCGTAGCGGAAACGCGCAAGCCACGGTTTCGACCAGGCGAGGATCAGCACCCAGCCGAGCACCGTCGGCATCAGCAGCTGTGCCCGGGTGAGCTCTCCATAGAATCCGAGCGCCCAGTGGCGAAAGATCAGCATCATCAGCGCCGAAGTCCCGACGTAGTTGCTGAACGCCATCCGGCCCGCCGCGACGATCCGCCCGCCCAGCCGCGTGCGCGCCGCGCGCGGGGCCCAGGCGGCCAGCAGCGCCGCGAGCCCCAGCGTCATCGGCAGGCGCGGCAATTGCCCGATGTCGTCGAACACGAACCGGGTGAGATAGAACGGAAAACCTTCCCTCAGCGCCAACAGCCCCAGCGGCACGCTTAGCGCGAGCCCGCTGAGAAAGCCGATCCAGCCCCAGCGGAGCAGCAGCCGCCGCTCGAGCCGGCCGTCGAACAGACCGTAGCCGTAGAGCGCCATCCCGATCAGCATCCACGGTACGGTCTCGATCAGCGCGAACAGCGGATATTGCCGCAGCACCCCGGAATGCTCGCGCGCGATGAACGAGACCTCGGCCGGATAGCTGCCGGTGGCGAACGCGCCGAGCTCGCGGCGGGCCTTCGCGACCGCCTGCGCGGTGCCTTGCACCGCCGGGGCATGGGCGATGCCCGAGGCCGCGCCTTCGGCGGTCACCGAAATGCTCGTGACTGCGGTGAGATACAGCGCGCCGGCAAGGTACCAGGCGATGCCGAGCCCCAGCAATTTATAGGGCTCATGCCGCACGAACAGCAGCGCGACGAGGCCCGCGATGCCATAGAGGAACAGGATATCGCCCCAGAACAGCAAGTAGAAATGGGCGAGCCCGAACAGCATCAGCCACAACAGCCGCCGCGCCTGCAGCCAGCCGCCCGCACCGCGGGCCCAGGCGCGCTCGAGGAACAGCAGCATGCTCGCGCCGAACAGCAGGCTGAACAGGCCGCGCATCTTGCCGTCGATCAGCACGTACTGGACCAGCCAGATCCAACGGTCGCCGGGCGCCGGCACGAGGTAGCCGCCCGGCCAGCTGTAGGCGATCACCGGCGAGCTGAAGGCAACGATATTGGCGACCAGGATGCCGAGCACCGCGATCCCGCGGATGAAGTCGAGCGTGACCAGACGTTGCGGCGCGGCTTCGGGCAGATCCTCACACGCCGCCTCGTCCGCCATCCAGCCCTCCCGCCGGCGCGGAACGGTGCGCCGAAACCTACCTGGTGACCACGCAGTCGTGGCCCGCCTGCTTCAGGCGTTGGCAGGCGGCGGAAGCGTCCCCTTCGCTCGCATACCCGCCCGCGAGCAGCTTTGTCAGCTTGCCGGCGGGCACGAGCAAGCGATTCTTGCCGGAGACTTCGGCCAAGTTCTGGACCTGGGCCCACAGCCGCTCGGCGTTGCCCGGCACCGAGAACACGCCGAGCTGCACTTTCCATGGCCCGGCCGCGCTCGCGGTCCGCTCGGCCGCCGGCTGCGGCGCGACCACTG
>DASVLP010000031.1:0-21689 GCA_036384795.1 Sphingomonadaceae bacterium | reverse complement strand
CTGTTCACCTCCGAAAGCGTTTCCGAAGGCCATCCGGACAAAGTGTCGGACCAGATTTCCGACGCGATCGTCGATTTGTTCCTGTCGAAAGACCCCGAATCGCGGGTTGCGTGCGAGACGCTGACCACCACCCAGCGGGTGGTGCTGGCGGGCGAGATCCGCTGCAAGCCGGTCTACGATCCCGAGCGCTGGGGCGACAGCGGCGGCTGGGCGCCGGGCGCACTCGACGAGATCGAGCAGACCGTGCGCAACGTCGTGCGCGAGATCGGCTACGAGCAGGCGGGCTTCCACTGGCAGACGCTGACCTTCGAGAATCATCTCCACGGCCAGTCGGCACATATCGCGCAGGGCGTCGATGCTTCGGGCAACAAGGACGAAGGCGCGGGCGACCAGGGCATCATGTTCGGCTTCGCTTGCGACGAGACGCCCGACCTGATGCCGGCGACACTCGACTATTCGCACAAGATTCTCCAGCGCATGGCGACCGACCGGCACTCGGGCGCGGCGCCGTTCCTCGAGCCCGACGCGAAAAGCCAGGTGACCCTCAAGTTCGAGAACGGCAAGCCGACCGCGGCCACCGCGATCGTCGTCTCCACCCAGCACGGCAAGGGCTACGACGAAGGCGACAAGGAAGCCGAGCTCCACGCCTACGTGAAGCGCGTCGTTGCCGACGTGATGCCGGCCGAGCTGCTCGCCAACGGCACCGAATATCACATCAACCCGACCGGCAGCTTCGAGATCGGCGGCCCGGACGGCGACGCCGGGCTCACCGGGCGCAAGATCATCGTCGACACCTATGGCGGCGCGGCCCCGCACGGCGGCGGCGCGTTCAGCGGCAAGGACCCGACCAAGGTCGACCGCTCGGCGGCCTACATCAGCCGTTACCTGGCGAAGAACATCGTCGCCGCGGGCCTCGCCAGGCGCTGCACGATCCAGCTTGCCTACGCGATCGGGGTGTCGAAGCCGCTGTCGCTCTATGTCGATACCCATGGCACTGGCACGGTCGACGATGCGAAGCTCGAAGAAGCGATCAAGGCGATCGAGAAGCTCGGCGGCCTGACCCCGCGCGGCATCCGCACGCACTTGCAGCTGAACAAGCCGATCTACCGCAAGAGCGCGGCCTACGGTCACTTCGGCCGCAAGGCCGAGGGCGACTTCTTCCCGTGGGAGAAAACCGACCTGGTCGAGGACCTGAAGGCGGCGGTGGCTTAGCTTTGCGCCGGGCGGTCAGGGCACCAGCACCGTATCGCGCGCCTCGCTATCGGTTTCGGGATAGTCGAGCGTATAGTGCAAGCCCCGGCTCTCGTGGCGCTTCAGCGCGCTGCGCACGATCAGGTCGGCGCACTGCAGCAGGTTCCTGAGCTCGATCAGGTCGGTCGTGACCCGGAAGTGGCCGTAGTAATCGTCGATCTCGGCGGTCAGCATCTTGATCCGGTGCGCGGCGCGTTCGAGCCGCTTGGTGGTCCGCACGATGCCGACGTAGTTCCACATGAACCGGCGGATTTCCGTCCAGTTCTGCTTGATCACCACTTCCTCGTCGGAATCGGTGACCCGGCTCTCATCCCACGGCTGGACCGGGGGCGGAGCCGCGAAGCTGTCCCAGCGGGCGAGGATGTCGCGCGCCGCCGCCTCGCCGAACACGAAGCATTCGAGCAATGAGTTCGATGCCAGCCGGTTCGCGCCGTGGAGCCCGCTTTCGGTGCATTCGCCCGCCGCGTAGAGCCCCGGCAGGTCGGTGCGTCCGGCCAAGTCGATCACGATCCCGCCGCAGGTGTAGTGCTGCGCCGGCACCACCGGGATCGGCTCCCGGGTCATGTCGATGCCGAGGCCGAGCAGTTTCTCCGAGATCGTCGGGAAATGCTCGCGGATGAACGCCTTGCCCATGTGGCTGATGTCGAGCCACACGTAATCGAGCCCGAAGCGCTTGATCTGGTCGTCGATCGCGCGGGCGACGATGTCGCGCGGAGCAAGCTCGAGCCGCTCGTCGTACTGCGCCATGAACCGCTCGCCGGTGCGCGGGTTGACCAGCCGCCCGCCCTCGCCGCGCACCGCCTCGGTGATCAGGAAGTTCTTGACCGTGAGGTTGTAGAGGCAAGTCGGGTGGAACTGCATCATCTCCATGTTGGAGACGCGCGCTCCGGCGCGCCAGGCCATCGCGATGCCGTCGCCGGTCGCGCCGCTGGGCGCGGTCGAGAAACGATACACCCGGCCCGCCCCGCCCGAGGCCATCACCGTGGCATGCGCGGTGTGCGCCTCGACCCGCCCGGTGGCGGCGTCGAGCGCGTAAGCGCCCCATACCCGGCCGGAGCCGGAATAGCGCAATTCGTGCTTCCCGGTGATGAGGTCGATGCAACTGCGGCCCGCCAGCAGGGTGATGTTGGGGTGCGCCTCGGCCGCCTTGAGCAGCGCGGCCTCGACCGCCCAGCCGGTCGCGTCGTTCACATGGACGATCCGGCGGTGCGAATGGCCGCCCTCGCGGGTGAGATGCAGGTCTTCCCCTTCGGTGTTGAACGGCACCCCGAGCGAGACCAGCCGACCGATCGCCTCGGGGGCTTGACCGATCACGAACTCGACCGTCTCGCGCCGGTTGAGCCCGGCGCCGGCGATCATCGTATCGCGCACGTGCTGCTCGAACGTGTCGCCCGCGCCGAGGACCGCCGCGATCCCGCCTTGGGCCTGCGCGGTCGACCCCGAATTGAGCGCGCCCTTGCCGAGCACCAGCACGCGGCGCTCTTCGGCGAGCGTCAGCGCCGCGGTAAGCCCGGCCGCGCCCGAGCCGATCACCAGAACGTCATGCCCATGTTCCGTCATGCCGATGTCATTGCCGCCACCGCGCGCAAGATGCTAGGGCCTTTGCATTGCCGGAGCCGCCGTGCTTTCCGCTCAGCACAAGGATCGCGACAGTGCCCATTTCCGATCAGGACGCGCTCGGCCTTTTCCTGCGGCGCCTGCAACTGAGATCGATCCTGTCGGAGGAGGAGGAGGCGGCGATCCGCTCTCTGCCCTACCGCGAAGCGACGATCGAGGCGGGGCGCGACATCGTGCGGCCGGGCGAGAAGACCGATCATGCCTGCATGGTGGTCGAAGGGCTGGTTTCGCAGTTCGACATGCTCCTCGACGGCCGTCGCCAGACGGTCGCGCTCTACATCCCGGGCGAGATGTGCGACCTCCAATCGGTGCCCGTGCCAAGAGCCGGCTGGGGGCTCGAAGCGTCGGCGGCTTCGAAAGTGCTGTTCGTGCCGCATGAGCCGCTGCGCAAGCTCATCGAAGACGCCAACCTGGCCCTTGCATTCTGGCGCGATACGGTGGTCGACGGCTCGATCCTTGCGAAATGGGTTTCCAACCTCGGACGCAAGGCAGCGCCTCCGCGCGTCGCGCATCTGTTCTGCGAAATCGGCATCCGGATGGAACACGCCGGCCTTGGCACGCGGACCGAGTTCGACTTTCCGATGACCCAGGCGCAGCTGGCAGACGTGGTCGGGCTGACCAGCGTTCACCTCAACCGCACCCTCAAGGGACTTGCGGCCAAAGGCGTCACGTTCGCGCGCAAGACGGTGCGGATCGCCGACTGGGACTTGCTGGCGGCGATGGCCGAATTCGATCCCGCCTATCTGCTGCTGCCGCCCGGCAAGGAGCCCTGAAACCGATCGTCGGGCGACGCATTTCCACAGGAGGGCAGCGATATTGCGCTTCTGCGACCCCATCGCCGAAGAAGGAGTCGCCGGGCGCGATCAGGCTCTAGGTGCAAACCCCTAGCAGTGGCATGCCGTCTGATTTTCCCTGGGCTGCTAAGCCCCGCGAATGACGGCAAGCGCATCGAACAAGCGGGCGGGCGGAATCCCGCGCCTGCTCGACCGGCTCATCCGCTTGCGGCCGGCCCACGCGTGGATGCTGTCGCTGGTGTGCCTCGACCTTGCCGTTATGGGGGACCTCGTTACCGGCCCCGACTTGTGGTTCGGCCCGTTCTATCTGTTCGTGATCTGCCTCGCGACCTGGGGGCTCGGCTGGGTGGCGGGCGAATCGGTGGCCCTGGCTTCGATGGCGCTGACGTTCGCGATCAACGGCATCACGCTCTATCCTTACGGCCCCGAAGCGGTGGTCGGGAACGCGATAATGCGCTTGCTCGGCGCGTCGATGGCGATCGCGATCATCGCCGGGGCGCGCTGGGCGTACCTGCGCGAATGGCTGCTGGCCCGAACCGATGCGATGACCGGCGCGCTCAACCGCCAGGCGTTCTTCGAGCTCGGCGGCACGCTGGCCGGCACCTGCTGCTGGCGGGTGCTGCTTTATGCCGACCTCGACGGATTGAAGACGATCAACGACCGCGAGGGCCACGCGGCGGGCGATGCGTGCCTCAAGGCTTACGCATCGCACGTGCGCCGGATCATCCGCCGCGACGACATGTTCGCGCGCGTGGGCGGTGACGAGTTCCTGCTGTTCATGGCGGTTAAGGACGAAGCCTCGGCCCGTTCGGTCGCCGCGCGGCTGCACGCCTCGATGAACGCCGTCCGCGGCGCGCGGGGGCAACACCTGCGTTGCAGCGTGGGAACGATCGTGGTGCCGCCCGGCCGGCTGTCGATCGACGAGCTGGTCCGCCGCGCGGACAACCTTATGTATCAGGCCAAATTGCGCGGCGCCGCCCTCGAGATCGCGGTCGCGTCCGACGTGACGCTGCCGCTGACCCAAATGCGGGCACGGCGAACGCCGCGGGCCGCGCTGGAGCCCGCTGCGCCCATCCGCAAGCGCTCGATCGACCGTCGGGCCTCGCGCAGCTAGAGCCTGTCCTGGAGCGGGGCCGGTTCCCGCTCGCTGGTGAGCTGGACGAACACGTCTTCGAGATCGGCCTCGTGGGTCGATACATCGACGATCGTGAAGCCCTGCTGCTGCACCATTTCGAGCACTCGGCCGGCGGTGACTTGGGCTTTGTCGTAAGTGATCGCGATCGTCCGTTCGCCCTTGAGCTCGCTCTTGAGGAATACGTCGCTTGCCGGTGCGGCGGTCACGTCGCGCTCGACGGTGATCTCGACCACTTTCTCGGCCATCGCGCCGACAAGCTCCCGGGTGGGTTTGTTGGCGATCAGCTTGCCATGATTGATGATCGCGATCCGATCGCAGAGCTGCTCGGCTTCCTCGAGATAGTGTGTGGTCAGCACCACCGTGACTCCATCGGCATTGAGCGCGCCGACCAGTTCCCAAAGCTGGCGGCGCAACTCCACATCGACTCCGGCGGTCGGCTCGTCGAGCACCAGGATCGGCGGCGAATGGACCATCGCCTTGGCGATCAACAGGCGTCGTTTCATGCCCCCCGAGAGCGTGCGGGCATAAGCATTGCGCTTGTCGGCAAGATGCACCGCCCGCAGCAGCTGTTCGGAGTGCCGCAAGTGTTTGGCGATCCCCCACAGCCCGGCGGTGTTCTCGAGCACTTCGAAGGGCGTGAAGAACGGGTCGAACACGATCTCCTGCGGGACGATGCCGATCGAGGCCTTCGCATTGCGCATGTCGCGGTCGATGTCGTGGCCCCAGATGTCGATCGCGCCACTGGTTTTCATCACCAGCCCGGCCATGATGTTGATCAGGGTGGACTTGCCC
The DNA here is from genome assembly GCA_036384795.1 of Sphingomonadaceae bacterium. GTDB lineage: Bacteria > Pseudomonadota > Alphaproteobacteria > Sphingomonadales > Sphingomonadaceae > Andeanibacterium. The sequence continues at coordinate 16,100 of DASVLP010000031.1, read as the reverse complement.
GCGCCGTTGGGCCCGAGCAGGCCGAAGACGCCGCCTTGCGGCACGTCGAAGCTCACCCCGTCGAGCGCCAGCTTGCCGGGCGCGTTGCGTTGCGCGGCGTAGCGCTTGACCAGGTCGCGGATCGAGATCGCAGGGGAGGCACTCATCGCGCCGCTCATTGCGGCAGGATCGCGCGCGGGTAAAGAGTGCGGGTAAAGTGGGGGAGCCCACTGGTGCGAACGCGGCAAGCCCGATAAACCCCGCCGGGCGTATGGCCATGAACCCCAACGACAGTTTCATGCAGCTCAGCCCGCGCCAGCGCGGGGCGGCGATCGCGGCCGTGATCGTGCTGGCGGTGGCTGGCCTGTGGACGCTGCTGCCGTTCCTCCCCGCCGTCGGTTGGGCGATCGTGTTCGCGGTGGCGATGTGGCCGTGGTACGCGCGCCTCGGCGAACGCTGGCCCAGCAGGCGCGGCGTACTGCTGCCCGGCGCGGCCACGTTCGTGATCCTGCTGCTGTTCGTGGTGCCGCTGATCCTGATCGCGACCGCACTCGCGCAGGACACCGCGGCGCTGATGCAGTGGCAGCAGCAAGCCTCCGCCCAAGGCATCCCCGCGCCTGAGGTGCTGCAGCACATGCCATTCCACGAGCAGCTCGGCGCCTGGTGGCAGGCCAACCTTGCTCAGCCGGGCGGCCTCAAACGCCTGCCGATGCTCGCCCAGGGCGGCTCGCCGCTCGATCTGGGCGGGCGCTTCCTCGGCGCGGTGCTGCACCGGGCGCTGATCATGATCTTCATGCTGCTGACCCTGTTCTTCCTGCTGCGCGACGGCGAGCGCGTCGCGCGCGGCCTCAGGGTCGGCAGCGCGCGTGCGTTCGGGCCCGCCGGCGAGCAGGTCGGCGAACAGATCGTCAAGGCGATCCGCGGGACGGTGAATGGGCTGGTGGTCGTCGGCCTTGGCGAAGGCGTACTGCTGGGCGCCGCCTATTACGTGATGGGTGTGCCGCATCCGGCGGTGCTGGGGCTGCTGACCGCGCTCTTGTCCGCGATCCCGTTCGGTTCGGTGATCGCCTATCTCGCCGCCGCCGGATTGCTTGCGGCCGAAGGGGCGATCGGGGCCGGAATCGGCATCGCGGTGTTCGGCTCGGTGGTGGTGTTCGTCGCCGACCACTTCGTGCGGCCCGTGCTGATCGGCGGCACCACCCGCCTGCCGTTCGTACTGGTGTTGCTGGGGATCATCGGCGGGATCGAGGCCTGGGGCCTGATCGGCATCGTGCTGGGACCGGCCCTGATGGCCGCGTTGCTGCTGCTGTGGCGCGAATGGAGCGGCGCGCAGCCTGGCCCGCTCAATCCACCAGCCGCCAACGCAGCTGACGGCTAGCAAAGCCGCGACCGCTTTGGTAACGAGCGCGCCATGACGATCCCCCCGCCCCCCGAAGTGACCCTGGTCGAAACCCGCCGCGTGAGCTGCGACGGTTCGGGCGGCATTCGCCCCGGCCACGGCTATCGCCCGTCGGCGCTCGGCCATCCGCGGGTGTTCCTCGAGATCGACGAGCACGGCTATGTCGACTGCGGTTATTGCGACCGGCGCTTCGTGCTGAAGGGCGGGCCGGCCGACGGCACCGACCAAGCCAAGCTGCACGACGTTTCGTCCGGCGCTTCGACCGCGACCGACTAGCCGCCTTTCGCATGGCGGGGAGAGCGCCTATATCGGGCGCATGACCCTAACCACCGATCCGCGCAGCCACCTCTACGCCGAGGGCAAGCTCACTCCCGATGAGGCCCGCGCGCTAGCCGCGCGCACCCTCGGCAATTGCGATGACGGCGAGCTCTACCTCCAGTTCATCGCCAGCGAGAGCTTCGCGTTCGACGACGGCCGACTGAAGACCGCCGACTATTCGCGCGACGCGGGCTTCGGGCTGCGCGGAGTGACCGGAGAGATGACCGGGTTCGCGCACGCGAACGATATCAGCGCCGCGGCGATCGCGCGCGCGGGCGAGACGTTGAAATTGCTCGATCCCGCGGCCGCGGTGCGCGCCGCGCCGCCGCGCCGCAGCAACCGCCATCTCTACACCGACGAGAGCCCGCTCGACCTCGTGCCGTTCGCCGAAAAAGTCGCATTGCTGGAAAAGATCGACGCCGCCGCCCGCGCGCGCGATCCGCGCGTCGCGCAAGTGACGGCCAGCCTTGCAGCAAGCTGGTCGGTGGTCGAGATCGTCCGCGCGGACGGCTTCGTGGCGACCGACATCCGCCCGCTGGTGCGGCTCAACGTCCAGATCGTCGCCGAGCATGACGGCCGCCGCGAAACCGGCAGTTACGGTCTGGGCGGACGCCACCTTTACGACCAGCTGTTCGGCGAGGAGGCCTGGAACGACGCGATCGACCGGGCGCTGGCGCAAGCGCTGGTCAATCTCGAAAGCGTCGCGGCCCCGGCCGGCGAATTGCCGGTGCTGCTCGGCCCGGGCTGGCCCGGCGTGCTGCTGCACGAAGCGGTCGGCCACGGGCTCGAGGGCGATTTCAACCGCAAGGGCACCAGCGCATTTTCGGGCCGGATCGGCGAGCGGGTTGCCGCGCCCGGCGTGACGGTGGTCGACGACGGGGCGATCCACGACCGCCGCGGTTCGTTGTCGATCGACGACGAAGGCACGCCAACCGGCGAGACCGTGCTGATCGAGGACGGGATCCTCAAGGGCTACATGCAGGATCGCCTCAACGCCCGGCTGATGGGCATGGAAGCGACCGGCAACGGGCGCCGCGAAAGCTATGCCCACGCGCCGATGCCGCGGATGACCAACACCTTCATGCGCGCCGGCAAAGACGATCCGGCCGAGCTGCTCTCCCGGATCAAGAACGGGATCTATGCCAAGAGCTTCGGCGGCGGGCAGGTGGACATCACTTCGGGCAAGTTCGTGTTCAGTTGCACCGAGGCCTACAAAGTCGAGAACGGCAAATTGGGCGCGCCGATCAAAGGCGCGACATTGATCGGCGACGGGCCCACGGTGCTGACCAAAGTCAGCGGCATCGGCAACGACATGGAGCTCGATCCCGGGATCGGCGTATGCGGCAAGGCCGGACAGGGCGTTCCCGCAGGCGTCGGACAGCCGACCGTGCTGGTGGATGGGATCACCGTCGGCGGAACGGGCTGAGCGGGGCCGTGGGCCTGGTCGAGCTGGGGCGTTACCCGAACTCGGCGACGGCTTATATCGTTCGCGGGCGGCTGGCGGCCGACGGGATTGGCGCGGTGTGCTTCGACACCGGAATGAACTTTGCCGAGGGCGCGCCGTTGATGTTTCCGGTGCGGGTGATGGTGCTCGACGAAGATCTGGCCGCGGCGCGCCGGGTGCTGCGGCTGTCGGCGGTGGAGACCGGGCCGGTCGATCGCCGCCCCAGCGCGAGCTGGTTGAAAAGGCGGCGCCGGGCCTATGTGCTGGTCGGCGCGATCCTCGCTTCCTGGCTGGTTTGGCTGGTGCTTCGGGTTGCGGGTTGAGCCGTCCGAATCCGTTCTTCCAGCAGAACAAACGGCGGTCAGCGCCAGTTCAGCGAATGTGTGCTAAGGTGCGTGAGATCAGGAGATTATCATGCGTAAACTGATAGCCGCTCTTGCCGTTTCAGCACTCGCGCTTTCCGGCGCGAGCAGCGTCGATGCCAAGGCGAAGAAAACCGGCGAGGAACAGCTTGCCGAAATCATCAAGGGTCGGGTTGCCGGCACGCCGGTGAGCTGCGTCAACACCTGGCGCGATGACGACATGAGCATCGTCGACAACACCGCGATCGTCTATCGCGACGGCCGCACGATCTACGTCAATCGTACGCAGAACCCCCAGAACCTCGACTGGAGCGACATCCTGGTGATCCAGAAGCAGACCGGCAACCAGCTGTGCAAGCTCGATCGGGTAACCACGATCGACCGCACCAGCGGCTACTTTACCGGCGTCGTGTTTCTGACGGACTTCGTGCCGTACACGCTGCCCAAAGACGCCTCGGCCAACAGCTAGCCGCGCCATGTCCGCCGCCCCGCGCCGCTGGGCGGCGGAACTGCTCCATTACTGGTTCCATGTGCTCGGCCCGAACGACTGGTTCCGCGGCGGCCCGCATGTCGACGAGGCTCTGCGCAAACGCTTCGAGCCCGAGTTGCTGGCCCTCCATACCCAGCCGGCCGAGCGCTTCCTGACCGATCCGTTGACCGCCCGCGCCGCGGTGCTGCTGTTCGACCAGGTGCCGCGCAACCTCTATCGCGGCAAGCCGGAAGCATTCGCGTTCGATCCGCTGGCGCGGCATATCTGCCGCGGCATTCTCGCGCGCGGATGGGACAAGCGGCTGACGAGGGTCGAGCGGCAGTTCATCGGCCTGCCGCTCGAGCATAGCGAGCACATCGCCGACCAGCTCGATTCGCTGCGCTACTTCACCGCGCTCGGCGATCCCCAGACGACCGATTTCGCGCGCCACCACTACAAGATGATCGCCCGCTTCGGGCGCTTCCCGCATCGCAACGAAGAGCTCGGGCGCACCAGCAGCGCAGCCGAGCTGGAGGCGGTCGCGGCGGGGAACGCGTGGTAGCGCCGGCTACTCCGGCAGCAGCCGCGGCAGCCCCTCGATCTTGAACGAGGTTGCGACGCCCGGGGGCTGGCTCAAGCCCTTGCGCGCCTCCGGCTGGCCGCCGCCGACCCATACTTGCACGGTGCCCGGCTGGACGGTGCGGACGCCGGTCAAATCCACCGTGCTCAGCGCGCGGTCGTCCAGCCGGAAGCTGACGTTGCGGGTCTCGCGCTTGGCGAGATGCACGCGCGTGAAGCCCTTGAGCGCCCGGATCGGCTGGTTCTTCACGTCCGGCCGGCTGAGGTAGAGCTCCACCACTTCGTCGCCGTCGCGCCCGCCGCTGTTGGTGACGTCCACCGACAGCGAGACCGACCCGTCGGGATTGATCACGCTTTTCGGATTGGCGTAGCGGAAGCTGGTGTAGCTGAGGCCATAGCCGAACGGGTAGAGGACCTCGCCGGTGAAGTATTTGTAAGTCCGCCCCTTCATCGAATAATCGTCGAACGCCGGGAGGTCGTTCAGCGAGCGATAGAACGTCACCGGGAGGCGCCCCGCCGGGCTGAAGTCGCCGGCGAGCAATTGCGCGACGGCCTGGCCGCCCTCGCCGCCAGGGTACCACGCCTCGACGATCGCCGGCACGTGCGCGTCGGCCCAGTTCACCGACAGCGCACTGCCGTTCATCAGCACCAGCACCGTCGGCTTGCCGACCGCGACGACTTTCTCGAGCAGGTCTTCCTGCGGCTTGGGCAAGTCGAGCTTGGTCCGGTCGCCGCCCGCGAAGCCGTCGGCCTTGAGCTTCATCTCCTCGCCTTCGATCCGCGCCGAAAGGCCTCCGACGAAAATCACCAGGTCCGCCTGCCGCGCGGCTTCGAGCGCATGGCCGCCGTCGTCGCTCGGCCGGCTCCAGACAAGCTGCTGCTCGCCGCGCTGGCCGCGCTGCCAGGCCTCGATCCGGATCGGATAGACCTTGCCGGCCGTCAACGTGGTCGATCCCGAGGTGATCGCCGGCGCGTCGCCGACGTCCCATTCCTCGACCACCGGCTTGTTGTCGACATAGACCCGGTAGCCATTCTCGCTGGCGAAGCGGAAACTGTAGCTGCCGCTCTCGGGCGCCTTGATGAACCCGCTCCAGCGGATCGCGCTCAGCCGGCCATTGCTGCGCCACTGGACGTACGGCGCCTGCTCGACCGCGGTCGACGTGGGCGCGCCGGCGAAATCCTTGCCGGCATCGAAATGCTCTGCCGTGAGGCCGTGCCGGGTGCAGGCGGCGTCTACGCACAGCATCGCCGGATCGACCGGGGCTTCGGGCGCGCCGACCAGGCCGGTGCCCTGGACGTAATCGATCCGGCTCTTCGGGAACCGCGCCTTGAGGCCGTCGAGCACGGTGACCGGGTTCGACGGGGTGCCGTAGTAATTGCCCACCAGCGTGTCGAAGCTGTCCGCGTTAGGCCCGATCACCGCGATCCGGCTCGGCGCCTTCTTCAACGGCAGCAGGCTGCCTGCATTCTTCAGCAGCACCATCGTTTCCCTGGCCATCTCGAGCGACTTGGCCTGGTGCGCCGGGGTGTCGAAGTCCTTCGGGGTGATGTTCGCCCACGGCAGCGAAGAATAAGGATCGAACATGCCGAGCTTCATCCGCGCGGTGAACAGCCGCACCAGCGCGCGGTCGACCACCTCGATCGGGAGAACGCCGCTTTTCACGCCCTTAACGATCTCGTCGGGCTCGGTGGTGAGGCCGTTGCGATAGTCGCCGCAGATCACGTCCATTCCGGCCCTGAAGCCGAGCGCGACGCCCTGGACCCGGTCTTCCTCGTAATCGAGCGCGTCTTTGCGGTAGATGTTCGCCGCCGCGCCGCAATCCGACACGACGTAGCCCGTAAAGCCCCAGTCGTGGCGCAACTTCTCGCTCAGCAAGAGGTCATTGGCGCATGCCGGAATCCCGTCGAGCGCGTTGTAGGCGCACATCACCGCCTGCACGTGGGCGTCGGTCACCGTCTTGCGGAACGCCGGCAGGTACGTCTCTTCGAGATCCTGCGCGCTCGGGTGCATGTATTGCTGATGGCGGGTCGATTCCGGCCCTGAATGCACCGCGAAGTGCTTCGAGGTGGCGACGGTTTTGAGGTATCTGGGGTCATTCCCCTGCAGCCCGGTGATGAACGCGGTGGCGATCTCGCCGGTGAGGAACGGGTCCTCGCCGTAAGTCTCCTGCCCGCGCCCCCAGCGCGGATCGCGGAAGATGTTGATGTTGGGCGACCACACGGTGAGCCCCTGGTAGAACCCGCTGCCGCCGTTCGCGTGGAGGGTATCGAGGTACTTCGCGCGGAACTCGTCGGAAATCACCGAGGCGCTCTCGTGCATTTCCTTCGTGTCCCAGCTCGCGGCCATGCCGATCGCCTGCGGGAATACCGTGGCGATTCCCGCACGCGCGACGCCGTGGAGGCCTTCGTTCCACCAGTTGTATTCCGGCACCTCCAGCCGCGGGATCGCAGGTGCGTCATGCCCGAGCTGGTGCGCCTTCTCCTCGAGCGTCATCCGCCCGACGAGGTCTTTCGCGCGGTCCTCGAAACTCAGCGCAGTGTCGAGGTAAGCCGGTTTGGGGGTGCTCGCGGCGGACGCACCATCCTGCGCCTCTGCGGGATGAGCTAGCCAGGCGGCGGCCAGTGCGAGCAGCGCAGGCGCGGCGAAACGGGTGGCGCGGATTGTCAACGGCAGGTTCCCTCTCCTCGGCCGGTTCGCTTGCATCGCTCCCCGGTGCCCGAAGCGACTGTGCCCGGAGCGCTTCGCCCGGTCAATAAGTGAGCGCTACCATTGCCGGTTTTCAGCCACTTACCGGTGACGCGGCCAAGGCTGGGGCGAGGACTTCAATCCGTAACACCCGCTTTTTAGGGGAGCCGCCATGAGAATCGTCGCACTCGCCGCCCCGCTATGCCTCGCGCTCTGCGCGCCGGGTTTCGCTCAATCCACGCCGGCCGATGCCCCGCGCTCCGCGCACGGCGATCTGACCCAGCCCGGAGGTGCGCGCCGGTTGTCGGGCGACAGCAGCGCGTCGTACCGGGCGCTGGCCGCAGCGGACGATGCGAAAGTCCGCAACGTGATCCTGTTTATCGGCGACGGAATGGGCGATTCGGAAATCACCATGGCGCGCAACTACGCCGAAGGGGCCGGCGGGTTCTTCAAGGGCATCGACGCGCTGCCGGTCACCGGGCAATACACTCACTATTCGCTCGACAAAGCGACCGGCAGGCCGGTCTATGTCACCGATTCAGCCGCCTCCGGCACCGCCTGGGCGATCGGGACCAAGACCTCCAACGGCGCGATCGGGGTCGATATCCACGGCCGCCCGCATCCGAGCCTGATCGAGCTCGCCAAGGCCGCCGGCATCGCCACCGGCGACGTCACCACCGCCGAGATCGAGGACGCGACCCCGGCGGTCGAGGTCGCGCACGTCATCGACCGGGAATGCTACGGTCCTGTCGAGACCACGAAGACCTGTCCGGAAAACGCCCTGCAGAACGGCGGCGCCGGCTCGATCGCCGAGCAATTGCTGGACGTGCGCCCGGACCTTGCGCTGGGCGGCGGCGCGAAAACGTTCGCCGAGCAGGCGATGGCCGGCAAATGGCAGGGCAAGACGTTGCTCGAACAGGCCCGGGCCCGCGGGTTCCGCGTGGTCACGGATGCCGCCGGCGTGGCCGCGGTGCACGCCGCGAACCAGCAGGCGCCGCTGCTCGGGCTGTTCGCCGAAGGCGACCTCGCGGTGCGCTGGAATGGCCCGCGGGCGAGCTATCACGGCAATATCGATCGGCCCCCGGTGACGTGTGCCGACAACCCCGAGCGCCCGGCGGGCCAGCCCCGGCTCGCCGCAATGACCGCCAAGGCGATCGAATTGCTCTCGGCCCATCCGAAAGGCTTTTTCCTCCAGGTCGAGGGCGCGTCGATCGACAAGCAGTCGCACGCCGCCAACCCGTGTGGCGAGATCGGCGAAGTGGTCGACCTCGACGAGGCGGTGCAGGTGGCGCTCGCGTTCGCCAGGAAGGACGCACGCACGCTGGTGATCGTCACCGCCGACCACGCCCACGCGGGCCAGATCATCTACGCCGACGCGAAGGCTCCCGGCCTCACCGAGGCGCTGACGACCAAGGACGGGGCGGTGATGGCGGTGAGCTACGGCAACAGCGAAGGCAGCTCGATGGGCCACACCGGCACCCAGCTGCGCGTCGCAGGGTACGGGCCTCACGCGTTCGACTTCGCCGGCCTGACCGACCAGACGGACATGTTCTACACGATCCGGGACGCGCTCGGACTGAAGGGCTCCTAAGCTTTCGACCAGTTGCGGCATTCGGCGGCCTGCGCGCCTTCCTTCGCGCAGACCCCGTCCATCTTGCCGCGCAAATCGGCGAGCACTTTGGCGCCCCCGTTGTTCGCGCTCCACGCGCGCAGCTTGTCGCCCCAGGCGGACACTTTCACGCGGGTGCGCTGGTAGTAGGAATCCGGGCTCTTGGCGAGTTCGACGATCACCGCATTCGCGCTCTCGGCGACGGCGGCGGTGTCCTTGGGGGTCAGCTTCATCACCGTGTTCGACCAGTCGACCGCCCATTGCACGCGGGTCGCGGGACCTTCCGCCGCGTCGTAGGCCTTGTGCGCCCAATCGATCGCCGCCCTGGCGTTGCCGTCTTCCTCATAGAGATCGGCAAGGTCGAGCATGTAGTAATAGGGCTGCTTCGAGCGCTTGAGCTCGGCGAGCAGCAATTTCTCGGCCGCCGGGCGGTCACCCGCCTCGTCGAGCAGTTGCGCCGCGTCGGACATCACCGCCTGGCGGGTCATCGCGTCCTTGGCATTGTCGTCCGCCCAGGCGACGCGCCGCCGCACTTTGTCGAGCACGGCGGGGGGCACTTTGCCCTTCGCCTTGGCGAGCTCGACCTCGGCGAACGTCGCATCGAGCCGGTCGCCAATCGGCAGGCTGCCATCGGCATAGACTTTGTCGAGCGCGGCGATCAGCGACTTGCCGAGCGCGTCGCGCTGAGCGGGGTCGGACAGCGCCGGAATCAGCTGCGCGCCGAGCATCAGCTCCTGCCGGTTGGCGACGACCTCTTGCGGGCTGGCGAGCAGCGGCGGGAGGATGCGCTCGAGCTCGGCCTGCTGCGCGGGACTGAGCGTGACTTTGCCGTCGCGGCCCTGGCCCGCGGTTACCTCCAGCGCAAGCAAGCCGAAGCGGCGCTGCTGCGCAGGATCGGGCGCGGCTTTCGCCAGCCGCCCGAGCAATCCGCCCGCCTGCGCCGGGTCTTTGAAGTGCTTGGGATCGTTGCCCCAATCGAACCCCGCGAGGATCTGCCAGTCGTCCTGCGACAGCTTGGCCGGGTCGGCCTCGGCGCGCTTCAGCACGTCGTCGATCGAATCGGTTCGCCTGGCCGCGACTTTGAGCAGGTCGGCGAACTTCGGCGCGGTCGCCGCGCTCGACAGGCGGGTGATCTCGCTGCCGTCGGGGCGCAGCACGATCACCGTGGGATAGCCGCTGATCCCGAAGCGGTCGCCCCACTGCTGCGCACCCTTCGAATCGCCGTCGAGATAGACCGGGACGAAATTCTTCGTCTCGGCGATGAACGTCGGGTCCTTGAACAGGGTCGACTTCATCTGGTTGCACGGCGGGCACCACACCGCGCCCCAGTAGAGGATCACCGGCTTGTTGCTTTCCTTCGCTTCGGCCAGTGCATCGTTCACGTCGCCCTCTCGCCAGTCGATCTTCTGCCCGGCGGAAGCGACCGTCGAGGGGTTGGACGCCTGCTTGCAGCCAGCGAGAGCTAGTGCGAGGCCCACGGCGAGCGCGATGTTCCTGAGTTGCATGGGCCTGTCCCTTTGTATCTCGCGAATCTGGCGCGCGTCGCTGCAATTGGCAAGTTTCGCTTGCAACCTTATTCTGCTGCGATGTGCTTCAACGCTTCGCGCCTGCTGAGCGGGCTCAACTCGGTTTCGTGCACGGCGACGTAGCGCGCGACCCACGCGGGATCGGTGCGGGCATATTGCCGCAGCGCCCAACCGATCGCCTTCCGCAGAAAGAACTCCTTCGAACCCAGCGACGGCACGATCGCCGCTTCGAGCAAGTCGAGATCGGTTTCGGCCTTGGCGCCGAGCTGGCAGATGATCGCGCTGCGGCGCTTCCACATGTCGGTGTCCACCGCCCACTCCAGCATCAGGCGGGTCATCCGCGCGGGCTCGGCGCGGAGGATCGTGAGGAACCGTCCACCCACGATCGAATCGGTGTAGTCCCACCACGCGCCGGTGACGATCATCTCCTCGTACATCGCCAGGGCGTCCGTCCGCTGGAACGCTCGCGCCGCCCGGATGCCGGTGAGTTCGATCGCGGCATAGCGCTCTTCGCGGAACTCCGCGCCGCGCCAGATCGCCAGCACCTGGGCCTGCCATTCCTCGCTGGTCGCGAATTCGAGCCCGGCGAACACGTTCCTGCACGCCGCCCGCAGCGGCGTGGTGGGAACGCCAAGATAAGGCATCGCGCTCTTCATGTAAGCTTGCATGCCCCGCGCGCGGGCGGGATCGGCCGCAGCGCCGAGTGCGTGGCGGAGGCGGGCGGCGAGCGCACCCATTAGTCTGCCATCGCCTCGCGCACCGGCGCGAATTCGAATAGCGGGTCGGGCAGCTGCGCGCGCGAAAGGGTCATACCCGGCCCTCGAGATCGATCGCGAACCGCTGGCTGGTGCGTTCGTAGCCGAGCCGTTGGTAGAACCGGTGCGCATCGGTTCGCGCGAGATTGCTGGTCACCTCCACCAGGCCGCAGCCTTGCTGCGCCAACGCGCGTTCGGCAGCCCGGACGAGCTGTGCGCCGATCCCCTGCCCGCGCCGCCTTTCGTCCACCACCATCATCGATATTCGCCCGACCGGCTTAGGGCGGTGCAGCACCCGCATGATCGACGTGCTGAGGCAGCCGACCACCTTTCGATCGATCTCCGCCACCAGCACCACGCGATCGTCGGCCTGAATCTGCGCCAGCCGCTTCGCGACCTCCGCTTCGCTCGCCTGATAGCCGAGCTGCGCAATCAGTCGTGCCAGCGCCGCGCAATCATCCGCGCGGGCGGATCGGATCGCCGCTCGCTGGGTCGGCCGTCCGCGCTCATCCGGTTGTTCCATTCCCCCTTCTCTCCGCCAAACGCGGGCCTAGCCGCGCGCAAACGCCGTTTACAATAGCGCGCGACCGGCGCGCCGCGAGGGCGAAAACGGAGTACCTGGGCATCGCATTTACATTCCTCGCGCGCGGCGTAGTCTCCCCGGGCAGTGGCCGCCACCGCGCGAGTGGCCGGCCCGGGGAGAGAACCATGAAATACGCCGTCTGGTTCGTGCGCCTGATCTTCGCCGCGTGGATGATTCCGGCTGGCCTCAATCATTTCATCTCGCTGTACCCGCAGCCGATGGGCGACCAGCCGCTGAGCGAAGAGATGATCCGGGCGCTGCTCGACAGCCACCTGTTCGACCTGGTCAAGGCGGTCGAGTTCCTTGCCGGGCTCAGCGTACTGACCGGTTGGTACATGCCGCTGATGCTGGTCGTGTGCATGCCGGTATCGTTCAACGTGTGGTATTGGGATACGCCGCTGCAAGGCTGGGGCTCGATCTCCGCGATCTACGGCTGGGCGGTGCTGCTCACCAACGTGTTCCTGTGCCTCGCCTATTCGGGCAGCTATCGCGCGTTGTTCGCGCCGAGCGTCACCCCGCGCTGGCCGGCCAGGCCACAACTGGTGACGGTCGGGCGGCTGGTGCTCGGCGTGTGGCTGGCGGTGAACGGGCTCAACCATTTCACCGGCGCGCTCTATCCCGATCCCACAGGGCACACGCCGCTCGCGATGGAGCTGATGCGCGGCCTTTCGCACAGTCATCTGCTCGACGTGGCGATGGCGATCCAATTGGCAACCGGCGCACTGATCGTCGCCGGTGCGTTCGTGCCGCTGGCGCTCACCGTGGCGATTCCGGTCAACGTCTGCGCGGCTTATTGGGCGGTGATCCTCGAGCACCAGCCGCTCGGCGCGCTGCTCGCGCTGGCGGTGGTGGCGCTCAACGCCGTGCTGATGGTGGCGTACCTCGATGCCTATCGCGACATGCTGCGGCCGCGCGCGCTGGCAATCGGCGAGCGCGCCGAAGAGGGTCGCAACTTCGACACATTGTTCGCGCTGCCGCTGGGCCGCATCTCCTCCGCGCAGTTCCTGCAAGGGCTCGGCCCGCTCGTCGCGGCGGCGCTGTTCTATTATTTCCTGATCTACGGCCGCCCAATGCTGTTCGGCCTGCTGGTGCTGACCTATTCCACGCTCGTGCTGGTCGCGCGGCTCGCGCAGGGAATGAACCGGAGATCGGCCGCCCCTAATCCCGGGTAAATACCCGGCTGCCGCTCAAGCCGCACCCAAGACGTCGGTCTGCGCGAAATCGGCGCCTTTGTAGAGCAGCGGAACGCCGCGCGCCTTGGCCAGGGCATAAGAGAACAGATCGCCGAAATTGAGTTGCGCCGGATGCCCGCGGCCTTTGCCATAGCTAACGAAAGCCTCCAGCGCGATGTCAAGTTCCGCATCACCGGGCGCGACCACTTCGAACTTCTGCGAACCGAGCAACGCCTCGAGGACCACGAGGCCCGCGGCGCCCTTCCGGGCGAAGATCACCACCCGTGCTTCGACCACCGTCACCGAGCTGATCAGCACGATATCGGCTTGCACGACGATCCGTTTAAACGCTTTCCACTCGGGTTCCTCGAACGCAATCGCGGCAAGCGCGGAGGTATCGATCGCGATCATCGGCTCGATCAGATCGGCAAGCCGTTTTGGTCCCACTCCAGCGGATCGGTCCAACCCTCGCGGTCGGGAATGCGGTGCATTTGCTCCACCAGTTCCTCGAACCGGCGGTTGGCCTCCTCACGCTCCTTGTGCGCCGCCTCGGGGATCGCCACCAGTCGCACTTTGGGTTCACCGGCTTTTGCCAGGATCACTTCTTCCCCGCGCAAGCTTGCTTCGACCAGGCTCGACAGCTTCGCCTTCGCTTCACCAATGTTCACGTGGATGGCCATCGCTTTGAACTAGCTTGACCAAGCACCTTGGTCAAGTTGCGTCGAACGCGCCGAGCAGGCCGCGCAGCAACGGCGCCACGCTCTTCAATTCGTCGCGGTGCGCGACGCTGAGGTCGCGCAGCAGCCGCTCGGCCCCGGCGGTCAACCCAATCCGCACCTGGCGTCGGTCGGCCGCCGACGCGGTGCGCCGAACCAGGCCTTTCGCCTCCAGCCGATCGATCAGCCCGACCGCGCTGTGGTGCCGAACCGCCAGCCGTTCGGCGAGGCTGCTGACGGTCATCGCCTCGGGACCCGGATGGCCTTTGATGGCGAGCAACGCCTGGTGCTGCTGAGCGGTCAGCCCGGCGGATTCGGCCGCCTGCTGGCTGAACACCAGGAAGCGCCGCAGCAGATAGCGGAAGTCCGCCAGCCGTTCGTAGTCTTGCGGGCTGAGTTCCGCCGCGCCCTCTGCGTCCTCCGTGCCCGCCGATTTCGTCTGCGCCATAATGCCTCTTCCAAACATATCGTGATGCGATATATGCGCCGCGCCAATCGTCAACCGATTCCCTTACAAGGCCGCTACCCCGATGGAAGCTCGCGCATCCGAACCCGCCCGTTCACCCGTTGAAGCCGCGCCGATGCCGCACGACCGGCTGCGCGACTTCACTGCCGACCATCGTCTGGTGCTGCTGGCGGCAATGGCGCTGGTCGTCGGTACCGCAGGCGCGGTCGCGGCTTGGGTGCTGCTGCACCTGATCTATTTCGCCACCAACATCGCTTATTACGGCCGCCTGAGCGGCGCGCCGGTGTCGATCGCCGGCAACCACCTCGGCGGCTGGGCGGTGCTGGTACCGGTCGTCGGCTGCCTGATCATCGGCCTGATGGCGCGCTATGGCTCGGAGAAGATCCGCGGCCACGGCATTCCCGAGGCGATGGAAGCGATCCTGATCGGCAAGAGCCGGATCCAGCCCAAAGTCGCGCTGCTCAAGCCGCTTTCGTCCGCAATCTCGATCGGTAGCGGCGGCCCGTTCGGCGCCGAAGGGCCGATCATCATGACCGGCGGGGCGTTCGGCTCGCTGTTCGCGCAATTTTTCCATCTGTCGAACGCCGAGCGCAAGACCCTGCTGGTCGCCGGCGCCGCGGCGGGCATGGCGGCCACGTTCGGCACGCCGGTCGCGGCGATGCTGTTGGCGGTCGAGCTGCTGCTGTTCGAATGGAAACCGCGCAGCTTCGTGCCGGTGGCGATCGCCTGCGTGATCGCGGCGGCCTGGCGGCCGGTGCTGCTGCATGGCGGAGTGCTGTTTCCGATGCCGTCGAGCCCGGAGCTGCCGCCGGTGGGGCTGCTGCTCGCCGCGGTGCTCGGCGTTCTCTGCGGCCTCGGTTCGGGCGTGCTCACGCAAATGGTCTATGCAACCGAGGATGTGTTCCAGCGCCTGCCGATCCACTGGATGTGGTGGCCCGCGATCGGCGGCCTTGCGGTGGGCCTCGGCGGCCTTGTCGAACCGCACGCGCTGGGCGTCGGTTACGACGTGATCGGCGCGCTGCTGGGCGGAAACATGGCCGAAGGCGCGGTGATCCGCCTCGCGATCGTCAAGGCGCTGATCTGGTCGATCGCGCTCGGCTCGGGCACTTCGGGAGGCGTGCTCGCGCCGCTGCTGATCATGGGCGGGGCGATCGGCGCGCTGTTCGGCGCGCTGGTGCCGCTCGGCGATCCGGGCCTGTGGGCGCTGATCGGAATGGCCGCGATCATGGGCGGGACGATGCGTTCGCCGCTCACCGCGATCATCTTCGCGTTCGAGCTGACCCACAACTTCGGCGCGTTCCTGCCGCTCGTCACCGCCTGCGTGGTCGCCCATGCGACCACCGTGCTGTTGCTGCGCCGCTCGATCCTGACCGAGAAAGTCGCCCGGCGCGGGCACCACGTGATGCGCGAATACATC
This sequence comes from Sphingomonadaceae bacterium, assembly GCA_036384795.1. Taxonomy (GTDB): domain Bacteria; phylum Pseudomonadota; class Alphaproteobacteria; order Sphingomonadales; family Sphingomonadaceae; genus Andeanibacterium. The sequence continues at coordinate 620 of DASVLP010000031.1, read as the reverse complement.
GTCGATCCGTTCGAAACGATCCGCGTGGGCGAAGTGATGGCGCGGCCGGTCGACACGCTGCCCGGCGAGATGCCGGTGCAGCAGGCGATCGACTTTTTCAGCGGGGCCGAGCCGCCGCCGCACCGCAGCTATCCGGTGGTCGACGGCGAGGGCCGCCTGCTCGGCATGGTCACCCGCGCGAACGTGCTCCACTGGGTGCGCGACGGGTGGGGCAAGCAGCAGACGCTGGGCGAGGCGGTGGCGAAGGGCAGCTGCACCGTCGGCTATGAAGACGAGCTTGCCGGCGAACTGGCCGACCGGATGGCCGAGACCGACACCGGGCGCGCCCCGATCCTGCGGCGCAGCGACGAAGCGGTGGTCGGCCTCGTCGCCCGACGCGACCTCCTGCGCGTGCGCAGCTCCGCCGTTCGCCATGAGCGCGAGCGCGAGGCGCTGATCCGCCTGGGCAAATGGGGAACGGGGCAGGGGAACTAATTTTCCGGCGGATTTCGACGCTATCGGATGATGGTGTAACGTGTACGAGTAACGCGGGAATTACCGTTATTTACGTGGACGGGCCGGGTTGGCTTTCTATGCCCCGCGCACATGAATGCGACCCGGAGTCAGTTGTTGCCTTTCGA
>DASVLP010000030.1:0-25467 GCA_036384795.1 Sphingomonadaceae bacterium | reverse complement strand
CATAGTCCTCAACCCGGCACGCGCCGGCCAGCGCCCGGCGCGCGGCGGCGGGCGGCGCGGCGCTGTCGGGCGCGAGCAGCCGGGCCGAAACGAGCAACCGCGTCAGGAACGCCTGGGCGCCCACCAGTTCGGCCGGAACCTGCCCCGCCGCCGCGAGCTCGGTCACCGCGTCGCGCAAGCCGGGCGTCAGCGCGATCCGTTCGCGCAGCTGCAGGAAATGGACCAGGAATTCGAGATCGACCAGGCCGCCGCGCGCGAGCTTCGCATCGAGCTCGCCCGCCGGCGGCTTGTGCACCGCCATTTCGGCGCGCATCGCCAATACGTCGGCCTTGAGTTTTGCCGGATCGCGCGGTCGGCGGAGCACTTGGGCGAGGATCGCTTCGAGCTCGCGGCGCGCCTCCGGCGGGCCGGCCAGCACCCGCGCCCGCGTCAGGGCCATGTGCTCCCAGGTCCAGGCGTCCTCGCGCTGATAGCGCGCAAAGCTGTCGAGGCTGACCGCGATCGGCCCCTGGTTGCCCTGCGGACGCAAGCGCGTGTCGACTTCGTAGAGCGGGCCGGCCGCGGTCGGCACGCTGAGCGCCGCGGTCACCCGCTGGGCCAGCCGATTGTAATAGACCGTCGCGCCGAGCGGGCGCTGGCCGCCCGATTCGGCGTCGAACCCGCCGGAGAAAAGATAGATCAGGTCGAGATCGGATGCGTGGGTGAGCGCCCCGCCGCCGAGCCGGCCGAGCCCGAGCACCACCAGGTCCGAGCCCGCGATCCGCCCGTGCACGCGCGCGAACTCCTCCCCGGCCGCAGCGGCGCAGACGGCGAGCGCCGCTTCCGCAACCCGCGACAGCGCGGCGGCGATGTCCAGCGGGTCGTGCGCGCCCTCGATCAGCTGCACGCCCAGCGCGAAGCGGGTTTCGCCGACCACCCGCCGCACCCGGTCGAGCACGTCCTGATAGTCGGCCCCGCGTTCGGGCGGCGCCATCCGTTCGGCCAGTTCCTCTACCGAGCCAGGCAGGTCGAGCGCGGTGGTATCGATCAGCGGGTCGAGCAGCTCGACCCGCTGCGCCAGCGCATCGGCGAGCGGCTGGGCCAGGGTAAGGATTTGCGCCAGCCGGTCGAGCAGACCGGGACGCGCCTCAAGCAGGCGGAAAAGGTTGATCGCGCTCGGCAGATTAACCAAAAGGGTTTCCCAGCGGGCGAAAGCGCGGTCAGGATCGGGCGCCGCCGCCAGAGCTTCGATCAGCGACGGAAACACCGCCTCGAACGCTGCCCGCGCGGGTTCGCTGCGCAACGAGCGGACGGTTCCGTCGGTCCAGCCGGAAATCCGTTCGGCAAGATGCGCGGGATCGGAAAAGCCCAGCGCCGCCAGCCGCGCCGCGAGCGCGTTGCCCTCGCTCGGCAGCGGCGGCTTGCCGGAGCCTTGGCCTTCGTCCAGCAGCGCGTCGTAGCGCTTGGCGACCTCCGCGGTGATCCTTTCCAGCTCGACCACCAGATCCTTGCCGCTGCCGAGGCCGTCGAGCCGGGCGACGTTGTCGATTCCCGCCTCGTCGCGCGGCAGCGAGTGGGTCTGGCGGTCGGCGACCATCTGCAGGCGGTGCTCGATCGTCCGCAACCGGTCGTAGCTCTCGCCCAGCACGCGCGCGTCGTCGGCGGAGACGATCCCTTCCGCCGCCAGCGCGTCGAGCGCCGCGCGGGTGCCGCGCACCCTCAGCGCCGGCTTGCGCCCGCCGTGGATCAGTTGGTGCGTCTGCGCGAAGAATTCGACCTCGCGAATCCCGCCGCGCCCGCGTTTCACATCGAACCCGGGGCCGGGCCAGTTGCGCCCGGTATGGCCGGCGCGGATCCGGGCGGTGAGCCGGCGGATCTCCTCGATCGCGCCGAAATCGAGGCTGCGGCGCCAGACGAACGGGCGGATCGCCGCGAGGAACGCCTCGCCCGCGGTCACCTCGCCCGCGGCCGCGCGGGCGCGGATGAACGCGGCACGCTCCCACGCGAGCGCCGACGATTCGTAATGGCTGAGCGCGGCATCGAACGAGATCGCCAGCGGCGAGACTTCCGATGCGGGCCGCAGGCGCAAGTCGACCCTCAGCACATAGCCGTCGGCGGTTTGCTGGCTCAACGTCTCGACGACGCCGCGCGCCACGCGTTGCGCCGCCTCGGCCGGCTCGTCGCGCGGCCGCCGCGGCAGGGTGTCCGGGTCGTAAAGCAGGATCGGGTCGATGTCGGAGCTGTAGTTGAGCTCCCCCGCGCCCTGTTTGCCGAGCGCCAGCGCGGCGAACCCCGTCGGCTCGTCGTCCGGCGCGCGCCGGCGGATCGCGTCGGCGATCGCAGCATCGAGCGCGCGATCGGCGAATGCGGTGAGCTCCGCCATCACCCGGGCCAGCGGAAACGCCCCGGCGAGATCGCCGATCCCAAGCGCGACGGCGAGCCCCAGCCGCTCGCGCCTGAGCGCCGCGCCCACGTCGTTCGTGTTCCTGCCGGCAGATCCGGCCCAGGCGAGCGTGTGCTCCCCCTCGCCTTGCATGAGCAGTTCGCGCAGCTCGGGCAGCCGCTCGAGCCCTTGCGCAAGGAACGGCGAATGAGCCTGAGCCCGCGCAATCGCGCTGTGCCAGTCGGCGGTCATGCGCCTCCCTGCCCCGGCGCCGGCGCCGGAGCAAGCGCCATGCTTGTCTCGCCGAGGGCGCTCTGCCAAAGCGCCCCGCGATGAATTTCCGCATGCCCCCCGAATGGCACCCGCAGGAGCTGCTGTGGATCGGTTTTCCGCACGATGCGGCGGAGTGGCCGGGCGTGATCGAGGCCGCGCAGGCGCAGATCGCCGCCTTCGCCAGCGCGGTGGCGGACAGCGGGCAGGACGTGCGGTTGATCGTGCGCGACGAGGCCAACGAAGCCGTCGCGCGCGGGCTGGTGAGCGCGTCGGTCAAGCTGGAGCGCCGCGTCTATGGCGACATCTGGCTGCGCGACACCGGCCCGCTGGTGGTGTCGCGCGGCGGCGAGCGCGTGGCCCGGCGCTTCGGGTTCAACTGGTGGGGCGGCAAGTTCGCGATGACGGGCGACGAGACGGTCGGCGCCGAACTGGCGCGGGCCGCGGGACTTGAAGTCGAAACCGGCGACTGGATCCTCGAAGGGGGCGCGATCGACGGCGACGGGACGGGCTGCGTGGTCACCACCGAACAATGCCTGCTCAATCCCAACCGCAATCCGCAGCTCTCGCGCGACGAGATCGAGGCACGGCTGGCGCGCGACCTGGGTTTCGACCGGGTTCTGTGGCTCGGGGACGGGCTGATCGGCGATCATACCGACGGCCATGTCGACAACCTCGCGCGGTTCGTCGCCCCGGGGGCGGTGGCGCTGCCCCTGGCCGCCGGGCCCGACGATCCCAACGCCGCAGTCTATGCCGACGCGCGCGAACGAGCGCGCGCCTATGGCCTCGAAATCCGCGATATCCCCTCGCCCGGCGCAATCGCGGCCGACGGCGGCGAGCCGGCGAGCTACATGAATTTCGTGATCGCCAACCGGGTCGTGGTCGTGCCCACTTTCGGCGGCCCGCACGATGCGGACGCGGTCGCCGCGGTCGGCGCCTGCTTCCCTGGCCGCGAGGCGATCGGGCTTGCCGCCGACGCGGTGCTCGCCGGCGGCGGCGGATTCCACTGTGCGAGCCAGCAACTACCAGCGGCTTAACACTTCGTTAGCCGCGATGCGCGACAATGCGCCATGGCCCAGGCAATCGCCTTCACCCGGCACTACGCGCCCGATCCCTTGGAGATCGCCCGCACGCTGATCGTGTGCGGCTGCGCGCTGGCGCTGATCCTCGCCGGCTCGGCGCTTCCGCTCTGATCAGGCCGTGAGGTCGGGCGGCACCGCCGCCCCCCTCAGCAGCGCGATCGCCTGGTCTAGCGGCAGGACCTGCTGCTCTTTCTCACCCAGCGTGCGCAATGCGACCGTGCCCTCGTCCGCCTCGCGCTTGCCGACCACCAGCAGGTGCGGGACTTTGGCCAGCGAGTGCTCGCGCACTTTGTAGTTGATCTTCTCATTGCGCAGGTCGGTTTCGACGCGCAGGCCCGCGGCGCGGAGTTTGTCGGCGACCTCGTCGGCATAACCGTCGGCATCGGAAACGATCGTCGCGACCACCGCCTGCACCGGCGCGAGCCACAGCGGCAGCTTGCCCGCGTAATGCTCGATCAGGATGCCGATGAAGCGTTCGTAGGACCCGAAGATCGCACGGTGGAGCATGATCGGGCGGTGCCGCTCGCCATCCTCGCCGACATAGCTCGCATCGAGCCGCTCGGGCAGCACGCGGTCCGACTGGATCGTGCCGACCTGCCACGTCCGCCCGATCGCGTCGGTCAGGTGCCATTCGAGCTTGGGCGCATAGAACGCGCCTTCGCCGGGCAGTTCCTCCCACCCGTATTGCTCGGTGGCGAGCCCCGCCTGGGCCACCGCGTCGCGCAGCTCGGCCTCGGCCTTGTCCCACATCTCGTCCGAGCCGAAACGCTTGTCGGGGCGGAGCGCGAGCTTGATCGAATAGGTGAAGCCGAAGTCGCGGTAGATCCGGTCGGCGAGCTCGCAGAACGCGCGCACTTCGTCGACGATCTGGCCTTCGGTGCAGAAGATGTGCGCGTCGTCCTGGGTGAACTGGCGCACGCGCATCAGCCCGTGGAGCGCGCCGTGCGGCTCGTTCCGGTGGCAGCAGCCGTTCTCGTAGATGCGCAAGGGCAGGTCGCGGTAGCTCTTGATCCCCTGCTTGAAGATCAGCACGTGGGCCGGGCAGTTCATCGGCTTCAGCGCCATCCAGTCCGCATCGCCCGAGACGATCGGCCCCTCGTCCTCGACGTTGGGCACCTCGTCGGGGATCACGAACATGTTTTCGCGGTACTTGCCCCAGTGGCCCGATTGCTCCCACTGGCGCGCGTCCATCACCTGCGGGGTCTTGACCTCCTTGTAGCCCGCCGCATCGATCGCGCGGCGCATGTAGGCCTCCAGCTCGCGCCAGATGATGTAGCCGTGCGGGTGCCAGAACACGCTGCCGTGCGCTTCCGCCTGGAGGTGGAACAAATCCATCTCCTGCCCCAGCTTGCGGTGGTCGCGCTTGGCCGCTTCCTCCAGCCGCATGAGGTGCTGGTCGAGCTGCTTCTTGCTGAGCCAGCCGGTGCCGTAGATCCGGCTGAGCATCGCGTTGTTCTGGTCGCCGCGCCAGTAGGCGCCCGAGACGCGCGTAAGCTTGAACGCTTGGGGGTCGAGCTTGCCGGTCGAGGCGAGGTGCGGCCCGCGGCACATGTCGAGCCAGTCGTCGCCCGACCAGTAGACCGTCAGTTCTTCGCCTTCGGGCAGTTCGGCGGCCCATTCGGCCTTGAACGTCTCGCCCTGCTGCTTCCAGCGGCTGATCAGCTGCTCGCGGTTCCACACCTCGCGCCGCAGCGGCTTGTCGGCACGGATGAGGCGGCGCATTTCCTCTTCGATCGCCGGCAGGTCCTCTTCGGTGAACGGGCCGCGGCCGGCGGCGGGGGCGAAGTCGTAGTAGAACCCGTCGTCGGTCGACGGGCCGAAGGTGATCTGCGTTCCCGGGAACAGGTTCTGCACCGCTTCGGCCAGCACGTGCGCGTAATCGTGCCGCGCAAGCTCGAGCGCGTCGGCTTCGTCGCGGGCGGTGATCAGTGCCAGGTTCGCGTCGCCCTCGAACGGGCGCATGATGTCGCGCACTTCCCCGTTGACCCGCGCCGCGAGCGCGGCCTTGGCGAGCCCCGGCCCGATCGCTGCGGCGACGTCCGCCGGGGTCGAGCCCGGGGGCATCTCGCGCACCGATCCGTCGGGCAGGCTGATCTTCAACAATTCGCTCATCGATCCCTCGTCTCGCACTCGCGCGGCGCAATGGCAGAATTGCCCGCGCGCGCAAAGGCCCGGCGTCGGATTGGCTGGCAGCTTCGGGAGGTGACGCCGGCCCGCCCGAACCCGGGCGGCGGCGGCGCGTTCAGATCGCGACCGGCCGCCCCCGGGGTCTCCGGGTGGTAGTGGCCGTAGTAGTGGTCCGCGCCTGCGCCATCGGCGGAGATATAAGCCGCGCGCGCCGCGAAGTCACTAGCGCCGCGTCAAGTCCGCTGCGCGAGCGCCGCGCTTGCCCTTGCCGTTGCCTTGAGCGTAGGGCGGCGGCAATGGCCGAAACCCAATTCTTCGCCATGTCCGACGGACGCCGAATCGCCTTCCGCAAGGCCGCAGGCGCGGGGCCGGCGCTGGTGTTCCTGCCCGGCTACATGTCCGACATGGCGGGCGGCAAGGCGAGCGCGCTGTTCGAGTGGGCGCAGGCCAATGGCCGAGCTTGCCTGCTCCTCGATTACTCGGGCTGTGGGGAGAGCCCGGGAGATTTCGCGGACGGCGCCCTGTCGCGCTGGCGCGACGAAGTGGTGGCGCTGGTCGAGGCGCAGACGGACGGTCCGGTGGTGCTGGTCGGCTCGTCGATGGGCGGCTGGCTGATGCTGCTCTGCGGACTCGCGCTCGGCGCGCGGCTGGCGGGCCTGGCCGGCATCGCCGCGGCGCCCGATTTCACCGACTGGGGCTTCGATGCGGCGCAGAAGGCGCGGCTCGCCGGCGGCGAGACGATTTTCGAGGACAATCCCTACGGCCCCGATCCGACGCCCACCCATGCGGCCTTCTGGGCCGACGGCGAGGCGCGGCGCGTGCTCGGCGGCGCAATCGCGCTCGATTGCCCGGTGCGGCTGCTCCACGGACAGGACGACGCCGACGTGCCACCGGACGTCTCGCTGAGGCTTGCCGCGGCCTTGCGTTCAGACGACGTGCAGATCACGCTGGTCAAAGGCGGCGATCATCGCCTGTCGCGCACCGGCGACATTTCCCTGCTGCTGCGCACCGTCGCGGCGCTTTGCCGAGACCCCTCGTAGATGCTCCTCGCCGCCCTTCTCCCGCTCCTCGCCCAGGCCGCCGCGCCGCCGACGATGGACCAGACCAAGCTCGCGGTCTGCCTCGACCAGGCGAGCAAGAACCCGCAGACCGCGATCGTCACCGCGAGCGAGTGGATCGGGACCGCAACCGGCGCCGCGCGCGCCTATCCGCAGCAGTGCCTGGGCGTCGCGGATACCCTGATCGAGCGCTGGCAGCCGGCCGAGCAGGCATTCCTCGCCGGCCGCGGCTTCGCGGCGCCGGCCGACTACGTGACCCGCGCCCGCCTTGCGGCGATGGCCGGCAACGCCGCGCTCGCCGACGGGCGCAACGACGCGGCGCTGGCCGATTTCGACCTCGCCGTCGCCGATGCCGGGCAAGGCAAGGAAACCGAGCTCGGCGGCGAGATCCAGACCGATCGCTCGCGGGCGCTGGTGGCGCTCGGCAAGCTCGACGAGGCGGCCGCGGCGCTCGAGATCGCCCGCCGCGATTCGCCGCAGAACGCCGAGACCTGGCTGCTTTCGGCCACGCTCGCGCGGCGCCAGGGCGACCTGACAAGCGCGCAGGCGCGGATCGAGACCGCCGCCGGGCTCGACCCGAAGAACCCGGACATCGGCCTCGAGGCCGGGGTGATCGCGGCGCTCGCCAAGCGCGACGACGCCGCGCGCAAGAGCTTCCAGTCGGTGATCGACACGGCCGCCGGCACCCCCGAGGCCAAGGCCGCGCAAGGCTATCTCGACCAGCTCGGCCCGCCCCCGCAGCCCGCTCCCGCAGCGCAGGCCGGCCGATGATCCCGCTGTCGGTGCTCGATCTGGTGCCGGTGCGCGAAGGCTCGTCGGTCGCCGCTGCGATGGCCCAGGCCGCGCAGTACGCCCAAGCCGCCGAGGCGGCCGGGTTCAAGCGGTTCTGGGTCGCCGAGCACCACGCGATCGAAGGCGTCGCGGGTGGCGCCGCGGCGGTCGTCCTCGCGCACATCGGCCATGCGACGAAGACCATCCGGATCGGTTCGGGCGGGATCATGCTGCCCAACCACAATCCGTTCACGATCGCCGAGCAGTTCGGCACGCTCGACGCGCTGTTCCCCGGCCGGGTCGATCTCGGGCTCGGCCGCGCGCCCGGCGCGGCGCCGATCCTCGGCCAGGCCTTGCGCAAGAACCTCCACCAGGTGGCGGAATACTTCCCGCAGGACGTGATCGAGCTGCGCGCGCTGCTGACCGGCAACATCGCGCTGCCGATCCGGGCGACGCCCGGCTACGGCGCAAATGTGGAGCTGTGGATGCTCGGCTCGAGCCTGTTCGGCGCGCAGCTCGCGGCGAAACTCGGCATGCCGTATGCGTTCGCGAGCCACTTCGCGCCCGATCATCTCGACGAGGCGCTGGCGATCTACCGCCGCGACTTCGAGCCGTCGCAATGGCTCGCCAAACCGCATGCGATGGCGGCGATGACGGTGATCGCGGGCGAGAGCGACGAGGAGGCCGAGTTCCTCGCTTCCTCGCAGGACCAGATGTTCGTGCGCCTGCGCACGGGCGGGGAGCCGGGCAAGATGCCGCCGCCGGTCGAGGGCTATCTGGCGAGCCTGCCGCCGCAGGCGCGGGCGATCATCGACCACCTGGCGCAGGCGCGCGCGGTGGGCGGGCCGGAAACCATTCGCGCCAAGATCGATTCCTTCATCGAACGCACCCGGGCCGACGAGCTGGTCATTTCCGGGGCGACGTTCGATCCGGCGGCGCGCTGCCGCTCGCTCGAACTGACGATGGAGGCACTGGGAGGATGATGCAGCGAAGCGCCAAGGGGCGGCAGGCGCTCGCCGGGGTGCTGCAACGGGCGATCGAGAAGTCGCTGCTGCCGGGCGATACCCCGATGAGCGAGGACGAGGTCGCGCGGGCGGCCGAATACCTGCTCGAAACCGCGACCCGGCGCGAGCCCGGCACCGCGCAGATCGACCTCCATTCAGCGAGCGAAGGCCAGCGGGTGCTCGGCATCGCGATCGTCAACGACGACATGCCGTTCCTGGTCGATTCGGTCGCGGCGGCGGTTTCCGCGCAAGGCCTGGTGATCGACCGGCTGGTGCACCCGATCCTCTCCGCGCGGCGCGCGGCGGACGGCGAGCTGGCCGAACTGCACGACGGCCGCCAGGAAGGAATGGCCTGCGAATCGTTCATCTACGTCGAGACCCCGCGGGCCGATGCGCGCCAGCGGCGCGAGCTGAAGGCCGCGCTCGCCGCCGCGCTGGCCGACGTGCGCGCTGCGGTGGGCGACTGGCCGCGGATGCGCGAGTGCCTGGCCGAGGATGCGCGCCGCCTCGGCGACGGCGAGGGCGCGGCGCTGCTCGACTGGCTCGGCGACGACCGCTTCACCTTGCTCGGCCACCTGACCCGCCGCCGCGACGGGCGGCATGCCGAGCGGCTCGGCATCTGCCGCAAGGGTCACCAGTGCCCGCTGGCCGAGGGAACCTTCGAGCGCGCGTTCGAATGGTTCGACAAAGCCGGCAAGGCCGCGCTCGGGCGCGCGCCGCTGGCGATCAAGGCGAACGCGCTCGCCAAAGTCCACCGCCGCGCGCCGCTCGACTTGTTCATCGTCCCGGTGATCGAGCGCGGCCGCGTCGCCGCGCTGTCGGTGCACGCCGGGCTGTGGACCAGCGCGGCGCTCAACGCGCCGCCCGACGCGGTGCCGCGCTTGCGGCGCGAGCACGCGAAGCTGATGCGGCGCCTGGGATTCGCGCCCGACAGCCACGACGGCAAGGCGCTGACCCATGCGCTCGGCCGGCTGCCGCATGACCTGGTGATCGGCTTCGACAACAAGGCGGTCGAGCGGGTCGCGACCACGATGATGTCGCTGGTCGACCGGCCGCGCCCGCGCCTTGCGCTGGTTTCCGCGGCGCTCGAACGGCACTTGTTCGCGTTCGTGTGGATTCCGCGCGAGCAGATGTCGACCGACGTGCTCCAGCGGATCCGCGACCTGCTCGAGAGCGCAACCGGCGGCAAATTGCTCGACTGGACGCTCGAGGTCGAAGGCGGCAACCTCGCGATGCTGCGCTTCACGCTCGACATGCGCGCCTCGTCCCGGCGGATCGACGAGCGCGCGCTCGACGCGCGGCTGCAGACGATGCTGCGCGGCTGGGGCGACGCGGTCGAAAACGAGCTCGCCAAGACCGAGGAGCCGACCCGCGCCGCAGCGATGGCCGCGCGCTTCGCCGAGGCGGTCCCGGCGGGCCACCAGGCCGAATACGATCCGGCCGAAGCGGCCGGCGACGTGCTGCGCCTGCGCGCGCTCTACACCGCCAATCCCCGCCCCGCCGAGGGCCGCGCGGTCCGCCTCTGCCGCCGCGAGGGCGACGGGCGCCTGGGGCTCAAGGTCTATCAGCTGGGCGGCGCGCTGCCGCTGTCCGATGCGGTTCCCGCGCTCGAGAACTTCGGCTTCCGGGTGCTCGACGAAGTGCCGGTGCCGCTCGGCGAAAGCCGGCTCGCGACGATCCACGATTTCACCCTCGCGCTGCCGGAAACCGACGATCCCGACCGCGTGATGGCGCGCGCGCCGGCGATCGAGGAAGCGATCGCGGCGGTGCTCAACGGCGCGGCCGAGAACGATGTCTTCAACCGGCTCACGGTCGGCACCGCGCTGTCGGCGCGCGAGGCGGACCTGCTGCGCGCGTTCTACCGCTATCTGCGCCAGACCGGGGTCGGGTTCACGATCGCCACCGTGGTCGACGCGCTCGCCCGCGCCGGCGAAGTGGCGCACGGGCTGATCGCGCTGTTCCGCGCCTGCCACGACCCGGCGCTTGTCGGCGAACGCGACAAGGCCGCCGCGGCGGCGGAGGCGGCGATCGAGGCGGGGCTCGCCAAAGTCGAGGCGATCAACGACGATCGCCTGCTGCGGCTGTTCCGCGCGATCATCGAGGCGATCCTGCGGACCAACTTCTTCGTCGAATCGAGCAACGAGGCGCTCGCCTTCAAGCTCGATTCGACGCGCGTTCCCGACCTTCCCAAGCCGGTGCCGTGGCGCGAGATCTTCGTCTATTCGCGCCGGGTCGAGGGCATCCACTTGCGCGCCGGGCCGGTGGCGCGCGGGGGCATCCGCTGGTCCGACCGGCGCGACGACTACCGCACCGAGATCCTCGGCCTGATGAAGGCGCAGCGGGTGAAGAACGCGGTGATCGTGCCGACCGGCGCCAAGGGCGGGTTCTATCCCAAGCGCCTGCCCGACCCGCGGCGGGACCGCGACGGCTGGGCGGCCGAGGGCAAGGCAAGCTATGAAATCTTCATCCGCGCGCTGCTGACGCTGACCGACAACATCGTCGACAGCAAGGTGATCCATCCCGAAGGGATCGTCGTGCGCGACGGCGACGACCCTTATTTCGTCGTCGCCGCCGACAAAGGCACCGCGAGCTTCTCCGACGTCGCCAACGCGATCGCCGCAGAACGCGATTTCTGGCTCGACGATGCGTTCGCCAGCGGCGGCAGCCACGGCTACGACCACAAGGAGATGGGGATCACCGCCCGCGGCGCGTGGATCTCGGTCCAGCGGCACTTCCTCGAGCTGGGCGTCGACGTGCAGAACGAGCCCGTCAGCGTGGTCGGCGTCGGCGACATGTCGGGCGACGTGTTCGGCAACGGCATGCTGCAATCGCGGGCGATCCGGCTGATCGCGGCGTTCGACCATCGCCATGTCTTCATCGATCCGGAGCCGGACCCGGCGGCAAGCTGGAAAGAGCGCCGCCGGATGTTCGAGCTGCCGCGCTCGAGCTGGGACGATTACGACAAGGCGCTGATCTCGAAAGGCGGTGGGGTGTTCCCGCGCACGCTGAAGAGCATCCCGCTTTCGCCCCAGGCGCGCGCCGCGCTGGGCATCGACGCGCAAGAACTCGATCCCGAAGCGCTGATCTCGGCGATCCTCAAGGCGCCGGTGGACCTGCTGTGGTTCGGCGGGATCGGCACTTACGTGAAGAGTTCGGGCGAGAGCGACCTGGCGGTGGGCGACCGCGCGAACGACGGGTTGCGCGTCGACGGGCGCGAGGTGCGGGCCAGAGTGATCGGCGAAGGCGCCAACCTCGGCTGCACCCAGGCCGGGCGCATCGAGTTCGCGCTGAAGGGCGCCAAAGGTGCCGGGGGGCGGATCAACACCGACTTCATCGACAATTCCGCCGGGGTCGATTGCTCGGACAACGAGGTCAACATCAAGATCGCCTTCGCCGCCGCCCGGCGCGAAGGGCGCCTGAGCGAGAAGCGCCGCGACGCATTGCTGGTGGAGATGACCGACGAGGTCGCCGAGCTGGTGCTCGAGGACAACCGGCTGCAGGTGCTCGGGCTGTCGATCGCCGAGCAGGCCGGCGCGCGCAGCACGCCCTCGTACACCCGGCTGATCGACATGCTGGAAGAACGCGGCGAGCTCGACCGCGCCACCGAAGGCCTGGCCGACAGCGAAACGTTGGCCCGCCGCGCCGCGGAGGGCAAGGGCCTGACGCGGCCCGAGCTCGCGGTGCTGCTCTCGACCAGCAAGCTCACCTTGCAAGCCGCGATCGAGCGCGAGGGCTTCACCGAGGATGCCGCGCTCCTGCCCACGCTGATCGGCGCGTTTCCGCGCCTGATGCAGGGCCGGTTCAAGCGCCAGATCCTCGGGCACCGGCTGCACCGCGAGATCGTCGCGACCGAGCTGGCCAACCGGATCGTCAACCGCATGGGGATGATCGATCCGTTCGAGCTGACCGAGGAGGAAGGCGCCACGCTGGGCCACGTCGCCGCGGCGTTCGTGTGCGCCGAACAGCTGTTCGGCCTGGCCGAGACCTGGCGCAAGCTCGAGACCACGGCGATGCCCGAAGCCGCCCGGCTGCTGCTGTTCGACCGCGCGGCATTGGCGCTGCGCAACCATATGGCCGATCTGCTGCGCGCCGGCGCGGGCACGGTGCCTCCCGCGCGGTTGATCGAAGCGCTCGCCCCGGGAATCCGCGAGCTCGCCGGCTCGAAGGACCAGCTCCTGGCGAAGGAAGCGAGATCCCATTCCGACCGCCTGCGCAGCGAATTCGAGGCCGCCGGAGCCCCGGCCGACGAGGCCGCGCTGGTCGCGAACCTGTTCGACATGGACGGCGCGGTGGGGCTGGTGCGGCTTGCCGCCGAGGGCGGCGTCAGCGCGGTCAAGGTCGCGCGCGCGTTCACCGATCTCGGCGCGCGGCTGGGGCTCGACTGGGCGCAAGGCACCGCCGCGACGATGAACCCGTCGGACCCGTGGGAGCGGCTGCTGGTCGCGGGGCTTGCCCGCGATTTCCAGCAGATGCGCTTCGAGCTGCTGCACCGGATCGCCACCGGCAAGCGCACCCCGCGCGAGCCGGAAACGGCGGTTTCCGAATGGGCCGGGCAACGCGCGGCGACCATCGCGCAGTTCCGCGGAATGATCGAGCGAGCGCACGCCCATCTGCCGGTGCCGCCCGCGGTGCTCGCGCAGATCGCCAGCCAGGCGCGCAACCTGCTGGCGCGCTGATCGCTTGACCGCCGCGCGGATTGCGGGGAGGGCTGGCACATGAGCCGATACGACGTGATCATTGCCGGTGCGGGGCACGGCGGCGCGCAGGCGGCGATCGCGCTCAGGCAGAACGGCTTTGCCGGCTCGATCCTGATGATCGGGCGCGACGCGGAGCCGCCGTACGAGCGCCCGCCGCTGTCGAAGGACTACCTCGCCGGCGAGAAGCCGTTCGAGCGCATCTATCTGCGCCCGCCCGAATTCTGGGCCGACAAGGGCGTCGAGCTGCGGCTCGGCGCGTCCGTCGCGAAAGTCGATCCGGCGGCGGGCGCGGTCGCCCTCGCGGGCGGCGAGACGATCGAATACGGCGATCTGGTGTGGGCCGCCGGGGGCGACCCGCGACGGCTCGATTGCTCCGGCGCCGAGCTCGGCGGGGTGCATTACTTGCGCGACAAGGCCGATTCCGACGCGATCCGCGCCGCGCTCGATGCCGGCGCGCGCAGGATCGCGGTGATCGGCGGCGGCTACGTCGGGCTCGAGGCCGCGGCGGTGCTGACCAAGCGCGGCTGCGAGGTGACCCTGATCGAAGTGCAGCCGCGCCTGCTCTCGCGGGTCGCGGGCGGCGAGCTGCCCGCGTTCTACGAGGCCGAGCACCGCGCGCACGGCGTCGACATCCGCCTTTCGGCGACGATCGAGAAGATCGCCGGGCGCAGCGGCACGGCCACCGGCGTGAAGCTCGCGGGCGGCAAGACGATCCCCGCCGACCTGGTGATCGCCGGGATCGGCATCGTGCCGACGATCGGGCCGCTGCTCGCCGCGGGCGCGGCGGGCGCGAACGGGGTCGACGTCGACGAGTTCTGCCGCACTTCGCTCAAGGGCGTCTACGCGGTGGGGGACTGCGCCGCGCACGCCAACCCGTTCGCCCGCGGCGCGGTGGTGCGCATCGAATCGGTGCAGAACGCGACCGACATGGCGACCGCGGCGGCGAAGGCGATCTGCGGCGATCCGCAGCCCTATCGCGCGCTGCCGTGGTTCTGGTCGAACCAGTACGACCTGAAGCTGCAGACGGTGGGCCTCAACCTCGGCGCCAATGCAACGGTGCTGCGCGGCGACCCCGCGGCCCGCAGCTTCAGCGTGGTCTACCTGAAGGACGGCAAAGTGATCGCGCTCGACTGCGTGAACGCGGTCAAGGACTACGTCCAGGGCCGCAAGCTGATCGAGGCCGGCGCGGCGATCGCGCCCGAACGCCTGGCCGACGCCGCGGTCCCGCTCAAGGAGCTGCTGTAAGCGCCTCCAGCGCCCATTCGGCCGCTTCCGCCACCACCGGATCGGGATCGGCCGTCAAGGCGCGCACTGGCGGAACCAGCGCCGGATTGCCGCTGTTGCCCGCCGCGATCAGGCAGTTGCGCACGAACCGGTTGCGGCCGGTGCGCTTGATCGGGCTGCCCGAGAATTTCGCCCGGAATGCCGCGTCGTCGAGGGCAAGCAGTTCCTCCAGCCGCGGCGCGACGAGCTCCGCGCGCGGCACGAACGCCTGGTTGCGCGCCGATTGTTCGGCGAACTTGTTCCACGGGCACACCGCCAGGCAATCGTCGCAGCCGTAGATGCGGTTGCCGATCGCCTTGCGGAACTCGTGCGGGATCGGCCCGTGGTGCTCGATCGTGAGGTACGAGATGCACCGCCGCGCATCGAGCCGGTGGGGCGCGACGAACGCCTCGGTCGGGCACGCGGCGAGGCACGCGGTGCAGCTGCCGCAGCGGGCCGCGTGCGGTGCGTCGGGCGCGAACGGCAGCGTGGTGTAGATCGCGCCGAGGAACAGCCAGCTGCCGTGCGCGCGGCTGACGAGGTTGGTGTGCTTGCCCTGCCAGCCGATCCCCGCCGCCTCGCCCAGCGGCTTTTCCATCACCGGCGCGGTGTCGACGAACACCTTGAGCTCGCTCTCGTGGCCCTCGCGCGCGGCTTCCGCGACCAGCCAGCGGGCCAGCGCCTTCAGCGCCTTCTTGACCACGTCATGATAGTCGCGCCCTTGCGCATAGACCGAAATCCGCGCCTTCTCCGGGTCGCCGGCAAGCGCCAGCGGATCGGCCTGCGGCGCGTACGACATGCCGAGCGCGATCACCGATTGCGCCGCCGGCCACAGCGACTGCGGCCCGCGCCGCACGTCGGCGCGCGCTTCCATCCACGCCATGTCGCCGTGGAACCCCGCCGCCAGCCATTCTTCCAGCCGCCCCGCGCGCAGCGGATCGTCCGCCGCCGGCGCGAAGCCGATCGCGGCGAAGCCCAGCCGCTTCGCCTCCGCGACGGTTCGCTCCTTCAATCGCTCCAGCGTTGCGGAATTAACCAAGTTCGGTGTTGCTCCCGTTCACATGCGAGCGCTAACTCGCGAACGATGACCACCGCGCTAGGGGATCGCCCCGCAATCGACAACCTGGCGAGCACCGGCGCCCGGCCGCTGGCGATCGAGGCCAGGGGGCTGGTCAAGCGCTTCGACGGCACACTGGCGGTCGACGGGGTCGACATCTCGGTGCCCCAAGGGGCGATCTACGGCGTGCTCGGCCCCAATGGCGCGGGCAAGACCACCACTTTGCGCATGCTGCTGGGCATCATCGACCCGGACGCAGGGGTGCGCAAGGTGCTCGGGCACGAAGACCCGCACGACGTCGCGCGGCTGATCGGCTACCTGCCCGAGGAGCGCGGACTGTATCCGGCGATGAAGGCGTTCGAGGCGATCGCGTTCATGGGCGCATTGCGCGGGATGCCGCTGCCCGAAGGGCGCGCGCGCGGGCGCAAGCTGCTCGAGGACTATGGCCTGGGCCATGCGGCCGAGCGCCAGATCCGCCAGCTTTCCAAGGGCATGGCGCAGACCGTGCAACTGCTCGGCACGCTGGTGCACGATCCCCGGCTGGTGGTGCTCGACGAGCCGTTCTCCGGGCTCGATGCGCTCAACCAGGGCAAGCTCGAGGCGATGATCCGCAAGCTGGCGGACGACGGCACCACGGTGATCTTCTCGACCCACGTGATCGCCCACGCCGAGCGGCTGTGCGAGCGGATCGCGATCATCGCCGGCGGCAAAGTGCCGTTCGAAGGCCGCGTCGACCTCGCGCGCGACCGGATCCCGCCGCAAGTCCGGCTCGAGACCCGCCACGCCGACGGGCCCTGGCGGGCGGCCCTCCCCGCCGACGCGCGCCACGAAGGCCAGTTCTGGTTCTTCTCGCTGCCGCCGAGCGGGATCGAACCGCTGCTGCGCGCGCTGATCGAGGGCGATGCCGGCATCCTCTCGCTGTCGATCGAGCGCGCCGGGCTGCACGATGCATTCGTCGCGATCGCCGGCGAAGCGGCGGCCAAGGCGCTCGAGGCCGCACCCGAAGAGGCGGGGCGGCGATGAGCGCGATGACCACCACCGCCGATCGCCTGTCGCTCTGGCAAGCCGCCTATGTCGTGGCCCGGCGCGATTTCGTCGCGATCATGTTCAGCCGGGCGTTCTTCTTCTTCCTGCTCGGGCCGCTGTTCCCGATCCTGATCGGCACGCTCGCCGCCGGAATCGGGCAGAAAGTCCAGCAAGCCACCGGCAGGACCGATATTGCGGTGGCGATGGCACCTGCCGATGTCGACGCGATGCTGCGCGCGCGCCGCGCGCTCGAGCCGACGCTCGGGCCGGTGCTGCCGGAGATGGTCGAACTGAAACGATTAGCACCCGGCGAGCCCTTCGATGCGAAAGCCGCGCTGGCCGGGCGCAAGGCGAACATCGCCGCGGTGCTGACCGGCACCCCCGCGCATCCGGTGCTGACCGCCACCGCGGAGCGCGCCGAACAGTGGAAAGGGGCGGTCTCGCTCGTCGCCGCGAACGCTCTTTCCCGGGCTGCTCCCGCCTATCCCGCCGTCGAAACCGCCACCGTCACCACCAGCGGCGCGAGCGAGCGGGCCGGGCAGGTGCACACCGCGCAAGCGTCGCTGACGCTGCTGTTCATCGTCACGATCTTTCTCACCGGCATGGTGATGTCGACCCTGATCGAGGAAAAGGCCAACAAGATCATCGAAGTGCTTGCCGCGGCGATCCCGATGGACGCGGTGTTCCTGGGCAAGTTGCTCGCCATGTTCCTGATCTCGATGGTCGGCGTGGTCGTATGGGGCAGCGTGATCGGCGGGCTGGTCGAACTGGCGGGAATGAACCCGGGGCTGGTCGGCGGCATGGACGTGCACGATCTGCCGACGCCGGGCGTCGGCTGGCCGTTGTTCCTGCTGTTCGCAGTGGTCTACTTCACGATGAACTACCTGCTGATCGGGGCGGTCTACCTGACGATCGGCTCGATCGCGGCCACCGTGCGCGAGGTCCAGACGCTGTCGATGCCGGCAACGATGGGCCAGATCGTGGTGTTCTTCCTCGCGACGCTTGCGCTGGCGGACCCGGGCGGGCCGCTCGAACTGGCCGGGATCGCGTTCCCGCTCAGTTCGCCTTACACGATGCTCGCGCGCGCGGCGGTGCAGGAGAGCCTGTGGCCGCACCTGCTGGCGATCGGCTGGCAGATCGCCTGGGTCGCGGTGTTCATCCGGGTCGGCGCCCGGCTGTTCCGCCGCAAGGTGATGAAGTCGGGGCCGCGGCGGGTGAAGCAGCGGCGGGCGCGCCGCCGCGCTGCCGATCAGCCCGCGATGTGACAAATCTTCCGTTCAGGAGTAGTATCCTAAGCAGGAGAACGTCATGACCAGCAAATCCACCTCCCGCCGCGAAGCGTTGACCTGGCTCGGCCTCGGCGCCGCCGGCTTCGCAGTCACCCTTGGCGCGGCCCCCGCCCTCGCGGCGGGCTTTCGCGTGTCCTATTCGGACGCGGAATGGAAGAAGCGCCTGACCAAGGCGCAATATTACATTCTGCGCGAGCAGGGCACCGAGCGGCCGTTCAGCTCGCCGCTGCTGAAAGAGCACCGCAAGGGCACGTTCCTGTGCGCCGGCTGCAACAACGAGCTGTTCTCGTCGGCCACCAAGTTCGAAAGCGGCACCGGCTGGCCGAGCTTCTGGCAGCCGTTGCCCCACGCGGTCGGCACCACGGTCGACCGCACGCTGGGCATGGAGCGCACCGAAGTGCACTGCGCCGATTGCGGCGGCCACCTGGGGCACGTGTTCCACGACGGCCCCAAGCCGACCGGCCTGCGCTATTGCATGGACGGCGACGGGATGAAGTTCCGCCCCGCCTGAGCGGGGGCTTAGCCGACCACCTTCCACACGCGGAAGGTCGGCGGCGCGTCGACCGGCACCGCCTGGAGCCAGGCCGGCACTTTGCCGTGCAGCAGCTGGGCCATGAACCCGTGCGGCGCCGCGGCTTCGTACAGCTGCGGTTCGCCCAGATCGGTGCACAGCACCAGATAGCGCGCATTGTGCCGCCGAACGATCGCGTGGGCCTGGTCTTGGGGGCCCAGGAACGCGACGATCACATCGCGCATTCCCTGCTGCGCCCGGTGATGCCCGGTGGCGACCACGCTGTCCTGCGTCCGCTCGATCAGCGCAGGGCCGATATCGACCGGCGCGAAGATCGTCGCCTTGCCGAGCGGATTGAGCGCCAGGGCGGATTGCGCCAGTTCGCAGCTCGATTCGCGCATCTGCCCGTCGGACCCCGCCACCTTGGCGGGAAGCACCAGCCGGGCCATCACCACCGGCGTCGCCGGCAGCAGCGCGAACAGCGCGGCGACGCCGACCGCGATCCGCACCGCAGGCCGCTCGGCAGTGCGGAAGCGATGCAGCAGCCGATGGAGCAGCCAGGCGATCGGCACCGCCGACAGCGCGCCGACGAAGATCATCGAACGCCAGACGGTGAGGCCCACCACCAGCGCGCCGGCGAACACCAGCAGGTAATCGCCCCACCACCCGCGACGCTCGCCTTCCGCCTTGCGCCACAGGTGCAGCGTGACGAACAAGGCGATCACGCCTTGCATCAGCGGGGCCAGCACCTGGTCGGCCGGCTGCAGCCAGAACGGCCGCCCCTCCAGAACATTGGCGTACCAGTACTGGCGAACCACCGGATCGAGGTTGCCGAACGGCCCGGCCACGCACTGCGGGGCGGTCAGCGCGAACAGCGCAAGGCCCGCCGCGCCGGCCGCCCCGAGCAGGGCGACGACCCCCGCCGGCGGAACCTTGGGCCGGCTGGCAATGGCCACCGCGCCCAGTGCGACCACCGCGAAGAACCCGAAATGCTGCGGCGAGACCACGTCGCAATGCGCCGTGAGATCGGCGAAACCCCGGGTCGCGGCGAACCAGATCGCGAGCATCGCGGCCAGGCCCGCGAGGTAAGCCGCGAGCCACCAGCGCTGCGCCGGATCGCGCAGCCAGCGCAGCAGCAGCACCGCGCCGACGATCGCCGCGAGCGGCAGGACCTCGAGCGAGATCGACATCCCGGTGGCGATTCCGATCCCGGCGAGCGCGCCGCCGATCCGGGGGTTGCGCTGCATCAGCGCGCCGATCGCGAACATCACGCTGACGACCTGCCACGCGTGGTGGTCGATCCTGAGCGGCTGGAACTGCGCGAGCAGCAGCGGGGAAAAGCCCAGCGAGAGACACGCGAGCCCGGCGATTTCCCTGTCGAACACGCGATAGGCGATGCGCCCGACGATCGCCATCAGCGCCAGCAGCGTGAGCAGCGGCACGATCACCACCGCGACCTGCTCGGCCATCGCCTGGCCGAACCACGGCCTGAACGACAAGACGGCGAGCGCCAGCGGCGTGTCGACCAGCCGCGACCAGTGCATCACCGGGCTGGCGCCGGGATCGACCCGGTACTGGTGGAGATCGAACCAGCCTTGCCCACCGACCAGGTCGCGCACCTGGACCAGCCGCAAGGTATCGTCGGGATCGAGAAACCGGCCCTGGGCGATGTTGCTCCAGTTGATCAGCACCATCAGCACCGCGATGCACAGCCAGATCAGCGCGATCCTGGCCCACGGCGTTCGCCCGGCCGGTTCGAGACCGGTTATGACGTTCAATTCGCGAGCCCGGGGGTGCGGAACACGAGCTTGCTGCGCAGCACCCAGGTGAGCGCGAAGCTGGCGACGATCGCGACGAGCTTGGCGAGGCGCGGGTCGAGCCCCGCGAGGTCGCCCCCGCCGACGATCGCGGTGGTGAGCGCGAGGCCGAGCAGGGCCGAGACGACGAACATCGCCTTCTGCTTGGTGCGCTCGATCCCGCGTGCCGCGACGGTGTCGTGGAACACCGTGCGGCTCGACAGCAGCCAGTGGGCGAGAATGCCCAGGCTGTAGCTCAGCGCCGACGCGCCGGCCGCGATCACGCCGATCGACAGCAGGGCGAGGAAGCTGCCCATGTCGACCGCCAGCGCGCCGACGCTCGCGAGCATGTAGCGCACGAGGCGAACGTCGCGCAGCTTGGTGAGGGCGGCGATCATTTACGCCGCCTCGCGGTCCTTGCGGAGCCGCTCGGGCACTTCGCGCACCGAGGCGAGCGCGGCGGCCTGGTCTTCGCTGATCGCCTCGCGGGCCGGGAGCGCCTTCTCCGCGCCTTCGTCGCCGGCTTCGTGGTATTCGGCGTCTTCGTTCACGCACCAGGTGTCGTAGATGCGCTCGCCGGCGAGGATGTTCTCGACCGTCAGCATCGCGGTCATCATCGCGTGGTCCTGGTTGTTGTAGCGGTGCATGCCGTTGCGTCCGACGAGGTGCAGCGTCGGGAACTGCGCCTCGAGATCGGCACGCACCGCCGCGACGTTCGCCGCATAGTCCTCATCGTACACCGGATAGGCCTTTTCCTGCCGCACGACCGCGCCGCCGATGACTTTCGCCGGATCGACCAGGCCGAGGATCGCCATCTCCTGCTTGGCGAGCTCGACCAGGTCGTCGTCGGACGAAGACCACAAGCCGTCGCCTTCGAAGCAGAAGTATTCGAGCCCGACGCAGGCGACCTCGGGATTGGGCACCATCTCCGGCGACCACGAGCGGAAGTTCTGCACCCGCCCGACCTTCACCTTCGAATCGTGGATGTAGATCCAGTTGTCGGGGAACAGGTCCTCTGAGCGGATCATCAGCGCGACGGTCAGGAAGTCGCGATACTTGAGCTCGCTCGCATTGAGCGTCGTCTGGGGCAGCGGATGGAGCCGCGCGGCGAGCTCGCGCATCGGCGCGGAGCTGATCGCGTGCTGCGCCTTGACCACCAGCTCGCCGTCCGGACCCGCGGCGGTCAGGCGCCAGCCGCCGTTGCCGTCGCTGGCAAGCTGCTTCAGCGCATGGCCCATGTAGACGTGCGAGCCGCGCTCCTCGATCCGGTCGCGCGCGGCGTCCCACATCATCCCCGGGCCGAGCCGCGGATAGCGGAACGTCTCGAGCAGGGTCTTCACCTGCTGGCCGTTGTTGGGCTTCTTGTTGAGGCCGAGGCTGCGCTTCAACCCGTCGGTCACCGCGCCCCACAGCGAGAGCCCCTTGATCCGCTGCGCGGCCCAGTCGGCGCTCATCTCGTTGCACGGCATGCCCCACACTTTCTCGGTGTAGGTCTTGAAGAAGATCGAATAGAGCTTCTTGCCGAACTGGTTGCTGGTCCAGTCCTCGAAGCTCTTCACGTCCTTGATCGGGAACAGCTTCGACCAGCCGTAGCTCATCATGCACGCGGTCGAGCGCAGAATCCCGAGGTTGCGCAGCGCCTCGAACGCGCGCAGCGGGTACGAATAGAACTTGCCCTCGTAATAGATCCGGCTCATCCGCGGCCGCTGGATGAAGTCGTCGGGCAGGATCTCGTTCCACAAGTCCACGACCTGCTGGCTCTTCGAAAAGAACCGGTGGCCGCCGATGTCGAAGCGATAGCCCTGGTGCTCGACCGTACGGCTGATCCCGCCGACGTACGTCGCGTCTTTCTCGATGATCGCGACGCTCTTGCCCGCCTTGGTCAGCAGATAGCCCGCGGTCAGCCCCGCAGGGCCGGCACCGACGATCGCGACGTCGACGGCGACCTCGCGGGCATGCGGCTGGCGCTTGAATTCATTCATGGAAAACCCCCGGCTGCGATCCGTAGCGGGAGTGAAGGAAAATGGTTAGGGCCTAGTTAACGTCGTGGCGGATTGCCGCTTCGATCGGGATCTGCATCCAGCTTCCGCAATCGACCTGGCAATTGCCCTGGAGCTGCGCGGCGAGCTTGGCGAGCTCGGCGAACTGGAACGTGTCGTCGAACACCAGCCCGTAATCGGCATCCTTGCGCCAGCGCACGCTCGCCTGGATCACCGGCAGGTTGTCGGATTCGAGCCGCAGCCGCTGGTCGAGCGCGAGCCGCAGCGGGCATTCGATCAACGCCCCCTGCTGCGAGATGTTGCGGATCACCACGCCGGCGGTCGTGCCGTGGCACGAGATCAGCGCGGGGAGCTGCAATTTCAGGCGCACCGGGCGCTTGGGAAAGCGGCTCTTGTTCTGCAGCAGGCGGTCGATGTCCACCGGCACCGAGAAACGGAAGCCGGCCGAGCCTTCGCGTTCCCACACGCGTTCGATCGCGTGCTGGTCGCCGTTGGGCAGCTCGAGCGTCAACTGCTCGCCGTGCGGCAGCGGATGGAAAGTGCGGATGCTGACCCCGCTCGCCGAAGCGTCGCGGATCACGCAGAGGAACTCACCCGACGAGCTGATCAGCTTCGCGGTGCGGATCAGCAGGGTAAAGCGCGGCGCGACGCGCAGCTCGCTGTCGCTCTCGTCCGCGAGATGCCGCCTGTCTTCCGTTTCCCGAGCCACCTCGCTCATCCGCTTATCCCCTGGCACCGTTTCCGAAACCGGCTGCGCTACGCAAAGCCGGCGACCTTCCACGGTGGAGCGATAGCGCGCGAGAGTTAGGACCCGGCCCAATAGCGGATAGGCAGAATTACCTAATTTTCCCTAACCGACAGGCAATCAAGAACGAAGCTTCGCGGCCTGGTGCGGGCGGCCGGACTCGAACCGGCACGGGCAAAGCCCAGGGGATTTTAAGTCCCCGGCGTCTACCATTCCGCCACGCCCGCACGCGGCCGCGGGTCTAGCCGGGAGCGCGGGAGCTTACCAGTACCGCCGGCTGGCGATCGCCGCGCCTTCGGCCAGCGCGGCGAGCTTGGCCCAGACGATCTCCGGGTCGAGGTTGCCGCTGCCGGCATGGACCGAGAATCCGCAGTCGACGCCGGCCATCACCCGCTCGCGCCCGAGCAGGTCGGCATAGCGGCCGATCCGCTGCGCGATCAGCTCGGGATGCTCGATGTAGCTCGATTGCGGCTCGATCATTCCCGGGCACAGCACTTTGCCCTCGGGCAGCGGATGCTGCTCGAAGAACGCGAACTCGTGCGCGTGGCGGGGGTTTGCGCCCTCGATCAGCACCGTCTGCGGCTTCGCGCGCCAGACGACATCGGCGATATCCTCCAACGGCACGTCGCAGTGGTGCGGGCCGGGATAGTTGCCCCAGCACAAGTGCATCCGCAGCTTCTCCGCCGGGATGTTGCGCACCGCGTGGTTGAGCGCCTCGACATTCATCTCGAGCTTGTCGCGGAACTGGTCGGTCGTCAGGTGGGTGAACTGGACGTGGCGGCCCATCGCCATGTCCGGGCAATCGAGCTGCAGGGTGATCCCCGCCGCGGCGATCGTCTCGTATTCGTGGCGCAATGCTTCGGCGATCGCGAACACATACGTCCGATCGTCGGGATAGAAGCGGTTGGGGAAGAACAATGCAGTGACCCCCGGCGAGGCCGCGCTCATGAACGTCTCGTGCCCGCCGGCCAGCCGTTTCAGCCGCTCGGCGTCGCGCCGCGGGGCTTCCATGTCCTTGACCGTGATCTCGGACGTGCACGCCGGCGCCGAGCGGCGCGAGCGGCCGGTGTCGCCGAACACTTTGGCTTTCGCGCCGGGGAACTCCTCGAGGTCCTGGAACTCGTAGCTGCCCGCCTCGCCGTCGAACCCGGTCAGGCGATGCTTGATGTAGGTCGCATAGCTCGGCTTCGACATCTCGCCGTCGCCGATCACCGTGATTCCGGCTTCGACCTGGCGGCCGATCACATAGGCGGTCGCATCGTCGATCGCCCGGTCCAGCTCGGCCGGGTCGACCGCCTCGCCGCCCTCGCGGGCGAACATCAGGTCGAGCAGGTGCTGGGGGCGCGGCAGGCTGCCGGTGTGGCTGGTCGCAAAGCCGCTCACGCAAGCTCCTCGCGCACGATCCGGGCACCGTCGGCCATCGCCTTCATCTTGCCGAACGCGACTTCGCGCGGAAGGTACTTGAGCCCGCAGTCGGGCGCGACGATCAGCCGCTGGGGCTCGATGTAGGGCAGCGCGCGACGGATGCGCGCGGCGACCACTTCGGGTTCCTCGACCGCGTGGGTCGACAAATCGAGCACGCCGAGGATGATCGTCTTGCCCGGCAGGCTTTCGAGGATCGCGCAGTCGAGCTCTGACTGCGCAGTCTCGATCGAGATCTGCAGCACGTCGCTGTCGGCCAGCTCGGGCAGGAAGTTGTAGCCTTCCGGCCGCTCGTGGATCAGCGCGGCGTAGCCGAAGCAGATGTGCAGCGCGGTGGTGCCGGTCACCCCGTCGAGCGCGGCTTCCAACGCCTTCAGGCCGTAAGCGCGCGCCTTGTCCGGACGGGCCTGCATATAGGGCTCGTCGAGCTGCACCACGTCGGCCCCGGCCGCGAACAGGTCCTTGATCTCGCCGTTGACCGCCTTGCCGTAGGCCACCGCCAGCGCCTCGGCATCGTTGTAGTAATCGTCCTGCGCCTGCTGGCTCATCGTGAACGGGCCGGGCACGGTGATCTTGATCGCCTTGCCCGGGCTGACGTGCTCGCGCATGAACTCGACGTCGCGGACCTGCACCGCGTGGCGGCGGCTGATCGGGCCGGTGACGCGCGGCACGGGGACGGGCTCACCGGAGCGGTCGAGCGCGGTGCCGTGGTTGTCCATGTCGACCCCGTCGAGCGCCGTCGCGAAGCGGTTCGAATAGCTCTCGCGGCGCATCTCGCCGTCGGTGATGATGTCGAGCCCGGCGCGCTCCTGCTCGTGGATCGCCCACACCGTCGCATCGTCCCACGCCTGCTCGAGGAATTCCTCGCCGACGCGCCACAGCTCCTTCTGGCGGGTGCGCGGCGGGAAGCGGCCGGCGAGCTTCTGGCGGTCGATCAGCCATTCGGGCTGGGCGTAGGAGCCGACCAGCGAAGTCGGCAGCAGCGGC
>DASVLP010000029.1:0-24684 GCA_036384795.1 Sphingomonadaceae bacterium | reverse complement strand
CGTGTGGCGTTCCGCTCATGTAAAGATATCATCTTTATCATCTTTGGATTGTCGGCTAGCGAGGTCCGGCAAAGGACGAATCCGCGATGGCCGTCATCCCGTTCAGGAAACCCGATCCGTGGTCGCTCGAGCCGGCGCGACACCGGCGATGACGCTGTCGGCGCGCATCGTGGAAGACGTGCGCGCCGCGCTGCTGGAGAAACGCCTGGCCGCAGGCGATTTCCTCGGCACCGAAAAGGACATCGCGGAGCGCGCGGGGGTCAGCCGGATCGTCGCGCGCGACGCGCTGCGCTCGCTCCAGGCGATGGGCGTGGTCGAGATCAAGGTCGGCGCGGGCGGCGGCGCGCGAATCGCCGAGGGCAATCCGCGGCTGTTCGCCGAGGCGCTGGCGGTCCAGCTCAGCCTCGCGGGCACCAGCGTGCGCGAGATGATGGACGCCCAGCGCGCGATCGACTGCATGGCCGCGGAGCTCGCGGCCGAGAACGCCACGAAGGAAGATCTGGCGAAACTGCGCGAATTGCTCGTCGAGCACGAGGCGACGATCGCGGACGACGCGGCCTACACCCGTTCGTGCATGCGCTTCCATCTCGCGGTGGCCGAAGCCTCGCACAACCGTGTGCTCGCGGCGCAACTGCTGTCGCTGCAGCACGTGTCGTGGCCGGCGGTGAACCGCACGCTGACCCCGCCGGTCGCGCGCCACATCCTCGACGTCCACCGCCAGCTGGCCGACCTGATCGAGGCGCGCGACGCCGCGGCCGCGCGGCGGCTGATGGACGATCATGTCCGCATGATCCGAGCGCGCCGGGTGAGCGAAGACGCTGCCGACACACCGCATTGTTGCTGAAGAAAAACGAGCCCGAAGAGGAGTCGCACCAAATGCCCAAATTCATCATCCAGCCGCACTTCCGGCTGCACGAATGGGTCGCCGAGGAGAAAGGCTATTTCGCCGCCGAGGGGCTCGACTACGAGTTCCGCGAAACGTTCGACTCCAGGCAGGCCAGCAATCACCAGCAAGGCGACAGAGTCGGCGCGTACCAGACGTTCGAAAAGGGCCGCGAAGGCGACGTCTCGTGCGCGTGCCACTGGACGGTGAACGTCGCCGCGGCCGCTGGCCACGGCCTGCTCTACGCCGACGCCTATTCGGTGAGCCCGTGCGCGATCTTCGTGCCGCCCGAAAGCGACATCACGCATCCGCGCGACCTCAAGAACGTGCCGATCTCGGTCGGCTATCAGTCGGGCAGCCACTATTCGACGATCCAGGCGCTCGAAACCTACCTTGCGCGCGACGCAATCAATTTTTCGTTCGCCGACGGCATGCTGTTCAGCCGGCTCGAGCTGCTGATCGACCGCAAGATCCCCGCCGCCTCGCTGTTCAGCGGGCCGTACTACTTCCTCGAGCAATTGGGTTTCCGCAAGATCATCGACAGCACCTTCATGATGGCCTCGATGGTCAAGGAAGGCTCGCGCGCCGAGGACGTGAAGAAATATTTTGCCGCCTTGCGCCGCGCGCAGCGGGACATCGACCTCAGGCCTGAACTTTACACTCACTACTACAAGAACGAGTTCCCGGTGCGCTTCCACGAGCAGATGGACACCGGCCGTTGGGGTCCGGGAGAGCGGATCGTGTTCGAGCCGTATTCGCAGGATGTGTTCGAGCAATCGCAGGCGTGGATCGCCGAGCGCGACATCTTCCCCGGCGGCGAGCTCGGCAGCCGCGGCTATGCGGAATCGGTGCTCTCGCTGGTGGAATAACCGGGAACAGCAGCGGCGGTTTCGCCCTCCGCGGACGGCTCGAACGCCCGCGAGCCGGCGACGATCCGCGCGAGCCGTTCGAGGCTCAGCGTCTCCTCGAACACCAGGCCGTAGGCGATGCCGTTGCGCCAGCAGACCTTGGCGTAGACCGGCTCCAGCTCGTCGGTCTGCAGGCGCACCAGCTGCTCGATCGCCAGCCGCTCGCGGCATTCGATCCCGGCGCCCTGCTGCGAGATGTTGCGGATGGTGGTCGGGCGGGTCAGCCCGCCGTAAGTGAGTGTGCCTTCGAGCACGGTGCGCAGCCGCAGCCGCCGGCGCGGCAGCGTGTCGTTCGAGATTTTCACGATGCGCGCGAGGTCGACCTCGCCCGGAAACTTCAGCCCGGCATATTCCTCGTCGCGCCAGACCAGCTCGACCGGGAAGCCCTCGCCGTTGGCGAGCTCGAACTCGAGGAAGCGCTCGTCGGGCAGGTGGCCGAAGTGGCGGACGCGCACGCCCTCGGCCGACGCGTCGCGCACGATGCAGAGGAACTCGCCGCGGGCCGAGATCAGCTTGGCGGTCTGGATCAGCAGGGTGAAGCGCGGCGCGCGGCGCCGTTCCTCGGGCGCTTCGCCCGCCCTACTCGCCGTATCGTCCGGCAATGCCGCCATCGTCCCGACCCTTTCGCGAGGCCAGCTTAGGGCGGGAAGTTAAATTATGGCTTACCCCGCGGGGAGCGGCTCTCCCGTCAGATGTCGTTGCGGATCGTCGCCAAAGCGCCGCCGTCGATCTCCCACCGCGCCCCGTTGACGTAGCTCGCCTCGTCCGACAGCAGGAAGCTCACGACGTCGCCCACCTCGCGCGGTTGGCCGACCCGGTCGAGCGTGGCGGTCTGGCCGAGCTTCTTCATCCCCGCCTCGACGCTGTCGAACATCTGCTCGAGCATGCCGACCAGCAGCGGCGTCTCGATCACGCCGGGCTCGACGCAATTCACCCGCACGCCCTTCTGCGCGACTTCGCTCGCCGCGGTGCGGGTGAGGCCGACCACGCCGTGCTTCGCGGCATTGTACGCGCAGGCGCCCGCCAGCCCTCGTTCCGAGCCGATCGAGGCGGTGTTGACCACCGCGCCCTTGCCGCGCCGGACCATGTCCGGGAGCACGTAACGAAGACCGAGGAACATGCTGCGCAGATTGACCCGGATGATCTTGTCGAACTCGTCGACCGGGTATTCGTGGGTGGGCGACAGCACGCCTTCGATCCCGGCGTTGTTGAAGAACCCGTCGATCTTCCCAAACTGCGCGAGTGCTTCTTTGACATAGCCTTGAACGGCATTCTCATCCGCACAATCCGCTACGTGCATGTATGCCACCGCATCCTGCTCGCTAATTTCATCCAAGCGCGCTTTCAGCCGATCACCGTCGATGTCGACCATCAGTAACTCTGCGCCTTCACGCGCAAGAATCTCGCATGTCGCGAAGCCGATCGAGCCAGCGGCGCCGGTGACGATGATCGTGGAGTCTTTGTGGCGCATCATTTGGCTCCCTTTCGGAACGGCAGGGTGAGGATGAACCACGCCAGCCTTGGCGTCAGCAACTTGCGGAACGCGCGGGCTTCGGCTGGCGTAAGCGTGGCGGCCATCGGCATCGTGCCGAAGACTTTGCCCTTGAGCACCAGATTGTCGCCCTGGCGCTCGACTTTGGTCACCTGCATCAGCTCGGACTTGTCAGCGGCGTAGATCTTCATATTCGCCGCCTCCTCACGCCACCCTGATCCCGTCGAACTCGATCCCCAAGTCCTCGGCCATCACCATCGCGGTCGCGCGGCCGGCGCCGAACACGCCGCCGCCGGGATGCTGGAACGGGCCGACCAGATAAAGCCCCTCGACCCCCGGCACGCGGTACTGCCCGAGCTCGGGCGTCGGCCGGTGCGCGCCGGACTGGTAGGTGGTGGTGGCGATGCCGTGGAGGTCGCCGCGGAAGAAGCTGGGAGACGTGCGCTCCATATCGACCGGCGAATCGCAATGATAGTCGAGCACTGCGTCGGGCAGGTTCTCGATGTAATTGCCCATCCGCGCGATCACTGCTTGCGCGAACTCGCCCTTGGCTTCGTCCCAGCTGCGCCCGTCGGGCCGCTCGTATGGCACGTAATCCCACGCGTGGAAGATCGCCTTGCCTTCGGGAGCCCGCGACGGATCGTGCTGGGTGAGCTGGCCGACCCCGACCAGCGGCGTGGGCGAGAAATTGCCATAGCGCAATTCGTCGAACGCGCGGCGCATGTCCTCGTAGTTCGCCGGCATCAGCTCGTACATCACCGCCGATAAGTCGCCCGCCTTGAACCTCAGCGGCGCATCGAGCGCGGCGTGGACCGTGAAGCACGCGGCGGGAGTGATATGCGTGCGCTTCGCGTGTGCCGCGACCGTCGCCGGCAACGCGGCGACCATGTCCGGCAGGATATGCGGGTGGATCGCGCCGATGATCCCGTCGCCCGCCGAATACCGCGTGCCGTCATCCAGCACCACGCCGGTCGCGCGGGTGCCGTCGGTGACGATCTCGCGCACTTGCGCTCCAGCGACGACCTTGCCGCCATGGTCCTCGATGCACGCGATCAGCGCGCTGGTCAGGCTGCCCGAGCCGCCGACCGGCACCCCGAAGCCGAACTTCTCGAGGAAGCCGAGAAACACGTAAGCGCCGATCCCGGTAGCCTTCTCGTCCGGGCTGACCAGGTTCTCGCCCGCGACGCGGCCGAAGTGCGCCTTGACCTTGTCGTGCTCGAACAGCTCTTCCATCAGGTCGAACGTGCTGAGCGCCATCGTGCGCATGATCTCGCGGCCCTCGGCGCTCTGGTCCATCATCGCCGCCTGCGCACCGACCGGCATCGGCGGCGAATAGAGCCCGGCCTGGATCATCGGCAGCCATTCGGCGGCCTGGCGCGACAATTCGAGGAACGTCTCGGCGTCCTTCGCGCTGAACCTGCGGATCGCCTCGGCGGACTTGGCGGGATCACGGTGGAGCGGCAGCGTGGTTCCGTCTTCCCACACGCTCATCATCGGCACGTCGGGGAATACGTACTGGAGGCCGTACTTGCGCTTGAGCGCGAGATCGTCGTTCAGCAGCAGCGGATTGCCCTGGATGAAGATGTGGCTCATCGAATGCTGGTCGTGGCGGAACCCCGGCCGGGTCAGCTCGCGGGTGACCACCCCGCCGCCGAACCACTCGTTGCGCTCGAGCACGAGCACGTTCTTCCCCGCGACCGCCAGATAGGCCGCGGCAACCAGGCCGTTGTGGCCCGAACCGATCGCGATGATGTCGGCGTCAGCCATTGATGTTCCTCAAACCATCGCCGAGACGACCAGGTCGCCCAGCTTCTGGAAGCGCTCGATGTTGTCGGTGTTCTTCATCACCCCGGCGCTGCATGCCGCGAAGCTGACGTCGAGTTCGGGATCGACCCAGATCAGCGTCGATCCGGCGCCGTAGTTGCCGAAGGTCTCGGGGCTGGTGAGGGTGCCGAATTGGTGGTGGCAGATCGCGGTGCCGCGCAGCGAGAAGCCCAGCCCGATATAGGCGGGCGCGACTTCCCAGCCGGCGCGCAAGTGCGCCGCCTTGTAAAGCTCGTTGGGCATCGTGCCGGTCTGGTTCTGCCGCGCCAGTTCGAGCATGCGGGGGGAGAGGATGCGAACGCCGTCGAGCTCGCCGCCGCGGCGCAGCATCTCGCAGAACCGGTAAAGGTCGCCGGTGGTGCTGGCGCAGCCGACGTGCGGGCTTTCGGTCAGCGGAGATTCGAACAGCGCGTGGTCGCCTTCCATGTCGCGGCTGAGGTGCTTGATCGGCACCATCCCGCGCATGTCCGGCTTGATGTGGCGCGAGCGCAAGTCTTCGCGCAGGCCCATCGCGGTGGACCTCATGCCGAGCGGCGCGAACAGGTCCTCGTGCAGGATCGTGCGGTAGTCGCGCCCTTTCGGGTCGTGGCGCACCAGCGTCATGCCCATCAGCACGTGGTTGACGAGCGGCGAGTAGTCGCAGCGTTCGCCCGGCGGCACGTCGCCGTGGACGTTCTGGCAGACCGCTTCGTAGAGCTCGTCCAACCGGTCGAGGAACATGCCCGGCTTCGGCGTCCATACGCCCGGCATGCCGGAGGTATGGGTCAGCAGGTGGTAATAAGTCGCCTGGTCGCGGGGGGCGCCGGTGAATTCCGGCAGCATGTCGCGCACCCTGGTGGTCAGCGCGAGCCGTCCTTCCTCGACCGCCTTCAGGATCAGCACGTTGGTGAAGGCCTTGGTGACCGAGAAGATCGAGAACACGTCGTCGGTCTTGAGCGGGCGCAGTCCTTCGCCGTCGGCCGCGCCGATCGCTTCCTCGAACACGGTTTCGCCGCCGCGCCCGACCTGCAGCACCATGCCGTAATAGTCGCCGCGGGAGATGTCGGCGCGGATTACCTCGCGCAGGGTATCGAGGCGGTGATGCCAGACTTTCGCCATCAGCATGCCCTCATGTTCGTCATTGCAAGCCGCCGAAGGCGGCGCGGCAATCCAGGGGCGCGCGCGCTGCCCTGGATTGCTTCGTCGCTATGCTCCTCGCAATGACGAGAGTGAAAAAATGACGCCATTACTCTACCCCGCCGCGATGATGCCGCCGTCGACGGCGAGTGTGGCGCCGTTGACGAACTCGGCCTCGTCCGAGAGCAGGAAGGCCGCCGCCTTCGCGACGTCGCCTACCGTGCCGTTGCGGCGCAGCGGGATGTTCCTCGCGCGCTGCTCGTACTGTTCCGGCGTCACGAAGCCTTCGGTTGCGGGCGTCGGCACGCTCCCCGGCGCGATCGCGTTCACCCGGATGCCGCGCGGGCCGAGCTCGCCGGCGAGCACTTTGGTGAGCCCGGCGATGCCCGCCTTGATCGTGGTGTAGGCCCCGGTGTTCGGCCGCCCGCGATAGGCGACCGGCGAGGAGTAGTTGAGGATCGTGCCGGGCGCGTTCTGATCGCGATGGGCGAGGAACGCCTGCACGCCCCAGAACACGCTCTTGAGCCCGGCCGAAAGCATCCGGTCGAGCGTTTCTTCGGTCACCGCCTCGATCGGCTCGTAGACCAGCACCGAAGCGTTGTTGATCACCGCGCGCAAGGGGCCGGCGTCGCGCGCGAATGTTTCGGCGACGTCGAAGAAAGCCTGCCGCTTCCCGAGATCGCCGCCATAAGCATGCGCCTTTCCGCCCGCCCCGCGGATCGCAGCCACGACGTCATGCGCGCTTCGCTCGTTGATGTCGGCCACCCCGACCACCGCGCCTTCGCTCGCGAGATGTTTTGCGATCCCCTCGCCGAGTCCGCGCCCGGCGCCCGAGATCAGGATCGGGCGGCCGTCGAACCTGCCCATCACTCCATCCCGAACAATTTGGCGGTGTAATGGCTGTCCATGTACTCGCGCATCGCGTCGATCTTGCCATTCGACACCTCGAACACCCAGCAATAGTCGTTCTCGTAGACCTTGCCGTCGAGCGTCTTGCCGGTCGAATAGCTCTCGACGCAGACGAACGGCCCGGCGCTGAACATGTTCTGCACGTGGACCTTCGGATCGCCCGGCTCGAACATCCCGCGCACCGGCGCGAGGAACTCGTCGATGATGGCCATCCCGACATGCTTGCCGGCGCCGGCGATGCCCTTGACCTTCGGCTCCCAGGTCGACTTCTCGTGGTAGAACGCGCGCAGCTTCTCGAGATCGCCCGAAGACAGCACTTCGAAGAAATCGAGCACCAGATGCTCGCTGGCGTTGGCGGCGGTCACGCTCATTTCTTGGCACCTTTCGTCTTGACGGCCGACTTGGGCGCCACCTTGCCGGCGGCGGTAGCCTTGGGCGCGACCGCGGGCTTGGGCACGCCCTGGGTCAGCACGATGATCCCGTGGCGGCTCTGGAACTTCCAGCCGTCCCTGGCCTTCACGTAATGGTCGGTGAACTCGCCGACGTAGATTCCGCCCGCTTCCTGCGGCGGCTCGATCGAAGCGTGGTTCGACAGCATCGTCACGTAGTTGGTGCCGCGCGCCTCGGTGTCCGAGATCACCTCGACCAGGACGTTGCTGACCACGTGGCGCACCAGGATCGGCGGGCGGTCGCGGAACATCGTCCGCACCGTTTCGCGCCCGCGATGCTCGACCCCGGGCTGGAACGGGCGGGCGTAGACGCAATCCTCGGCGAACAATTCGGCGATCGCCTCGTAGTCGCTGGTATCGGCGTATTTCGCGAACAGCAGCGGCAATTTGCCGCATTCGCGCTCGATCCGGTGGCGCTTCTTGTCCCTCATTGCGCCTCCTCCGCCTCGATTTCGGCGAACGCCTCGTTGGCGATGCGGAAAGAATCCACCGCCGCCGGAATGCCGCCGTAGATCCCGACCTGGAGCAGCACCTCGCGGATTTCCTCCTTGCTGAGGCCATTGTTGAGCGCGCCGCGCACGTGGACCTTCAGCTCGTTGTGGCGGTTCAAGACCGCGATCATCGCCAAGTTGATCAGGCTGCGGTCACGCTTGGGCAGTTCCTCGCGACCCCAGGCCCAGCCCCAGCAATAGGTGGTGACCAGTTCCTGCAGCGGGTCGTTGAATGCGTTCGATTTCGCCAGCGCACGGTCGACATAGGCATCGCCCAGCACGCTGCGGCGGATTTTCATGCCCTTGTCGAAAAGTTCCTTGTCCATGTCGTGTCCTTCAGAGAGCGGAATAGACCGCGTCGATCAGGCGGCGCGCGCGCGGGCCGTTGTCGCCGACGCTGTGCATCTGGTTGCAGCAGTACGAAAAGCCGAGCTTCGCGTCGGGATCGCCGAAGCCGATCGAGCCGCCCAGGCCGTGGTGGCCGAAGCTGCGCGGATTGGGCCCCATGTAGACCGCCTCGGGCGTGTTGAGCAGCACGCCGAGCGCCTGGTGATAGGGCCGGTCCTGCAGCAGCTCGACCTGGTTGTGCTGCTCGGTGATCATCGCCTCGAGCGCGTCGCGGCCGAGCAGGCTGACGCCATCCACTTCGCCGACCGTCGCGCCGTAGATCCGGGCGACCCCGCGCGCGTTGCCGTGGCCCGAGCCGCTGGCGATTTCGACTTCGCGCCACTTGGGCGAATTCATCGTGTCGTACCACGGCTCGTTCGGGTTCTGGAGGAAGGCGAAGCTCCTGAGCACCGCGCCGTCCTGCCAGCCCTCTGCCGTCGTCGGCTTGTCCGGCACGGCCTGGTCTTTCGCCGCGAACAGCCGCGCCTTGGTGTTGGGCAGCACTTCGGCGACGTGGCTCTGTTCCCCGGCGTCCATCCCGCCGATCCAGTATTCCGCGCCGAGCGGCCCGGCGACGTTCTGGCGCAGGAACGGCCCGACGGTCATGCCCGTCACCCGCCGCATGATCTCACCCAGGAGGAAGCCCTGGTTGTGCACATGGTACGCGGCGCGGGTGCCCGGCTGCCACAGCGGCTCCTGCACTTCCAATGCCCTGATGTAGGCCGGGTAGTCGAAGAATCCGCCGGGATACATCGTGTCGGTGGTCAGCACCGGGATTGCCGCGCGGTGGTCGAGGCACCAGCGCACCAGGATGTCTTCCTTCCCGTTCTGCGCGAACTCGGGCCAGTAGTGCGCGACCGGCTGGTCGATGTCGACCAGGCCTTGCTCGACCACTTTGTTGAAGCAAATGCCGGTCACACCCTTCGCGACGCTCATCATGCAGACGGTCGAATGCTCGTCCCATTCCTGCGAGCGGTCGGCATCCGCCCAGCCGCCCCACACATCGACCACGGTTTCGCCGTCGAGCACGGCCGAAGTCGCGGCGCCCAGCTCTTCCTCGACCTGGAAATTCTCGATGAACGCGTGAACCGCGGGCTCAAAATCAGGCTCGAACCGCCCGCGAATCCGATAGCTGCCGCCGCGCGCCTCGATCGTCTCGTCCAGCTCGGCCAATGCCACGCGCCCGTTCTCCCGTCCGCTTCCTGATTCTAACGTTCGTTATTGCTAGGCGAGCGGGCGCGGCGGCGAAAGACCCTTTGCAGGCCAGGCGCCTTTGCGGCAGGCAGAGTCCCGGAGAACGCAATGCACGACGTGATCGTGGTCGGCGGCGGGCCGACCGGCTTCATCACCGCGCTGGGCCTCGCACAGGCTGGGGTGAAGGTGTGCGTGATCGAGGCCGAGCCGCAGATCCCCGACAGCCCGCGCGCCGCGGTCTATCACTGGTCGGTGCTCGACGGACTCGAACGGCTCGGCATCCGCGAGGAGGCGGAGCGGATCGGGTTTGCGAAGAACGACTACCTGTGGACCGTGCGCCAGACCGGCGAGGAGATGGCTTACGACCTCACGGTGCTCGAGGGGCACACCGCGTTTCCGTACAACATCCATCTCGGCCAGCATCAGCTCGCCGAGATCGCCAGGGCGCGGCTGGAGGCGATGCCCAATGCCGAGTTGCGGTTCGACACGACCTTCGTGACGCTCGCGCAGGACGCCGAAGGCGTGCGCGTCGCGGTCGAGGGGCCCGAGGGCCGCGAATTTCTCGAAGCGAAGTACGTCGTCGGCGCGGACGGCGCAGGCAGCCTGGTGCGCAAGACGATCGGGCTCGGCTTCGAGGGGATGACCTGGCCCGAGCGGTTCGTCGCGACCAACGTCTATCACGACTTCGAAAGCGCGGGTTACGCGCTCTCGAACATGGTGATCGACGACGAATGGGGCGCGGTGATCGTGAAGATCGCTCGGGATGGCCTGTGGCGCTGCACGTTCATGGAAGATGCCGCGCTTGCCGAGCGCAGCTTTCTCGAACGCATCCCTGCCGCCTACCAGCACCTGCTGGTCGGCGAGGGCGGCTACGCGCTCGACCGCGCCGCGCCGTACAAGATGCACCAGCGCTGCGCCGAGACCTTCCGCAATGGCCGGGTGCTGCTCGCGGGCGACGCCGCGCACGTGACCAACCCGACCGGTGGCTATGGGCTTACCACCGGGCTGTTCGATGCCTACGCGTTGTGGCCGACGCTTGCCGCGGTGGTGCTGGACGGCGCGGACCCCGCCCTGCTCGACCGCTACGCCGCCGAGCGCAGGCCGATCTTTCGCGAGCGCACCTCGCCCAAGGCGATCGCCAACAAGCGGCTGGTGTTCCACGCCTGCGGCGGGCCGGGGCCGGAGCTGGAAACCGCGCTCGACGGCCTGCGCGCGATGGCGCGCGACGAGGACGCGCGGCTGAAGGGCCTGTGGTTCGTGAAGACGCTGGAGACGCCGAGCCCGGTGGAAGCCTAAACCTTCTCCCGTTGACGGGAGAAGGATAGCGAAGGTTGCCGGCTTTGCTGGCTACCACAGCTTGGATGAGGTTGCCTGCCTTCGAAGTAGATAGGCAACCCTCATCCAACTTCGGCTAAGCTCGCTACGCGAGCAAGCCTGCGTATCCTTCTCCCGTCAACGGGAGAAGGTTTCAGCTCAAATAGCTGATAGTCCGCACTTCGATGCTCTGGCGGGGCGCGGCGTCCGCCGGCGTGCTCGGATCGTCAAACGCGCTGTGCGCGGTGTGCTGCACTTTGTCCGGATCGCTGTCGTAGAGCTTGAACGCCAGCACTTCCCACGGCTGCATGTGCGGCACCCAGTACCAGCGCTGGCCTGGCTCGTATGCCAGGTTGAAGCCCCACAGCGAGCGGGTCTCGAAGCTGCCGAGCCCACCGACGACCTCGCTGTCGAACATGTCTTCGCGCCGCACCGTGCTCGCGTCGCACAAGGCGAGTGGCGCGCTTTCCACCATCACGATCGGGCGCCAGAGGTTGATCAGCATGTAGCGGCCCTGGAGCCGCCGTTCCGCCTCGTCGGCGGGCAACAGGTCATGGGTGAAATCGCGCACCGTGCGGTCGCCGTAATCGACGTGCGCGCCGTAGGCGGGCTGGTTGTGCCCGTGGGTGCCGGTGGCGTTGGTGCGCAGGATCGGGCCGAAGCTGACCACTTTGTCCGCCCCGGTGAGCCGCTGCACCAGCCCCTCGCACTCGCGGCAATACGCCGCGACCGCGCCCTCGGCCGAAAAGTCCTTCACCGCGCTCGGCTCGTCGAGCAGCACGAAGCCGTTGCGGTCGAACGAGAGCGTGTCGGCGATCGGGCGCATGTCGTGCACCGTCACCTCGTGCGGCTCGGCCGGCCAGTAGCTCTTCTCCCGCGCGCCGGGATGGAAGGTCGATTTCTCTCCCCGCACCACGTGCTTGATCGTCGCGGTGACGTCGCAGGGCAGCAGGGTTTCGTCCATCATTTGAGCAGCCACTCCTTCGCCACCCGCCGCGCCTGCGCATTCTCGTCGAGCAGCAAGTGCGCGCCGCCGGGGATCACTTCGACGTCCGCACCGGGCAGGGCCTTTTGCCAGTCGGGAATGAACCCGGTCGGCACCACCTGGTCGGCCGAGCCCCACAGCAACAGCACCGGCCGGTCGTAGCCGGCGAGTGCCGCGCGGGTTTTCGCATCGGCCGCGTCCTCGTCCTCGCGGGTGCGCATCGCCATGCCCGCTTCGCGCTGGCGCAAGGCGAGCCATTCGGGCGAGGGCTGCGGCGGCCAGAACGGATCGAGCCAGGCGAGGCTCTCGACGAACATCCCGCGCATGTCCTCGACCGGGATCTTCGACCAGTCGGGGATCGCGGCGTTTTCGGACTTCAGGCCCGCGGGCGAGACCAGCATCAGCTTGCCGATCTCCTCGCGGTGCTCGCCCGCATAGCGCGCGGCCATGTGCCCGCCCATCGACGCGCCGATCAGGTGAAACTCCTCGAGCTCCAGCGCCGCGAACAGCATCTCGTAGTGCAGGAGGTAATCGTCCATCCCGCCGAAGTCCGCGTCGCCGCTTTCGCCGAAGCCGGGATGCATCGGCAGGATCATCCGGAACTTGTCGGCAAATTCGCGCGCCCACTCGAACCCATGGAACGTGCCGCCGCCGTGGAAATAGACCACCGGCTGTCCCTCACCGATCGCGTAGACCACGCTGTCGATGCCGTCGATCCGGTGGACCGAGCGCTCGAACCCTTCGGTGCTGTATGCCCAGTTGCTCTCAGCCAAGCGCGGCTTTCCCTTCCTGTCGGCGGGCAAGTGCCCGCGGGTTGGTCTCGGTCAGCAGCAGTGCCGTGAGCCCGCCCGCGATGGCAAGCCCGATCTGCAGCCACAGCGCGGCGTTGAGCCCGAACGCGTCGCCCATCCGCCCGGCGACGAGCGGCCCGACGACCCCGCCGCTGAGCTCGCCGATGCCGACCACCAGGCCCATCGCGGTGCCCGCGCGCGCCGCGCCCAG
The DNA here is from genome assembly GCA_036384795.1 of Sphingomonadaceae bacterium. Taxonomy (GTDB): domain Bacteria; phylum Pseudomonadota; class Alphaproteobacteria; order Sphingomonadales; family Sphingomonadaceae; genus Andeanibacterium. The sequence continues at coordinate 11,730 of DASVLP010000029.1, read as the reverse complement.
CGTTTCGGCCGGGACCACGCCCATGAACAGCGGGAAGATCCCCATTCCCATCCAGCCGACGAACATCAGCGTGGTGAGCAGCGCCGGGCTGCCGTCGACGTAGAGCAGCGCCAGCGGCCCGAGCGCCATCAGCAATCCGCCGACGATCATCGGCGGCTTGCGCCCGATCCGGTCGGACAATGCGGTGATCACCACCGCGCCGACGCCGGGGCACAGGCCGACCACGGCCATCATCCATTTCCAGGTCGCCGGGTCGATCGCGCGCGGTCCGTCGAGGTAGAGCGGCATGAAGATCGAGCCGACCACCGACGAGCCTACCGCGAAGCAGCTGACGATCGAGCACACCCACACGTTGCGATGGCGCAGCATCGCCCACGGCGAAAGCCCGTCCGGACGTTGCCGCGCGGCAGGCTCTGCATGCGGAAGCTCGGCGATGAAGCGCCAGATCAGGAACGCGAGGATCAGCCCCGGGATGCCGGCGAGATAAAACGCGGTGCGCCAGCCGTAGTTCTGGGCCAGCCAGACCAGCACGATCGGCGCGACCGCGGTGCCGATCAGCGAGCCGAACACGTTCTGCATGATCCCGGCGTTGAGACCGCGCCGGCTGTCGGCCGAAGCCGCCGCCATGATCGCCAGGCACACCGGCAGGAACGGACCTTCGGCCGCGCCCATCACCACCCGCGTGGCGAACAGGGTGCCGAAGTTCCACGCGAGGCCCGACAGCACCGAGCAGAACGAGAAGACCACCAGCGCGGCGAGCAGGAACGGCTTCCTGCGCCCGATCGAATCCGACCAGCGGCCGACGAAATAGGCCCCGAGCGCCCAGGTGACCGACAGCGCCGAGCCGAGCGCGCCGATTTCGGTGTTGTTGAGCGAAAGGTCCTTCTGCACGAACGGCGCGAGGAACGTCATCGCCATCCGGTCGAAATAGGCGAATCCGAACGAGAGGCCGAGCAAAAGCAACACGCCGAGTTCGTAGCCCGGCGAATGTGGCCGTGCAGCAAGTTCGGCAGGCGAGCGCGAGTGAAGCGAACCAAATCCCGCCCCCGCGCCGATCTCGTTTGAATTCAAGGCGTTGTTCATTTTTTGTCCTCTCCCCGCCGATCACTCTGCTCGCAAGGCCCCAAGGCCAGTCAAGTAGCCGCCGCCTGGTCGCAAGTGAAACGGCCTGTTGGACATTGTCAAATTGAATGTCGTTTAGGCGCCGAGCAGTGTTGCTCCATTGTAACAACCGGGGGGGAATTGTTGCGGTTATTGCGCGATCGGGCCTAGGCGCAAGCCGAATATATCGCTAATTCGAGCGGCAAGGGAGGAACGTGCGCCGTTCGAGCGTGCGGTAGCGCTCCCATGTAATTCGCCGAAACGATTGGTCGGCTCGCGCCGGGCGGTCTCTCGGCGGATAGGGTACGAGCCAGCGCCAGAGTGGCGCTGGAGTGGGAGGATGCGTTCATGAAGCTCAAGACTTTGGGAGTCGTCTCGTCGCTGGCGTTGGCCATCGGCCTCGCGGCACCGGCCTACGCACAAGACAACGGCAGCGCCGCCGCCGACACCGCCAGCAATTCAACCGCGGGCGAGACCACCGATACGAACCAGATCGTCGTCACCGCGACCTTCCGCGAGACGCAGCTGCAGGATACCCCGCTGGCGATCACCGCGGTAAATGGGGCAATGCTCCAGTCGCGCGGCCAGACCGACATCTCGCAAGTCGCCGCGCAGGCGCCCAACGTCACCCTGACTCCGCAATCGCAGGTCGGCGGCATCGGCCTCATCGCGTTCATCCGCGGCATCGGTCAGACCGACTTCGACTATGCGCTCGATCCGGGCGTGGGCCTGTACGTGGACGACGTCTACATCCCGACGCTGTCGAGCTCGCTGATCAAGCTGATGGATCTCGACCGCGTCGAGATCCTGCGCGGCCCGCAGGGCACCTTGGCCGGCAAGAACTCGATCGGCGGCGCGATCAAATTGTACAGCGCAAAACCGCAAGGCTCGGGCAAGGGCTACGTCGAGGCCGGCTACGGCTCGTTCAACGAGATCGACGCCCGCGGCATGGCCGACTTCAAGATCACCGACAACCTGTTCGCGCGCGTTTCGGGGATGACCCAGAACCACGACGGCTGGGTCGACATGGTCGATTACAGCCTGACCCATCCGAATTCGAACGTGCAGGGGAACGACACGCGCAGCGCCTACAGCAAAACCGGCGCCGAGGGCAGCCAGAACCTCGCCGCGGTGCGCCTCGCGCTGCGCTGGATGCCGACCGACAATCTCGAGATCAACGTCTCGGGCGACTACACCAACGAACATGACAGCCCCGTCCCCGACGTGCTGATCGCCGCTGGCGCGATCGCCGACAAGTGGCAGGACTTCGATCCGCACTCGGCCGATCCGGCGACCAATGCCAACGGCGGCGCGTGGCTTCCCGGAAAGAACGGCGCGCCGGTGCCGGTCGATTGCCACTTCGTGCCTTACGGGCAATACAGCTGCGACAATCCCACGGGTCTGCCCAGCGGGGTCGATCCGCGCTACATGACGTACGCGAACTTCCTCGACGGAATGGCGCCGACGAGCCAGGCGCCGTACAAGCCCTACGCCGCATTGCAGAATTCGGATTTCGTGGGCTGGGGCCTGATGGGCAACGTCAAGCTCGACCTCAGCGACCAGATGAACGTCACCTGGATCAGCTCCTACCGCAAATATCAGTCGAACTTCAGCCAGGACCAGGATGCCACGCCGGTTCCGGTCGCGCAGCTCGACAACCAGCTGAACCACAGTGCGTGGAGCCAGGAAGTCCGGCTGAACGGCGCCTTTGGCTCCAACAACCTGTTCGAATACACGGTCGGTGGCTTCTTCATGAAGCAGGACGCCCGCTACAGCGCGCGTGTCGATCTCAACTATGCGGGGATCGACTTCCTGCACGGGCCGGATACCACCCCTTCGACTTCTAAGGCGCTGTTCTTCAACGGCACGCTGCACCCGACCGATGCCTGGAGCATCTCGGGCGGCGCGCGCTATTCTTGGGACAAGAAGACCTACACATATTTCCGCCGCAATCCCGACGGGACGATTCCATCCGCCAACGGCTGCTTGTTCTTTGCCCAGCTCGCAGCCTTCGAGGCCGGAGGGCCGCCTCCGACTTTGGCTGGCCCAACCGGGATCGGGAACGAGCCGAACTGCCTGTTGACCGGGCTGTACGGGGTAGAGGGCGAATTCAAGGGTACTCGCTTCGACTATCGCATCGAGACCGATTATCGCTTCTCACCCGAGCTGATGGCCTACGCCTCGGTCGCGACCGGGTACATGGGCGGCGGCGTCAACCCGCGTCCATTCTACGGCCCCTCGGCCGGCGATTGCGATGCACCGGGTTACGTCGCTCCGAATGCGTGCAACGAGATCAAGCCGTTCAACCCCGAAACGGTCACGACTTACGAAGTTGGCTTCAAGGCCGACCTGCTCGACCGCAAACTGCGGCTGAACGGTGCTTTCTTCTACAACAAGTTCAACGACATCATCCTGACGCTGTCGGCCTGCCCGGCGATCCCGTGCCTCCAGCCGAACAACGTCGGCAAGGCGGACGTGAAGGGCTTCGAGCTCGAAACCACGATCCGGCCGACGGAGGGCCTCTCGTTCGACGGCTCGCTGAGCTACATCGACTTCCAATACAAGGACACCGGCACTTCGGGCGTTCCGCTGACGGCGGTCTCACCGTTCACGCCGGAATGGACGTACAGCATCGGCGCCCAGTACGACTACACGATGGCCAACGAGAGCACGTTGGGCATCCGGCTGGACGGCGACTATCGCTCGAAGATCTACTCGGAAGCGTTCAACACCACCTGGGGTGAGGTGGACGGCCGGTTCCTCGCGAACGGCCGCATCTACTACCGCTCGCCGGAGGACAGCTGGGAGCTGTCGGTCGAGGTGAAGAACATCTTCGACAAGTACTACTTCGTAACGAAGGAAGACGTCACCACCTCGCTCGGCGAAGTGCTCGGCCAGCCCGGCATGCCGCGGACCTGGCTGGCGACGGTGCGTCGCAACTTCTGACCCGGCTTCGCTTCGGCGAACAACAAGGGGCGCGGATCCATCGGGTCCGCGCCCTTTTTCACTCATGCGGGTTCGTCGTCGGCCCGGGAGGACGATGACCGGGCACGACGGCGGCGCCACCACCAGAACGTGCACCCCCCGCCGCCTGCCGCGCACAGCAGGATCGCCGCCATCTGCGCGAGGCTGCCCACCGCCGCGGTCAGCGCGCCGACCGTGAGTCCCCAGCCGAGCTGCGACAGGATCGAGAAGAAATCCCTCATCGCGTGCTCAACGCACGGAGAGGGAAACGGTTACCGTCGTGAGGGCGAGCTAATCGTTCAGGCGCTCGCGGATTTCCTTGCCCGGCTTGAAGTAGGGCACCCGCTTGCCCGGCACTGCGACCGATTGGCCGCTGCGCGGGTTGCGGCCCTGGCGCGGCTCGCGCTGACGGGTCGAGAACGCGCCGAACCCGCGCAACTCGACCCGGCCGCCTTCGGCCAGGCGCGCGCTGATCTCGTCGAAGAAGATATCGACAACCTGCTCGATCTCGTCGGAGCGAAGCTCGGGATTGTCCTTCCCGAGCAATTGCAGCAATTCGGATCTGATCATCGTTGCTCCCCGGCCCTAAGCGCGCGAGGCGCCGGTGTTCGCGCGGACCGGACGTTCGGCTCCGCGATGCGACCCAATTGTTCGCAGAGTGCCAGAGCCGGGCGACTTGCGCAATGCGATAGCACAAATGTTGGCGCGGGTGCGTGCCCGCCTTGCGCCGAACGGCCTTCTCGCCGGGTCAGGCGTCGCTGAGCAGTTGCGCGGGCACGATTCCCAACCGCTGCATCCGCGCGCGGATCTCCGGCCATTCCTCGCGCAGGAATGCTTCGCGCTCGGTGCGACGCAGCTTGTCGGCGGCGCCGGGCACGATGAACATGCCGACGCCGCGCTGCACTTCGATCAGGCCGTCGGTCTGGAACTGCGAATAGGCCTTGGCGACGGTCAACGGATTGGCGCCCTGCTCGGCGGCGAACGCGCGCACCGAAGGGAGCATCTCGCCCTCGCGATAGCGCCCGTCGATGATCGCCGCGGCGATGAGGTCGCGCAACTTCAGATACACCGGGCGGCTGGGCGGCGAGGCAGGCATGGTGCATCAGTGCCATAATACACCGTGTCGGGTCAAGCGCGACGCGAAGATCGTCACACGTGCAACAAACACTTCACATGCGCGAATTCGCAGCTAGGCTTCGATGCTGGCGCCATACGGCGCGAGGGCAGCTTCGGGAGGCGGACGGTGCCGCAATTCAAGGCCATGGGCCTGTGGGCCGAAGGGGACTGGATCGCCGCGATCGGAGCGGTCGCGCTGTTCGCGCTGCTGGCGGTCGGCGGCCTGATCGCCGCGCGCAAGAGCGAGGAAGTCGTCGGCCATCCGCGCGGGCTCTACGTGCTGTTCTACGCCGAGATGTGGGAGCGCTTCTCGTACTACGGGATGCGCGCGCTCTTGGTGCTCTATCTCACGCAGTTCTGGCTGTTCAGCGACGGCAAGGCAAACCTGATCTACGGCGCGTACACCGCGCTGGTCTATATCACCCCGGTGCTCGGCGGCTATGTCGCGGACCGCTGGCTGGGGCAGCGCAAGGCGGTGTTGTTCGGCGGGATCGTGCTCGCGTTCGGGCATGCGTTCATGGCGGTCGAAGGGATGCACGGGATCACCGATCCGCTGGCCAAGCAGGCCGACCCGGCGATCAACGTGTTCTGGCTGGCGTTGTCGTTGATTATCGTCGGCTCGGGGTTTTTGAAGGCCAACATCTCGGTGATCGTCGGCCAGCTCTACCGATTGACCGACGTGCGGCGCGATTCGGCCTACACGATCTTCTACATCGGGGTGAACACCGGCGCTGCGCTCGGCACGATCCTGGTCGGCTATCTTGGCCAGACGATCGGCTGGGCGTGGGGCTTTGGCCTGGCCGGGATCGGCATGGCCTGCGGGATGGCGATCTTCGTCGCCGGGCGGCCGGCGCTCAGGGGCAAAGGCGAGCCGCCGGTGCCGCTCGCCCGCGGCCGCGAATGGCTGCTTTACGGCGTGGGGCTGGCCGCCGTCGTGGTGATCTGGGCGCTGGTCCAGTACCAGAACCTGATCGGCAACCTGCTGATCGTCGCCGGCGTCGCGATGCTCGGCTACACCCTCTACGAAGCTTCGAAGCTGCCGCGGGAGGCGCGCCAGCGGATCTACGCGATCATCTTCCTGATCGCGCTGAACCCGATCTTCTGGGGCTTCTACGAGCAGGCGGGGGGCTCGCTCAATCTTTACACCGACCGCTTCGTCGACCGCTCGGGGGTTCCCGCCGCGCTGTTCCAGGCGATCAACCCGATCTACATCATCCTGCTCGGGCCGATCTTCGCCGGTGGCTGGCAATGGCTGGCGAAACGCGGACGCGAGCCTTCCACTCCGGCCAAGTTCGGGCTTGGCATCGTACAGGTCGGGCTCGGGTTCCTGATCTTCGTGTGGGGCGCAAAATCGGCCGGGATGGGCGCGATGACCCCGGTGGTGTTCGTGTTCCTGATCTACCTGCTGCACACCACCGGCGAGTTGTGCCTTTCGCCCGTGGGTCTTTCCGCGATGACCCGGCTCGCGCCGCTCCAACTCGGCAGCTTCATCATGGGGGCATGGTTCTACATGACCGCGGTCGGCGAGTTCGTCGCCGGCAAGATCGGCGAGGCGACCGGCGGCGAGAGCGGGACGATGTCGAAGGACCTGACGATCGCGATCTACAACGAGATCGGCTGGATCGCGATCGGCGTGGGTGTCGTGGTGCTGCTGGTGGCGCCGCTGGTGAAGCGCTGGATGCACCTCGAAACGCTCGGCGACGTCGAAGACCACAGTCTGACGGTCGAGCCGACCGGGCCGCAGCCGACGACCGCCAGCGTCTGACCGGCGCGAAACTTCAGGAATTCGCCAGCAGTTCGGCAATCCGCGCCGCGCTGTGCCCGTCGCCGAACGGATTGTGCGCCCGCGCCATCGCCGCGTAGGCGGCTTCATCGTCGAGCAGGCGCTCGACTTCCGCCACGATACGATCCGCGTCGGTGCCGACGAGCTTGGCGGTGCCGGCTTCGAGGCCCTCCGGCCGCTCGGTCGTCTCACGCATCACCAGCACCGGCTTGCCGAGCGCAGGCGCCTCTTCCTGCACTCCGCCGCTGTCGCTCAGCATCAGATGGGAAATGCCGATCAGGCGCGCGAAATGCGGATAGTCGAGCGGTTCGATCAGCGCGACGTTGTCGAGCCCGGCAAGCTCGGCCTGCATCACCGCGCGGACGTTGGGATTGAGATGCACCGGGAAGATCACCGCGATGTCCGGCCGCGCGGCAATCCGGCGAATCGCCTCGGCGATCGCCTGCATGCCTTCACCGAAGTTCTCGCGCCGGTGGCTGGTGACCCCGACGATCCGCTTGCCGGCGAAGCGCGCCTCGAGTTCGGCGAGGCCCCCCGCGAGCGACGGCTGCGCGGCGATTCGCGCGGTGATCCAGTGCAGTGCGTCGATCACCGTGTTGCCGGTGACGTGGACCGTCGCCGGATCGACGTTCTCGCGCCGCAGCGCCTCGGCCGCGGTCGCGGTCGGTGCGCAATGCAGCGCGGCGAACGCGCCGATCACCTTGCGGTTCACTTCCTCGGGCCAGGGATGGTGGATGTTGCCGCTGCGCAGGCCGGCCTCGACATGCGCGACCGGGATCTTGCGATAGTAGGCCGCAAGCGCGCCGCACATCGCGGTGGCGGTGTCGCCTTGGACGACCGCCCAGTCCGGCCGCTCCTCGTCGAGCACTCGGCCGATGCCGGTCAGCAGCGCGGCGGTCAGCGCATCGAGCGATTGATCGGGGCGCATCAGGTCGAGATCGTGGTCCGGGGCTATCCCGGAGATTTCCAGCACCTGATCGAGCATACCGCGATGCTGGCCGGTGACGCAGACGCGCGAGACGAACCGCGGATCCGCCTCGAGCGCGTGGACCAGCGGGAACAGCTTGATCGCCTCCGGCCGGGTGCCGAAGATCGTCAGGATGCGGCGTGGAGCGGACATGGTCCGCGCCTTAGCGTGGATTGGTTAAGCGTGCATTGGCCTTGTGCGCGCCGGCCGGATCAGTCGCCGGTGTCGGTGTCGTCGCCCGCGGTGCCGGCGTCGGCTTTCTGCCGCGCGGCGTAATCCTTTTCGGCCTGCTCGACCCGCGCCTGCTCCTGCGCGGCCTGCTCGTCGATCTTGCCGGCCCGCTCGGCACGCGCCTTCGCGATCAGCTCGCTGAACTGGACCGCCTTGCCGGTCTTGTCTTCCTGATAGGCCGCGTCGATCAGCGCCTGGGTGCAGCCGGTCCACCCGCCGTAGCCCGAGGGGGAACACGAATTGTTGCCGAAATTGCCGACGGTTTCGTAGGATTCGACCTTGTTGGTCCACGCTTCGGTCGACGGCGAGGGCTCGTTGCGAAGATCCTCGGGGATGCGGAAGCGCTCGCTTTCGGGCTTGCGCGCGCAGACCGTGATCTCGCCGGGCTTGGATTTCGGGCACGGATCGTCGCCGTAGATGATCAACTGGTTGACCCGCTCGTTCGGATTGTCCGCCGGCCCTGCCTGAGCGGCATCCTGTGCGGCCGCCGGAACGGCCGGGGCCACTGCCAACAGCGGCGCAGCGAGCAACGGGAGCAGGGTCAGGCGGTTCATCTCGGCTCTCCTTGGCGGCGCTGCGTGTCCGCAATTGGCATTTCGTGCGCTGAACGCCAACTGAAGCGAACCTTGCGCGCCTCTTTTAGAAAACGGCCTTGGCCCTAGATGCGTTCCGACAGCCGGATTGCAAGGCGGCAGCCCAGGCGGATCGCGCCCGAAAGCAGCGGATAGGCCGGCGCCCGCTCGGCCCCGGCAGCAACCGCCGCGTCGCGATGGGCCCGCTCGTCCTCGCGGAAATGCTCGATCATTCCGGCGAGCTCCGGCTCGTCGCCCGCGGCCTCGAGCTGGTCGAGCTGGTGCGAATAGTGCCGGTCGATCTCTTCCTCGACCGCGGCGGTGCACGCCATCGCCGCTTCGGGGCCGATCAAGGCGGTCGCCGCGCCGAGCGCATAGCCGGCGATCGACCACAACGGCTGCAACGCGGTCGGACGCACGCCCCGCGCGCTGGCGAGCGCGTCGAAGCGCGCGAGGTGCTCGTCTTCCTGCACCGCCATCCCGCGGATTTCGGTCGCGTGCGGCCCGCGCCCGCCGAGCACCGCGAGTTGCCCCGCGTAGATCCGGGTCGCGCCGTATTCGCCGGCCTGATCGACCCGGATCATCCGGTGGGCGGCGGGCTCGCTCATCGCGGCGCCTTGCGGCCGAGCAGCACGAAGATCGCCAGCGCGGCGGCGGTCGAGATCAGGAAGTTGAACCCGGCAAGCGAGACGCCGAACAGCGACCACTGCACTTCATCGCAGCGGATCAGCGGCGCGTTCATCAGCGCCGCCATCGGGTCGCCGCCGCTGAGGTCCACCGACGAGCACGCGGTCATCCCCTCCCACCAGCCGTATTCGACGCCTGCGTGGTACGCGCCGATCAGCCCCGAGGCGAGGATCGCCAGGCCCGCGAGCGCGACCCACACGCGCGTGGGCGGCGCGACCAGCCCGAGCACCGCGAGCGGCAGCGCGGCGAAGTGGGCATAGCGCTGCCACCAGCACATCTCGCACGGGTAGAGCCCGCCGACGTACTGGCTGAAATAGGCGCCCGCGAGCAGCGCCAGCGGCACCCCCAGCGCCAGCCACTGCGCGAGCCTCAGCGGGCGGGTCGCGGCCATCGGCGAGGCCTACTTGCGCGCCAACGCCGGGCCGCTCGTGTGGCGGAGCGTCTGCAGCGCGTATTCGAGCTGGAAGTCCTTGATGCCTTTCTTCTCGAGCTCCTCGGGCGTCTCGCTGAAGCGCGGATCGGCCACATCGTCCTGCTCGAGCTGCTTCTCGCTCAGGTCGATGTCGTTGATCAGGTGCTTGCGCAAGTCCGATTCGCGCACCGCGTACTTCGCGCGCTTGGCCGCGTCCGGGTCGGAGAGCTGCGGCACGGCGATGTCGGGCTCGATCCCGCCTTCCTGCACCGAGCGCCCCGAAGGCGTGTAATAGCGCGCGGTGGTGAGCTTCAACGCGCTGTCCTGGGTCAGCGGCATGAACGTCTGCACGCTGCCCTTGCCGAAGCTGCGCTCGCCCATGATCAGCGCGCGCTGATCATCCTGCAGCGCGCCCGCGACGATCTCCGAGGCCGAAGCGGTGCCTGCATCGATCAGCACGATCATCGGCACGCCCTTGGCCATATCGCCGGGATAAACGGTTTCGGCATTGAACGTCACGTTATCGCTCTTCTGCCGGCCCCGCTGCGACACGATCGTGCCGTGATCGAGGAACAGGTCCGACAGGATCACCGCCTCGCCCAGCGAGCCGCCCGGATTGGAGCGCAGATCGAGCACCAGCCCGTTGAGCTTGCCGCCAGCCTTGGTGCGCAAGTCAGTGTAAGCCTTGAGCACGTCCTTGCCCGTATCCTTGGAGAATTCGTTGACCGAGATCACGCCCAGGCCGCCATCGTGCAGTTCGGACGTGACCGGATCCATGTCGATCACCCCGCGAACCACGGTCACGTCGAAGTTGTCCGGCCGCCCGGGGCGGTAGATCGTCAGCTTGAGCGGCGTCCCCGCCGAGCCACGCATCTGCGCCACCGCATCGTCGAGCGGCAGGCCGTAGATCAGCTTGCCGTCGAGGTGGGTGATGTAGTCGCCCGCCTTGATCCCGGCCTTCTCCGCCGGACTGCCCTTCATCGGCGAGATCACCTTCACCGCGCCCTCGTCCATCGTCACGGAGATCCCGAGGCCTTCGTAATTGCCGTCGATCAGGGTCTGCATCCGCTGCAGCGATTCCCCGTCGAGATACGCCGAATGCGGATCGAGCGAGGCGAGCATCCCGTCGATCGCCCCCTTGATCAGCGTCTTGTCGTCGACCGGATCGACGTAGTTCTTCTTGATCTGGTCGTAGATCAGGAACAGCTTCTGGAACTCGGGCGAGACATTGCCTTCGACCTCCGCGAAACCCGCGGTGGCCGCGGGCAGCAGCGCAACCGCGGTGACGAGGGCCGCGGAGCGGAAGAAGGGGGCGAATTTCATGGGCAATGTCCTGTGCAACCGGCCGGCTTCTATCGCGCGGACGAGCTTAACGCCAGATGATGAGAGAAAACGCCGCCCTTCATCGGGCCCGCTAACCAAATCGCTCCATCAATCCTTACGATATCAACCGATTTGGTGAGGCCGACTTCGTCATCCAAGATAATCGACCGGATTGACCGGCTGGCCCTCGCGCCTCAATTCGAGCGTGATCGTCGGCCGCGGCGCGCCGGCGATCCCCAATGGGGCGCCGCCGACGACCTGGTCGCCCACCCGCACGTCGATCCGCGCCAGGCCGGTGACCAGGCTGGTCCAGCCCCCGTCGTGCTCGATGATCACGATCCGCCCGTAGCCGCGGTAGGGCCCGGCGAAGGCGACCCGCCCCGCGGCGGGCGCGACGACTTGCGCGCCATCGCGTGGGGCAAGGCTGAGCCCCTGGCTGATCCCGCCACCTTCGGTCGGCGCGCCGAAGCCCGCGATGGCCCGCCCTGCAACCGGGAGCTGATAGCCCGGCGGGGGCCGCGTGGCCTCGGGCGGCGCCGCCGGCCCGTCGGCGACGACTTGCGATTCCTCGGGG
>DASVLP010000028.1:0-8811 GCA_036384795.1 Sphingomonadaceae bacterium | reverse complement strand
TTCCGTTTCCGCTGTTGCCGTTTCCGTTTCCGTTTCCGTTTCCGTTGCCGCTGTCGCCGTTGCCGTTCCCGTTATTCCCGTTGCCGTTGCCGTTGCCGTTCCCGTTATTCGCGTTGCCGTTGCCGTTGCCGTTGCCGTTGCCGTTGCCGTTTCCGTTTCCGTTTCCGTTCCCGTTGCCGTTGTTGCCGTTTCCGCTGTTCCCGTTGGCGGCACCGTCGTTGTTGCCTTGGCCGCTGCCGGCCGATTGGCCGTTTCCGTTCCCCGCGCCGTTGTCGGTCCCCTGGTCGCTGCCGGCGCCGTTCCCCTTGCCGCTGCCGGCACCATTGCCATTGCCATTGCCGTTGCCGGCGCCGGCGCCCGGGCTTGCGTCGCCCGAATTGCGTGCCGACGCGACGGTGAGGCCGGCCACCTGGTTGGCCGTGGTCCCGCCGACCAGGCCGCCGGTCATTTTGCCGAGATCGGCCGGCTCCGCGGCGACCGTTTCGACGATCGATTGAGCGCTTGGCGACAGTTGCGCCGCGGCGAGATCGGGGCCGCGCTCGCCGCTTGCCGCGGTGCCGGCGGTATCGCTCCCCGCCGTGCCCGCGCCGATGTCGCTCGCAAGGGGCGCAAGATCGTTCGACGACTGCCGGTCGCCCGACGGCTGCGCTTCCGGCGCCGCCCCGGTCACCGGCCGTTGGGGCGAATCGATGGTCTTGGTATCCTGGCCCTGGACGGTCAGGCGATAGCGGTCGCTGGCCGAGACGACCGCGACGATCCCCGGCCGGATCAGGTCGCGCGCGCCGCCGTCGACGGTCGAGGTGTCGACCGCCCCTTCGGTCACCTGCAGCGCGGCGCCTTCGTCCGACACGGTGATCGAGAACGTCGTGCCCTTGACCACCGCCGCCAGATACGGCGTCCCGACGCTGAAATGGGGCTGCGGCTTCTTTTCGATCTGGAACAGCGCGTTGCCCCATTCCTCGATCACGTCGAACAGGGTGGTCCGCGCGGTTTCCGCGTCCGGAATCCGGATCCGGCTGTTCGGCGCGACGGTGACGAAGTCTTTCCCGCGCACGATCACGGCGCGCGCTCCGGCGGCGGTTTCGACGATCTCGCCCGCTGCCACGACCGAACCGCGCGAAGCGGTTTCGGCTTTGCTCCCCTCGCGCAAGGTCACCTTGCCGGATACCTCGCTCACCACCCACGGCGCGGATTGGGCATGCGCGACCCCGCAGGTGCAGGTCAGCAGCAACGCGGCGAGGAGGAACTGGAGGCGGCGGATCATGCTGATTGTCCCACTGGTACAGCCTTGGCGCTACCGCCCCAGCGTTGCGTCAAAGTTTGCACCACTGGTTAATTTCTTCAGCATTTGACCAATTCGAAAGTTTTCGCCGGATAGGCACTCGCGCCGGGAGCGAGTTTCTTATGCGCGAGAGCACCGTTTTTGCGGTCGTTGCAGTGTCCGTCCTTACCCTTTCGACGCCGGCGGCGGCGCAGAGTCCGCTCGACCGGGTGCAACCGGATGGGCACGTTCCGGCCGAGGCGGAGGCGCCGGCACGATCCGCCCCGCCGACGATCGAGGTTGAGGCCCAGCCTGAGGAAAACCGTGCCGGCGACCAGAAAATCCTGGTCGGCGCGGTCACGCTCAAGGGGCTGGAGGTGTTGCAGCCGGCCGATTTTGCCGCGGTGATCACCCCGCGCCTGGGCCAGGTGATCGACGATGCCGGGCTGCGCGCGCTCGCCGGCGCGATCGCCCGGCAGGCCCAATCGCGCGGGTTTCCGTTCGCGACCGCCTGGATCGAGCCGCAACACCTCTCGAGCGGCGTCCTCACCGTTCGGGTGGACGAAGGGCGGGTCGACGAAGTGCGCCTCGACGGGCCCGACGAGCCCGCGGTCCGCGCGGCGCTCGCCCCGCTGGTCACCGGCGCGCCGGTGCGGCTGGGCGACGTCGAGCGCCGGCTCCTGCTGGCCGGCGACATCGACGGCATCCGCATCCGCAACACCCGTTATCTTCGCGAGGACGGCCGCGGCATCCTGGTCGTGCAATTGTCGAAGGATTCGCTCGCCGGCAGCATCGCGTTGTCCAACGAAGGCACCAAGCCGCTCGGGCCGGCGCAGATCCGGATCGAGGCCGACGTGAACGGCCTGTTGAGTAACGACGATTCGATAATCCTGACCTACACCGGCACCCCGCTCGACCCGCAGGAGCTCAATTTCGGCTACGCGCGCTACGCCAAGCGCGTCAGCGCGAACGGAACCGAACTCACGTTGACCGGGACTTATTCGGAAGCGCGCCCGGGCGCTTACCTCAGCGACCTCGATCTGCGCAGCCGCAGCTGGTACGTCGCTGCCGGCGTGCTTCAGCCGCTGTGGCGGCGGCGCAGCGCAAGCTTGTGGTTCGAAGGCGAACTGGGCCTGCGCGACCTTCATCAGTGGGAAGGAGACGCGCTTGTGCGCGCGGACCGCCTCGCGGTGCTCCGCGCGACGCTTTACGGCTATGCCGACTTCGCCGGCGGCAGGCTGCGCGGCAGCGTGACCGTTTCCCAGGGGCTCGGCATTCTCGGCGCCACCCAGACCGGCGATCCGCTGGCCTCGCGCTTCGATGCCGACGGCACGTTCACCACGCTGTACGCCTGGTCGGACTGGACGAGGAGCCTCGGCGGCAGGTTCAGCGTGCGGCTGGCGGCGCAAGGCCAGCTCGCCTCGCAGCCGCTGCTGATCACCGAAGAGACCAGCCTGGGCGGCACGGCGTTCCTGCGCGGCTACGATTGGAGCGAGCGCACGGGCGACGAGGGCATCGCCGGAACGGCCGAGCTGCGCTACGATTGGAAACAGCCGTTCCACCTGTTCCCGAGCGCGCAGTTCTATGGCTTCATCGACGGCGGCGAGGTCAGCAATCTGGGCAGCGATTTCGGCAGCGGCTCGCTCGCGTCGACCGGCGGCGGGGTGCGCGCCGACCTCGGGAACTCGGTGGGCGCTTCGGTCGAAGTGGCGGTGCCGCTGACCGGGCCCCGCTACGACACCGGCGACGAGACGCCGAAGATCAATCTGCGCGTCGGCAAGTCGTTCTGACGTCTCTGCCCCGTGTTCCTCCGAGGTGCGCGCCTGGGTGGTGCCGGCTGCAGGGATCGAACCCGCGACCCCCTGATTACAAATCAGGTGCTCTACCAACTGAGCTAAGCCGGCCTGCTGCCGCCATTACGCGCGGGCGGGGCGCGAGGCTAGTCCGATCGGAACACGGTGCGCGGGGCATCCTCGCCCATCATCGCCATGCGCACCAGCGGCACCGGCGGGCCGCCGTAGGACAGGAACGCGTCGTGGAACCGCTTCCACGCCTTGCGGCCGCCGCGGGTGGCGGTCCAGTCGTCGCGCAGCTTGAGGATCAGCAGCTTGTTCAGGGTGTAGTTGAGGTATTCCGGATCGTAGGTGCCGCGCGCGGCCTGCTGCTCCGCGCTGCCTTCGTCCTTGTAGCACTGGTCGATGAACAGCTGCTTCGATTGGGTGACGGTCATTCCCTGGGTGTGCAGGCCGATCGCCGAGATGAACCGGCAGTCGCGTTCGAGCGCCTCGCCGATCTGCCCGAGATGGATCTCCGGGTCGCCGTTGCCGTAGCCCGCGTCCCACACCAACTGTTCGGCGTAGTGCGCCCAGCCCTCGGCAAAGCCGTAGCCGACGAACAGCCGCCCGATCAGCGAGGGCGCCCGGTTGGAATGCAGGAACTGCACGAAGTGGCCGGGCATCACCTCGTGCGCGGTGAAGAACACCAGCGAAGCTTTGCCCGGCAGGTAATCGCGCTGCACTTTGGCCGACCACGCCGGGTCCGGCGGCGAGATGTAGTAGATCGAAGGGATGCCGTGCTCGAGCGGCCCCGGCGGATCGATATAGGCGATGTTCTGCCGGTTGTACGGCGGGCTCTCCCGCACCAGCGCCTGCTCGGTGCCCGGAATCGTCACGAGATCCTGCGCCTTGACGAACGCGGTGAGGTCGGGAAGCATCCGGGTGGCCGCCGCGACCGGGCCGCCGGCCGGCTTGTCGTCCGTCATCTTCTGGAAGCACTGCGGAACGGTCATGCCGGGTGCGAACTTCGCGCATTCCGCCTTCGCCGCCGCCTGGTTGCGCGCAAGATCGGCGCGGCCGACCTGCATCAGCTGGTCGAGCGGAATGTCGACGCCCTCGGTCGCCTTCAGCATCTGGCTGAACTTGTCGGGCCCGAGCGCGAAATCCTGCGTCGCGCTGCCTTGCTGGCTGCGCAGCCAGTCGGCCAGCCCGCGCATCGCCTGCGCAGCGTTGCGGGAAGCGAGCTTGTAGCGCGATTGCAGCTCCGGCACGCCGACATCGGCAAACGCGTCGACCGCATCCTTCGAATAGTAATCCGCGTACCCATCGAACGCCGCGATGCCGTACTTCACGAAGCTGGCGGGCAGCGGCGCCTTCAGGTTCGCGCGAATGTCCTTCGCCGCTTGCGGGACCTGGTTGAAGAAGGCGATCATGGCCTTGAGCCGCGTCGGTTTATCCGCGTAGTCCCGGCTGATGTAGACGCTGGGATCGAGCGAACTGGTGTAGTACGCCGGATTGCGGTGCGGAAAATCGGCGTTCTCGAGGAAGAACAGCTGCCCTTCGGCGGTTTGCACCAGATAGTCGCGCTCGAACGCGTCCGCTTTGCTCAAGTCATTGAACTCACGCGCCTTGTCGATTGTCCGGTGGAGGAAATCGGCCTGCTGCTTGAGCCCCGCCTCGCTCCAGTCGGGCAGCTTGCCGTCGTACGAGTGGTCGCCCTGATAAACCGCGAAGTTGGGGTTGAGCGCAAAGTACCGCTCGACCGTCTGCTGGGCGAAGTCTTTCCACTGATCCTGCGGCGGAGCGGACTTGCACGAGGCCAGAGCAATGCAGGCGAGGCCTGCGAGCAGCTTGCGGTTCATCGGCGCACCTCTCGTTCAGCGCGGCAGACGCGCAGTGTTGCGTCAGCGCGCGCCGAAGGTCCAGCCCTCCGTTCGGGCGAGCTGCGGCGTCATGGCGGCGGGCGCCCACAGCCCGGGGCGGCCGGCCGCGCGCCGCAGCCACGCGGCGACCAGCAGCGCGTCGGTCTGGTGGTCGTCGAGCCTCGTGCGCGAGCGAACGGGCGCGCTGCCGAGCGCGGTGAGCGCGGCGTCGAGCTCGGCCAGGGTGCGCAGCTTGGTCTGGCCGACGCGGCGGCCAGCTTCGATCGCGGCGAGCGCGGAGTAGATTTCGACCACTGCGGAGCCGGTCGCCGGCAGCGGGTCGACCGGCCATACCGGCAGCTTGCCCGCCAGCCGGTGCAGCACCCGCATGCCCGTTAGGCTCGACTTGCCGACTTGTGCGGCGCCGACCAGATTGAAGTTCGAATAGGGATTGCACCCCATCGCCGCCTGGGCCGCTTCGGTCACCCGAAACCGCCCCCGGCGGTGCGCGGCGCCCGGCGCGTGGAAGTGCGCCCCTTCGCGCCCGCCATGGCGGCGGAAGTAGCGGCTCGCCTCCACGTGATCGACGAACGACGAAGCGCCGAGGTGCGGGTCTGCCGCGCACAGCTCGTCGACCAGCCGCCAGAGCGCCTTCGCGTCCGGCGGGCTTGCCATCCATCCAGGGAAGAACGCGCCGCGGTCGGCGAACGGCAGCGAGATGCCGAGGTCGAGGCCGACCAGCGTGCCCTTCGGCATTTCGTCCAGCAGCCAGTGCAGCACCTCGGGGCGCGACCACTTCGTTCCCGCCCGCACCAGCCGCGGCGGTTCGTCGCCCGGCCCGCAGAGCGCCACCGCGATGCCCTTGTGCCGCTCGCCCGCGGCGCCCGACCAGTCGATCGCGGCGAAGTGCTCGAAGCGCTCGCTCACTTCTTGCGTGGGCGAACGGGCTTCTTCGCCGCTGCCTGGTCGCGCGCCTGCTCGATCACCCGCCGCACGCGCGCGGGATCGGGGCTGTCGTAGCGCACCAACACCATCGGATAGCCTTCGTAGTGCGGCGACTGCCAATACGTCTCGGGTTCGGTTTCCTTGAGCATCTCAACCGTGGCGAGATCGATGGCGACCACGAACGAAGTGGCCCGTTCGTGTCCTGGAAAGACGAACGACTGTCCATTCGCGGCGATTCCCGCCACCGCCCAGTTGAATTTGATAAGCTGCGCGGTGCCCGGAAGGGTCAGCGCGAAGGCGAGCGCCTTGTCGTAGCTGTCGAGCGGCTCACTCATCGCCGCGTTCCAGGCGCAGCTTGTTCCAGTAGGCGATCCGCTCTTTCACTTGCCGTTCGAATCCGCGCTCGACCGGTTCGTAGTAAGTCTGCGGCTCCATCTCTGCCGGCCAGTAGTTGTCGCCCGAGAAGCCTTCTTCGGCATCGTGGTCGTAGGTGTAGCCCTTGCCGTAGCCGATCTGCTTCATCAGCTTGGTCGGCGCGTTGAGGATGTTGGCGGGCGGCATCAGGCTGCCGGTTTCCTTGGCGCTGCGCCACGCGGCTTTCTGGGCCTTGTAGGCGGCGTTCGATTTGGGTGCGGTGGCAAGATAGAGGCAGGCCTGGACGATCGCCAGCTCGCCCTCGGGAGAGCCGAGGAAGTCGTAGGCGTCCTTCGCCGCCAGGCATTGGACCAGCGCCTGGGGGTCGGCGAGGCCGACGTCCTCGACCGCGGCCCGGGTCAACCGGCGCAGCAGATAAAGCGGCTCCTCCCCCGCAACCAGCATCCGCGCGAGGTAATAGAGCGCGGCCTGCGGGTCCGAGCCGCGCAAGCTTTTGTGCAGCGCGGAGATCAGGTTGTAGTGCCCCTCGCGGTCCTTGTCGTAGACCGCGACCCGGCGCTGGAGGAACCGGCCGAGCTCGGCGGGGCTCAGCGCATCGGCGATGTTCGCGGCATAGAGCGTCTCGGCCTGGTTGAGCAGGAAACGCCCGTCGCCGTCGGCGCTGGCGATCAACGCGTCGCGCGCGTCCGGGCTGAGCGGCAGCGACTTGCCTTCGAGCGTTTCGGCGCGTTCGAGCAGCTTTTCGAGCGCGGCGGCGTCGAGCCGGCGCAGGATCAGCACCTGGGTGCGGCTCAGGAGCGCCGCGTTGAGCTCGAAGCTCGGGTTCTCGGTGGTCGCGCCGACCAGCGTCACCGTGCCGCGCTCGACATACGGCAGGAAGCCGTCCTGCTGCGCGCGGTTGAAGCGGTGGATCTCGTCCACGAACAGCAGGGTTCGCTGGCCCGCCTCGCTCATCTTATCGGCCTCGGCGAACACTTTCTTGAGGTCCGCGACGCCGCTGAACACCGCGCTGATCGCGACGAAGCGCATGCCGACCGCATCGGCCAGCAGCCGCGCGATGCTGGTCTTGCCGGTGCCGGGCGGGCCCCACAGGATCATGCTCGACAGCTTGCCGGCCGCGACCATCCGGCCGATCGCGCCTTCGGGGCCGGTCAGGTGCTCCTGTCCGACCACCTCGTCGAGCTTCGCCGGGCGCAGGCGATCGGCCAGCGGGGCATCGTCGCGCGATGCCTCGGGAACGTGCTGCGGCAGCTCGTCGGCAAACAGGTCGGCCATGCGGCCCAAGATAGGCGAGGGAGAGAAAAATTGCATCGGGGCTCTTGTGATCGATCTATCTAAGATATATCATAAGACTATCGTGAACGAACAAAGGATTTATCGATGCACAGACATGGATGCCATTGGGGCCACCGCCACGGCTGGCACGGCGCCCCGTGGGACGCAGCGATCGGGTACAAGATGGCGGCGATGAACCGCGGGTTCGAGGGCTGGGGCGAGTTTCCCTTCGGCGGCTTCGAACGGAGCCGAGGCGGGCGCGGGCGCGGTCGGATGTTCGGCGCGGGCGAGCTTCGCCTCGTGCTGCTCAAGCTGATCGCCGACGAGCCGCGCCACGGCTACGAGCTGATCAAGGCGATCGAGGAACTGACCGGCGGCGCCTACGCGCCGAGTCCCGGCACCGTCTACCCGACGCTTTCGCTGCTCGAGGACGAAGGCGCGATCGCCGAGAGCGCCGACGGCGACAAGGGCCGCAAGGCCTTCGCCGCGACCGATCAGGGTTTGGGCGAGCTCGCCGAGAAGGCCGACGAGGTCGAAGCTCTGCTGGCGCGGCTCGCGGCGCTCGGCGATCGCCGCGAAGGACGGCGCCCGCCCGAGCTGGGCCGCGCGTTCGCGAACCTCGGCCGGGTGCTTGCCAATCGCTTCGGCGGCGGCAGGCTCGACGCCGGCGCGATCGAGCAGATCGTCGATATCATCGACGAGGCGGCGAAGCGGATCGAGCGGTTGTGATGCGCAAGGGCGCGGGCCCGGCCTCTCACCGGGCCCGCGCTTTCTGCCGGATCAGCCGCAGGTACGTGTCGGCGACCGCCTGGTTGATCCGATCCCAGCCGAATTCCAGCGACCGTTCTTGCCCCGCCGCGCCATGCTGTGCGCGCAGCTCGGGCCGGCCGGCGTAGGCGCGCAGCACTTCGGCGAACTGGTGGATCGCGCCGGGGCGGATCAGCCGCCCCGAAACCCCGTCGTCGACCAGGTTCTCGCTGCCGGTGGCTTGCGCGGCGACCACCGGCAATCCGCACGCCATCGCCTCCAGCGTGACGTTGCCGAACGCCTCGGTGACCGAGGGGTTGAACAACACGTCCATGCTCGCGACCGCGCGGGCGAGGTCTGCGCCGGCCTGGAAGCCAGTGAACACCGCGTTCGGCAGTCGCGCTTCGAACCAGCCGCGAGCGGGCCCTTCGCCGGTCACCAGCACTTTGTGCGGGACCCCGCGGCGGGCGAGCTCGTCGATCGTGTCGGAGAACACGTCGAGCCCCTTTTCCATCACCAGCCGGCCAAGGAAGCCGATCGCGAACTCGTCGTCCGCGATGCCCAGCGAACG
>DASVLP010000027.1:0-12617 GCA_036384795.1 Sphingomonadaceae bacterium | reverse complement strand
TCTTCGGGGCGAGGCGGGGCCGGGAGACCAGGTTTTGGGGGACAGGGGTCGGCCCCGCCTCTGTTCGAAGACTAGGTGCCGATAGAGGTGCAATGCCCGTGCCAGTTTTGCAGTCCCGGGCTTGCCCGCCCGACACGATGGTTGGCGCCGCGTTAATGCTGTTCGGTGTGTAAGTTTTTCCGACGGAAGTCGCGGTCAGGTCGGAAAATGCTCGACGTGAGCCTCCCCCTTGCGGGCCGAGTAGATGGCTCGGCGGCCAGGGAACGATACGACATAGCCCACGCAGCCGGCGCGCATGACCTTCTCGCAAAATCCGGCGTATGTGTAGTCCGGCGCCTGCTCTTGAGCCTCCCGGATGGCTGCCTTTACCGCCGCGAGGTCGAAGCCGAGCCCAATGCGCGTGTCGCGGCGGGCGGCATCCAGAACGATGCTGTCGCCCTCAGGCGTGTAGCAGGTCCAGGTCCCGCGGCAGAAGTCCACCGCATATCGTTCGAACCCCGCCTCGCTCAAGCGCCGGACGCTGTCGGGAAAAGCGAGTTGGTCGCGCTCGGCTGCCTCGAAACAGGCGCGGGCGACGGCGGTCTGGTGGTCGGTCATCGGCGAATCCTTCTTCAGTCGATCGCGACTTGGGAAATTCCGAGCCGCGTGACGGATTTCTCGAGCATCGCCCGCAATGCCCGCCGCTCCTCGGGGGAAAATTGGGAGAAGCTTTCGGCGTCGTTCAGGTCGGCCAGCGCGGCAAGCCGCGGCACCATGCGCTCGGCTTTCCCGGTGAGCCGCAGCGCCTGCGCGCGGCCATCGCTCTCGCTTGCCTCCCGCAAGAGCAGCCCCTTGCCGATCAGCCGATCGGCCAAGCGGGTAATCGCTCCCCGGGTCATGCCCATCAGCCCGGCGACTCGGCTGGGCGGCAGCGGGCCCTTTCCGTACATCACCCGCATCATCGCCCACTCCGCCACCGTCACGCCCTCACCGGCGATCTTGCGCGCAAAGCCGTGCGACACGTGGTTCGAGAGGAGTCGCAGCCAGTAGCCCAGGTGATCGGTAAGCTCGGGCACCGTTCGCCGCATGTCCCACTCCGTTGATTGACTAGTCAACTATATCGGCATGGTTGCCTAGTCAACCTTTTTTCGAAACTGCGCGGTGGAGGTGCCGCCCACGATCGCGCGTCCGGTCGCGAAGTTCGGTTTGCCGGCTGCTTAATTTTCGTCGTTGGGCGCCCGCACCAGGCGCACTAGATGTACTCTGGCTTGGACAGATACGCCGAACGGAGACCGACATGACGCTCAGCATTGGCTCGACCGCCCCCGATTTCGAAGCCGACACCACCCAGGGACACATCCGCTTCTACGACTGGATCGGCGATTCCTGGGCGATCCTGTTCTCGCACCCGAAGGACTTCACGCCGGTCTGCACCACCGAATTGGGCTACATGGCGCGGCTGATGCCCGAGTTCGAGAAGCGCAACACCAAGATCATCGGGCTCAGCGTCGATCCCGTCGACAAGCATGCGGGCTGGGCGAAGGACATCGAGGAAACGCAAGGGTCGGCGGTGACCTATCCGATGATCGGCGACCCCGAGCTCAAGGTGGCCAAGCTCTACAACATGCTGCCGGCCGACGCCGGTAACACGTCGGAAGGCCGCACCCCGGCGGATAACGCCACCGTGCGCACGGTGTTCATCATCGGCCCGGACAAGAAGATCAAGCTGATGCTGCTCTACCCGATGAGCACCGGCCGCAACTTCGACGAGATCCTGCGCGCGTTGGACTCGATCCAGCTCACCGCCAAGCACCCGCTCGCGACCCCGGTGAACTGGAAGCCGGGCGACCGGGTGATCGTTTCGACCGCGGTGTCCGACGATGACGCAAGCGCGAAGTTCCAGGGCTTCGAGAAAGTGAAGCCGTACTTGCGCTACGTAACGCAGCCGGATTGAAGCTACGCCTGCTCGGCAAAGATCAGATAAGGCAGGTCGAGCGGCTCGTATTCGAAACCGAGCTGTGAGATTGCGGCGGTGACCTGGCCCCGGTGGTGGGTAGCGTGATTGAAGACGTGGAGCAGCGCGCCCGAGATCGGCAGGGTCCGCGCCTGCCCCGTCGTCATCGTGTAGCGAAGATCGCCTGCCAGCGCGGGCTCGTCGAGGCTCTCGATATACCGGGACCAGCGTGCGGCGGCCGCCGTCAGGCGGGATGCAAGCGCCGGCCGGCCGTGCTCGAGCTCTGCGTCGAGCGGCAGGCTGGACGTGCGGTCTCCGGTAGATCTCGGATACCATAGTTCGGCATCGGTCAGCAGCAGATGATTGAGTGTTCCGTGGATCGATCCAAAGAACAGCCCGCACGGCTTGCGGTACAATTCCTCGGGTATCCTCGCGATCGAGGCAAGGAGCCGGTCGCCCAAGCATGATACCGCGCCATCAGGGCAAGCAGGTCCTTGGCTGGGACGGCCATGATATCTCCTTGGAACCCTATCGGTCATCTGGCGTGCGACGTAGTCCTTGAGCGCATCAGTCTCATCGCTGGTCGCTCTGTACTACAGATTGCGGGCGACCGGGCGCCGCCGCCCCGAGCGCTATACCAATACGCTCAGAGAAAGAAGGGAGCTTCTCATACCAGCGCAGCACCGTTCCGGCAGACCGCCGTCGCGGCGCTTCGCGTGGGCGTCAGCCGCGCTCTTCCCTGCTGACCGTAATACTGGCTTGCAGATCCGTTGGGCGAACGATCGGCAACGGAGGCTTGGTCACGACCAGTTTGACCCAGAGGTCGTTCCCGTCCTTGAAATAGGAGGTCTCTTTCGCCTTGCGCAACGCAGCCATGCTGGCCTGCTGCGTTCCGGAGGTTGCCTTGGCGAACCCCGGAAATTCGAATATGACCCATGAGCCCTTGTCCATTTCGGCCAGGCTGAGAGTGACTTGCGGCCGTTCGGTCTTGACCTCGATCTCGGTGCCGGCACGCACGGTGCTCTCGTCGCCGGAAATCTTGAACTCCTTGCCGTTGCGGACGAGCGCGATGGGCGCCTCAGGAGGACGGCGCGAGAACAGGGCGGCACGCTGGGCCTTCACGAGGGGCGTGTCCGGAGCATTCGGCCCGAGCGACGAGAGCAAAGCGAACCGGGCGGTCCGGGATTCGAGATCGACTTTGGCCGGAAGCTCTCCTCTGCTGTCCGAAAGATTCAGGCGTCCGACGTCGCCCTTGCAGACAGAGGCGTTCCAGGCGGGATGGATCACGCAAGTGTCGTCGGTGACGACGCTGTCGTTCTCGCCGTCGTTGAGCATGATGTGGGAATCGGGGATGCCGGTCACCGAACCGTCGAGGTCGTGGATCGACAGGGTCCGATAGGCGTTGCCGCCGCGGTTGTCGTTATCGAACCGGGCATCGTATTTCGGGAAATAGACCGGCTTGGCGTTGACGAATTTCGCGCCGCTGATGGTGCTTCCGGTGCTGAGCCCCGCGCTCGTGTACAGCAGGAACGACAGCGCGCCTGTCTTTCGCCGATCGTTGTCCTGGAAATTCACGAATGTCGTGTTCACCACGTCGTCGCGGTAGTCGTAGTATTCGTAGCCGCGGATGGGGAAGTCGGGGATCCGGGTCTTGGGCAGGCTGCGGCCGTAGGCGATTTCCTCCGGCGTCGTGGGATTGCCGATATTGCCGGTCTCGCCCACGATCAGCGAATCGACCAGTTGTGCTTTGAACCGCTCGCTGCCGATGTCGCCGGCGGACGAGGTCATGCCGATGGCGTTGTCGGCGAATTTCGCGTTGCTGAATACGAAGAGGTCGCCCCGGCTCCAGAGGCCACCGTTGCGGTTCTTGTAGCTGGTCAGGTTCTCGAAGTGCGTCTCCACCACTTCGCTCTCGAGGTCGGCAGGATTTTTGAGCGGCAGGAACGGGATGGTGGCCAGGCCGAAGGTGTTGTCTTCGTAGATGTTCCGGTCGAACATGAACCCGTCGAAGTTGGAATGGGCCACGTTGCCTTTGAAGGCGCGCAGCGGCGTCCGGCGCGGCCAGATCGTCTTGCTGGCTGGCGAATCCTTGAACGCGCCCTGGGGGTGCATTGGCAGGGACAGCCAGAAACCGTTCTCGTCGGAACCGGCGGCGACGTTGTCGATGAAGCTGTTGTCCGGATTGGTGATCCAGAAGGCCGCCACCGTGTTGTCGGACGGCAGCAGAGTGTCCCCGTGGAAGCTCAGTTTGCTGTAGGCCGCGCGATCGGCGGACCTGGGATCTTTCTCTCCGTTGGCGGCGAGATTGGTGGGCACGCAGTCCAGGGTCGGATGGCACTTGGTCTGGATGGCCAGGTTGTGCACGAATGCGTTGCCGTGCTCGATGCCGTCTTCGAGGAAGAAGCAGTGGCCCACGGTGTTGTAGGTCACGTTGTTCTCGATCCGCAGATCGTTGGTACCGTGGACCGTCACGCAGCGGTTGTAGGTGTCATGGATGGCCGAGTTCTCGATGTACTGGCCCGGCGCATCGCCGTCGATGTGCCAGTGGATCGGGTAGCGCGCCAGGTGCATGTTCTGGCCCATGCGGTTGAGCTCGATGCCCGAGAGGTACATCTTCGAGCCGGCCATCGCCATGATGTGCCCGCCGAAATACTTGTCGAGGTGGTCGTCGGACGCCTGCACCTTGATGTTGCGGGTCAACATGCCGACCTCGCCGCGCTCGTCCACCCCGAAGGTGATCTTGCCGAAATGCATGTATGCAAGCGGCTCGGCGAAGCTGAGCGTGTTGCCGTTGACCGCGGTGATGGTGCGCCGCTCCGCCTGGCGCGGATTATAGTCGGTCGAGGCGAGCACGATCTCGTCGCCTGGCTTCCATTCCCTCGCATCGAGCACCTGGATCTGCCGCGCGCCCTTCTCGGCAGTCGCCGCCAGCTTCGTCCAGCTATGCGTACGATTGCCATGAATGTTGAGCGTGCCCGCCTGCAGCATGATGCCGCGATCGCCCATGGTGTGGATGTCCTCGCCCGGGACATTGTCCGTGAGCGTGATCGTGGCCTTGTGCGTGAACGGCTTGGCCTCGGTGCCGATCTGCAGTTCGCCGCCGGGGACATAGATCCAGTCGGTGGTCAGCGCCAGGTCGCGCCCGTCGACGAAGGTCAGCTTGCCCTGCACCGTGATGCTGCGCAGTTCGGGCGGGCTCACGTCGAGCAGGACCTCGGTGCCGCGCGGGATGGTCACCGCCTCGCCCGCCGCGGGCACTTTGCCCGAAGGCCATGCCGACGCATCCGACCACTTCACGGTCCGCGTTATCGCTGCCGGGGCGGCCACGTCCATCGCCATGTTGGCGTGATCCCCGTCACCCTGCGCGGCGGCGCCGGCACTCACGGCGAGCAGCAGCGAGGCGAGCACGAAGCCGGCGTAAGTGAACAGGCTAAAGTGATTACGCATAACCGGATTTCCCCTCCCTGGGGACGATCAGTCCCTCTTTATGTTCTGGGTTTGCAGAGGATAATGAAACGAGTGATCTTCTTTGCCAAGCGGTCGAGCGGCAAAACGCGGAAGAAGTCCCGATGGCCTCTCCCCGGGGCTGAAACTCGCGCACCCTGAAGGGGTGCACAGCCACACAGGCTTACCCGCGCAGTCTTTGTCGCATTCGCCCCGAAGCTCGCCTTTTCCAGGCAAATATCCGCTACCGGCGCGTTAGCCGATCGTCCGCTCCGGCGTTCTCGGGCTCGCAAATCAGGCAGGATAGTTCGCGCTACGTGGCGCGCCCGGCAGGACTCGAACCTGCAACTCCAAGCTTAGAAGGCTCGTGCTCTATCCAGTTGAACTACGGGCGCGCGCGGTGGCCCCAATAGCTTGCTTTGCAGCGGAGGGAAATCGCGTTACTCCGCGCCGATGACAGAGGGGCTGAAACGGATCGAGGGCAAAGCCGGAAGCCGCCGGCATTACCGCTATTTCGATTACCTGCTCGCGGCGTTCGTCGCGATCCTGCTGCTGTCCAACATCATCGGCGCGTCGAAGCCGTCTTACTTCCCGCTGCCCGGCGGCGGGCAGTGGTCGTTCGGCGCGGGGGTGCTGTTCTTCCCGATCAGCTACGTGATCGACGATGTGCTGACCGAAGTCTACGGCTACGCCCACGCGCGCCGGGCGATCTGGTGCGGGTTCGTCGCGCTCGCGTTCATGGCGTTCATGGCCTGGGTGGTGGTTTCATTGCCGCCGGCGAAAGACTGGCCCGGGCAGCCCGCATACGAGTTCGTGTTCGGCAATTCCTGGCGGATCGTGCTCGCCTCGATGGCGGCGTTCTGGGCCGGCGAGTTCGCCAACAGCTTCGTGCTCGCGAAGATGAAGATCTGGACCGGGGGCAAGTACCTGTGGACCCGCACGATCGGCTCGACCATCGTCGGCGAAGGGCTCGACAGCGTGATCTTCTATCCGATCGCGTTCTATGGCCTGGCGGGATGGCCGATCCAGCAACTGGGCGAGGTCGTGATCTCGCAGTGGCTGATCAAGACAACCTGGGAAGTGGTGCTGACCCCGGTTACCTATGCGGTGGTCGGTTTCCTGAAGCGCCGCGAGGGGGTCGACGTGTACGACAGCGACACGGACTTCAATCCCTTCGGCGGAGGCGCCGTGGAGGATCTGGAGAACTAGAACGGGGATGCGTTCTATCGCGCCGTCGCGCTCTGCTTGAGCGCGCGCATCCCCGTTCAGTCTGCGATCAACCCGATCGCGAGGTAGATCGGCACCAGGATTCCGGCGCCGCACAAGGTTCCGAGCACGAAAGCGATGCGGACGATGACCGGGTCGATCCCCAGCGAGTTGCCCAGACCGGCACAAACGCCCATCAGCTTGCCGTTTGCGCGGTCCAGGCGGAACCCGTTTTGCTTCGAGGCGCCGGTGCTCATCGTTTCCGGCCCGCTCACGCGACGAACCCGATCGGCGCGCTCGCCACCGGAGCGAAGTAGGCGAACAGCATCAGAGCGGTGATCGCGCCGGCGCTCATGAAAGCGGCGGCCCGGCTGGCGAAAGAGTTGACGTTTTGCATCTCGAATTTCCCTTCCTGTAACTTGGCCGGGACCGTTCCCGTCCATGCCGCAGGTGTTGCACGGGGCGTGCCAATTTTAGGAAATGTTGGAAATCCGCGCTTCCGATGGCTGCATGGCATCCTTTACGGGGGATGAATGCCGCGGATTGGGATTTTTTACCAACAGATGGGAACCGCGCAAATCGCGTGGCTTGTCTGCATCCATGCCGCTAACGAAAACCGGCATGGCGCTCGACCGGATCACCCTTTCCGCCTTCCGCAACCACCGCGAAAGCCGGCTGGACGGGGCTGGCAAGCTCAACCTGCTGATCGGCGAGAACGGCGCGGGCAAGACCAATGTGCTCGAGGCGTTGTCGCTGTTCGCGCCCGGCCGTGGCCTCAGGCGCGCGCAGCTGGCCGAGATGGCGATGAGCGGGGGCGGCGGGGGCTTCGCGGTCAGTGCCGAGCTGTCCACCGGCGGAGACGCGGAGCCGGTGCTGCTCGGCACCGGAACCGATCCGGCGCGGCCCAGCCGCCGGCTGGTCCAGGTGAACGGCGCATCGGCCAGCGCGACGAGCCTTGGCGAATGGCTGTCGCTCAGTTGGCTGACCCCGGCGATGGACGGGCTGTTCGGCGACAGCGCCGGCGCGCGCCGGCGCTATATGGACCGGCTCGCGGTCGCGCTCGATCCGGCGCATGCCAGCCGCGCCGCGCGGCACGAGGCGGCGCTGCGCGAACGCAACCGGCTGCTGTCGGACGAGCGCGAGCCGGAACCGGCGTGGCTCGACGCGGTCGAAGCGCAACTGGCCGATGCCGGCGCGGCGCTCGCGGCGGGCCGTGCGCGGCTGGTGGAGCGGTTGAAGGATGCGCTGGCCGCCTCGCCCGACGAACCGTTTGCCCGCCCGGAGCTCGCTTATCTCCCCGGCGGGCCGACCGAGCGACCGGAGCTCGCTGCCGCCTTGCGCCGCGCTCGCCCCCGCGAACGCGCGGCGCAGCGCACCCTCGTCGGCCCGCAGCGCGACGAGCTCGAGGTCACGATGGCCGGGAAAAGCCAGCCCGCCGCGCTGAGCTCGACCGGCGAGCAGAAGGCGATGCTGATCGCCCTCACCCTCGCCCATGCTGGGCTGGCGTCGGGCGAGCGTCCGGGCGTGCTGCTGCTGGACGAAGTCGCCGCGCACCTCGATCCGGTGCGCCGGGCGGCGCTGTTCGAGCGGCTGCGCGCGGGCCCGGCGCAAGTCTGGCTCACCGGCACCGAGATGGCGCCCTTCGACGGGATCGCCGGCGAGGCGGCCGTGTGGCGCGTCGTGGGCGGGAGCGTGGCGCGGGTCTGAAGATCCTCCCCGAGCGTGCCGCCGGGGAGGATCTCACGCAGGGCTTGCTAGGCGAAGACTTCGGCGTCCGTCCGGCTCTTCGGATCGGGCCCGAAGCGATTGGGGCCGGGCGTTCCGTCGAGCAGCATGAACACCAGCATCACGATCGCGCCGATCAGCGGAATCAGCTGGATGAACCACCACCAGCCGGACCGGTCGGTGTCGTGCAGGCGCCGAACCGTGACGGCGATCGCCGGAATGAGGCTGGCCGCGGCGAATATCCCGAAGATGACCGCGCCGATGCCCAGTCCGGCCGGCGCCACGCCCGCCTGCATCGCTTCGGCAGAAGGCATGCTGGCGAACACGCCGATGTCGAAGATCACGCCGATGATGAACCACAGCAGCGCGAACATCCAGTATTCCATCCGCCGCGAACGGCCGGAGAAATCGAAATAGCGCTTATACGGCAAGAACATCCATTGCATGTTTCCCCCTTCCCGGCGAAATCGAGTCGCCGCAAAGAGCAAGCCATCACATCTGCCGGCCGGGCGCAAGAAAAAGGGGGCTCGCGCCCCCTTCCCTTTTCTCGATCAACCCGCGCGGCTCACCACTTGAACCGCACCGTGCCGCCCCAGGTGCGCGGCTCGTTGGTATAGCCCGAGATCGAATAAGGTTGCGCCACTGAATCGAAGATCTGCTGCAGGAAGCGATCGTCGGTCAGGTTGCGGCCCCACAGCGATACCTCCAGCCCGTTGCGGAAGCCGTAGGTGATCGAGGCGTCGACCAGGTTTTCCTCGCGAGTGAACGGCTTCGCCGCGGCGATCGCCGCCGCCGAGCCGAGCGCGAGATAGCCGGGCAGCCCCTCGGTGATCTGCACGTCGGATTCGTAGTGGTACGAGGCGCTGAGCGTCAGCGCGTCGCCGTTGCCGAGTTCCTTGCGGTATTCCCCGCCCAGGATCACGGTCCATTCGGGGATGTTCGCCGGGCGGGTGCCGGAGAGGTCCCCCACCGCCGAGAACTGGAATTCGTCGTACTTGGGGTCGAGCCAGGTGACGCCGAGGTTGGCGGTGAAGCCGGGGAACAGTTCCTGCCGGCCTTCGAACTCCACGCCCCAGGTCGACTGCTTGCCGGCGTTCGACAGCGCGAAGCCCTTGCCGGTGAACACGTTCGACTGGAAGCCCTTGATCTCCTGGTAGAAGCCCGCGACGTTCGCCGCGCCGCCGTGCCATTGGCTCTTGAGCCCGATTTCGGCGACCGCCGACTTTTCCGAATCCGCATAGCGGGTGCCGTAGGCCTGGTTGACCTGGGCCAGGCCCGCGGCCTCGATCGCGACCTGATCGGCAGCGAACGGCAGGCTGTCGCGCGAAAGGTTGATCGACGGCGCCTTGTAGCCGGTGGCGTAGCTTGCATAGACGTTGACGTTCTCGTCCACGTCGTACGCCAGGCGGATCGTATAGGAGAAGTTGTCGTCGCGCAGCTTGCCCGGCTCGACCGCGTTCGGCACCGCCAGGAACGGCGGCAGGAACTGCAGCGGCTGCAGCGCCAGGAACGGGTTGACTGCGGGATTGGCCGCGTTGGCGGCGGCATACTGCTGCGAGCCCGCCGAAATCTGACCGTAAGCGGCCGGGTTGCCCGCCGCGAACGCGCCGATTTCCGCCGCGGTCGCCGGCCGCCCGAGGCTCAGCGCGGCGCCGACCTGCTGCGACAGGGCCTGCTGGTAGATCGCGGTGCCGCCATCGGCCACCAGGTCGATCGCCGAGAACACGTCGCTGCTGGCGATGTTCGCGGTGAAGTCTTTCGCATCGTGGGTGTAGTTGCCGCCCACCGTCAGCGTGAGCGACGGGGCGACCTTGAAGTCGAGCTGGCCGTAGAGCGAGATCGCGTCGCTTTTGAGCGTGAAGTGTTCGTCGTTGCCGTCGCCCTGGTCGAAGAACGTGCCGAGATATTTGCCCGGATTGCCTTCGAGCGTGCCGAGGGTGCCTTCCAGCGTCGGCAGGTCGATCGCCCCGCCCGACAGCGACTGGATCAGCGCGTTGGCATAAGGCCGGGCCTGGCTGCCCCACTTGAGCTGGCTGGTCTGGTCGACGTTCTCGTGGATGTAGAACGCGCCGAACAGCGCGTTGAGCATCTCGCCGATCTGCGCGTTCGCGCGGAATTCCTGGGTGAAGGTATGCAGCCGCACGTCGGCGGAGAGCGGATAGATGAGGTCCGCGCTCGAGAAATCGGCGTCCTGCGCGGTGACGGCCTTGTTCTGGCGGTAAGCCGTGATCGAGGTCAGCGTAAGCGGGCCGAGATCGTAGTCGATCTGGCCGGACAGGCCCCAGTTGCTGATGTCGTTCTTGGAATCGTAGTTGTCGTAGACCACGTCCGCGAAACGGTCGTGATAGTCGGTCACGTGGCCGCCCAGGGCCTCGATCACGGTGGTCGCCGGCGACGGCTGGAGATTGACCACCCCGCAGCAGTTTTCGTCGATCTTGTCGTAGTCGGCGATCAGGCGGATCTTCAGCGCGCTCGAGGGTTCGGCCAGCAATTGCCCGCGCACGAACCAGCGATTGCGCTCGTTGGTGCGGTTGCCGGTGCCGAGATCCTCGTTGTAGCCGTCACGCCCGGCATAACCGCCGGCGATGCTCGCCGCCACGCTTTCGCCCAGGGGGCCGGTGATGTAGCCCTTGAGCACCCGCGCGTTGTAGTTGCCGTAAGTCGCCTCGGCCGAACCGTGGAGGCTGAACTGCGGCTCTTGCGTGATGATCGAGATCACCCCCGCGGACGCGTTCTTGCCGAACAAGGTCGATTGCGGCCCGCGCAGCACCTCGATCCGCTCGATGTTGGGAAAGTCGTTCATTTCCGACGACGTGCGCGAGCGGTAGACGCCGTCGATGAACACGCCGACCGAAGGCTCGATGCCGGTGTTGTTCGCGCCGTTGCCGAAGCCGCGGATGATGAAGTTGGTGTTGGCCGAGCTCTGCAGCTGGGTCACGTGCAGCGACGGGACGAGCGTCTGGAGGTCTTTCAGGTCGCGGATTTCCGCGCGGTCGAGCTGGTCCTTGGTCGCGACCGAAACCGCGACCGGCGTGTCCTGCAGGGTCTGCTCGCGCTTGGTCGCGGTGACGACGATCTCGTTGCCCTCGTTCGCATCGGCGCCGGCGGCGGGCGCAGCCGGCTGCGCCTCTTCCTCCCCTTGCGCGAATGCGGTCGCGGGGGTGGCCAGCGCAACCCCGGCGGCGCCGACCAGCAGGGTTGCTCGCAAAGTCGCGCGGCGAATTGCGCCGGACACGGCAGGCATTGAATTCATGGACTGCTCCCTCACTCCTGTTGCGGCGGAAAGGAGCGTCTTCCCCTGGACGACCCGAACGCGCGGCCGGATGTTTGTTCCGGGCGGCGATCATAGTTGGGCATGGTTAACCACACAATTACCAATGACTAACGGTTTCCCCTGAAACCGCCATTGTGGCTCGCGGGACACGAACCCGCCGGGATGGAAAGTGCTCGATTCGAGCCGGCTGCACCGGCTGGCGGCAGCAACTGGCGCGGCGGCGCAGCATCGGCTAGGCCCCGCGCGATGGATCGCGCGCCCGCCCCCCCGTCCTCCACGGCGAAATCGGCCGCCGACGTGCCTTCAACCACCGCCGGACTGCGCATCGCGCTGTTTTCGGGCAACTACAACATGGTCCGCGACGGTGCGAACCAGGCGCTGAACCGGCTGGTCGAGCACCTGCTGCATCAGGGCGCCGCGGTGCGGGTCTATTCACCCACCGTGCCCCAGCCCGACTTCGCGCCGACCGGCGAGCTCGTCAGCCTGCCCAGCGCGCCGATCCCCGGCCGCAGCGAATACCGCCTGGCGCTGGCGCTGCCGCCCCGCGTGCGCCAAGACCTGGCGGCCTTCGCGCCCAACGTGCTGCACGTTTCCGCGCCCGATCTCGCCGGCCACCGCGCGGTGAGCTGGGCCCGCGCACGGCGGGTCCCGGTGCTGGCGAGCGTCCACACCCGGTTCGACACGTATCCGCGCTATTACAACATGGCGTGGCTGGAACCGGTGCTGCGCGCGATCATGCGGCGCTTCTACCGCCGCTGCGACGCGATCGTCGCGCCCTCGGAAGGGCTCGCCCAGGTGCTGCGTGAAGAGCGGATGAGCTACGACGTCTCGATCTGGTCGCGCGGGATCGACCGCGAGCTGTTCAATCCCGGGCGGCGGAGCCTCGAATGGCGACGTTCGCTGGGCATCGCGGACGACGAGTTCGCGATCGGCTTCCTTGGCCGGCTGGTGATGGAAAAGGGGCTCGACGTGTTCTCCGACACGATCGACGAGCTCGCCCGCCGCGGGGTCCCGCACAAAGTGCTGGTGACCGGC
>DASVLP010000026.1:0-25184 GCA_036384795.1 Sphingomonadaceae bacterium | reverse complement strand
GCGCCATCGCAAGCAGCGGGGTAATTCCGATTCCGCCGCCGATCAGAACCGAGAACGGCGCGCCTTCCGCCAACGGAAAATCGTTGCGCGGCGCACGCACGTGGATGGCATCGCCGATCCGCAATCGATCGTGCATCGCGGTGGAGCCTCCGCGACCCCCGGTCTCCTTGCGTACAGCGATCGCGTATTCTCGCGGTACCGGGTCGGGTTCGAGCAGGGAGTATTGCCGCTCCAGGCCATCTGGAAGACGCACTGTAACATGCGCCCCCGCCTCCGCGGCGGGCAGCGGTTCGCGGTCCGGACGAGCAAGCCGAAAGAGGCGCGTATTGGGCCCAGCTGGTTCGGTCCCCACCACGCACAGTTGCTGGGTCAGCGGTTCGGTCGGGCTTGATGGCGAAATCACCAGCGAGATCGCTTTCCGGCAGTTCGAGAGTCCGCAAGTTCTAGCAGATATCTTAGTGCTAAGATAGATTGACAGGATTCGCGACGGAAAATAGAGACCTTTGCGGCGACAGGACGACAGGAGAACCCGATGGCCGAAGACCTTGCAACCGATGTCCTCGTCATCGGCGGAGGCTCGGCCGCGACACGGGCGGCGCTCGCCGCCGCCGAAGCCGGAGCGTCGGTCCTGCTGGTCGATAAGGGCGAAGTCGGCGAAAGTGGATCAAGCCCCCACGCTCTGGTCGGATTCAGCGTTCCGTTGCTCGATGAGGCGGACAGTGCCGAGCTGTTCATTGAAGATTGGGTCAATGCGAGCGGCGGAATATGCGACCGCGACTTGGTCGCCCGCTGCGCCGAGTTGGGGCGCGGCCTTGCGGAAGATATCGAACGGCGCGGCGTAGAGTTCATCGCCAATGCCGACGGGACCTGGTTTATCTCCAAGCGTGCCGGCCATTCGGCCCGCCGCACGCTGATGGCCAAGGGCCTCGGCAACGGAGTTCACGCGAATGTGATCGAGCCGATGCGAGACGCGCTGGCCAAAGCAGGCGTCTCTCTTTCCGAGAATACAATGATCACGCGCCTGCTGCTAACTGCCGAGGGCCGGGTCGCCGGAGCTCACGCGATCGGGCCCGACGGCGAGCGGTTCGTGATCCGCGCGAAGGCCGTCGTGCTGGCGGCGGGAGGAGTTAACCGGCTCTATTCGATCCTGTGCGAGGAAGTGGTCGAGCATCATTGTCGGACGACCGGGGATTCGTACAGCCTCGCCTTCCACGCCGGCGTTCCGCTGATCGACATGGAGTTCACCCAGTTTCGCGATTCTCCGCCGGCCGGACCCATCTTCGGCGCCGAATACCGTAACGCGCTCGGCGAGCGGATAATGGAAAAGTACGACCCGGAAAATCTCGAATGCGCTCCACGCTACATGATGGCCCGCGCCGTCTATACGGAGAATTTCGAGGGACGCGGCCCGGTCGTCTGGGAGGTGGAGGAAGGGCAGATCGCGCGTTCGCGCGCGCCGGTCGGCACTTACAAGGCGGGCGAGATCGTGCCCATCACGCTGATGTTCCAACGCCTGATGGGAGGGGCGCGGATCGACGCCGACGCCGCGACCGCGGTGCCGGGACTGTTCGCCGCCGGCGAAGCGTCCGGCGGCATCCATGGAGGCGACCGCATGCAGGGATGCGGGTTCCTGGAGACGCAGACCTTCGGCTATATCGCGGGCAGGAGTGCTGCCGCCTACGCCGGGCGGAACGCGTTGGCGGACGTCGACCCGCAAGCTCTGGCGCAAGAACGCGCGCGGCTATCCGTGGCAGGCGGAAAGGCGGACCCCGCCACTCTGTTCGAACAGATCCAGACGATCATGTGGAGCCAGGCCGGCGTCGTTTCCAATCGCGAACGGTTGACCGATGCGATCGGGAAGCTCCGCGCGATCCGTCGCGCAGCCGACGAGGATATCGACATGTCCGACATCGTCGCGGCCGAGGAGCTTCGCAATCTTGCATTGGCCGCAGAACTGGTCGCAACCGCGAAGCTGGCGCGCGAGGAAACGCGCAGCGGCCACGGCCGGACCGATTTCCCGCACGCGGACCCCGCCTGGATTCGGCATGTCCGCCTGTCGCGCGGCGCCGACGCGTCGATCGCGGTCGATACGATCCCGGTGCAACTCGACGCGCGGCATTCCTCACGGACAAAGCCTGAAGAAATGGCTTCGCCGGCCTGACAGGTCACGCGGCGCATCCTGATATCAGGGTAGCGCGCGCTCGATCGAATGGAGCAGTTTGCCGAGGAACGCGTTTCCTCTCGTGCGATCGGCTTGAGACAGGCCGGCCATCAAAGTCTGCTCGACTTGTGCAAACTCCTGCATCGTTTTCAGCGCCAATTTCTTGCCCTCGTCGGTTAGCTCGATCAGCACCGAGCGCTGGTCGTTAGGATGCGACACGCGCCCGATCAGCCCGCGCTGCTCGAGCCGGTTCGCCAGTCCGGTGAGGCCACCGGAGGTGACCGGCACGTAACGTCCCGCGAGGTCCGTCGGCGCACAGCGGTGAGGGGGGCCCATTCGCATGAGTCCGGCAAGAAGCCGAAACTCGTTATCGGATAGGCCCGAGTGCTTGAGCACAGCTGTCATGCTGGTCTTCAACCGATCGTCGATCCGCGCAATCCTGGCAGCGATCGCCCTGACGTCGCGATCGAGCAAAGGAATGACTTTGTTCCATTCGTCAACAAGGGTGCCGACAGCCGCGTCGAGACGCTGCATGTGACTCGCGGTGCGCAAAGCCGCGAGATCGTCCGCTGCTTTCCCGGCATGCCTTGAAGACCGCGGGTTCCGTTCGCCGGCGGAATGTTCGGATTTCAGCGTCATGGGTTGCAGACCTGACATCAAAATTGCGATCGAGAAAGGGCGAGTGAAGGGTGCGATGATGGATTCGACCATCGCGCTCGCCTGTTGGAGCAATCTGTGCCCCCCGTTTAACCACGCGTTCTCCCGCTGATCACTGCAGTCCTGCGGTCGGTTCCCGGTCGCGCCGCAGCCGCGGCGGCCGCGGGCCGCATTCGGCCAGGCGTGCGAACCTCGTAGCGGTGAATCACAATCCGACCCGCCCGTCGCAAGCAAAAAGGTGCCAGGACACGAAATGCGTCCTGGCACCTATACTTACGGCCGCAGTTGCAACGACGTCGGACGATGGAGCCGCTAGGCGACTCTGAAAATCAAAACTTTTTCGAAACCTCGAACGTGACCACACGGCCGAGCGCGGATGCATTCGCGGGATCGAATTGGATACTCGACGAACTGCTGGTGTTGATCACCAGCGGCGGATCGGTGTCGAACACGTTCTGCGCGCTGATCGTGAACCCGAGCCCTTTCAGCAGTGAGCCCGCGCCGTCGCCCAATTCGTAATGAATCGCGAGATCCACCGTCGTATAGCTGTCAATGTGAGTATATTTGTCGGACACGCCCACCGGCAGCAGCGCCGCGTCGATCGTGTAGCTGTTCGAATAATTCAGATAAGCAGCCAGCGTCAGGTCGCCCGGACCGGCATTGCCCGACCACGACGCGTCGGCCCGTCCGCGGAAGCGCAATGGATAGTTGAAGTGGTTGACTTCATCGATCACCGGTGCGGTAGCGATCGGCGCCACCTTCCAGCTGCGCACATACGATCCGATCGCGCCGACATGCCAGTCGCCGCCACCGGTCGTCCAGTCGTATGAAGCGCTGATGTCGATACCGTCGCCGTGGGTGGTTCCGGCGTTGATCCGGTGCGCGTTGTTGATTGCGACCACGTCGGCGCCGACTTGGGTGTTCGTCGGGCCCAGCACCGGGCTGGAGCCGCCGGTGTTGATGCAGTTCACCAGCTGGTCGAACAGGACCTGGGTCGTCACTGCCTTCCCTGCGACCGCGGCGCAAGAAGCATTGTTGGGGTTGTAGGGGTACGGGCCGAAGAACGCCTCGGGATTGTTGGCGGCCTTGCTCGGGAAGAAGGCCGGATTATAAATGATTTCGGAGTCGTAATACCCCTGGTTGATCGCCTGATAGGCGCCGACGCTGTAGACCGGGAATGATACCTGACCGGTGTAGTTGACGTTCCAATAGGTCGCCGACAGACGCACGCCGCTGTGGGGCGGAGCGATCTCGAAGCCAAACGACCACGATGTCGACTGCTCGGGCTTCAGGTTGCCGGCGGCGCCGCCCGCCGACTGATAGATGCCGATGTTGTGATCGGCGGCGCAAGTCGGACAGATGCTGGCATCGATCACCGATCCATCGAAATAGACCGGAAGATTGCCGGCCTGCGAGTTGGGATCGTTGTCGACCAGGCCCGGCGCGCGGAACGACGTGCCGTAGCTGCCGCGAAGCTTCAGCCAGTCGGTCGGCGACCAATTGATGCCGATCTTGGGGTTCACGGTGCTGCCCACGTCGTTGTAGTCGTCCAGGCGCAGTGCACCGTCGAACTCGAGCGACTGGATGCCGGGCATCGCGTTGCCGGCGCCGACGATCGGGACGAACAACTCGCCGTAGACCGAGTTGATGTGCCGCTTGTCGATCGTGGTCGCGAAGTTGTTGGCGTTGACGAACTTCAGGTCCTGATGTTCGCCGCCCACCGCCAGCCGCACGTTGCCGCCCGGAAGCGAGAACAGCGAACCGTCGACGTTCGCGGCATAGTCCTGATTGTCGAACGTCGTGTGGATCCCGAGCGAATTGCCCAATGGAAACCCTGCCGCGTTTACGATCGCGTCGTTGAACTGGCCATTGTTGCACAATCCGGCCGAGGCGTCGCAGAAAGCGTTGAAGGCGGAGTCGGCGGTCGTGCCGGCCAGAGCGGGCAAGGTGGTCAGGCTGTTGCCCAAATACAGCGTGTTGGTGCTCTTCGCGTCATTCCGGCCGAACGATGCGTAAACGTTGGCCTTCCAGTCGCCGAACAGCGCGACCTCCGTGCCGATGGTCGCGTCCCACGTGCGGGTATAGCCGTTGCGGATCGCGGGCCCGGCTTCGTAGACGTTGTTGTAGGCGACTGTCAGCGAGCCGGTCTGGCAGGCCGCCAGCAGGTCTGCTGGCGCGCCCGTTAGATCGTGATTGCAGGGGCTGTAGTAGTTGCTGTTGGGGATCGTCACCAGGGCGCGGTCGTTGAGCGAGCTGCTGTAGAGCGCGAGATTGAAATCGCGATCCGAATAGAAGCCGTCGGCATAGATCGAGATGCCATCGGTCACGTCCTGGCGGAAATTCGCCGCGACGTTGTTGCGCTTGAATGCCGGAATCGCGTCGTAGCCGGTCCAGATGTTTTCCGTGTTCGCGGTGCCGGCCGCGCCGATTTGCGCAAGCGTGAGATTGGTGCCGTCCTGGCCGGCCGGAATGGCGTAGGTCTGGCCGTTATAGAGGATCGTGCCCGGGCTGGAGTAATAGGACGAGGCCGGCCCACCGTACTGCGTGAAATCATCGTTATACAGGTTGGGGCGCGAAGACGCCTTCAGGCGATCGGAATGAGAATACTGATACGCGACCACGATGCCGCCCGAGCCCCAGTCGTAACCGCCCACGACGGTGCCCTGATAACTGTCCTGGCCATCAGCCAAGCTGTATTGCCCATAGGCCTCGAGCCCGGTGAACGGCGCGCGCATGATGTAGTTGACCGTGCCGGTGATGGCGTCGGCGCCGTAGTTGGCCGAGCCGCCATCGGCGACGATGTCGATCCGCTGCAGCATCTGGACAGGGATGTTGTCCCCGTCGAAGGTGTTCATGTTCGCGCCGTCGTACGGAACGCGGTGGCCGTTCACGAGGCTCAGCGTCGCCTGTGGGCCGAAGCCGCGCAAGTTGGGCGACTTGTTGAACGAATACGCGTTGAGGTCGGCATTCTGGCTCGAGCCGCCCGAATAGGTGTTGCCTGAGCCGAGCGTCAGCACGGCCGGAACTTTGGCCAGAATATCGGCGGTGCTGAGCTGGCCGGTCTTTTCTAGTGCGGCGGAATCGAGCTGCAGCAGGTCCGAACCGACCGGCGCGACGCCGCGAATGCGGGTGCCGGTGACGACGATTTCAGCCTGGTCGGCGGGGCCGGTCGCCGATGCGTCCGTTGCCGCGGGCGTCGGGGCGCCTTCAACCGAGCCCGAGGTAGCGGTTTGGTCTTGCGCGTGGGCGGCCGTGGCTGCGAAACCGGTGGCCGTGGAAATGAGAACGCATGCAGACCCCCTCAGGAGCACGGATGCAAGGCGGCGGTGATGCATTTCATTTCTCCCTATAACACGCTGTTTTTTATCAGAAACTTTAACCGAACCCTCGCAAGCCTTCAAAATTGTTAGTCGATCTATAATGCATAATGTTATTCCGATCAAACGAAGATGCGGAAAGCGGGGAGATTGGGTGATGCGATACAAAGTCTTTGGGCGGACCGGCCTGCGGGTCTCCGAAGCTGCGCTGGGCACGGGGACTTTCGGGAAGGCGTGGGGCTGGGGATGCACACCGGAGGAAGCGGCCGCGCTGTTCGACATGTTCGTCGCGGCGGGCGGCAATTTCTTCGACTGCGCGGACGGGTACCAGAACGGCGAGGCCGAGACGATCCTGGGCAACCTGATCTCGCGCGATCGCGACAACTTCATCGTTTCGACCAAGTACACCACTGCGGTCGGCATGCGGTCGATCGCCAAGACGGGCAATTCACGCAAGGCGATGATGGCCTCGCTCGAGGGCAGCCTGAGGCGGCTGAAAAGCGATTACGTCGACATTTTCCTGGTCCATATGCCGGATCTGGTCACGCCGACCGATGAGATCGTCCGCGGCCTCGAAGACCTCGTGCGGCAAGGGAAGGTGAACTACATCGGCATGTCCGACTTCCCGGCGTGGCGGGTGTCGCGCGCCGTCACTTCGGCCGAGCTGCGCGGAACGAACCCGCTCGCGGCGATCCAGATCGAGCTGAACCTGGCCGAACGCACCGCAGAACGCGAAATGATTCCGATGGCTCAAGCCTATGGGCTCGCGGCGATGATCTGGTCCCCGCTCGGCGGCGGCACGCTTACCGGCAAGTACCGCGACAAGGCGGTCAAGGGCCGTTTGACCGAAGGCGGCGGTCCGATCCGGCGAATCCCCGAAGCACGCGAGGCGGAGATCGTCGGCGCGCTCGATAGGGTCGCAAGCGCGCTCGGCGCGACGCCGGCGCAAGTGGCGATCGCTTGGGTGCGCAACAGCGAGCCCCAGGGCACCTGCTTCGTACCGGTTCTCGGCGCGAGGACCCCGGCTCAGCTCGCCGACAACCTCGAGGCGCTGACGATCGAACTAAGCCAGGAGCACATGGCTTTGCTCGACGAGGCGAGTGCGATCGAGCTCGGCTTTCCGCACGACCTGATGGCCCAGCCGGCTATGAAGGACCTGCACACCGGGGGGCATTGGGACAATCTGGTCGTCCCCCAAATCCCGCGTCCCTGATCGAATCCCCTGTCCTCGTGGAGACAGCCGTTCGTTCTTTGCTCGCAATTGTCCAGCTAATCGTCTAACGATCAAGTTAGACGATATTTCGTTGGGAGTCGATGATGGGAGACCGGAACGGTCCGGCGCAACAGGCGCGCAACAAACAGCTTGCGCTCGATATGTGGCAGGCGGTGATTGTGGACTTCGAGCCGGACGCGGTTCTGCGCTACATTTCGCCCGACTATATTCAGCACAACCCCGCCGTTCCGCCGGGGCGGCAGTTCCTGTACGATGCGGTAAAGCAACTCGCCGCCGAACGGGACGCAGATCCCGCTTCCGCGCCTCACACGACGAAACGCCTGATCGAGGCGGTAGCTGAGGGCGATCTGGTCGTGCTGACCTGGCATCTCGACGTGCCCGAGCCCGATAACCCGGCGAAGACGTACGTCGCCTGTTCGTTCGATATGTTTCGCTACGACGTCGACGGCATGATCACCGAGCATTGGGACGACGTCCGCAAAGGCGCGCCGCATTGATCGGCGGGAGCAGGGAGAAGATCATGGCCCTCAGAGGATGCGGGATCGGTTTGACAACTCTTGCACGCGCGCTGCCCGCGACGACGCCGGCCGGCGCGCGCACCAAGCCACCGACGAACGAGGAGCAAATTCCAGCGGTTCTCGCCGAGAACTCGGGGAACTGAACACGTGCAGGGACGGCCGGCGCTTGCGGGGGGCAACAACGGCTTCGGCAGCGGGTTCCCCGTGCTCGCTTACGCCGTGCAATTCTTCTTCGGCGGGTGGTTCTTCTACAACGGAATAAACTACTTCGCGGGATTCACGGCCGCTCCGCCGGGTTCCACATCGCTCTCGCGCGAACTGATCGGCGCGCTAGAGGATACCGGCCTGTTCGCGGTGGTGAAGGGGGTGGAACTCGTCACCGGCGGACTGCTGCTCGCCAACCGTTTCGTCCCCCTGGCGATCGTGCTCGCCGCTCCCGTTTCATTCGCGATCGCATGGGTGATGTTGGTCATCAACGGCGGCATCGCCGGATCGATGGTCGGTATGGTGATGGTCTTGTTCACCGCGGTGCTGGTATGCGCCCGGCTCGAAAGTTTTCTGCCGCTGCTGGCGTTCGACGATGCCGCGCGCCGGCGCGCGGCTTTCGCGCACCTGCCCCGCCTGAGCCCCGCAGTCCATCTTTTCGCCATTTTCATGGGCGTCGCCGTGCCGGTCGCGATAGAGCTTGGCACGATGCCCCATTTCCAGTCCGTCGCGCACCATTCGATGAGTTCGCGCGAGGCCGCACTATCCGAAGATCGAGGAACGAGTAACACCCATGAGCAGCACTGAAGCGACCGATTGCCTGGCCCACCCCGACAAGCTTTTCATCGGCGGCGAATGGGTCGCCGCGTCCAGCGGGCGGATGATCGAGATCGTCTCGCCCGATAGCGAAAGCGTGGTCGGCGCGGTCGCCGAAGCGGACGAGCGCGATGTCGATCGCGCAGTGGTCGCGGCGCGCAAGGCGTTCGACACGGGGCCGTGGCCGCGCATGCCGGTCGCCGAGCGCCAGGCCTATTTGCGTAAGGTGGTCGAGATCCTGCGCACCCGCGAGCCGCAGATCGCCAGCGCGTGGAACCTGCAGATGGGCGGCCTGCTCAGCGTCGCGCCGATGCTGTCCTCGGCCGGCACCGAGACTTTCGCCTATATCACCGAGATGATCGGCGATTTTCCGTTCGCCGAACGGGTGAAATCCCGTTTCTGCGACACCGGCATCATCGCACGCGAGCCCGTCGGGGTGGTCGCCGCGATCGCGCCGTGGAACGGGCCGTACGCCATCATGGGCACCAAGCTCGCCAACGCGCTCGCGGCGGGCTGCACGGTGGTGATGAAGCCGGCGCCGGAAACTCCGGTCGAGGCGTATATTCTCGCCGAAGCGTGTGAAGCCGCAGGCATTCCGGCAGGCGTGGTCAATCTGGTCACCGCGCACCGCGATGCCAGCCACCACCTCGTGTCGAACCATGGCGTGGACAAAGTCAGCTTCACCGGGTCGACCGCCGCGGGCAAAAAGATCGCTTCGACGTGCGGCGAACGGATCGCGCGCGTGACGCTCGAGCTGGGGGGCAAGTCGGCCGCGATCATCCGCGACGATTTCCCGTTGGAGCAAGCGGCCGCGATCCTCGCTCGCACGATCACCCTGATGAGTGGCCAGATCTGTGCGATGCTCAGCCGCGCGGTGGTGTCGCGCAACCGTCACGACGAGCTCGCGGAATTGATCGCGAAGGAGATGAAGGGGCTCAAGATCGGCTACAGTACCGATCCCGACACGGTGCTCGGACCGGTGGCGATGAAGCGCCAGCTCGATCGGATCGAAATGTATATCGAGGAAGGCCGCAAGACCTCCGACCTGGTGACCGGCGGCAAGCGGCCCGCGCACCTCAACAAAGGGTACTTCATCGAACCGACCCTGTTCGCCAACGTCGACAACCGGAGCCGCATCGCGCAGGAGGAAATCTTCGGCCCGGTCCTCAGCCTGATCCCGGCGGACGACGAAGACGACGCGATCCGAATCGCCAACGAAAGCGATTTCGGCCTGAACGGCTCGGTGTTCACGATGGACCCGGAAGCGGCGTATCGGGTGGCGCGCTCGGTGCGCACCGGCTTTTTCGGCCAGAATGGG
Organism: Sphingomonadaceae bacterium; assembly: GCA_036384795.1. Taxonomy (GTDB): domain Bacteria; phylum Pseudomonadota; class Alphaproteobacteria; order Sphingomonadales; family Sphingomonadaceae; genus Andeanibacterium. The sequence goes on along the minus strand of DASVLP010000026.1, from coordinate 15,178 downwards.
ATGAAGATGGACTACACGCTGCCCTTCGGCGGCTTCAAGCAATCGGGCATCGGACGTGAAGGCGGCGCGGAAGGATTCGCCTCGTACCTCGAGGAAAAGACCATCCTGCTCGACCAGGCACCCGCCGCCTTCGCCCAGGCACCGGCTTGAGAGCGGCGCGGAATGATCAAGGTCGATCTTTCGGGCAAGCTCGCGCTCGTCACCGGCTCGACCGACGGGATCGGCAACGCCTGCGCGAGGGGTTTTCTGGACGCGGGCGCGAACGTCGCGATCAATGGCCGGTCGGCGGGCAAGGTCGAACGGATCGCCGGGGAGCTGCGCGCGCGATATCCGGGTCGCATGGTGATCGCGGCTGCGGCCGACGTCGGGGGCAGGGAGGGTTGCGATGCGCTCATCGCGCAAGTTCCGCAGTGCGACATCCTGGTAAACAATGTGGCGGTGATCGCGCGCGATGATGCGCTCGAAGCGTCGGATGAGACTTACCGTGAACTGTGGGAACTCAATTTCATGAGCGCGCTCAGGCTGTCGCGTTTCTACCTGCCTGGAATGATCGAGCGCAACGAGGGCCGGGTCCTGTTCAGCGGCTCGCAGCGCGGCCTGATGGCCTACAAGGGCGGCACGCCATACATGGCGAGCAAGATCGCCCAGCTCAGCCTCGCGCGCTCGCTCGCCGAGGTGACACGCGGAACCCGGGTAACCGTCAACACCGTAATGATCGGCCTGTCGCATTCGGCGAGCCTCGATGCGGTCGCGACCGAGATGGCCGCCGCGAAAGGCCGGACACAGGAGGAAGACGAGCAGGATTTCATCGATCTGGTCGCGCCGGCTTCGCTGCAGCGGCGGCTGACTCGGGCAGAGGAAATCGCCAGTTTCATGGTCTACCTCGCCTCACCGCTCGCTTCCGCGACGAACGGCGCGGTGCTGAGCGCCGAAGGCGGCACGCGGCCGGCGATCTGGTGAGGGCACAGCGATGATCATCGACCTTTCGGGCAAGCGCGCGGTCATCACCGGGTCGAGCGGCGGGATCGGCTTCGAATGCGCACGTGCGCTGGCGCGCGCCGGCGCGGACGTGACGATCAACGGCCGCTCGCAGTCGACGGTCAGGAAGGCGCTCGGCAAATTGCGGTCCGAGTTTCCCGGGTGCGCTTTCAACGGTGCCGTGGCCGACCTTTATGCCTCCGAGGGCACCGATGCGATCATTGCCGTCGCGCCCGAATGCGACATTCTTATCAACAACGCCGCAGTCAACGTGATCGAAAACGTGCTGACGCAGCCCGACGAAGTCTATCTCGAGCTGTTCGAGCTGAACTTCCTCGCCCCGGTACGGCTCGCGCGGCACTACATGCCGGGCATGCTCGAACGGAACTGGGGACGGATGATCTTCCACAGCTCCGAACAGGCGCTGCGGCCCTCGCCCGACATGGCGGCCTACGCCGCAACCAAGGCCGCGCTGCTCACCACCTCACGGTCGATCGCCGAATACACCCGCGGCACCGGAGTGACGGTCAACTCGGTAATCATCGGGCCCACCAAGTCCGACGTGACCAGCGCATTGCATGACGAGATCGCGGCGTCGACCGGTCGGACGGCCCGCGAAGTGGAGCTGGACTTCTTCACGAACTACCGCCCGGCCTCGTTGCTGCAGCGCTTCGCGCGCGGCGAGGAAGTGGCGAACATGGCGGTTTACCTCGCCTCGCAACACGCAAGCGCGACCAACGGCGCGTTGTGCAGCGTGGAGGGCGGGACGCGTGAAGTGATCTTCTAACCGTCGGCCTTCGGGCGGAGGTTGAATACGTCGAGGCTGAGCTCGCCCGCTGCCAGGCGCTTGCGCTTCTCCGCCTCGTTCGCTTCGCGCGCCAGGGCAAGCTCCAGCACCGCAGGTGCTTCGGCCCTTCGCACTACGCACACGCCGTCGCCATCCCCGATCACCACGTCGCCCGGCTCTATCCGCGCGCCCGCGCACAGCACCGGGACGTTGACGTGGCCGATCGCGGCCTTGATCGTCCCTTGGGCGAACACCGCCTTGGACCACACGGCAAAGCCCATGTCCTCGAGTTCCTGGCTGTCGCGCACCCCTGCGTCGATCACCAGTCCCACTCCGCCGAGCGCCATCACCGACACGGCCAGCAGGTCTCCGAAATAGCCGTCCTCGCACGGGCTTGTCGGGGCGACCACCAGCATGTCCCCTTGGCGCATGTGCTCGAGCGCGACATGGATAGTCCAGTTGTCGCCCGGCGGCAGCGAAACGGTCAGCGCCGAACCGGCGACACGGCAACCGCGCCACACCGGGCGCATGTACGAGGCGAGCAGCCCGGTACGGCCCTGCGCTTCGTGCACGGTGGCCACGCCTAGTCGGCCCAGGCCTGCAATCACGTCGGGATCGGCGCATTCGATTGTCATGGCTCGATCAATTCCTTGAGCGGGGTTGCGGTGTCGGCGAGCCGTTCGGGAGAGACGCGGGCGTGCGCCTCGATCAGCTTGCGGCCCTGGACGTAGTCCTTGGTCGCATTGACGCAGTCGAGCGCGATGACTTGGCCCTGGCGCAGGTAGATCAGGCTGAAGCTGCGGGACGCCGGGTCGCCGCGCATGACACTCGCATCGTGAGTGGCGTGCAACCCGACGGTTTGGAGCTTGAGGTCGTATTGATTGGACCAGAACCACGGCGTGGCGCGATAGGGTTGAGGCGCGCCGCAGATCGCCTTGGCGGCGGTAGTTGCCATGTCGTTGGCATTCTGCACGCTTTCGAGCCGGATCGTTGCGCCTTGGGCGAACGCATTGGCGTGCGCCGCGCAGTCGCCGATCGCGTAGACATTGGGCAGGGTGGTACGGCAGTTTTCGTCGACCTCGACGCCGTTGCTGCCCTGCGCGCCGGCCGCGAGAAGCGGGCCGACCGCCGGGACGATGCCGATCCCGACGATCACCATCTCGGCTGCGATCCCGGTGCCGTCGGCCAGGAGGGCCCGCGAAACCCGCCCGCTATCGCCTTCGAGCGCGACCACCTGCGCGCCGGTCCGCAAGTCGACACCGTGGGCGCGGTGTTCGTTTTCGTAGAACGATGAAAGCGCCTCGCCCGCCACGCGTGCGAGCACGCGGGGCAGGGCTTCGAGCAGGGTTACCCGGCACCCGAGCTTGGTCAGCACCGCGGCTGCTTCGAGCCCGATATAGCCGCCGCCGATCACGACGACTTCCTTAGCGCCCGCGTCGAGGTCGGCCATGATGCGGTCGACATCCGCGCGGTCGCGAACGGTGTGGATGCCGCTCAACCCGGCCCCGGGGCAGGAAAGCTGCCGCGGATCGCCGCCCGCGGCCCAGATCAGCGTGCCATAGGACAGCACCTCGCCCCGCTCGAGCGTTAGCCGGCGCGCTTGCGGAATCACCGCCGTGGCCTTCGCACCCAGTTTTAGCCCGACGTTGCGCTCCCCCCAGAAATGGGGCGGGCGGATCAGGATGCGTTCGAACGGCTTGTCGCGGGCGAGGTATTCCTTAGACAGCGGCGGCCGCTCATAAGGCGGTTCGGCATCGCGGCCGACCATCAGGATGGAGCCCTCGAAGCCTTGCTGGCGCAGCGCGATCGCAGCCTGTGCGCCGCCATGGCCGGCTCCGACGATGATTGCGTCGTAATGCTGCCCCATCGTCTCAATCCTCCGGCGCGATGCGCACAACCAATCCCGCGAGCGCCTCGCTTACCGGGAGCTGGCACGAAAGCCGCGAAGCGGCGGTGCGGTGCGCGGAGCTGTCGAGCAAATCGGTTTCGTCTTCGGTGATGGGTGGTAGACGATCGGCGAAATCCGGGTCCACGAAAACATGGCAGGTCGCGCACGAGCAGCAGCCGCCGCACAGCGCCAGCAGCTCGTCCATTCCGGCGTCGCGGATCAACTCCATCAGCGTGCGATCCCGAACGATCTCCAGCCGTCGCCGGTCTCCGTCTCTGGTCACCACGGTGATCGCCGCTGTCTCGATTTTGGCCATTTTCGCCGTTCTCTACATTCGGTGCATGCAACTCCATTAGCCGCTTGCCAATTGTTATACAATCAAGGTATACGATGATTGATAACAAGATTTCCTTGGGAGGGAAGCCATGGAGCACGAAAATAGCCATCGATTCGATTCACGTTTCGTTCGTTTTCTTCTCGCCACCTCTGCGGTAGTGGGGCTGGCAAGTCCGGCATTCGCGCAGGACCAGGGGCAAAACCCGGGACAAGAACAAACCGCGGCGGCCAGCGCGGACGGCAATGAGATCCTCGTCACCGCGCAGTTCCAGGCGCAATCCGTGCAGGATACGCCGCTGGCGATCACCGCGCAGACTGGCGCGATGCTCGAGGCTCGCGGGATCGAGACCACCAAACAGCTCGTGGCGATCGCACCCAGCGTGAACCTGACGAGCAATGCGGCGGTGTTCGGCGTGTCGACATCGGTGTTCATCCGCGGCGTCGGCCAATATGACAACAATTTCGCCTATGAGCCGGGCGTCGGCATGTACCTCGACGACATCTATTACGGGGTCATCACCGGCGCGGACTTCGAACTCGCCGATATCGACCGGGTAGAAATCCTTCGCGGTCCGCAGGGGACGCTTTCGGGCAAGAATTCCGAAGGTGGTTCGATCAAGATATATACGGTCAAGCCCCGCGGCGACGGGTCGGGTTACATCGAGGCGACTTACGGTTCGCGCGATCACATCGGCCTGCGCGGAGCATACGACGTTTCGCTCGCGAAGGATCTCGCGGCTCTGCGCATAAGCGGCTTCACCACCAATCAGGACGGTTATGTGAAACGGCTGGACTTCGCGTGCGCGAATCCTTCCGAGGCCGGCAATATCCCGAACTCCGGAACCGGTGACAACTGCCAGCTTGGCACCGAAGGCGGGATCGACCGGTGGGGCCTGCGCGCGGCGCTGCGCGTCACGCCGAGCAGTCAGCTCGAAATCAATATCAAAGCCGACCGCACGGTCGACAAATCCGATCCGGCGGCGCTGAACCTGTTCTACGCCTTCGCGCCGTTCGGGGCGCCGACCTACAACAATGCCGTCGGCGGAACTCCGTGGGACACCCGCTTCATCCCAAGCGACCCGTATACGACTTACGATACGTTCAAGGACACTGTGGCGGGCTTCGACGCGGGCTCCAAGACTTTGACCAAGTCATGGGGGGTGTCGGGCGACATTTCGTACGACCTCGGCCACAATATCAACTTGCGCTCGATCACCGGCTATCGCTCGCTCGTAAGCCAGGCGGGTTTCGACCAGGACGGCAGCCCGATCGGCGTCGCCACCACGCTGATCTACAACACCTATCATCAGTTCACGCAGGAACTGCGTCTGTCCGGGAAGTCCGACTTGCTCGATTGGACCTTGGGCGGGTTTTACTACGACGCTCACGGCGTCCTGCTGAACTCGATCGATTCGGGGCCAACCCAGTTCAAGACCGACGACCCGGTCGACACGACCAGCAAGTCCGTGTTCGCCCATCTCGTGCTGCATCCGGTCAAGAATTTGGACCTTATCGGCGGCATCCGCTACACGGACGACCGGAAAACCTACGACTTCACCCGCTACGACCTCGAGGGTGGTCCGGCGAACGCGGCCCAGGCGCCGCTCAACTTGCTGCCGCTCCAGGTCTATTCGGGCGACCGGGTGGATTACCGCCTTGGCGTCGACTACCGCTTCAGCGATCAGGTCATGGCCTATGCCCAGTATTCCACGGGCTACAAAGGCGGCGGCGTGAACGCCAAGCCGTTCACCGCCGGCCAGGCGGTTCCGTTTGGTCCGGAATCGATCGGGACATGGGAGGCCGGCCTCAAAACCGATCTTGCCGATAACCGCGTGCGACTGAATCTCGCCGCGTTCTATAGCAATTACAAAGACATCGTCCTCGTCAACGCGGCAGGCTTGTGCAATCCGCCCGAAACTCCGGTGAACACGCCAAGCTGCGTTCTCTCCGCCGCACCGTTCAACGCGGGCGATGCGCACATGAAAGGCTTCGAGGCCGAAGCGGACCTCCAGCCGGTCGACGGTCTGTCGATCACCGGCTCGATGAGCTACCTCGATTTCCACTATACCCGGCTCGCGGCGGCGGCGCTGGCTTCGTACATCACGCTCGATGATTATCCGCCGCTCACGCCGAAGTGGAAGCTGTCGGGCGGGATCGCCTACGCGATCAACCTCGGCAACGGAGCGACCATTACGCCCCGTTTCGATGTCGATTACACCTCGAAAACCTATTCGGACCCGGCCAACAACGGCTTCTATCCGGTCGGCCTGCCGGTCGCTCCGCAGTTCGCCAACGTCAATCCTTACCTCATCCCTGGCCATACCGTGGCCAACGCCCGGATCACGTTCGACAGCGCGGACAAGAACTGGGAAGCCTCGTTGTCGGTCAGCAACCTGTTCAACAACTATTACTGGACCAACAATTTCGCGTTCTACTACAGCGGCACCGGGCAGCATGTCGTCGCCCCGCCGCGCGAATGGGCGGTCTCGATCAAGCACAATTTCTGAGCGCAGCCAGGGGGGCGCCGGCCATTCATCCTTCGGGCCGGTGCAGCGGAATTTAGTCGATGCAGAATGCCAAACCCAGCCTTAGCCTAGTCACCGGTGCGTCCTCCGGCATCGGTGAGGCGTTTGCCCAAGCCCTCGCCGAGCGTGGGCACGATCTGGTGCTGGTCGCGCGGCGCGCGGACGTGCTCGGCGAGCTCGCCGCGCGGCTTTCGAGCCTGCACGGCGTTTCGGTGGAGGTGCTCGCGGCGGACCTGGCCGATCGGGGCGATCTCGCCCGGGTCGAAGAGCGGGCGGGGCGGGGCGACGTCGATCTCTTGGTGAACAACGCCGGGATCGGCGGGCTCGAAGGTTTTCTCGAGGCTGACCCCGCCAGTTTCGACCTGATGATCGCAGTGAATGTCACCGCACTCACTCGCTTGGCGCGCGCGGCGGCCTCGGCAATGCGGGACAGAGGCGGGGGTACGATCATCAACGTCGCGTCCGGCATTTCGTTCAACGTGCTGCCCGCCGCGTCGGTCTATGCGGGGACCAAGGCTTATGTCTCGCAGTTCACCCAAGCGCTCGACGCGGAGCTCGCCGGCAGCGGAATCCGCTTTCAGGCGCTGATCCCCGGCCTCACCCGCACCAACCTGGGCGGCGCGGAAGAGCTCGGGATGTTCGACCGGTTCCCGCCCGAGATGGTCCAAGCGCCACGCGACGTTGTCGAGGCGAGCCTTGCGGGACTAAAACTCGGCGAAGTGGCGTGCATTCCCCGGCTGGAAGATTACAGCCAGTGGGAAGCCGCACGCGATGCGATCCGCGCGATAGGCGCCGATCCGCCGGGCAACGCGGTGGCAAGCCGCTATCGTGCGCTTCGTGGCTGAAGGGGGAGAAATGAACCGGCTGATGGGGCGGAACCGGGCGATAGGACTGTTCGGACTGAGAGTGGTGATCGGCTGCCTGTCCGCACAGATCGGCATGTTCAAGCTGTTCATCGACGGGCTCCAGGCCCAGATGGTGTGGTTCGAAAAGCTTTCCGGCTGGTTTCCCCAATGGCTGTTGTGGAGCACCAACGTTTACGCCGCGGTTGTCGAATTCGTTGGGGGGCTGATGCTGGTGTTCGGGATCAAGCGGGATTGGGCGCTGGCCGGAATTCTCTCGGTGCTGGTGATCGTCAATTTCGGCCATGGGTTCGAAGGCGCGGTGTGGGATATCCAGCAACTGGTGTTCCGCCTCGCGATGATCGTCGCATTGCTGCTGCTGCCCGAGGAATGGGACGTGCTACGGGTCGATCGCTGGCGCGATGCCAAGATCATGTTCTCCCCGTCGGCGGGCGAACGATGACCGGCAGACCGATCGTCGTCGTGCGGCTGCTCCTCGGAGCGGTGCTGTTCGTCAACGGCTTCAACTGGTTCTTCAAGATCATCACGCCTTACCCCAGCATGTCGGATTTCGTGCATTACCTGCCGCCGCCGGACATCGTCGGCGCGCTGATCGACAACGGCATCCTGTTCCACTTGGCCAAGGCGATCGAATTGCTGGCCGGCATCGCGCTGCTCGCCAACTGCTTCGTCCCGCTTGCGCTGGTGGTGAGCATGAGCGTGACGGTGACCGTGTTCATCGTCGACGTGTTCAAGCCCGATTTTCGCTTACGCGCGTTCCTGATGGGGACCGGCACCATGGCGATGAGCGTCACCTTGCTGATCGCCTATTTCGACCACTTTCGGCCGATGCTGGCGCTCAAGGGCAAGCCCAGCGCCGATCCGGCCGTCGCGGATTCCGCAATCACCGGCGGCGCGGCAGCCGACATCTTCGGCAGAACGATCAAGCCGCTGTTCATGCCGCTGGTCGTGATCTCGCTGGCGGTGGGAACCGTGCAGGTCGGCTGGCTGGCGGTGATGATCGGGCAATACGTCGCAGACCCCAAGGCAATCTATCAGGTGCGGCCGATGGTTCCGCGCCGGTAAGCGCACTTGCATCTTCGGCAAAAAAATTGTTAGGCAAAATGGAATACGATTCTGATTTGCCTTTCGGAGTGCCCGAGTGACCTATCTCCGCGACTGCTGGTATGCGGCTGCCTATGCCCACGAAGTGACCGATGCTCCGCTTGCGCGGCAGTTGCTGGGCGAACATGTGGTGTTCTTCCGGACCTCCGACGGCACGCCGCATGCGCTGTTCGATCGCTGTCCGCATCGTTTTGCCCCGCTCTCGATGGGCACCATGGTCGGCGACCAGATACAGTGCCCGTACCACGGGCTGCGCTTCGGCACCGACGGCGCGTGCGCGTACAATCCGCATTACGCCGCGCTGCCCAAGGCCGCCCGGGTGAAGGCCTATCCGGTACTCGAACGCCACGGCATGGTCTGGATCTGGATGGGCGATGCGGAGCCGGACCCGGGCAAGCTTCCGGCCGATTTCGGATTCCTGGACGATCCGAACTACCGGACCGTTTTCGGTTACCTCCAGGTGGCAGGAAACTATCAGCTGGTGGTCGACAATCTGCTCGATCTCACGCACGCGCCATATCTCCATCCGGCGTTCGCGATCCCGGGCCTGTCGATCGAGGAACGGTTCGCGCGGACGACCACCGAACTGGTGCGCGAACCGGAACGCGTGGTCGCGAAGCGCTGGCGTTTGAAATGCCCGCCCAATGGCCCGACCCGGACCTTGTTCGGGTTCGAGGACGAATTGATGGATTCGCGCAGCCACATGCACTGGTTTCCGCCGTCGCTGATCTTCTTCGATGCCGGAGCTTCCCGACTGGGTGAAGCCGAGGAACTTGGCTTGTGCCTGCCGGCGTTCCACGCGATCACGCCGGAAACCGAGCGGACCAGCCACTATTTCTTCGGCCAGGGGCGCAACATGCTGCTCGATGATCCGAATGCCGACCAAGTCCTGTTCGGCATCATCGAGAACGCCTTCCACAACGAGGACGAGCCGATGATCGCCGCCCAGCAGGCGCGGATGGGCGAAGCGACCGATATCATGGCGCTCGATCCGGTGCTGCTCAAGTCGGACGGCGCGCCGATCACCGCGCGCCGCACGCTCGCCGCGCTGATCGAGGCCGAACGGGCCTGATGGCCGGCTCCACCGGTACTGGGCCCGAACGCCAGGTCGATCGGGATTCGGCGGCGACGTTCGAGGGCGAAGTCCCCGATCTTGGCGGCGAATCCACGGCCGTGTTCGCCGCATCGCGCGTGATCCCGCTGACGGTGGGCGCGTGCTTCTTGATGGAGGGTCTCGACAGCACGATCATCGCCACCTCGCTGCCGCAGATTGCCCGCGCGATGGGCGTGACCGCGAGCGAAATCGGCATCGCGCTCACCGCCTATCTGGTCAGCGTTTCGATGTGGATGGCCGCCTCCGGCTGGCTGGCGGACCGGTTCGAGGCGAAACGGATTTTCATCGGCGCGATCGTCGTTTTCGTCCTAGGATCGGCGGTTTGCGGCCTCAGCGGCAGTCTCGCGCAACTCGTGATCGGCCGGTTCCTCCAAGGGATGGGCGGCGCTTTGATGACGCCGGTCGGACGGCTGATCCTGGCCCGCAGCTTCCCGCGTGACGAGCTGGTAAAAGCGATGAGCTACATGATCATTCCCGGCCTGTTGGGCCCGATGCTGGGCCCGGTCGTGGGCGGCTGGATCACCACGTCGTTAAACTGGCGCTGGATATTCTTCATCAACCTGCCTTTGGGGGTGATCGGTGTCGGGATGGCGCTGCGCCTGTTACGCCCGGTCGAAGCGGAAGGGCTTACCCGGTTCGATTTCGTGGGTTTCGTGCTGGTCGCGGTTGCGCTGGTGGGAATCCAGGCGGCGCTCGAGATCGTCGCCGCGGACAGCGCGGTGGGGCCAGCCGCTCTGCTTGGGCTGGCGATCGGATTTGCGGCCTGCGCCGCTTACGGCTGGCACGCTCGACGCGGCGATCCGATCCTGGACTTGCGCCTGTTCCGGTACCGGGCGTTCGCGGTCGCGGTGATCGGCGGCAGCTTCTCGCGTCTGGTGCTGGGCGCCACGATGTTCCTGTTCCCGTTGTTCTTTCAGCTCGGACTCGGCGGTTCGGCGATCGTCGCCGGCTATCTGATGGCGGTCCTCGCGTTCGGACAGATCGCGCTACGGCTCGGGCTCGACCCGTTGCTCAAGCGCCTTGGAATCAAGTCGCTGCTGATCGTCAACAGCGCGGTATTGGGCTTGCTGCTGGTGTCGTTGCTCGCGTTCCACAAGGGCGATTCCTTCTGGCTGCTCGGCGGTTTCATGTTCGTGTTCGGCCTGATCCATTCGATCCAGCTCTCGACGCTTGCCGGACTCAATTTCTCGGGTCTGCCGAAGGAGGCCTTGGGGAACGCCACCTCGGTTGCGGCGGTCGTGCAGCGGGTCTCGATGGCGCTTGGGATCAGCATGACCGCGATCCTGCTCGGCTATGCCAGCGGGGGCGCGTCCGCGACGCGCGCCGCTTTCAACCTGCCGACGCTGGTGCTGGCGGGCACGATGGCGCTTTCGCTGATCAGCTTCCTCGCGCTGCGGCCGGGCGATGGAGACGACCTGCTGAAGAAGGCGGGCTAGCTCGCGCGGATATCCTGCGCGACGCGGAATCCCAAGCTCCCCGAACGGAAGCGGTCGCCCGCCCCCGCCCGTGCGGTCGGCTTCTGGCCGCGGTTCGCGCTCGAATAGTCGCCGCCACGCACCATGTGGAGCACGCAGCCGGGTTCGACGTGCGGACTGCCGTCGACCGGGGCGCCCACGTAGTCGGCGAACAGGCAATCGGCGGTCATTTCCCAAACGTCGCCGGCCATGTCGTAAAAGCCCCACGGATTGGCGGGGAAAGTCTTCACCGGCGAGATGTATTCGAAGGTGTCCCGGCCGCCGTTGGTGCGGGTATTGCCCATGCCGGGCTTGGGTTGGTCGCCCCAGTAGAAATCGGTCGTGGTGCCGGCGCGCGCGGCGTACTCCCATTCTGCCTCGCTCGGCAGGCGGTAGCCACCTCCGGCGGTGCGGTTGAGCCAGTCGATATAGGCCAGCGCGTCGCCACGATCGATGTTGATCACCGGGTTGAGGCCGCGGCCCAGACCGTCGTCCTGCGGCAGCGGACGTCCGGTCGCCTTGGCGAACTCGTCATACTGCGCGAACGTCACCAGCGTCTCCGCCAGGCGGAACGGCTTGATCGTCACTTGGTGCTGCGGCTGCCCTTGCTGCGCATCCGCGCCGCTGGGCGCCCCCATCAGAAAACTGCCGCCCTTCACGTCGATCATTTTCGGCGCGTTTTCGGGTCCGGAGGAGCAGCCGGCGAGCGCGGCAAGCGCGGCGATGGCCAAGGCGGTGCGCTTCACTTCGGTTTCTCCAGCCAGGCGTATTGGGCAAAATAGGCAGCCATGCCGTGCTCTTCGGCCGGCGTCAGCTTGGCGGCGACCGCGCGCATGGTCGGATCCTTGCGGATGCCGGTGCGGTATTCCTCGAGCGCGTTTTGCAGATAGGCCGGATCCTGCCCGGTAAGGACAGGCATGGCTTCCATTTCGCCGATCCCGGTTTCGCCGTGGCACATCGTGCAATGCTCGCGGGCGAAGCGGTAGTACGGGTCCTGTTGGTTGGGCGGCGGCGGCTTGTCGAGCATCTCGCCCGAAAGATAAGCGGCTAAGTCGCGCAGATCCTGGTCGCTCTTGCCTGCCGCCATCGGCCCCATGATCGGGCTTTGGCGCTGCCCGTCGCGGAAGGCGGCGAGCGCGAACACCATGTAGCTGGTGCGCTGGCGGGTGAGTTTGGGCGCGACCGGGTCGGTCGCAGGAGCGCCGGCGGCATGGCACGAGAGGCAGATCGCGCCGAGCTGCTTGCCGTTCGCCGCGTTGCCCGGCGGAGAGCGCCACGAAAGCTTGGTCGGTTGCGGCGCCGGGACCGCCGGTCCGGCTCCCTGAAGGGCGCCGGCGGCCAGCGCGAGCCCGGCCGCGGCGGCGACGGCGATACCGGCAAGGCGAATCAACGGACTCATGCGGGCGGTTCCTCCTTGCCTGGGGCCATCGACAGCGAGACGACAAACAGCAGCACGGCGCCCAGCACCGCCACCGCGGGTGCGGTGAGCAGCGAGTAACGCACCGCCTGATTGCCATACGCAGCGAACAGGCCGTCATTGAGTACGCCCACCGCATAGGGCCCGGCGCTCTGGCCGATGAGGTTGAAGATCAGCAGGTAGAGCGCGGCTCCGGTCGCGCGAACACGGGAGTCGAGCATCGTTATCAGCAGCGCGAACAACGCCGGCGTGATGCCCTGCATGCATACGGTTTCGAGCCCCAGACCGATGTGCCACCAGATTTTGCCGTCGGCGAGCAGCAGCAGCATCTGCGCCGGGACCATGCCGAGCGCGCAGATCATCGGCGCCCAGGCGAGCCAGCGGCGGTCGAGCCGCATCAACAGCGATACCGCGACGCCTCCAGCCAGTGTCGCGGCGACGCCGACCAGCCCTTTGTAAACTCCGATGAGCGCCCCGGTCTCGTTCGCGTCGAGACCGTGAACGCGGCTCATGAACGCCGGCAGCCAGTTCACCATCGCCGAATAGTTGATGCTGATCATCACACCGCCGGCGCACAGCAGCACGAAAGCCCGGGATTTGAGAATATCGAGCGATGACCGGAAAAATCCTCCGGGCGCCGCGGTCTTCTGCTCCGCCGGATCTCGGGGCGGCTCCCGGACGACCAGCAAGGTCAGCAGCGCCACCACCAACCCGATCGCTCCCATCATCGGGTAGGCGAAGCGCCACCCGTGGCCCGCGGCGATCGAGCCGATCAGCGGATAGAATACCATGATCGCCAAAGGACCGCCGGCCGAGAACACGGCCATCGCCATCACTCGCCAGCGCCCGCGGAACATGTCGCCGATCAGGGCCGAAGTCGGCGCCATGTTGCTCGCTTCGCCCACGCCCAGCGACATGCGCGCGGCGAGCAGTTGGAGATGGGTCGATGCGGCGCCGGTGAGCGCGGTCGCGGCGCTCCAGAACGCGAGGCCCGCCGCGATGATATTGCGGCGGCTGGTGCGATCCGCGAGCCAGGCGATCGGCACCCCAGCGAGCGAATAGACGATCACGAAAGCGGGACCCATCAGGAACCCGAGCGCCGTGTCGGATAGCGGGACGTCCTGCTGGATCTGCGGCAGCAGCAGGCTGAACATTCCGCGATCGACGGTGTTGAGGCCGACGATACCGGACAGGATCACCAGCGAGACCAGCGCCTTCGCATCGGGTCTCGGTTGGCTGTTTTCAACATTCCGAGTCACCGGACGCGTTGTGTCAGGCATTCCCTTTTCTCCCGCCTGCGGTGTTTGTGGTAGCAAATAGTGTTAGTCAATCCAGACTTTCGTCTGCTAGTCGTCGAGCCGCTGCGCATCCGAGGATCGAACCCAAGCGCGAGAGGAGTTCCAAATCGTGAGCCTTTTCCTGAAGAACTGCTGGTACGTTGCCGCTTTCTCGGATGAGGTTACCCGCGAGCCGTTGGCGCGTACCCTGCTCGACACGCCAATCGTGTTCTATCGCAAGGAAGACGGCTGGCCGGTCGCGCTGGTTGACCGCTGCCCGCACCGTTTCGCGCCGCTATCCGACGGGGTGCTGGTGGGGGACGACATCCAATGTGGCTATCACGGGCTGGTGTTCGATTGCGCGGGCAGATGCGTCGCCAATCCGCACAATGCCGGCAAGCCCTTGTCCGCGGCGAGCGTTCGGTCGTTCACGCTGTTCGAGCGGTACGGCTTCGTATGGATTTGGCCCGGCGATGCCGAGCGAGCCGATCCCGAGCTGATCCCCCATTTTCCCTATCTCGAAGACGACAGCCTGTGGCGCGTGCTCAAGGGCCACTTGCTGGTGAAGGGCAACTATCAGCTGGTCACCGACAACCTGCTCGACCTGACGCATGCGCCGTACCTGCACCCGGGGTTCAAGATGCCGGGGGTCACGCCGGAAATGCAACTCGCCGCAACGCAGACCTCGGTCGAGACCGGCGAGCGCAGCGTGCATTACTATCGCACTCGCACCGGGCTCCCGCCCAACCAGGCGACCATCGACTTGTTCGGCTTTCCCGCCGAGCCTTCGATCTCGCGCACGCATATGCACTGGTATCCGCCCGCGCTGATCGATTTCGATAACGGTACCCGCTTTGACGGCCAGACCGAGATGGAAGGGTTCTGCTTTCCTCAGGCGCATTGCATGACGCCGGAGACGGAAATCACCTGCCATTATTTCTTCGCCGCGGCGCGCAACCTGAAGCTCGATGATCCCGCGATCGACGAGGCGCTGACCAACGTGCTCAACACCGCCTTCCGGACGCAGGACGAGCCGATGATCGAAGCCGTCCAGCGGCGCATGGGGGCGACCGGCGATCTCGAGGCTCTCGGACCGGTGATGCTCAAGACCGATGCCGCGCCGGTGCTCGCGCGCCGCATGCTGAAACAGCTGATCGTCGCCGAGCAGGCGGAAGAAATGGAACAGGCGGGAATCGCTGCCGAATAGGGACGGGTTTGGGATGCTCATGAACAGGCTTTTCGCCGGTCTCGCACTGGCGGCAGGGCTCGTGCTCGCCGGCTGCGGCGGCCATGCGGATAGCGGGAGGAACGCGCTGCTCGGCACGCCGGACGAGCCTGGCGCGTGGCCACGGCCGGGGCGCGACCTCGGCGATTCCTATTTCTCGCCGCTCGACGGCATCGATGCCTCCAATGTCGGCAAGCTCGGCCTCGCGTT
>DASVLP010000025.1:0-8234 GCA_036384795.1 Sphingomonadaceae bacterium | reverse complement strand
GCCATCGCGTGCCCGCCGCCGGCCACCAGCAGCCCGGCCTCGCGCGCCGCGATGATCGCCGCGCCGAGGTCGACCCCGGCGATCGAGCGGCCCGAGCCTTTGCCGTGGCCGGCCTCGTCCGCATCGAGCGCGATTACCAATGCCGGCTTTCCGGTTTTCTCCTTGATCCGCCCGGCGACGATCCCGATCACCCCCGGATGCCAGCCCTTGCCGGCGAGCACCGGCACCGCGCGGTTGTGCTGCGCGGCGAGCTGGGCCTCGGCGGCTTCCTGCACCGCGGCCTCGATCGCGCGGCGCTCTTCGTTGAGCGCGGAGAGGCGCGCGGCGATCTCGCTCGCCTCGGCCGGATCTCCGGTGGTCAGCAGCCGCACGCCGAGGGTCGATTCGCCCACCCGGCCGCCGGCGTTGATCCGCGGGCCGAGCGCGAAGCCGAGATCGCTGCAGGTCGGCGCGCGCGACAGGCGGCTGGCGTCGATCAGCGCCGCCATGCCGACGTTCTCGCGCCGCGCCATCACCTTGAGGCCTTGCGCCACGAGCGCGCGGTTCAGCCCGCGCAAGGCGGCGACGTCGGCAACCGTGCCGAGCGCGACGAGATCGAGCAGCGCGAGCAGTTCGGGTTCGCGCCGGGTCTCGAAATAGCCCCGCCCGCGCAAGGTGCGGCTGGTCGCGACCGCCAGCAGAAAGGCGACGCCGACGGCCGCGAGATGGCCGTGCGCCGCGCCGGTTTCGCTTTCGTCGAGCCGGTTGGGATTGACCAGCGCGACCGCCAACGGCAGTTCGGCGCCGCATTTGTGGTGATCGACCACGATCACGTCGATACCAGCCCGGTGCGCCTGCTCGAGCGCGTCGTGCGCCATTGCCCCGCAATCGACGGTGACGATCAGGCTGCTGCCTTCCTGGCCCAGCCGGACCAGCGCCGCCCCGCTCGGGCCGTAGCCTTCGAGCAGGCGGTCGGGGATGTAGTGGCGCGCATCGTGGCCGAGCATGCGCAGGAAGCGGATCAGCAACGCGGCGCTGGTCGCCCCATCGACATCGTAATCGCCATAGACGGTGATCGTTTCGCCGCCGAGGACCGCTTCCGCCAGCCGCTCGGCCGCCGCGTCCATGTCGCGGAATTCCGACGGGTCGGGCAGGAACGCGCGCAGCGTCGGCGCCCGGTGCATGTCGAGCGCTTCGCGCGCTACCCCGCGCGAGAGCAGCAGCTGGGTGACGATGTCGTCCTCGAGGCCGGCGGGCCCGCTCGCGAGCTCCATATTGCCTCCGCGCCAGCGCCACGCGCGCCCGCTCAGCGAGCGCTCGACGCCGAACACTGCGGGGGCCGAAAGGGATGCCATCAGTGCGGCGTAACCGATGGCGCCGAGGCGGGAAAGCGCGATCGCCGCGCAATCGACAGCCGCGTTGCGCCGCCGCGGACGCCCCCTTCCGTTCGGCGGCGGATAGAACCATTGCGGAGCTGTTTCTTCAGGCAGGACTCGACGCCGCACCGCATTCGCGCCAGAAAAAGATGCCAAAATGCTGAGGGGGGGGCAGCAAAATAGCCAGCGGTGGATCTCGAGCAAACGCGAAGCCGGCAGCGGTGCTGTCGCTGTTCTTTGATGCGGCGGCCCGGCCCGACGCGCCGGCGATCCGCGCGCTCGAGGCCGAAGGTCACGACTTCGCGGTCAGTCACGATCCCGCCGTCGCAGGCCGAGAGGCGGGCGGGGGCGACTGGCTGGAGCTGCTCGCGAACGGCCTGACTTTCGACTTGCTCGGGCTTGCTCCGGGCCCGGCGCATCCGGCGGCGCCGTTCCGGCATCGTTTCGGGCTGCCCGATTCGTTCGAGCCGCAGGCCTGCCGGGCGATCGTGTTGCAGCCCGGGCCGCACCTGTCCGGCGGTTCGGCGATGCTGCCGGTGGTCCGCAGCCAGCTCGGGCTCGCGACCCGGCTTTGCGCTTTGCCCGGCGCGATCGCCGTCGGGTGGGCGCCGGCGCGCTGCCTCAGCAGCGTCGAACATTTCCTCGGCCATGTCCGCCGGTGGCTCGAGGGCGGCGTGTTTCCGGCGCTCGGGCTCACCGCGCTGAGTCAAATCCACGACGGCGCGCTCCATAGCGAAGGGCTGGCGTTCTTCACCGGGCAGGAGCTTCGGATCGAGCCCGAGCTCGCGGCCGACAAGGCCGGCGCCGCCAAACTGGCGCTGCGCCTGATCGACGAGCTCGTCCGCCGGGGCAGGGTCACGCAGCCGGAACGGATCGGCATTCCGCGGATGGGGTTCCTGCGCATCGCGCCGTCGGACAACCGCCGTTTCGTGCGCGTGTGGCCGGACGGCGAATGAGCCGCGCCCGGCTGCCGTTCCGCGCGGTCAACCGCGGCGACGGGCCGGGCTTCCAGCCCGGCATGCAGCGCCACCACCTGCTGCCACTGCAACTGCTCAACGCGAGGTGCTTCGGCGCGCTGTTCGACGGGATCGGGAAGGAGCGGCTGGATTTCGACGATTTCCGGCTGAACGGCCTGCTGCTGCCGGCCGAAGACCGCGCGGCGGTGCGGATCGGCCTGCCGCTCCATCGCGGGCCGCACCGGACCTACAACGAATTGGTCGCCGAGCGCGTCGGGCAGGTGGAGCATGGCTGGGCGGCGTTGCGGCGGCGCGCACCCGAGATCGCGCTCGGCGAGGCGCTGATGCGGCTCGGCCTGCTGCAGCGGGCCTTGCGCAGGCGGCTGCTCTCGCCCGCGCGCGCCCTCAGGCTCAACCGGCGCGACCCGATCGGCGCCGGGTGCGACTTTACCGAGCTCGATGCACTGGCGGACAGCATCTGGGGCGCCACTCAAGCGGCCGTGAGCCCCACCGCCTCCGCCAACTGACGCTTCGCTTCGATATATTCGCGCTCGAGCCGCGCAACCCGTGCCGCCACCGGTTCGATCGACTCGACCATGCCGATGCCCTGGCCCGAGCCCCAGATGTCGCGCCAGGCCTTCGCCTGGCTGCCGGTGATCTGGCTGAAATCCATCTTGCTCGGATCGCCTTGCGGCAAGTGATCGGGGTCGAGCCCGGCCGCTTCGATCGAGCGGCGCAGGTAGTTGCCGTGCACGCCGGTGAACAGGTTCGAATAGACAATGTCCGCCGCGCGGCCGTCGACGATCCCCTGCTTGTAGGCCTCCGCCGCGTTGGCCTCCGAGGTCGCGATCCAGGGCGAGCCGATGTAGGCGAAGTCCGCCCTCATCGCCTGTGCGGCGAGGATCGAGCGGCCATGCGCGATCGCGCCGGACAAGGCGATCGGTCCGTCGAACCACGCGCGCAGTTCCTGCATCAGTGCGAACGGCGACAGCGCGCCGGCGTGGCCGCCGGCGCCGGCGGCGACCGCAATCAGCCCGTCCGCGCCTTGCTCGACCGCCTTGTGGGCGAAGCGCTGGTTGATCACGTCGTGCAGCACGATTCCGCCCCACGCATGCACCGCGCGGTTGATCTCTTCGACCGCGCCGAGCGAAGTGATCACCAGCGGCACCTTCCATTTCGCCAGCACCGCGGCGTCTTCCTCCAGCCGCGGGTTCGAGCGGTGGACGATCAGGTTGCAGGCGAACGGCGCGGCCGGGCGGTCCGCATGTTCGCGGTCGTGCGCGGCAAGTTCCTCGGTGATCCGGTGCAGCCATTCGTCGAGCACGCCCGAAGGCCGCGCGTTGAGCGTCGGGAAGCTGCCGACAATCCCCGCCTTGCACTGCGCGATCACCAGCTCCGGCCCCGACACGATGAACATCGGCGCGGCGATCACCGGCAGGCGAAGGTTCGCAAGCGGGGCGGGAAGGGGCATGCCGGTCCTTTCCGGTCCTTGCGGCGGTTCGCGCCAGGGTGACACAAGTTACACCCTGTCACCCGCAAGAGGTCGATAAATTTATATTTAAAATCAGTTGCTAAGTTTGAACCCCGCCAGGGTGACACATTTCGGATTCAGGGTGCCTGTTTGTCCGGATTGCGAATTCGCTTGCCGAGACCGCACTCTATCGCGGTCGAAGCCTGTAGGACAGCCCACAAGCGAACTATGGCTTCGGATGCAGCGCGGCGGCCTGCTTCAGCCATTCCTCGGCGTTGGGCATCACCGGGTAGTCGGTGCGGTGGAGGATCTTCCATTGCCCGCCTTCGCGCACGAATTCGTCCTCGTAGCGCCCGGCGAGCACCGGGTGCGGGCTGCCGCCGTCGCCGCGCATCACGTAGAGATAGCGTGAATGACCGCGGGCATGATCGTGGTCGATCAGCTCGACTTCGACGTTCGACACAAGGTGATAGTCCTCGGTGTTGACGAACCGTGGGGCGGGCGTGCCGAAGATCCCGACCAGCATCGCCTTGATCTCGGCCGGGCCGCGATGCTGCGAACTGCCGGTCTGCCACACGCCGTCTTTGGCGAACAGCGCGGCGTAACCCTCGAGATCGCGCGCATCGAGCCGGGCGGCATACTGGTCGATCACCTGCTCGAGCGCGAGCGTGTCTTCGAGGCGCTTGACGCGCTGTTCCAGCGACGGCCCGGCCGGCGCGGCTGGGAGCGCCGCCGGGAACGAGAGTGCGAGCGCGGCGAGGGCTGCTGCAACCTTCATCCTCATTGCGCCTTCGGGGGAGCCGGGATCAGGCTCTGCACCACGCGCTTCGCGAACTTCCAGTGCCCGTCCTCGCGCACCAGCTCGTCGTCGTAACGCGCCATCAGCGCGGGCGTCGGGCGATCATGCTCGTCGGGCACCACATAGAACGACATCGAGCTGGCGTGTGCGTGGTCGGGGCTGTCGAGCGTGATCACCTCGTTGAAGAACATGTGGAAGTTCGGCGAGCGGAAGCCGAGTGCGTTCTCGGCGAACGTCTTGCGCATCGCTTCGCCCGCGTCCTTGCCGCTCACCCCTTTGCCGGCTCCGGTGACGTAGACCCCGTCTTTGGCGAACAGCTTGGCGAAGCCGTCGAAATCGCGCGCGTCGAGCGTGTGCCCGTAATCGAGCAACAGCGCATGGATCTCGGCGCGGTCCTCGCCAGGATCGCGGGTGCGGACATGGCACGCGCCGAGCAATAAAGCCGCGGCAAGCAGGTAGAATTTCATGGCGCCCCTCTCGATTCGTTTGCGGGACATTAGCCCATTCAAGCCATCTGGCCCCACAATCGTCATTGCGAGCGACCGAAGGCCGCGCGGCAATCCAGGGTAGCGCTCACTGCCCTGGATTGCTTCACCCAGCATCGCCGGGTTCGCAATGACGAGTCGAGGGGCTAGTTTTGCCCTACCGCGCCATTCGCCGCGCTGACGATCGCGCGCACGCTGGCCGAAGCGACGTCCTGGTCGATGCCCACGCCCCATACCGTGCGCCCATCGGGAGCCGTGCATTCGACGTAAGCGGCGGCTTGCGCATCGGTGCCTTGGCCGAGCGCGTGCTCGGAATAATCGACCACGTCGAGCTCGAGCCCGAAAGTATCCTTCAACGTCGCCAGCACCGAGGAAATCAGGCCCTTGCCGCGGCCGGACACGCTCTGCGCCTGGCCGTCGACCTCGATCGTGCCGGCGAACAGGCGGGTGCCGTCGCTCGCGCGGGTCTCCTCGAAATCGACCAGCCGGAAGCGGCGTTTCTCGACCTTGATGAAATAGGCCTCGCGGAACACCTGCCAGATGTCATCGGCGTTGAGTTCGCGGCCGAGCTCGTCGGCGATCCGCTGGACGTGCCGCGAGAAATCGGCCTGGAGCTTCTTGGGCAGCTTCAGCCCCTGATCCTGCTCGAGCACCCAGGCGAACCCGCCCTTGCCGCTCTGCGAGTTGACGCGGATCACCGCCTCGTAATTGCGGCCCAGGTCCGCCGGATCGATCGGCAGGTAGGGCACGCGCCACAATTCGTCGTTGCGGCGGCCTTGCGCCTCGAAGCCCTTCTTGATCGCGTCCTGGTGGCTGCCCGAGAACGCGGTGAACACCAGCTCGCCGCCGTACGGGTGGCGCTGGTGGACCGGGATCTGGTTGCAGTACTCGACCGTCTCGATGATCGCGTCGATGTCCGAGAAATCGAGCTTGGGATCGATCCCCTGGGTGTACATGTTGAGGCCCATTGTCACCAGGCAGCAGTTGCCGGTGCGCTCGCCGTTGCCGAACAGGCAGCCCTCGACGCGGTCGGCGCCGGCGAGCAGGCCGAGCTCGGCCGCCGCGACCCCGGTGCCGCGGTCGTTGTGGGTGTGCAGGCTCACCGCCACCGTCTCGCGGCGCGGCAGGTTGCGGCAGAAATATTCGATCTGGTCGGCATAGACGTTGGGCGTCGCCGCCTCGACCGTCGCCGGCAGGTTGAGGATCAGCGGGCGCTCGACTGTCGGCTGGAGCACGTCCATCACCGCCTCGCAGACCTCGAGGCTGAAATCGAGCTCCGCGGTCGAGAAGGTTTCGGGCGAATATTCGAAATGCCACTCGGTGTCGGGCCGCTTCGCCGCCTCGTCGCGCAGCAATTTCGCGCCGCTGACCGCGATTTCACGAACCTCGTCGCGGGTCATGCGGAACACGATGTCGCGCCAGGCGGGCGAGATCGCATTGTAGAGGTGGACGATCGCCTGCTTTGCGCCTGCGAGGCTTGCGAAGCTGGTGCGGATCAGGTCCTCGCGCGACTGGGTCAGCACCTGGACCAGCACGTCGTCGGGGATCTTGCCCGAGCGCACCAGCGCCTGGATGAAGTCGAACTCGGTCTTGCCCGCGGCGGGGAAGCCGATCTCGATTTCCTTCACGCCGATCTCGACCAGCATGTCGAAAAAACGGTTCTTCTTCACCGCGTCCATCGGGTCGATGATCGACTGGTTGCCGTCGCGCAGGTCGGTCGAGAGCCAGCGCGGCGGCGCGGTTATGGTGCGCGTGGGCCAGCGCCGGTCGGGCAGATCGACCTGCGGGAAGGGGCGGTATTTTCGGCTCGGATCGCTGAGCATGGAACTTGCCTTATCGCTTGGGGCACGTGCGGCAAGGGCGCGCGTGCATTCGACTGTCGCTTGTGGTGGAAAGTGCCCTTAGGCGAGGTGCCGTGCGCGGCGTGCGCGCGAGGCAGGGTGCGCGCCTAAGGGCGCGTAAGTCGAAGCAGCGAAAGAAGCTCGCGGCGGCTCATGCGGAGTGAGATAGGGGGGAAAGGTGAAGAAATCAAATCCTCCCCGGCACGGGGAGGGGGACCGCCAGCCGCAGGCTGTTGGTGGAGGGGGCCCAGCGCTTCTCCCCAAGGTCGCGCTGGGCCCCCTCCGTCAGCCGCTCCGCGGCTGCCACCTCCCCGTGCCGGGGAGGATTGTATCGCCCTTACTTCTCGAAGCCGGCCGTGATCACCAGGTCCACCTGGTCGCTCACCATCGGTACCGCGAGGCCCAAGCCGAAATCGCTGCGCTTGATCGTCGCCGTGCCCTGGAAGCCCAGCGTGGTCTTCTTCGACATCGGGTTCGAGCCCATGCCGGTGTAAGTCGCGTTGATCACCGCCGGCTTGGTCACGCCGTGGATCGTCAGGTTGCCCGAGATCTGCGCGCTGTTGCCGCTGACCGAAACCGCGGTCGATTCGAAGTGCGCGGTGGGGAACTTGGCCGCGTCGAAGAACATCGGCTCCTGGAATTCCTTGTCGAGCGCCTCGATCGTCGAGTGCATCGTGTTGATCGGCACGTCGACCGATAGCTTCGTGGCCGCGGGCGACTTGGGGTCGATCGTCAGGCTCCCGGTCGCGCCCGAGAGCAGGCCCATGTTATGGGTCAGCCCGAAGTGGGTGTAGGTAAACATCACCTGGCTGTGGTTCGGATCGATCGTGTAGGTGCCCGCGGCGACGTCGGCCGGGTTGGTGGAAGGCGCGGGCGGCGCGGGCGGCGGGCCGCCCTGCGCGTGGACCGCGGCGACCGAAAGCACCATCGCGCCGGCGATGGCGGCGACACCGATATGAAACTTGCGCATTCTGATTCTCCCGTATGGACGTTTGGCGGGGCGCAATCTGGCGCGCGCGGCCGCCAATGTCCACGGGCGAGATGCGGCGCGCTCAGCCGCAGCTGAAGCGCTTGATCCGCCCGTCGGCCCCGGTCTCGACGTTCAGCCGCTTGGGCTCGGGGCCGATCGAGTCGTTCTCGGTGACGTTGATGTAGCGGATCGGGCGGTCGCCCGCGACGCTGGCGATCTGCGCCTTGGCGGTCTCGGTCGGCAGCAGGTTGAGGAAGCGGGCGAGCTTGCCGACCCCGCACGGCGTGGGATCGGGCGTGGCGATCGCGCGGGGTACCGGCGCGGGAACCGGCGTCGTCACCGCCGCCGCGGCGAGCG
>DASVLP010000024.1:0-13836 GCA_036384795.1 Sphingomonadaceae bacterium | reverse complement strand
AAGGCCGCGATCGAGAGGATGTGGATCGATTGCCCGGTCGGGATCACCCAGAAATGGGTCTGCAGCCACAGGCTGAACCCGGTTCCCGAAAGCCACAGCGAGAACTCGGTCAGCTGCGTCCCGCGCAGCCACTCCGTGAACGCGTAAAGTGTGTCGCTGATGTTCACGTCCGCCTCCACCCTCCAGCAGATATTCTTGAAGTTGATTTTGTCCGGCCAGTGGTCGTTCGCGCTCGCCAAACCAAGTTAATTACGGTAATTCGCGCGTTACACCGCGTTACACGGCGGTTTTTTGCAGGGTCGGCGAGTGAACTTACGCTCCGCAGCACTGGCGCAGCCCATCGACGACGGCGACCCGTTCGCCGCCGAGGCCGCGCGCGTGCGGGCAAGCGGCACGCTCGGCGGCAGCGGGCGGCTGGTGGAGCTGTTCGACTATCTTGCTGCCCGCGGGGGTCATGCCGAACCGGCGAGCCAGGCCGAGATCGCCCAGGCGGTGTTCGGTCAGACCGATGCCGACGGCGACGATGCGACCGCGCGGGTCTACATCCATCGGCTGCGCAAGCGGCTGGAAGACTTCTATGCCGCTGCCGGGGACACGGCGGGGCCGAAGATCGTGCTCCCCGCGGGCACTTATGCGCTGCGGCTGTCAGCCGAAGCGGAGCTTCCGGCGCGCGTCGAGCCGGCCGTGCACAAGCCGCGGCGCTGGTTGCTGGCGTTGATCCCGCTGGCGCTGATCGCCGCCTTCGCCCTCGGCTGGCTGGTGCGTCCGGCCGCCGGGGCGCCTCCTGCAAACGCGATGTGGCAGCCGTTCCTCGCCTCGGACCGGCCGATCCTGGTGGTAGTGGGCGATTATTACATCTTCGGCGAGATCGATCCCGGCAAGCCGGAGGCCAGCCGGCTGGTGCGCGATTTCGACATCAATTCGGCGAACGATCTCGAGCTGGCGCAGATGACCAACCCGAAACGCTACGCCAACACCGAGGACGAAGGCCTGAACTACCTGCCGATGTCCGCCGCCTACGGGCTCCAGGCGCTGATGCCGGTGCTTGCGCGGCACAAGAAGCCGCTGACGGTGATCCCGGCCTCGCAGCTGACGAGCGACATGTTCCAGAAGTACAACGTGGTCTACATCGGCCTGCTCAGCGGCATGGGCATGCTCGAAGACGTGAACTTCATGAACTCGAACTTCGTCGTCGGCGGGACTTACGACGAGCTGATCGAGATGGCATCGGACAAGTCGTTCATCAGCGGCGAAGGGCACAGCCTGACGACGCCGTTCTATTACAAGGACTACGCCTACCTCTCCGAATTCCGCGAGCCGGGCGGTGCGCTGGTGGCGGTGGTCGCGAGCGAGCGCGAGACGGGCCTGCGCGGCCTGGCCCGTATCGCCGCGGCGAAGGACCTCCCGGGCGGGACCGCGCGGCTGGCGAAAGGCACCACTGGCTTCGAAGCGCTGTTCGAGGTCACCGGCCAGCAAGGCGCGGACCTCGGCGAAAAGCTGATCGACGCTCGCGCGCGGCCGGTCAGCCGCTAGCCTAGCCGGCCTCGAGCAGCCCGGCGGTGCGCTCGAGCAAGTCCTTGGCGCGCGCGACCAGATCCTCGTCCCAGCGCACTTTCGGGATCGCGACCGACAGCGCGCCGATCACCTCGCCGTTCATCTTCACTACGTGGCCGATTGCGTTGGTCCCGAGGCTCCATTCCTCGTCGGCGATCGCAAAGCCGGTCTTGCGCACTTCGGCGAGCTCCTTGCGCAACTTCGCCTCGCCGGTGACGGTCGAAGGGGTGAAGCGCTCGAGCTTGGCCGCGGCGAAATAGCGCTCGAGCTCCTCGTCGCTCAACGCGGCGAGCATCGCCTTGCCCGAGGCGAGCGCGTGCAGCGGCAGCCGACGGCCGGTATCGATCGCATAGCGCAACGCCTGCTCGCTGGTCTCGGTGACGATCGCCTCGGCTTCCCAGCCCTCGCGGACGAAGAAGCTGGCGGTCTCGTTCAATTGCACCCGCAAGGTGCGCACCAGCGGCGCGACGCGGTCTTCCAGCGTGAAGCTGCCCTGGTGCGCCTGCAGCCGCTCAAGGCCAGGGCCGGGCGTATAGCGCCGGCCGGAACGCTGAAGATAAGTCCGGTCGACCAGGGTCGAGAGCAAGTACGACAGGCTGCTGACCGGAATCCCGAGCGCGTTCGAGATCTCTTGCGCCACCAGCGGGCGGCCGGCGGAGACCACGTACTCGATGATGTCGAGCGTGCGGATCGCCGATTTCACGCTGCCCGAAATTCCCGCCGGTCCGTTCATGCTGGCCATCAGCCGATCCTCGCGTCCGCGATGTCCGCCCCTGCGCGCAGGGCGGAAAGCTTCTTCCACGCGACCGCCGGATCGATCTTGCCGTAGCCGGCGAACGTGCCGAACCCGCAGTCGGAACTGGCTATCACCCGGTCCTTGCCGACGATTGCCGCGAACCGCTCGATCCGCTGCGCGATCAGTTCCGCCGTCTCGATATAGTTCGAACAGGTGTCGATGAGACCCGGCGCGAGGATCTTGTCCCCCGGCAAGTTCGCGTCGCGCCACACCGCCCATTCGTGCTCGTGGCGCGGGTTGGCGGCCTCGAACAGGATCGTCGCGGGCCGCGCGGCGAGCACGATGTCGAGGATCTTTTCGAGCGGGGTGTCGAAATCGTGCGGGCCTTCGTAATTGCCCCAGCACACGTGCATCCTGAGCTGCTCGGGCGCGATGTTCGCGGTGGCCGCGTTGAGCGCCTCGACGTTGGCCGCGGCGACCTTGAGGAACTCGTCGTCCGACAAGTCCTGATAACCGGTGTGGCGGCTCATCGCGAGGTCGGGGCAATCGAGCTGGAGCTGGAAGCCGGCCGCGGCGATCGCCTCGTACTCGGGCCGCATCGCGTCGACGAGGTCGGCGAGGTAGGCTTCGTGGCTCGGGTAATACCGGTTCGGCTGGAACGCGGTGATCAGCCCGGGGCTGGCCGCGTTCATGAACGCGCGCGCGCCTGCGCCATGGCGTTCCAACGCGAGCTTGAACCGGCGGATATCGTCGTGGAGCGGCTGCAGCGTTTTCAGCCGGACCGGCGCGACCGCGCTGGCGCGGGTGAACTCCTGCGCCCCCATGATCTGGCTGAGCTTTTTCGCCAGCTCGGGCACCTGGGCGAGATCCTTGGCGGGCTTGCGCGGGCTGTGCCCGCCGAAGCCTTCGAGCCGTTCGATCACGTAAGTCGAATAGCCGACTTTGCCCATCTCGCCGTCGCTGACGATCGACACGCCGGCGGCGACCTGCTTCGCCACCGCCTCGTCGACCGCCGTCTGGACCGCGCGATCGAACTCGGCTTCGTCGTAAGCCTCGCGGTGATCGCGCGCGAGCAGCAGCGGCACGAGCTCGGGCCCGCGCGGAAGGCTGCCGACATGGGTGGTTGCGATCACGCGAAGCTCCTCAGGACTTGAGGAACTTCATTTCATATATGCGAAATAAACGCAAGTGTGAATAAAGCCCCTCCCAGAAACCCGGGAGGGGCTGCAACCTCAGGCCCCTTTCGAAGCGTCGGTGTGCGCCGGCGTCGCGGGCGCGTTGGTGTTGGCAGGCGCGGGCTCGTTCTCCCACCCGCTTGGCGAATCGAGGGGCGCCATGAAGCCCATCGCCTCGATCTCGTGCACCTTGCCGTCGGCGCCGACCTTGAAGATGTGCGCGGCCGGCAGGTCAAACGGCTTGAACTTCATCTGCTTGTCGGTCGAGTACATCACCTTGGTGCCGTCCGCAGCGGTGACTTCGTACGGCGGGAAGTTCATCGGGTGATGGAAGTGCGACAGGCCCATCACCAGCCCGGTGACCGGATCGGCCGCGAACACCCGGCGGTTGCCGATGGTGGTGATGTAGCTCATCACCTTGCTGTCGAGCTGGCCCTTGCAATCGTGAGCGATCGGATGCGGCGTCGGCCCGCTGGGTGGCGGCGGCATCGGCTTCGAGCTGGCGGTGATCATCCCGTTCTCGTGGCGCTCGCAGTCGGCCGCGAACGGCATCTTCGAACCGTCGTTGTCGTCGAGGGCGTCGTAATAGGTCTTGCCGATCGCGATCAGGTCCGCCTCGCTCTTGCGATCGGCCGCGGGGACTTCGCTGACGAGGCCCGGGCGCGGAGTGTCGACGTTCTTGAGCGCCGGCCCCTTGACTTCCGACCACAGATGCTCGGCTTCGGCGATCTTGCCGTCCTTGTCGAGCTTCAGGCGGATCGCCACCATCGTCGGCTTGCCGTCGACTTGCATCATGCCCAGCCAGCCGGCGGTTTCGCGCACCGGGTCGGGAACGTGGACCTGGAACTTGGTCGCCGGCCCGGTGGTGCTCTTCCACAGCCCCTCGCCGACCGTCAGCGGCTTGGCATTCTCGACAAACGCGACGGTGCTCGCCAGCGGCAGGCCGTCGGGGCTGTGCTTGGCCAGATCGGCCACGTAGTCGTCGGTCAGCTTGATCAGGCAGTCGCGGTCGCACACCGGCTTCGAAGCCTCGCCGCCGCTCCCGGCCTGGCTGCACGCGGCCAGCGCGAACGACAGGCCGACTCCGGCCAACACCTGGTATTTGATCCTCATGCTTCGCTCTCCCGCGCCGGCCCGAGCTTCTACACGAGCGCGCAGCCGACGCTTTCGATCTTACCATCCTTGAGATGATAGTGAATATATTGCCGCATCTGCTGCACTTCGCCTTCCTGGATCGGAAAGAATTGCTGCATTCCGTGCGCGTCGAGCACGTCACGCGTGAGATTGCGGATGCCCTCGATCCGCACGATGCCCTCGACCGCCGCGAGCTCATCCGATCCGGCAAAGCGCTCGACGGTCACCGTCTCGCGCACGTATTCGTGGAGGAAACCGTAGAACGCCTTGAGCTCGTCGCGGGTGGTGATCTCGATTCCGAAGAACGCCATGCGCGGCCTTTCGGCGTAGAAGTCGAACACCGTGTCATAGTCGCGCGCATTGAACGCGGCGGCGTATCGTTCGTAGTCTTCGCGGGTCATCGCATCCCTGCCTCTGCCATCCTTGCGTCGGATTGTAACGATCGTTAGAAAACGGGCAAGGAGGGCGAGGCGCATGGCAACCGGCGGCGACGCACATTTCGATTACATCGTGGTCGGCGCGGGCTCGGCGGGCTGCGTGGTCGCCGCGCGGCTGAGCGAGGACCCGAACGTCAACGTTCTGCTGTTCGAAGCCGGCGGCTCGAACAATCACCTCTACCTGACGATGCCGCTCGCGTTCCTGAAGGCGATGCCCGATCCGCGGTTCAACTGGACTTACTGGACCGAGCCCGAACCGCACCTCGACGGGCGGCGCATGCCGCTGCCAAGGGGCCGCGTGATGGGCGGCTCGGGCTCGATCAACGGGATGTTCGCGATGCGCGGGCACCCGAAGGATTACGACCAGTGGGCGCAGATGGGCGCGCGCGGGTGGAGCTACGCCGAAGTGCTGCCGTACTTCAAGAAGCTGGAAGACAGCTGGCGCGGCGAGGGCACCTATCACGGCAAGGGCGGGCCGGTGGCGGTGCGGCCGATCGATTCCCCGCACCTGCTGCACGACCCGATGATGGCGACCGCCCGTGCCGCGGGGTTCGCGCCGACGGACGATCTGGCCGGCGAACACCCCGAAGGCTTCGCGCGCGGCGAGCAGTCGGTCGACAGGCGCGGCCGCCGGGTCAGCGCCGCGACCGCCTACATCAAGCCGGCGCTGGGCCGGAAGAACCTGGAAGTTCGCTCGGGCGTGCTGGTGCGGCGCGTGGTGTTCGAGGGCAAGCGCGCGGTCGGCGTCGAGCTCGACACGCCCGACGGCCCTCGCGTGGTGCGCGCGGGGCGCGAGGTGATCCTGTCGGGCGGGGCGTACAATTCGCCGCACCTGCTGATGCTCTCCGGCGTCGGCCCCGCCGAGCATTTGAAGAGCCACGGCATTCAGGTTGTGCACGACAGCGCCGGCGTCGGGCGCAACCTGCAGGAGCATCCGTGCGCCTCGCTCGAATGGAACGCGAAAAGGCCGGTCACTTTCCTCAACCAGCTGCGGCTCGACAAAGTCGCATGGAATTCGCTCCGCTGGATGCTGACCGGCACCGGCCCGATGGCGACCCAGGTCAACAGCTGCAACGTGGTGATCCGCACCGCGCCGCATCTCGAGCGGCCGGACCTGCAGATCATGGTCAACCCCATCCGGTTCGATGCGCAGATGTGGTTCCCCGGCTGGCGCAAGGTGCAGGAACATGTGTTCTGGGCCGGGATCGTCCAGCTCCACCCGGAAAGCCGTGGCTGGGTCGAGCTGAAAAGCGCCGACCCCCGCGAAGTCGCCGCGGTTACTCTGAACGTGATGGCCGAGGAAGCCGACCTCGAACAGATGCGCCGCTCGATCCGTGTCGCGCGCAAGATCTACAACACTCCGCCGATGGGCGATCTCGTCGGTGCGGAGCGCGCGCCGAGCGCGGGCGCCGAAAGCGACGAGGAGCTCAATGCACTGATCCGCGCGACCTGCTACGTCGGCCAGCACCCGACCAGCACGTGCGCGATGGGCTTGGGCGAACGTTCGGTGCTCGATGCGGAGTGCCGGGTGATCGGGGTAGAGGGCCTCCGGGTGATCGACGCCTCGGCGATGCCGACCGTGCCCGGCGGCAACACCAACCTGCCGACGATCATGCTGGCGGAGAAAGCCGCGGACCTGATCAAGGGCAAGTCGCTCCCGGCCGCCGAGTTGCCGGCGGAGCGCGAGGCCGCATGAGCCACAGCGCCGAAGAACAGGCGAACCTCGACCTGGTGCTGGCGATGTTCCGCGAGGTGCTGAACCCGATGGATTCGGGCGCGGTCGACCAGTTCATTGCCGAGGGCTACATCCAGCACAACCAGTCGGTCGCGCCGGGGCGGCAGCCGCTGAAGGACTTCCTCGACATGATCCGCGAAGCGACGCCCGAAGCGGTGCATGACGTGAAGCGGGCGTTCGTCGACGGCGACCACGTGATCGTCCACTACCACGTGCGCCGCTGGCCGGACGATTTGGGCTGGGCAGTGGTGGACATCTTCCGGGTGGAGAACGGCAAAGTCGCCGAGCACTGGGATGTGATGCAGGACGTGGTCGAGGGCGGGCCGAACCCGTTGGGTCCGTTCTGATGATCAAAATCCTCCCCGTTCCGCAAGAATGGGGAGGGGGACCATGACGCGAAGCGGCATGGTGGAGGGGAATGGCGCAGCGCTTTACCCCTCCGTCAGCCGCCTGGCGGCGTCTGCCACCTCCCCATCGCTGCGCGACGGGGAGGATCGGGAAGAGGAGAGGTGATGAGGTTCAAAGACAAAATCGTCCTCGTGCTCGGCGGGAACAGCGGGATGGGCCTCGCGGCCGCGCAGGCGTTCGCGCGCGAGGGCGGCAAGGTCCACCTGACCGGGCGCGATCAGGCGACGATCGACGCGGCCGTGGCGAGCATTCCCGGCAGCACCGGCTACCGGTCGGACATCTCGGACATCGTCGCGACCGAAGATGTCATCGCGCAGATCGAACAGGCCGACGGCCGGATCGACGTGCTCTACATCAACGCCGGCGTCGGCGGCTTCGCCCCATTGCGCGGCATCACCGAAGCCGACTGGGACCATGTCCATTCGATCAACCTCAAGGGCTGCGTGTTCGCGCTGCAGAAGGCGCTGCGGATCATGCGGCGGGGCGGCTCGATCGTCGTCACCGGCTCGATCGGTGCGCATGGCGCGCTGGCCGGCAACGGCACCTATGCCGCCGCCAAGGGCGGGCTCTACATGGCGATGAAGGTGTTCGCGAAAGAGCTGGTCGGCGAGGGCATTCGCCTCAACATGGTGAGCCCCGGCCCGATCGACACGCCGCTGCTCCACCGCAACCCGGGAATGAGCGACGAGCAGGTCGCCGCGCTCAAGGACATGATGATCGCCAACATCCCGATGCACCGGATGGGCGAGAGCGAGGACGTCGCCAAGGCCGTGCTGTTCCTCGCCAGCGACGACGCCTCGTTCATCACCGGGGGGAACCTGTTCGTCGACGGCGGCCTGCTGGAGCTACGCTGATGGAATTCAATGACACCACCCCGTTCGCCGCGCCGTTCTCGGAGCTCGACAACCCGCGGCTCGAGTTCGTGATGGAAGTCCGCCTGACCTTTCCCGAAGTCTATACCATGGCGCCGCATCCCAACGGCGGGATGCGCAGCGCGGTGCTGGTCAAGGGCGGCACGTTCGAGGGGCCGCGGCTGAAGGGTCGCGCGGTGCCCGGCTCGGGCGGCGACTATGCCTATTTCCGCCCCGACGACGTCGCGGTGTTCGACGCGCGCTACCTGCTCGAGGAGGACGACGGCACGATCATCCTGCTCAACAACAAGGGCTTCCTGTGGGGCCGCAAGCCCGACACGATGGCGCGCCTGCGCGACTGGGCGTTCAACAATGGCGAGCCGGTGCCGCACGACGAGTATTACCTGCGCGGCAATCCCACCTTCGAATGCCCGGTCGGCAAGCACGACTGGCTGACCAAGCACGTGTTCGTCGGCGTCGGCGAGCGGCGCAGCGACGGCAATTTGCTGCGGTACTACGCGCTGGTCTAATTCAATCCTCCCCGTTGCGGGGACCGCCAGCCCGAAAGGCTGGTGGTGGAGGGGAATGGCGTGCCCTCGCCTCTCCGTCAGCCGCCTGGCGCCGTCTGCCCCCTCCCCATTCGGCTGCGCCGAACAGGGAGGATCGAGCGCAGACAAAATCAATCGACACGCGCTGCCGGTTGACATAGCCTCCCCTCCCGGCGGTCGGCGCAACGACCGGGCGCGCAACGATAATATTGGAGAGGGGAACACACATGCCCGCAGTGATTGCACTCGCGCTTTCGGTCGGCGTGCTCGCGTTTATCGACACGTGGCTTTACATCGGCCCGCTCGCTTCGACGATCTTACAGGGCCTCATCTGGGTTTCGTTCGTCGCCTGGGGCTGCCATTTCCATTCCGGCGGCGGCATCAAGGGCACCACCACCACGGTTGCCTGCATGATCTGGGGCGCAGTCGTCGGCCTCGGTGCTGTGCTGCTCGCAACCGGTCCGCTGGCGTCGCTGGCCGCCCCGGTGGCGTTCGGGATCGCGGTCGCGCTGGGTGCGGCGCTGATCGTGCTGTCGAGCAAGGTTTCCCTGCTCGCCACAATCCCGGCCAGCGTTTACGGCTTCGCCATGCTCGCTGGAGCGCTGGCCGTCACCAATGGCGATCCCAAGGCCGCGATCATGCCGGTTGCCGCGTCGATCATCATCGGCGCGATCTTCGGCTTCGTGTCCGAGGTGGTCGCCAACGCGATGACCAAGAAGGGCCAGCCGGACGCCGAGCACACGGCCGATCCGGGCCACGCCTGAGGCGTATCAGCCCCGCCGGACGCGCGCCGGCGGGGTTGTCTGCCGCAGGCCGTCGGTGTGCGCTTCGAGCGCTTCCCTCAGCGCGGCGATCTCCTTGCGCAGTTCGTTCAAGTCGTCCGCGCCGGCCAATGGCGCGGCCGGCTCCTGCGCGTCGCGGCCGATGAAGAAGCTGGCGAGCGTCGCCGCGAGATAGCCGAGCACAGCGACGCCGTAGAGCGACAGCATGAACGCCAGCACGCGGCCTTCGGGCGTCACCGGCCAGAACTGGCTGCCGATCGTGGTCAGCAGCATGCCGGTCCACCACACCGCGTCCCAGTAAGAGGTGAACCCGCCGCGCACCTGGGCGGCCGGCTCGAAGTAGAACATCCCCGCCGCACCGAGGAACATCACCAGCAACGTAAGCCCCACCACGTACCCGAACTTGCGCCGGGCGAGCGTGGTCTTCAGCGTCGTCATGCTGCGGTTGGCGGTATAGATCACCTGGATCAGCCGTACGCCGCGCAGGCCACCCGCGATCCGCAGCGCCCCGATCACCCGGAACATCCGGAAGGCTGGCACGACCAGCGCGATCAGGGTCAGCCAGTTGTGCTTGAGGAACGTGCGCTTGTCCGGCGCGAGCACGAAGCGCACGACGAACTCGATGATGAAAATGCCGTAGATCCCGGTCGCCAGCACGCCCAGCAACACGTTGTCGGTGCTGCTGAGCAGTTGTATCACCACCACCGCGAGCCATACGATGCTGAGCACCAGCATCGGCGTGTGCAGCCACTCCTCGAGCCGCGCCAGGGCGCGCCAGCGGTCGAGGCGGTCCGCCGGGGCCGATTGTGCGTGCGTTTCCACGCCCGAAAAAACGCGCGACGGGGCGGTTCGGTCCCGAAACCGCCCCCGATCGGGCGCTTGGCGGCGCGCTAGTCCTTGGTGACGTCGTAGTCCTTGCGCGGGGCGTAGGTCTTCTTGAACATCGCCGGCAGACCGCTGTCGGCGATCACCGTGCGCTTGACGATCAGCCACTTGCCGCCTGCCTGCTTCTTCAGCAGATCATATTCGCGGCCTTCTTCCTGGAAGCGCGGCGGGGCGTCGATCGCGGTGTTCATCACCCCGGTCCACAGGAACTTGGCGGTCGCGGTATCGCCGTTCACCGCGATCTGCGGGTTGGTGATCAGCATGTGGAACGTGCCCGCCGGCAGCGCTCCCTGGCTGGCCAGGGTGTCGTAGAGCCCGACGATCTGCTGGTGGCCTTTATAGACCAGCCCGTTCACGTCGAGCACCGCGTCTTCGGTATAGTACCTGGCGAAGTCCTCGTTCGCCGAACCGCCGAAGTTGGCGTAGTAATCGTTCATCAGATCCTCGACCG
Organism: Sphingomonadaceae bacterium; assembly: GCA_036384795.1. Lineage (GTDB taxonomy): Bacteria > Pseudomonadota > Alphaproteobacteria > Sphingomonadales > Sphingomonadaceae > Andeanibacterium. The sequence goes on along the minus strand of DASVLP010000024.1, from coordinate 3,140 downwards.
CGATCCGGTCGGCAAGCCTCGTCAGCGCAGGGTCGGGCGCGGCCCCATGGTTGCAGCCGGCGAGCGCCAGCGCCGCCCCCGCAAGCAGCACGTTCACGGATTTCATCGCGCGTTTCTCCCTGTTCGGATGCCCGGATCGAGCGAATAGTCGGGCGCCCCCTTCCATGCGAACAGCGGCCAGAAATAGCCGCGCCACATCCACGCAAGCACCGCGTTGAAGAATATCGTCGCGATCCCGAACACGATGTCGATCGCGCCCGGATCGAGCACGAAGTTCCAGTAACAGATCACCACGTTGATCGGCACGAGCGCGACGATCGTCAGCGGCATCAGCCGGTTGGCGAGCAGCGTCACGCCCAGCACAACTTCGAGCACCTTGATCCAGGTGAACAGCCCGCTGGCGATCAGCGCGAGGGTGAAGTCGATCGCCGGCTGGTGCGTGCCATAGGGTTGCCAGCCCGGGATCAGGAAATGCGCGAGGCCCGAGAACAGGAACCAGCCGCCGAACACCACGCGGCTGAAATGGTAGAGATATTTCATGGGTTGACCGCGTGGATCTGCACCGGCTCGCCGTCGTCGCGTGCCTTCACCGCCGCTTCGCGCTTGGCGACCAACCGCGGGTTGGTGCCACGGCCCTCGATATAGCCGCGGAACTGCTCGTTGCCTTCATGGCAAGCATATTCGTATTGCTGGTAGCCGGTGTTGCGCCGCCACGGAAAATCGTACTTGATCGGCCCGGTCAGCACGACCGGGTCCTCGGCCCATTCCTCGTACTGGATCGTGTCGGGGCCGGTCGGAGTCAGCCGCTCCATCACCTTCAGCTGATCGCTGTTGGGCACCGGCTTCGCGGTCAGCGCATTGCCGAGCGAACTGCCGGGGCGGAAGTTGGTGGTCTCGATCACCAGCGAGTTGCCTTCCCAGTGCCCGCGCGAATAGCCGAGCCAGTATTGCAGCGCGGGCGGCGGAGCGGGGCGGTTGTCGAGGTGGACGATGCGCGTCTCGTGGATCATCTCGAGCCGGATCGCGACGATTCCCGGCGACTGCCACACTTCGATCCCGCTGTTGTACACGCCCGGCAGCATCGAGCCGGGCATGCCGCGGGTGATGCAGCGGTCGAACAAGTTGAAATCGTCGACCCAGTTGAACACCTGCTCGGTCCAACTGCTTTTGCCCGCGGCGGCGCGCTTCTGTCCTTCGGGCGTCGCCGGCGGCATCCGGCCGTCGAGCGGGTAGGTCATCAGCGAGGCCTGGCGCAGCGGCTCGCCGCGTTCGGTCCAATGGCCCATGCCCATCTTCCCGACTTTGTCTTCCTGGTTGTAGGTCTGGAGCTGGGCGTCGGCGGCGGCGAGCGCAGCCTTGTATTCCTCGTCGGTCAGCTCAGCGCGGGTGCCGAAGCGGGCCGGGCGCTCGCGCGGGGTCTGCGCGAGATAGTCGATCGGCCAGTTGCCGCGCAGGTCAGGATCGCCCCACGGGGTGTGCGGAACTTTCCAGCCGCCCTGCGGGGCGACGGCGGACGGCGGATCCCAGGTGCCGAACGGATCCGCGGGCGCGGTTTGGGCGGCGACGTGGGCCGCGCCGAACATGGCCACCGATCCAACCAATGCGATCGCGAGCTTCCCCGGACTCATGATCCTCTCCCCTATTTTGGCGGAGAGTATGGCGCGATATATGCGGGTTGCAAGCGCCTCAAATCCTCCCCGGAACGGGGAGGTGGCAGCCGCCGCGTGAGCGGCGGATGACGGAGGGGGCCCGCCACCATCGCCGCGCTTGTGGCGGGCCCCCTCCACCGTGCTTCGCATGGTCCCCCTCCCCGTGCCGGGGAGGATTTTTAACCTTTCAAAACGCTGTGGTCCATTTTCTCGCGGCTGACCCAAGTCCCGTGGACCTGGCTGCGCAAGGCGATCCCCGTCTTCACTTTCGCCACCGGCCCGGCGGCGACGTTGCCGGCATCGATCACCCACAGCTCGGACGAATAATCGCCCGGCCGCTGCTGTGCGGGATCGGGATGGTTGGGGATGTCGACCACGCTCAGCAGCCAGCCGTCGTGCCCCGGCTCGTTCGAGGGGACATGGGCCGGCTCGCTGATCGCCGCGCCCGGCGGCACGCCCATCAGCTCGACCCGGCCGTTGCCGACTTCGATGCGCAGCAAGGCGTTGAAGTTCGCGCCGACCGGGCCGCCCGGCATCGGCGGGCCGCCTTGCGGGTTCATCGAGAGATACCAGGCATGGTTGTACGGCCGCCCCTGGTCGGCGTCGGCGAGCCGCGGCAGGTCGCCCGGAGGGCCGAGCGGGCGTTCCTGGATTTGCGGATCGTCCTGGCTCATGTCGATCGTCCAGCGGGTGAGCGCGCCCTGGATGGTCTGCTGCTCGCGGTGGATGCCGCCGGCCTCGCGCATGAAGCTGAAGGCGTTGGTTTCGGTCAGGCACATGTCGATGTGGACCAGATCCCCGTCGTCATAGGCGTTGACTTCGTGGAACGCCGAGACGCCGACCGGGCCCTTGATCCACTTCATTTCGCTGACCTTGCCGTAGCGCGGCATGATCGCGAGCCAGCTTTCCTTGTCCTGCTCGTGCGCCCAGTGCGCGCCGCCCGCCTTGATCCGCTCGAGATCGGCGGTGGTCGGGAAGATCGGCCAGATCGCGTACTTCCGGGTGATCACGAAGTCGTGGATGGTCGAGAGATAGGGCTGCTCGAACCACTGCTCGGACACCAGGTTGCCGTCCTTGTCGGCGATGCAATAGGCGACGTTGGGATCGCACAGCCCGCCAGCCTCGTAGCCGAAGAAGAACAGTTCGCCGGTTTCGGGGTCGATCCGCGGGTGCGCGGTGAAAGTCTCGGACTTCAACGCGCCGTTGTAGGTCCACTTGCCGGCCGTTTCGAGCGTGTGCGGGTTGATCTCGTGCCCGAGGCCGTCTTCCTTGGTCATGAACAGCCGCCCGGCGTGCCACACCGGCGTGGTGTTGGCGACGGTGCGGTCGACCCCCTTCACGCTCGGATCATCGGTGAACGGGTTGCGATAGCGCCCGAACAGCGCCCGGCGCGCCTTCTTTTCGGCCTTGTAGCGGTCGGTCCCGACGTATTTGATCGCGAAATCGACCGCGCCGTTCTCGATGTCGAACCTGGCGATCATCCCGTCGGCA
>DASVLP010000023.1:0-25651 GCA_036384795.1 Sphingomonadaceae bacterium | reverse complement strand
TCTCCTGCTGCGTGATCAGGCCGTCCTGATACTGCTGCTCGAAGTCCTTCACCTGCTCGCGGGTCTCGTCGACCAATTTGTCCTTGTCCGGCGCGATGATCATGTCGTCCTTGCCGAACGAGATGCCCGCGCGGAATGCGTGCCGGAAACCGAGCGCCATGATCGCGTCGGCGAACAGCACGGTCTCCTTCTGGCCGGTGTGACGATAGACCTCGTCGATCACGTCGCCGACGTCCTTCTTGGTGAGCAGGCGGTTGACCGTGTCGAAGGGCACCTTGTGGCTCTTGGGCAGCGTCTCGCCGAGCAGCATGCGGCCCAGCGTGGTCTCGTAGCGGACCATCCGCTCGACGCCGTTCTCGTCGACCTGCGGCACGCGGCTGGTGATCTTGGTGTGCAAGGTCACCGCGCCGGCGTTGAGCGCCTGATGCACCTCCTGCATGTCGGACAGGATCATGCCCTCGCCGGGCTCGCCTTCCTTCATCATCGACAGATAATAGAGGCCCAGCACCATGTCCTGCGACGGCACGATGATCGGCTTGCCGTTCGCGGGCGAGAGGATGTTGTTGGTCGACATCATCAGCACGCGCGCTTCCAGCTGCGCTTCAAGCGACAGCGGGACGTGCACGGCCATCTGGTCGCCGTCGAAGTCGGCGTTGAACGCCGAGCAGACCAGCGGGTGGAGCTGGATCGCCTTGCCCTCGATCAGCACCGGTTCGAACGCCTGGATGCCGAGGCGGTGGAGCGTCGGCGCGCGGTTGAGCAGCACGGGGTGCTCGCGGATCACCTCGTCGAGGATGTCCCAGACTTCCTTGCGCTCCTTCTCGACCCACTTCTTGGCTTGCTTGAGGGTCATCGACAGACCCTTGGCGTCGAGGCGGGCGTAGATGAACGGCTTGAACAGCTCGAGCGCCATCTTCTTGGGCAGGCCGCACTGGTGCAGCTTGAGCTCCGGCCCGGTCACGATCACCGAGCGGCCCGAATAGTCGACGCGCTTGCCGAGCAGGTTCTGGCGGAAGCGCCCCTGCTTGCCCTTGAGCATGTCGGACAACGACTTCAACGGACGCTTGTTGGCGCCGGTGATCACCCGGCCGCGGCGGCCGTTGTCGAACAATGCGTCGACCGCTTCCTGCAGCATGCGCTTCTCGTTGCGCACGATGATGTCCGGCGCGCGCAGCTCCATCAGCCGCTTCAGGCGGTTGTTGCGGTTGATCACGCGGCGGTAGAGGTCGTTCAGGTCCGAGGTCGCGAAGCGGCCGCCGTCGAGCGGCACCAGCGGGCGCAGCTCGGGCGGGATCACCGGGATCACCTCGAGGATCATCCACTCGGGGCGGTTGCCCGACTCGATGAAGCTCTCGACCACCTTCAGGCGCTTGATGATCTTCTTGGGCTTCAATGCCGACTTGGTCTCGGCCAGCTCGGTCAGCAGATCCTCGCGCTCCTGCACCAGGTCGAGGTCCATCAGCATCTGCTTGACCGCCTCGGCGCCGATCCCGGCGGTGAAGCTGTCCTCGCCGTACTCGTCCTGCGCGTCGAGCAGCTCGTCCTCGGTCAGGAGCTGATACTTCTCGAGCGGGGTCAGGCCGGGCTCGGTGACGATGTAGCTCTCGAAGTAGAGCACGCGCTCGAGTTGCTTGAGCTGCATGTCGAGCAGCAGGCCGATGCGCGAAGGCAGACTCTTGAGGAACCAGATGTGCGCGACCGGCGCGGCCAGCTCGATGTGGCCCATGCGCTCGCGGCGGACCTTGGTGACGGTCACCTCGACGCCGCACTTCTCGCACACCACGCCCTTGTACTTCATGCGCTTGTACTTGCCGCACAGGCACTCGTAGTCCTTCACCGGGCCGAAGATGCGGGCGCAGAACAGCCCGTCGCGCTCCGGCTTGAAGGTGCGGTAGTTGATCGTTTCCGGCTTCTTGATCTCGCCGAACGACCAGCTGCGGATGCGCTCGGGGCTCGCGATCCCGATCTGGATCTGGTCGAACGTCTCGGGCTTGGCCAGCTGGTTGGTGAATTTGGTCAGTTCGTTCATTGTCGGTGTTCCCGCGTAAATTCGGTTAGTGCTTGCCAGTAAACTGCGCTTCACATTGCGCCGCTCGCTGCATGACTGGCCCCAGCACTTCCGAGAGATTTGATCCGGCTTCCTGAGAGGCCGCGAAAATCGGATCGTAGTAGTTTCCGGCGTCTGCCTTTACTGCCGCTTCGTCCTTGCCGAGCAGAGCGCCTATTTCGATCGCAGCCTGGCGCCAAGCTTCAGTTGCCTCGCGCGTATGCTGCGGGGCTTCCACGCCCAGCGCCGGACCGAGATTCGAAGCGACGGTTAGATCGATCCAGCATTTCACTGATCGATCATATAATTCCATCGTCTCCGTATTCTCGGTCAGCGACTGCAAGCTCATTCCGCCGCCTCCGGCCATGCTTCCTCGTCGTCCTCGTCCGTATCGAGCGAGGACAATTCGACGTTGAGGCCGAGGCTGCGCATTTCCTTCACCAGCACGTTGAAGCTCTCCGGGATGCCGGCCTCGAACGTGTCGTCGCCCTTGACGATCGCTTCGTAGACCTTGGTCCGCCCGACCACGTCGTCGGATTTGACGGTGAGCATTTCCTGCAAGGTGTAGGCCGCGCCGTAGGCCTGGAGCGCCCAGACCTCCATTTCGCCGAACCGCTGCCCGCCGAACTGGGCCTTGCCGCCCAGCGGCTGCTGGGTGACCAGGCTGTAAGGGCCGATCGAGCGGGCGTGGATCTTGTCGTCGACCAGGTGGTGGAGCTTCAGCATGTAGATGTAGCCCACGGTCACCTTGCGGTCGAACGCCTCGCCGGTGCGGCCGTCATAGAGCGTGACCTGGCCCGAGGTGTCGTAGCCGGCCTTCGCCAGCATCGCCGACACGTCCGCCTCGCGCGCGCCGTCGAACACCGGGGTGCCGAACGGAATGCCGTTGGTGAGGTTGCTCGCCAGCTCGACCACTTCGTCGGCCGAGCGGGCCTCGAGCTCCTTGGCGTACTGCTCGCCGTAGACGTCCTTCAGCCGGTCGAGCACGACCTTGGGCGGCTTGGCCTTCTCCGGATCGGGGTTGGCCTGGCGCCATTCGTCGAGCGCGGCGGCGACCTGCTGGCCGAGGCCGCGCGCGGCGAGGCCGAGGTGGGTCTCGAAGATCTGCCCGACGTTCATCCGGCTCGGCACGCCGAGCGGATTGAGCACCACGTCGACCGGGGTCCCGTCCTCGAGGAACGGCATGTCCTCGGCCGGCAGGATGCGGCTGATCACGCCCTTGTTGCCGTGGCGGCCGGCCATCTTGTCGCCCGGCTGCAGCTTGCGCTTCACCGCGACGAACACCTTGACCATCTTGAGCACGCCGGGGGCGAGCTCGTCGCCCCGCTCGAGCTTCTCGCGGCGATCTTCGAACTTGTCGTTGATGCCCTTCACCGCCTCGTCGTACTGCGCCTTGACTGCTTCGAGCTGGGCCTGGCGAGCATCGTCGGCGACCGCGAACTTGAACCATTCGTGCCGCTCGACGCCGTCGAGCAGGTCCTGGTCGATCGCCGCGCCCTTCTTGATGCCCTTCGGCGCCGCCGAGGCGGTCTGCCCGAGCAGCATGTCGCGCAAGCGATTGTAAGTCGCGCGGTTGAGGATCGCGCGCTCGTCCTCGGCATCCTTCTTGAGGCGTTCGATCTCCTCGTTCTGGATCGCGCGGGTACGGTCGTCGATCTCGATGCCGTGGCGGTTGAACACCCTGACCTCGACGATCGTGCCGGCAACACCCGGGGGCAGCCGCAGCGAGGTGTCGCGCACGTCGCTCGCCTTCTCGCCGAAGATCGCACGCAGCAGCTTCTCTTCCGGGGTCATCGGGCTTTCGCCCTTCGGCGTGATCTTGCCGACCAGGATGTCTCCGGGATGCACTTCGGCGCCGATGTAGACGATCCCCGCCTCGTCGAGGTTGCGCAAGGCTTCCTCGCCGACGTTGGGGATGTCGCGGGTGATGTCCTCGGGCCCGAGCTTGGTGTCGCGGGCCATGACCTCGAATTCCTCGATGTGGATCGAGGTGAACACGTCGTCCTTCACGATGCGTTCGGAGATCAGGATCGAGTCCTCGTAGTTGTAGCCGTTCCACGGCATGAACGCGACCAGGCTGTTGCGGCCCAGCGCGAGCTCACCCAGATCGGTCGAGGGCCCGTCGGCGAGGATGTCGCCTTCCTGGACCACGTCGCCCACTTTCACCAGCGGGCGCTGGTTGATGCAGGTGTTCTGGTTGCTGCGCTGGAACTTCTGCAGCGTGTAGATGTCGACGCCCGACTTGCCGGGCTCGATATCGCCCGACGCGCGGATCACGATGCGGGTCGCGTCGACCTGGTCGACCACGCCGCCACGCAGCGCGCCGATCGCCGCGCCCGAATCGCGCGCCACGGTCTCTTCCATGCCAGTGCCGACGAACGGCGCTTCGGCGCGCAGCAGCGGAACCGCCTGGCGCTGCATGTTCGAGCCCATCAGCGCGCGGTTGGCGTCGTCGTTCTCGAGGAACGGGATCAGCGAGGCGGCGACCGAGACGAGCTGCTTCGGGCTGACGTCCATCAGCGTGACCTGCTCGCGCGGGATCATCACGAACTCGCCGTTCTGGCGGGCCGAGACGAGCTCCTCGACGAAGCTGCCGTCGTCGTTCAGTTCGGCCGAAGCCTGCGCGACCGCGTGCTTCTGCTCTTCCATCGCCGACAGGTAGACCACGTCCTTGGTCACTTTGCCGTCGACCACCTTGCGATACGGGGTCTCGATGAAGCCGTACTTGTTGACCCGGCTGAACGAAGCGAGGCTGTTGATCAGGCCGATGTTCGGGCCTTCCGGCGTCTCGATCGGGCAGATCCGGCCGTAGTGGGTCGGATGCACGTCGCGCACCTCGAACCCGGCGCGCTCGCGGGTGAGGCCGCCCGGCCCGAGCGCCGACACGCGGCGCTTGTGGGTGACTTCGCTGAGCGGGTTGGTCTGGTCCATGAACTGCGACAGCTGGGACGAGCCGAAGAACTCGCGCACCGCGGCGACCGCGGGCTTGGCGTTGATCAGGTCGTTGGGCATCACGGTCGACACGTCGACGCTGCTCATCCGCTCCTTCACCGCGCGCTCCATGCGCAGCAGGCCGACGCGGTACTGGTTCTCGAGCAATTCGCCGACCGAGCGCACGCGCCGGTTGCCGAGGTTGTCGATGTCGTCGACTTCGCCCTTGCCGTCCTTGAGGTTCACCAGTTCCTTGACCACCGCGAGGATGTCCTCGGCGCGCAAGGTGGTGACGGTGTCTTCGGCATCGAGGCCGAGGCGCATGTTGAGCTTCACCCGGCCGACGGCCGAAAGGTCGTAGCGGTCGGGATCGAAGAACAGGCCTTCGAACAGCGCTTCGGCGGTTTCCTTCGTCGGCGGCTCGCCCGGGCGCATCACCTTGTAGATCGCCTCGAGGCCCTCGTCGCGGTTCTCGGCCTTGTCGACCGCCAGCGTGTTGCGGATCCACGGGCCGGTGTTGATGTGATCGACGTCGAGCAGCTCGAGCCGGTCGATCCCGGCCTTGTCGAGCGCGTCGAGGTTCTCGGGCGAGACTTCGTCGCCGGCCTCGATCCAGATGCGGCCGGTCTTCTCGTCGATCATGTCGTTCGCGGCGTAGCGGCCGAAGATTTCCTCGGTCGGGATCAGCAGCTCGGTCAGGCCGTCCTTGGCCGCCTTGTTCGCCGCGCGCGGGCTGATCTTCTGGTTGGCGGGGAAGACTTCCTCGCCGGTGTTCGCATCGACCAACGCGAAAGTCGGCTTCTGGCCGCGCCATTGCTCGGGGACGAACGCGATCTTCCAGCCTTCGCCGGCCTTGCCCGAGGCGCGTTCCCACACCACGGTGTCGTAGAAATAGTGCAGGATCTGCTCGCTATCGAGGCCGAGCGCATAGAGCAGCGCGGTCACCGGCAGCTTGCGCTTGCGGTCGATGCGGACGTTGACGATGTCCTTGGCGTCGAATTCGAAGTCCAGCCAGCTGCCGCGGTAGGGGATCACGCGGGCGGCGAACAGGAACTTGCCCGAAGAATGGGTCTTGCCGCGGTCATGGTCGAACAGCACGCCCGGCGAGCGGTGCATCTGGCTGACGATCACGCGCTCGGTGCCGTTGATGATGAAGGTGCCGTTCTCGGTCATGAGCGGCATGTCGCCCATGTAGACGTCCTGCTCCTTGATATCGAGCACCGAGCGGGTCTCGGTCTCGGTGTCGACCTCGAACACGATCAGGCGCAGCGTGACCTTCATCGGCGCCGCGTAAGTGATGCCGCGCTGGCGGCACTCGGTGGTGTCGTACTTCGGGTCCTCGAGTTCGTAATGGACGAAGTCGAGCTCGGCGGTGCCGGCGAAATCGCGGATCGGGAACACGCTGCGCAGGGTTTTCTCGAGGCCCGAGACATAGCCGGTCGCCTTGTCCGAGCGGAGGAACTGCTCGTAGCTCTCGCGCTGGACCTCGATCAGGTTCGGCATCTGCACCACTTCGTGGATGTCGCCGAAAATCTTGCGGATGCGCTTCTTCGCGCTGCCTACTTTCGCGCCGGCCGACTTGCCGACAGCCTCGGAAACCTTGGTTGCCATGGAGGGAATTCGCCTCTTGTTATACCGGGCCCGTCGCCCGCTCGTCCGTTGGTGCCACATCGCGGACGTGGCCCATGCCGCAACGCCGAAAAGCCGCAGCCAAACGAGCCCTTCCGGGGCCCAAGCTGCAGCTTGCGTCGCGACTATGGAAAATCAGCGCTTCCTTCCTGGGTAGGCCCCCGCGCAGGGCCCGCCTTGCTCGAAGCGTTCTGACAGGGGCGGATATAGGGAGCCGGCGCGTTCCTGTCAAACCCGGCCCCTCGCGCCAGCCCCGCTTCCGGGCCCGGCACGGATTGATTTTCCGGAAAACGATATCGTGTTTCTCGATCTTCGATATTATCGATTGACAATAAACGCGACTCGTCTTATCGACTATCGATATCAACCATATTGGAGATCGAGAAATGACCCGCTATGCCAACAATGCCTTCGCCGTCGTCGCCGCGCTGATGCTCACCGTGATGAGCTTCTATGAAGTGGTGACGATCCCCGCGGCCGCCGCTCCGCTGGCGGCCGAAATCGCCTGAACCTGACGCAAGGGAGCACAACTGTGGACCAGCCTCGCAAGGATTGGCTGTTGGTGGTCGGCAAAGTGATGTTGATCCTGGCCGAGATCGTATTCGTGTTCGCCTCGATCGGCGTCGTGATCGGGGTCATCGCGCTGCTCACGTTCGGGCGCGGCAAGGCGCTCGCCGATCTCGCTGCCGCCGGCGCGCCGAGCGAGACCTACGTGGCCCTCATCGCCGGCCTGGTGCTGGTGTGGATCATGCTGAGCCTCAACATGATGTTCATCCGCCAGCTGCGGGCGATCGTCGGCACGGTCGACGAAGGCGATCCGTTCCTTCCCGACAATGCGGCCCGCCTGGCGCGGATGGGCTGGTATGCGCTCGGCATACAACTGTGCGAGTTCGCCGGGCAGCCGCTGGTCGCCGCTTACGGCAGGTACGCCCGCGGCCTCACCTGGGGAATGAGCACGAGCGGCGGCCAGCATATCTCGCTCGCTCCGCTCGGGTTCGCGGTCACGCTGTTCATCCTCGCCCGGGTGTTCCGCAAGGGTACCGAAATGCGCGAAGAGCTGGAGGGGACGGTCTGATGCCTGTCACCGTCAAGCTCGACGACTTGCTCCACGCGCGCCGGATGACCCTGACCGAGCTCGCCGACCGCGTGGGGCTGACCCTCGCCAACCTGTCGATCCTCAAGACCGGCAAGGCCAAGGCGATCCGCTTTTCCACGCTCGAGGCGATCTGCCGCGAGCTGGGCTGCCAGCCGGGCGATCTGCTGGGGTACGACGAGGAATGAAAGCTGGGGTGGGCAAAAGCCCACCCCATGCGCGTCACAGGCCTTCGACGGCCTTGCTGACGAGGATGTTCACCGCCACGCGGCGGTTCTGTGCCTTGCCGTCGACGGTGCTGTTGTCCGCCAGCGGATCGGCTTCGGCCATGCCGGTGGGGGTCAGCATGCGATACGGCTTCCATCCGCAAGCCTGCTGGAGATAGTTGACCACGCGGGTCGCCCGCTTCTCGCTCAGTTGCTGGTTGAAGTCCTGACTGCCAGTCGAATCGGTGTAGCCGACCACCAGCAGCAGCGCGTTGTCGGTCTGTCCGGCCTGCGCGGCGGCGGCGCACAGGTTGGCCTGCGCCTCGGGTGACAGGTTCGCCTTGCCGACATCGAAGTTCACGTTCGTGGTGCTCTTGATGTCGTACTGGTCGATGTCGCCCACGCGGCCGCGCAGCGCCTCGGTAGCGGCGGTCTGTTCGGCGAATCCCTGCGCGGTGCCGGTGCGGATCATCGACGCCAGCTTGAGATCCTTGCTCTTGAGGTCGATCCGGCTGGCCGCCACACCCTGTCCCCAACGCACGGTCGCGACCGAAACCGGCAGGCCGTTGAGCAGCGAATCGGTGCCGAGCTTGTTGCGTTCGAGGCCCAGGAACCCGCCGCTCGACTTGATCGTGGTTCCCTCGCCGACCGCGACGATGGTGTTGGTCCCGTCGGCGCCGGTGACCTGGACCTGGTCGCCCTTGCGCGCGGAGATGATGCCGTCGATATTCGGCCCCTTGGGCAAGGCCGTCAGATCCGCGGGCAACGAGGCGGTCACCGTTACATCCTGCGGGGCGGCGTCGTCGGGCTCCTGCGCGGACAGGCCGGCGCCGACCGGCACGGCCAGCATCGCAAGCACGAGAAGGATTTTGGGGCTCCTGGAAAATGCGCTCATTGGCTACTCCTGACAATTGTGCTTGCCGGCTTGGCGCGTTCGCAAGTTCCCGATGGAACTTCCCCTGATCGCACCCGGCTGGCAGCTTAATTGCGCCCCATTTCACCAAGCGCACGAACGGCTACGCAGCACGCATGGCCCGCTTCGAACGTCTTGGCCCAAGCGACGTTCCGTTCGTCGCGGCCCGGAAGTGGGTTATGCGGATCACCGGGACGCTGCGTGCGATGAGCCGAAGCCGGTGCGCCGCAAGCCGCCCGATCTCGCGCCGCGGATTGACTTTCCGTGCCACCCCGCTAATGGGCCGCGCGGCCGGCAAGCCTCGCGCGTGTCCGGTCATCCGTCCGAGACAGTTGGTGAGGGGCAATCCGGCCCTCTTAATTTCCAGCCTAGACGGGAAAGAGATTCGAAGTGCGGCCGCCGGCCGGGCTTTTCATCGGCGTTTGTCGCGCCGCCTCCTTCCCATCGACGGACTCGTCCATGCCGCCCAGGCGGCATGGCACTGTAGCCGATCGCGCGGGGGAACCCCTCACGCGGTCATATGTGAAGGAGTAAGGCATGGATCGTTCGCAAAAAGCCGAAGCGGTCGCATCGCTGAACGCAACTTTCGCCGAGGCCGGCGTGGTGGTCGTCACCCGCAACCTCGGGCTGAGCGTGGCCCAGTCCACCCAGCTGCGCGCGAAGATGCGCGAGGCCGGTGCGTCCTACAAGGTCGCGAAGAACCGTCTTGCCAAGCTTGCGCTCAAGGACACGGCATATCAGGGCCTCGAGGAATACCTTACCGGCCCTACCGCCATTGCTACGTCGGCCGATCCGGTCGCCGCCGCCAAGGCCGCCGTGGACTTCGCCAAGGCGAACGACCGGCTCGAAATCGTCGGCGGTTCGATGGGCGGTCAGCTGCTCGATCAGAAAGGTGTCCAGGCGCTCGCCTCGCTGCCTTCGCTCGATCAGCTGCGCGCAACGCTCGTGGGTCTGGTGAATGCACCGGCGACCAAGCTCGCCCAGCTTTCGACCGCCCCGGCAGCCAAGCTCGCCCGCGTGTTCGGCGCTTATGGCGCCAAGGACGCGGCGTAAGCCAAGCGGTTTTTCCAAGCGAATTTCCGGGGCCTCCCGCCCCGCCAAGCAATCTAGGAGTGAAGTGAAATGGCCGATATCGCCAAGATCGTAGACGACCTCTCGAAGCTGACCGTCCTCGAAGCCGCCGAGCTTGCCAAGGCGCTCGAGGAAGCGTGGGGCGTCTCCGCCGCGGCCGCGGTTGCCGTGGCCGCTGCCCCTGCCGGTGGTGACGCCGGCGGCGCCGCCGCCGAAGAGAAGACCGAGTTCGACGTCATCCTTACCGGTGACGGCGGCAAGAAGATCAACGTGATCAAGGAAGTCCGCGCCATCACCGGCCTGGGCCTGGGCGAAGCCAAGGCGCTCGTCGAAGGCGCGCCCAAGCCGATCAAGGAAGGCGTGAACAAGGCGGAAGCCGAAGACATCAAGAAGAAGATCGAGGAAGCCGGCGGCACCGTCGAGCTGAAGTAATCGACTTCGACTTATCGAACGCGAAGGGCGGTGCCGCGAGGCGCCGCCCTTTTCGTTTGCGCGCCGTAATCGCGCGTTCAGGTTGGCCGGGTAAGTTTCGCCTCATCGATTCAGCCAATGGAGGACACCTCATGCGCAGAGCGCACACCGTAATCCTCGCCGGCGCCGCGGCCCTGTTCATCGGGAGCGCGGCCGTGGCCGCCGCCGCCGAGCTCCATCACATGAACGTCGATCTGCCCGACGGCTCGGTCGCGCAGATCGAATACACCGGCAATGTCGCACCGAAAGTGACGATCGCGCCCGCCGCCGGCCGCCAGGTCGCGCTGGTCGATCCGTTCGCGCAGATGGACCAGATCATGGCCTCGATGGAAGCGCGCCACCGTGCGATGATGGCGCAGATGGCCGCGATGCAACGCGCCGCGGCCGCGATTCCCGCGCCGCCGCTCGCGCCCGGCGAGCAACTGGTCGCTGCCGGCAACGCGCCGCAGGGTGCGGGCTACTCGATGGTCTCGGTCTCCTCGACCACCGATGCCAACGGCTGCACGCATACGGTCGAGACCCGCGCCAACGGCAATGGGGCGCCGCAAGTCACCAAGACCAGCTCGGGCGCTTGCGGCGATGCCAAGCCAGGCGCGGCTTCCGAGGCCCAACGCAAGCCCGCGCCGGGCAAAGCCGCCCGGCCCGCCGCGGAGCCCGCGCAGCCGGCGATCCCGCTGTCCGACCGCGTCTGACCTAGCCGGGGCGGGTCACCCGTCCGCTTGCGGGCGGTGGACCCGCTCGGTGATCGTCCGCTCGCGGCCGGCGCGGATGTCGCCTTTCTCCTTCTGCAAGCTCAGCCGCGTGCGGTCGTTGTCGCGGTAGAACGCCTCGACCCGATCGATGTCCTCGATGCTGTTGCCGAGATGATCGAGCGCCGCGCGCGCCATCTGCACGGCCGATTCCATCACTTCGCGCACGGCATAACGGATATTCGCGTCGCGTAGGGCAACCAGGTTGCGCCGGTCGTAGACGCGCACGAACAGCGCCGCGTGCGGAAACGCCTCCTGCACCGAGCGCAGCAGGTCCGGCGCGGGGTCGTCGGCGTCGATGCAGAACAGGATCATGTCGGCCTCGGCCGCGCCCGCCTGGCGCAGCAGGTCGAGCCGGCGGCCGTCGCCGAAATAGACTTTCGCGCCGAACCCTTCGGCCACGTCGATCAACTGCGTGTCGGTGTCGATCAGCGTGACCGAAACGTCCGCCGCGAGCAGCATCTGCGCCACCGTCTGGCCGAACCGGCCGTAGCCCACCACCAGCGCCGCCGCGCCATCGGGGCGCGGGCCGTCGCGCTCGCCGTGCCGGTCGGGCTCCTCGCGGATGCCCCTGGTCGCCATCATCAGGAACGGAGTGGTCGCCATCGACAGGGTGACGATCGCATCGAACAGGCTCGCGGCGCCGGGCGTGATCAGGAACGCCTGCTGCGCGCGGGTGAACAGCACGAACGCGAATTCGCCGCCCTGGCTCAGCAGCAGGCCGAGCGCCAGCGCGCCGCGCCACCTCATCCCGAAGGCAAGGCCGATCCCGCCGATCACGATCGTTTTCACCACGATCAGCACCAGCGCCATGCCGATCACGAACAGCGGGTTGGCGGCGATCACCGACAAGTCGAGCATCATGCCGACCGAGAGGAAGAACAGGCCGAGCAGGATCGAGCGGAACGGCTCGACGTCGGCCTCCAGCTCGTGGCGGAACGGGCTGTCGGCGAGCATCACCCCCGCGACGAACGCGCCCAATGCGGTCGACAGGCCCAGCGCGTCCATCAACGCGGCCGCCGCCACCACCACCGCGAGGCCGGCGACGACGAACATCTCGCGCTCGCCCAGGGTCGCGATCAGGCGGAACAGCGGCCGCACCAGGAAGCGCCCGGCAAGGATCAGCCCGGCGATCGCCACCACCGTCAGCAGCGCGAGCTGCCAGCCCGGCGTTCCGTCGTGGTCGGCCGGATTGCGGCTCAGCGCCGCGACGATCGTCAACAGCGGGATGATCGACAGGTCCTGGAACAGCAGCATCGCGAACGCCCGCTCGCCGAACGGGGTCCGCAATCGCCCGGCCGATTGCAGCAGCGGCAGCACCTGCGCGGTCGAGGACAGCGCGAGCGGCAGCCCGATCGCCAGCGCCGCGCCGCCGCTGAACGCGCTCCCCACGTAGAGCAGCCCCGACAGCGCCAGGCCGCACAGCGCGACCTGCAGCAGGCCGAGCCCGAGGATGTCGCCCTTCATCTGCCACAGCCGCGCCGGGCTGAGCTCCAGCCCGACGATGAACAGCAGCAGGGTGATGCCGAGCTCGGCGACGCCGTTGATCTCGTGCGCGTTGCCGGCAAGGCCGAGCACATGCGGACCCACCACCGCGCCCGCGACCAGCCAGCCCAGCGTGGCGCCCAGGCCCAGCCGGCGGAACAGCAGCACGAACGCCAGGCCGACGCCCAGCAGCAGCACCCCGTCCCTCAGGATCGAGGCGCCGGCGCCACCCATCTCAGAGACTGCCCACCGATGCCCGCGCTAGAGCGATTTCAAGTACGCGATCACCGCCTTGCGCTTGTCGGCATCCTTGAGGCCGCCGAAAGTCATCTTGGTGCCCGGCACCACGGTCTGCGGGCTGGTGAGGAATTTGTCGAGCGTCGCCTCGTTCCAGGTGAGGCCGGAACCCTTCATCGCGTCGCTGAAGTCGTAGCCCGGCACTTCGGCGGCCTTGGTGCCGTAGATACCGGCCAGGCTCGGGCCGATGCCGTTCTTGCCGGGCGTCGCGGAGTGGCAGACCTGGCACTGCTTGAACGCCTCGGGCGGGGCCGCCGCGGCGGCGGCGTCAGCCATCGCGGGCGCGGCGCTCTTCGATGCACTGGGGGTGGGCGAGGGCCTCGCGGCAGCCTCGGTGGCGCTCGGCGTCGCGCTTGGGGGGGCGCTGTCGGTCGCCGCCGGGGCGGCGTCGCTCGCGGGGGCCGCAGCGGTGTCCGTAGCCGAGGCGGTCTCGCTCGGCGCGCTTTCCTGGTTGCCGCCGCCGCATGCCGAAAGCAGCGCCGCCGTTCCGAGCGCGCCCGCGAGCCAGATCCGATTCATCGCCAAATCTCCTGCAATCCTTTCCGCGCCCAAGCACAAGCCACGCGCCGCGCCAAGCCCCTTCGTGGCAGGCCGGGGCCCGCGCGTGTGGCGCACGTGCCGCAGCGCGCACCGAACGACGGTCCGGTTTCAATTGCACCTTTCTTCCACCCCGCGCCGCGCCTATCCGGGCCGGCTTTATGTTCGAGGCCGACTTCCATCCGACCTGGCGATCCGAGCTCGCCGCCACGCTGCGCCTCGCGGTGCCGCTGGCGCTCGCGGGCATGCTGCAGATGGCCACCCATGCGACCGACGTGATCTTTGTCGCGCGGCTGGGCGAGGACGCGCTGGCCGCCGCGAGCCTCGCGGTCGCGATCTTCGGCGTGGTCACCTGGAGCTTGTCGGGGCTGACCGGCTCGGTCGCGGCGCTGATCGCGGCCGAGCTCGGCCGTCGCAAGCACGCGGTGCGCGAGGTGCGCCGCTCGGTGCGGATGGCGCTGTGGCTGGCAGTGGTCGTTTCTGCGGGCGGAATGCTGGTGTGCGGGCAAGGCGAGCGCTTCATGCTCGCGACCGGGCAGGACCCGGCCGTCGCTGCGCAGGCCGGCGCCTATCTCGCGATCTTGCTGTGGGCGATGCCGGGCATGGTGCTGGCCAGCGTGCTGCGCAATTTCGTCTCCGCACTCGGCCGGCCGATCTATGCGACCCTGATCACCGGACTGGGCGTGGCGCTCAACTGCCTCGGCAACTACGTCCTGGTGTTCGGCCATTTCGGCGCCCCGGCGCTCGGTCTCGACGGCTCGGCGGTGGGCACCGTGATCGCCTCGCTGGTCACCTTCGCCGCCTATGTGCTCGCGATCCAGCGCAACCGGATCCTCCGGCGCTATCATATCTGGGGCCGGTTCTGGCGCGCCGAGTGGCAGCGCTTGCGCGACGTGGGGCGGATCGGCGCGCCGGTGGCGGTGACGATCGTCGCCGAGGCAGGATTCTTCAGCGGGGCGGCGTTCCTGATGGGGCGGATCGGGCCCGGAGAGCTCGCCGGCCACACGCTCGCGCTCAACCTTGCCTCGTTCACCTTCCAGGTGCCGTTCGGGATCGGCCAGGCGGCGACGATCCGCGTCGGCTACCACTACGGCGGCCGCAACCGCCCGGCGATCCGGCTGGCCGGCTGGGCCGCGGTCGGCGCGGGGATGGCGTTCATGGCGTTGAGCGCGCTGGCGATGCTCTCGGTGCCGCGCCTGCTGCTGTCGATCTACGTCGACGTAGAGGCCGCCGCCAATGCGGCGATGGTCATGTTCGCGGTGCGCTACATGACGGTCGCGGCGGCGTTCCAGCTGTTCGATGGTCTGCAGGCGGTGACGATGGGCGCGTTGCGGGGCCTGCAGGACACGCGCGTCCCGATGGCCTACGCGCTGTTCGGCTATTGGGTACCGGGGCTTGCCTGCTGCATCTGGCTGGGCTTCTTCACCCCGCTCGCCGGGACCGGCGTGTGGATCGGCCTCGCGGTCGGGCTGGTGGTGGTGGCGGGGCTGATGCTGTGGCGCTGGTCGCGGCGCGAACGGCTCGGCCTGTTGCCGGCCTGAACGGGCGAAAAATCTCTCCGACTCCGCTTGACCTCGCCGGGAGCCAAGACCATATGCGCGCCGCTGGCACTCTCGGAGGGAGAGTGCCAATGGTATAACCATCACTGAGAGGTCAGAATCATGGCATTCCGTCCGCTGCACGATCGCGTGCTTGTCCGCCGCGTCGAGGCTGAAGAGAAGACCGCCGGTGGGATCATCATCCCCGATACCGCCAAGGAAAAGCCGGCCGAGGGCGAAGTCGTCGCCGTGGGCTCGGGCGCGCGTTCCGACGACGGCAAGATCACCCCGCCGGACGTCAAGCCCGGTGACCGCGTGCTGTTCGGCAAGTGGTCCGGCACCGAGGTCAAGCTCGACGGCGAGGACCTGCTGATCATGAAGGAAAGCGACATCATGGGCGTGATCGGCTGATCATGCCGTGAGTCCCCGCGCAGGCGGGGACCTCCCGCAAACCGCAAGAGGCCCCCGCTTTCGCGGGGGACACAGAAAGAGGAATTGAGACATGGCTGCCAAGGACGTGAAATTCTCGCGCGACGCGCGCGAACGCATCCTCAAGGGCGTCGACACGCTCGCCAACGCCGTCAAGGTCACGCTCGGCCCGAAGGGCCGCAACGTGGTGATCGACAAGAGCTTCGGCGCGCCGCGCATCACCAAGGACGGCGTCACCGTCGCCAAGGAGATCGAGCTCAAGGACAAGTTCGAGAACATGGGCGCGCAGATGCTGCGCGAAGTAGCCTCGAAGACCAACGACATCGCCGGCGACGGCACCACCACCGCCACCGTGCTCGCCCAGGCGATCGTGCGCGAGGGCATGAAGTCGGTCGCGGCCGGCATGAACCCGATGGACCTGAAGCGCGGGATCGACACCGCGGTCGCCAAGGTGGTCGAGAACCTCCAGGCGCGCTCCAAGGAAGTCTCCGGCTCGTCGGAGATCGCCCAGGTCGGCATCATCTCGGCCAACGGCGACCGCGAAGTCGGCGAGAAGATCGCCGAGGCGATGGACAAAGTCGGCAAGGAAGGCGTGATCACCGTCGAGGAAGCCAAGGGTCTCGAATTCGAGCTCGAGGTGGTCGAGGGCATGCAGTTCGACCGCGGCTATCTCAGCCCGTACTTCGTGACCAACGCCGAGAAGATGATCGCGGAGCTCGATAACCCCTACATCCTGATCCACGAGAAGAAGCTGTCGAACCTCCAGTCGATGCTGCCGATCCTCGAGGCGGTGGTGCAGTCGGGCCGTCCGCTGCTGATCATCGCCGAGGACATCGAGGGCGAGGCGCTCGCGACGCTGGTGGTCAACCGCCTGCGCGGCGGCCTCAAGGTCGCGGCGGTCAAGGCGCCCGGCTTCGGCGATCGCCGCAAGGCGATGCTGCAGGACATCTCGATCCTGACCAAGGGCGAGATGATCAGCGAGGATCTCGGCATCAAGCTCGAGAACGTCACCGTCGGCATGCTCGGCCAGGCCAAGAAGGTCACGATCGACAAGGACAACACGACGATCGTCGACGGCGCCGGCGACAAGGCCGACATCAAGGCCCGCGTCGAGCAGATCCGCGCCCAGATCGAGACCACCACTTCCGACTACGACCGCGAGAAGCTGCAGGAGCGGCTGGCCAAGCTCGCCGGCGGCGTCGCGGTGATCAAGGTCGGCGGTGCCTCGGAAGTCGAGGTGAAGGAGCGCAAGGACCGCATCGACGACGCCCTCCATGCGACCCGCGCCGCGGTCGAGGAAGGGATCGTTCCGGGCGGCGGCACCGCGCTGCTGTTCGCGACCAAGGCGCTTGAAGGCGTCGAAGGCGCCAACGAAGACCAGACCCGCGGGATCGACATCGTCCGCCGCGCGCTGCAGGCGCCGGTGCGGCAGATCGCCGAGAACGCCGGTTCGGACGGCGCGGTGGTGGCCGGCAAGTTGCTCGACCAGCAGAGCGAGAACTTCGGCTTCAACGCCCAGACCGACAGCTACGAGGACCTGGTCAAGGCGGGCGTGATCGACCCGACCAAGGTCGTGCGCGCGGCGCTGCAGGATGCGGCCTCGGTCGCCGGCCTGCTGATCACCACCGAAGCGGCGATCAGCGAAGTGCCGGAAGACAAGCCGGCCGCGCCGGCGATGCCCGACATGGGCGGCATGGGCTTCTGATTCGAAGCCCGGACCAGCCAACAAAAGGGGGCCGGAGAAGCGATTCTCCGGTCCTTTTTTCGCGTCCCGCCATCGGGTTCCGGGTTTTGCGTCAATTCGTCGCGCGCAAAGAGTCGTTTCGTCGTGAGTTCGTTTGCCGCACGCGCAGGTTCGGTTAAGCAAACGCAAAGCTTGGGTCGGATAAAGGGGCAAACGTGGATCGCAACACGTTGAAGAAGGTGCTGACCGTTCTCGCGCTCGGCGTGGGATTGTTCGCGCCCGGCGGCGTCAGCGCCGAAAATCTCGAAGCCAACTTCGACCAGACCCTCGGCACCGAGCTGCGTTCGCCGCCGACTTTCCAGCGCGCCGGCTCGTCCGAGCTCGAACAGCGCATCGCCTCGCTCGCGGCCAGCGACCGCGGCCGCATCGGCGTGGCCGCGATCGACCTTTCGACCGGCGAGCAGATCTCGGTGCTGGGCGACCAGCGCTTCCCGCTCGCCAGCACCAGCAAGGTCGCGATCGCCGCGACTTTCCTCGACGGCGTCGACAAGGGCAAGTGGACCCTCGACGACCGCTTCCCGCTGATGCAGCGGCTGCCGTCGAAGAAACTCTCCGGCCCCGCGCCGCTGCGCGCAGGCACGGTCTACTCGGCGCGCCAGCTGATCGAGATGATGATCACCCGCAGCAACAACGAAGCGGCCGATGGGCTGCTGCGCGTGGTCGGCGGGCCGGCGGCGGTCAACCGCTGGGTTCACGAGCGCGCGGGGCTCACCGACTTCAGCCTCGACCGCTATATTTCGACGCTGGTGCGCGACGACGGCGAGTTCGACCCGGCCAGCCACATCGACACGCGCGATTCCGCAAGTCCGCTGACGATGGCCAAGCTGGTGAAGGGCCTGCACGACGGGCTGTGGCTCAGCCCGTCGAGCCGCGGCGTGCTGCTGGGCGCGATGGAGCGCTGCAAGACCGGCCCGCAGCGCATTCCGGGCCAGATGCCGGCCGACGTGCTGGTCGCCCACAAGACCGGCACGCTTTACGATACCTCGAGCGACGTGGGCATCGTCACCGGGCCCGACGGGCATTCGATCGCGCTGGCGATCTACGTCACCGGCGGGCAGAACGATCACCGCTATCGCTTCGATCGGATCGCGCTGATCGCGCGGGCGATCTACGACGGGTATTCCGATTCCCGGCAGGTCTGGCTCACCTCGGACTACGCCAAGCCCGCCACCCGCTGACAGTCCTCGCACACCGGCGGCGCGCGGCGTTCGCCGCGGGCGATGGCACGCGTTCGGGCCGATGATGCGCGCGGCTTGCGCACCCGGCACAAGGCCAAAAGAAAAGGGCGCGGCCGCGAGGCCACGCCCTTTTCGAAATTCAGCCGATCGCGATCAGTCGGTCGCGGTGCTGGTCGACGTGGTCGTGGTGTCCGTCGAGGTCGCGGTCGCGCCGGTGGTGTCGGTCGCCGCCGGGGTGGCGGTGTCGGTCGGAGCAGCCGTGTCGGTCGGCGCGGTGGTGTCGGCCATCGCCGGAGCTTCCGTGGTGGCTTCCTCGGCGGGCTGCGAAGAGCAAGCCGCGAGGGTCAGAGCAGCGCCGGCAGCGGCGGCGGCGAGAACGATCTTGCGCATGAATAGTAATCCTTGAACAGCGAGTAGACTACGAACGGCACGACGCCGCACGCAAAGCCTGCCCTCTCAAGCAGACTTCGGGGGGGACAAATAAAGCCCAAAAACGAGTGATGCAAGCATGTTAGGGCCTCCGGCGCGCGATCCGCGCGGCGAATCGGCCTGCAAGTGGACCAAATTGTGACATTTGCGGGACCTGCGGCGCCAAAAGTTTTCGCGTTCCGCCGCGCGCGGAATCCGGCTGACCGGCCCGGTTCGCGCTGCTACGAGCGATCCATGTCCGCACCAACGTCCGCCAAGAAGCACCTCTACCTGGTCGACGGCTCGTCCTACATCTTTCGGGCCTATCACCGCCTCCCGCCGCTGACCGATCCGCAAGGCACGCCGGTGGGCGCGGTCTACGGCTACACCACGATGTTGTGGAAGCTCGCCGACGATCTCCACAAGGCCGACGGGCCGACCCATCTCGCGGTGATCCTCGACAAGGATTCGCAGAGCTTCCGCAACGAGATCTATGACCAGTACAAGGCCAACCGTCCGCCCCCGCCCGAAGACCTGGTTCCGCAATTCCCGCTGATTCGCGACGCCACCCGCGCATTCAGCCTGCCGTGCATCGAGGAGCAAGGGCTCGAGGCGGACGATCTGATCGCCAGTTACGCGCGCGAAGCCACCCGCTGCGGATGGGACGTGACGATCGTCTCGTCCGACAAGGACCTGATGCAGCTCGTGGGCCAGTGCGCGCAGCCGCACGACGGCGTCGAAGGCGGCTGCGTCGACATGCTCGACACGATGAAGAACCAGCGGATCGACATTCCCGAAGTGATCGAGAAGTTCGGCGTCCCGCCCGAGAAAGTCGGCGACGTGCTCGCGCTGATGGGCGATTCGGTCGACAACGTGCCGGGCATCTTCGGCATCGGCCCGAAGACCGCGAGCAAGCTGATCCAGGATCATGGCGACCTCGAAAGCGCGCTCGCCGCGGCCCACGCGATGAAGCCGTCCAAGCTGCGCGAACGGCTGATCGAAGGCGCCGAGATGGCGCGGCTCAGCCGGGTGCTGGTCGAGCTGAAGCAGGATTGTCCGCTGCCGATGGCGCTCGACGAGTTCAAGCTGGGCGAAATTCCGCCCGAGCCGCTCGCCGCGTTCCTCGAGAAGCACGGTTTCACCAGCCTGCTGAAGCGGCTGGGCGACGGCAAGGGCAGCCCCGAACGTCCGACCACGCTCAATCCGGCGAAGCAGGACACGAAAGGCGCGCCGGCGGCGCCCGAAGGCAACCGCCAGCCCGCGCCGGAGATGCCCGCGGTCGATCGTTCGCTCTACGCCTGCGTGCAGTCGGCCGGCGAGCTCGCCGAATGGGTGTCGCGCGCGTTCGCCGCGCGGGTGGTGGCGATCGACACCGAAACGTCGTTGCTCGATTCGATGCGCGCCGAGCTGGTCGGCATCAGCCTCGCGCTCGGGCCGAACCAGGCGTGCTACATCCCGCTCGGCCACGGCGGCAGCGACCTGCTGGCCGAAAAGCCCGAGCAAGTCCCGCTCGATGCGGCGCTCGCGCTGCTCAAGCCGCTGCTCGAAAGCGACGCGGTGCTCAAGGTCGGGCAGAACATCAAGTACGACCTGACGATGTTCGCCCGCCACGGCATCGAGGTCGCGCCGATCGACGACACGATGATCGTCAGCTTCGCGCTCGATTCCGGGCGCTCGCTCGAAGGAATCGGCGGCGGGCACGGGATGGACGAATTGTCCGAGCGCCACCTCCGCCACACCACGCTCACCTACAAAGACGTGGCCGGCAGCGGGAAGAAGGCGATCTCGTTCGCCGAAGTCCCGCTCGACCGCGCGACCGAATACGCGGCCGAAGATGCCGAGTGCACCTGGCGGCTGTGGAAGCACCTGAAGCCGCGGCTGGCGCAGGAAGGCAGCACCCGGGTCTACGAGATGGTCGACCGGCCGCTGATCCCGGTGGTCGCGCAGATGGAGCGCCACGGGATCAAGGTCGACCGCGACCAGCTCGCGCGCCTGTCGGGCGAGTTCGCGGAGGCAACCGCCGCGCTCGAAGCCGACATCCACGCCCTTGCAGGCGAGACGTTCACCATCGGCAGCCCGCAGCAGCTGGGGCGGATCCTGTTCGACAAGCTGGGCCACAAAGGCGGGCCCAAGGGCAAGAGCGGGCAGTACTCGACCGACCAGAGCGTGCTCGAGCGGCTGGCGAACGACGGGGCAGAGATCGCCACCAAAGTCCTCGAATGGCGCCAGCTCACCAAATTGCGCTCGACCTACACCGAGGCGCTGCAGGCCGCGATCAACCCGGTGACCGGGCGCGTGCACACCAGCTACAGCCTGGTCGGCGCGCAGACCGGGCGGCTGTCGTCGACCGATCCGAACCTGCAGAACATCCCGATCCGGACCGAGATCGGGCGGCAGATCCGCAAGGCGTTCGTGCCCGAGCCGGGCAACGTGCTGCTCGCCGCGGACTACAGCCAGATCGAGCTCAGGCTCGCCGCGCACATGGCCGACGTGCCGGCACTGAAAGCGGCGTTCGCCGACGGCGAGGACATCCACGCCCGCACCGCCGACGAGATGTTCGGCACGGTCGACCGCGACACCCGCGCGCGCGCGAAGACGATCAATTTCGCGATCCTCTACGGCATCTCGCGGTGGGGGCTGGGCGGCCGCCTGGGCGTGCCGGCCGACGAGGCGCAGACGATGATAGACCGCTATTTCGAGCGCTTCCCCGGAATCCGCAACTACATCCACGCGACGCTCGAAGGGGTGCGCGAGCGCGGCTATTCGGAGACGCTGTTCGGTCGCAAGACGTGGTTCCCGCGCATCCGCTCGGGCAATCCGAACGAACGCGCAGGCAGCGAGCGGGCGGCGATCAACGCGCCGATCCAGGGCACCAGCGCCGACATCATCAAGCGCGCGATGGCGCGGATGGGCCCGGCGCTGGCGGACGCCGGCCTGCGCGATGTGAGAATGCTGCTGCAGGTGCACGACGAGCTGGTGTTCGAGCTGCCGGCGGGCGACGTCGCTGCCGCCTCGCCGATCATCGAGCGAGTCATGGCCGAGGCCGCAGAACCGGCGGTCAAGCTCGACGTGCCGCTCGGGATCGAGATCGGCACCGGCGACAGCTGGGACGCCGCGCACTGACGATCCAGCCGCGGACGCCCCGGCCGACTACTCGTGCTTGCGCGCCCGGGTCGACTGCACCATGCCTTCGTGAAGGAAGCCGATCGGCTGGGCCTGGGCGGCGCGCTGCTTGAGCTCGCTCTTCAGGCGGTCGTACTCCTCTTCCATCTCCTCGGTCACCGTGGCGCGCGAATCCTCGAGCGCCTCGGCGAAGTCGGCGGCGCTCACGTTCTCGACCGCCTCGCCGGCCCGGCGGATCGCGATCAGGCCGGCGCGGCGCACCACGTCCTCCAGGTCGGCGCCGGTGAAGCGCGCGGTCTTGCGGGCGATGTCCGCCAGATCGACGTCACCCGCCAGCGGCATGTCGCGGGTGTGGATGCCGAGGATGTGCCGGCGGCCCTCTTCATCGGGCGTGCCGACGTAGATCAGCTCGTCGAACCGGCCGGGGCGCAGCAACGCCGGATCGACCAGGCCGGGCCGGTTGGTCGCCCCGATCACCACGATCGACTGCAGTTCTTCCATCCCGTCCATCTCGGCCAGGATGGTGTTGACCACCCGGCCGGTGACTTGCGGCTCCATGCTGCTCGATCCGCGCGCGGGGACCAGGCTGTCGATCTCGTCGATGAACACGACGCACGGCGACACCTGCCGCGCGCGGGCGAACAGGCGGCTGATCTGCTGCTCGCTCTCGCCGTACCATTTCGACAGCAGGTCCGAGCTCTTGATCGAGATGAAGTTCGCCTCCGCTTCCTTGGCGACGGCCTTGGCGAGCAAGGTCTTGCCGGTGCCCGGCGGGCCGAACAGCAGGAAGCCCTTGGCCGGGCGGATGCCCAGCCGGCGGAACGCCTGCGGGTTCTTGAGCGGCAATTCGACGCCTTCGCGCAGCTTCTCCTGCGCGTCGGCCAAGCCGCCGACGTTCTCCCACCCGACGTTCGGCGCCTGGACCATCACCTCGCGCATCGCGCTCGGCTGGACGCGCTTCAGCGCCTCGAGGAAGTCGTTGCGCTCGACGCACAGGCTTTCGAGCACCTCGGGCGGGATCGTCTGCGCGTCGAGATCGATCTTCGGCATGATCCGCCGCACCGTCTCGATCGCGGCCTCGCGGGTCAGCGCGGCCAGGTCCGCGCCGACGAAGCCGTGGGTCGTGCGGGCGAACTCGTCGAGGTCGACCCCGTCGCCGAGCGGCATGCCGCGGGTGTGGATCGCCAGGATCTCGCGCCGGCCCTTCTCGTCGGGGACGCCGACTACGATCTCGCGGTCGAAGCGGCCGGGGCGGCGCAAGGCCTCGTCGATCGCCTCGGGCCGGTTGGTCGCGGCGATCACCACCAGGTTGGAGCGGGTGTCGAGCCCGTCCATCAGGGTGAGCAACTGGGCGACCAGGCGCTTCTCGGCCTCGCCGTGGACCTGGCTGCGTTTCGGCGCGATCGAATCGATCTCGTCGATGAACACGATCGCCGGAGCGCTGCGGGCGGCTTCCTCGAACACGTCGCGCAGGCGCTTCTCGCTCTCGCCATAGGCCGAGCCCATGATCTCGGGGCCGTTGATGATGAAGAACTCGGCCTCGCTCTCGCTGGCGACCGCCTGGGCGAGCCGGGTCTTGCCGGTGCCCGGCGGCCCGTGGAGCAGCACGCCCTTGGGCGGATCGACTCCCAACCGGGTGAACAGCTCGGGATAGCGCAGCGGCAGCTCGACCATTTCCTGGAGCTGGCGGATCGTGTCGCTCATCCCGCCGACGTCATCGTAGTTCACCGTGCCGCGGCCGTCGCGCGGCTCCTCGAACTCGGCGCGCAATTCGACTTCGGTGTTCTCGTCGATGTAGACGATGCCCTTGGGCACCGTGGCGACCACGGTCAGGCGGATCTGGGTGAGGGCATAGGCCGGCGCGTTGAACATCCGCATGATCTGCGGCGGCAGATCCTGCACCGGCTGCTGGCCGTGCGTGGCGACGAGGTCGCCGGCGACCAGCGGGCGGCGGAAGAAGTTGCGCTTCAGCGCCTGGGTCGGCCCTTGCAGGCGCATCTCGCGCTGGGCGGGGGCGAACACCACCCGGCTCGCGGGCTTCGATTCGGCCTTGCGAATGGTCACGTGCTCGCCGGAGCCGGCCTCGGCATTGCCGCGCTGGAGGCCGTCGAGGCGGATCACGTCGAGCGTCTGATCTTCGGGATAGGCCGGCACGGCGATCGCCGCGGTGGTGCGCTTGCCGACCAGTTCGACCACGTCGCCTTCGCCGATGCCGAGCGCGTCGAACGCCTTTTTCGGCATCCGCGCGATCCCGCGGCCGCTTTCCTCCTGCCGGGCGGCGGCGACTTGCAGCCGGACGCTGCCCGTTTCGATCTCAGCAATGCCGGCGTCGGCCATCTGCCCCTCGCTCCCTGGTGCGTTGCGGTGTGTCGGGGCAAAGCTAGGAACGCGCCCGTCCGATTGCAAACGGGCAAATCAGCGCACCGTTTCGGGAAGGCGAGAAAAAAGGCCCGACCGTTGCCGGCCGGGCCCTGGAAGTTTGGGAGAGGATGCCTGAAAGGCAGGGTGGATATGAGCCGGAGCGACTTTTTGTGCAAGTGCGAAAAGATCACCGATCGGTGAGGAATTGGCAACTGCACGTCGCGTCCTAAAAAATCTTCGTCACATCAATATGTTAAATGGAATTTGGAAACCGTCCCAGGCGATATTGACGCAAACGGCGCAAAATCCACATTGCAATGCAGCATTGACCGCGGGGAGATGACAAGCCTGCCGGAAACCGATATCGCAGTGCAGCATGCTCGGCGGTTAGGTGAGGAGGCCCGATGAACAAGCTCTATCCGGATGCAAACGCGGCGCTTGAGGGCGTACTGTTCGACGGGATGGTGATCGCGGCCGGCGGGTTCGGCTTGTGCGGCCTGCCCGAGCGGCTGATCGCGGCGATCGAGGCGAGCGGGGTCAAGCGGCTTACGTTCGCGAGCAACAATGCCGGCATCGACAACGAAGGGATCGGCAAGCTGCTGCGCACCCGCCAGGTCGCCAAGATGATCAGCTCGTACGTCGGCGAGAACAAGGAGTTCGAGCGCCAGTACCTTGCCGGCGAGCTCGAGGTCGAGTTCTGCCCGCAAGGCACGCTGGCCGAGCGGATGCGCGCGGGCGGCGCGGGGATCCCGGGGTTCTACACCCGGACCGGGGTCGGCACGCTGGTGGCTGAAGGCAAGGAGGCGCGGGTGTTCGACGGCGAGGAATACATCCTCGAGCGCGCGATCGTCGCCGACCTGGCGGTGGTCAAAGCCTGGAAGGCGGACGAGACCGGCAACCTGGTGTTCCGCAAGACCGCGAGGAACTTCAACCTGCCGGCCGCGACCTGCGGCAAGGTCTGTGTGGTCGAAGTGGAGGAAGTGGTCCCGGCCGGCAGCCTCGATCCCGACTGCATCCACCTGCCCGGCGTCTACGTCCAGCGGATGGTCCTCGGCGCGCCTTACGACAAGAAGATCGAGTTCAGGACCGTGCGCGAGAAGGAACCCGCCTGATGCCTGAAACGAAAGGCTGGACCCGCGACCAGATGGCCGCCCGTGCCGCGCGCGAGCTGCGCGACGGGTATTACGTGAACCTCGGCATCGGCATCCCGACGCTGGTCGCAAACCACGTGCCCAAGGGCATGCAGGTGACGCTGCAGAGCGAGAACGGGATGCTCGGGATCGGCCCGTTCCCCTACGATGACGAAGTCGATCCCGACCTGATCAACGCCGGCAAGCAGACGGTCAGCGAACTCGCCCACTCGGCCTACTTCGACAGCGCGACCAGCTTCGCGATGATCCGCGGCGGGCACATCGACCTGGCGGTGCTGGGCGCGATGGAA
>DASVLP010000022.1:0-12453 GCA_036384795.1 Sphingomonadaceae bacterium | reverse complement strand
GAAGCCGCCGCGTCCTCCGGGGCCGCCGGCCCCCGCGCCGCGGTGGATTTCCGGCAGGTAGATGCCGATCTCGTCCTGGGTCAGCCAGCCGTCGTGGTTGGTGTCGGCGGCGGCGAAACGCTTGCCTTCGTAAGCGATGAGCTCGGCGAGCGACACCCCGGCGTCGTAATTGGTATTCGCGGCGACCAGCATGGTCGCGTTCAGCGGCTCGATCAGCCGCGCGATGAGCTGGTCGTTGTCGCTGCGGCCGGGCTCGAGGCGGATGTCCTCCGGCACGATCGCCATGCCCTCGCCGGTCGCGGCGTCGGACAACACGGCCGAGCCGAGCGAGCGCTGCCACTGGACGAATTCGTCGAAACTGATCGATTTGTCGCGGTTGGTGTCGATCTGGGCGAAGCGGGCGCCGATCGCGGTGGTCTTGCGCGCCTCGATCACCGCGTTGAGCTCGGCCAGCGTGATCGTGCCGTCGCCGTTGGTATCGCCCATCTTGAACAGCTTGGCGACCGCCTCGTCGTACTTCTTGCGCTCGATCGGCTGCGGCGGACGCGGGCCCGACGGCTTGATGTGGGTGCCCAGATCGTCGTCCCCGCCGCCGGGATCGATATCCTGGGCAAGCGCGGAAAGCGGCGCAAGCAATATCAGCGCCGTCCCGACCGCGGCCAACATCTTGCGCATCGCATGCCCCTCCCGATTGTTCCCGAAGCCCGGCTCTTCGCCTTGCGGCGTGAACGGGCGATTAATTCGGCCGCTTGGAAAAGAGCGTCAGGCCGCCGTCAGGAACTCGACCAGCGCCCGCACCTTCTTCTGCCGCCATTGCGGGCGCGGGGCGACCAGCCAGTAGGCGCGGCGGCCCTCGTCGGGTCCGGCGACCGCCTTGAGCCGGCCGTCGGCGAGCGCGTCCTGGACCAGCAGCAGCGGCAGCATCGCCTTGCCCAGGCCTGCCAGCGCGCTCGCCAGCGCCTGCGCGGCATTGCCGGTCTGCAGCGCCGCCTCTTCCCCGTCGGGCACCGGCCAGCCGGGCCATTCGATCCATTCGTCGGGCGCGCCGTCGGCGGCGACCACCACCCGCATCGGCGGGGCAAGTTCGAGCCCCTCGAGGTCGCCCGGCCCTTCCGCCAGCCGCACCGCGAGATCGAGATTCGCTTCGGTGAAATCGACTTCCTCGCCGGCGACGAACTGGTATTTGATCTCGGGGTGCGCCTTGCGGAACGCGGCGAGCCGCGGCGCAAGCCAGGTGGCCCAGAACTCGTGCGGCGCGGCGATCGCGTAGGAATGGCTCGACTGGCCCGCCTGCATCGCCTGGACCGCTTCCTCGAAGCGCAGGAATCCCTCGCGCAGCGGCTCCAGCCCCGCGACCGCTTCGTCGGTCAGTTCCAGGCCCTTGCTGGTGCGGCGGAACAGCACCACGCCGAGCACGTCCTCGAGCGCGCGGATCTGCTGGCCGACCGCCGCGGGGGTGACGGCAAGCTCGTCCGCGGCGCGGGTGAACGACAAATGCCGCGCGGCGGCGTCGAACACGCGCAGGGCGTTGAGGGGCAAGTGGGTGCGCTTCATGGCCGGCAGGCTTTAGTCGCGGCGCCGACCGGCCGCAACCTGCGTCGCGGAAACCTTCCAACTGCCCCCTCGTTGGCTCACCGCCAGTTGCCGAGAAGGACCCGAGAATGGACATCACCGACGCGATTCTCCACGACCACGACGAACAGCGCGCATTGTTCGCCGTGATCGAGCAGATCGACCCGAGCGATACCGAGGCGCTCGCGGCGGTCTGGCGGCGCCTGCGCATCCTGCTCGAAGTCCACGCCGCGGCCGAGGAGGAGCATTTCTATCCCCGGCTGCTGGCGATCGGGCGCGGCGCCAATGACGCCGACAGCCCCGAAGCCGAAACCGAGGACGCGATCGACGACCACAACAAGATCCGCGACGCGGCCGAAGCGGCGGAACGGCATCCGGTGGGCTCGCCCGAGTGGTTCGCGGCGGTGGACAAGGCCAATCTCGAGAACAGCAAGCACATGGCCGAGGAAGAGCGCCAGGCGCTCGCCGACTTCCGCCGCAACGCCTCGCTGGAAGAACGCCATCGGCTGTGCGTTCAGTTCCTGACCTTCACCTACCGCCACCTCGACGGCATCCGCGCCGAAGACAAGGACGCCCGCGTCTACATCCGCGAGCACGGCGGCGACGTGCGCGAGCTGGACTGAGCCGCCACCCGCCAGCGTTAATCGATCGAAACGGTTGGGTTGAGGGATTTCCCGCGATCCCGGCAAATCGCGGCCGGCCGGCTTTTCCCGGTCCCGCAAGGCCGGGCGATGCGGCGTTTTCGGCCCAAACCGCCGGCTTGATCGCCGTTTCCGCACGCCGCCGTTCGCGCCGGCGTTGGCCCAGGGCAGCGTCGATTAACCGTAATTTTACCACAGAAATACCAAGGACGTTAGGTTTTCTCGCCCATTGGGCATGGTGAGATGAGGCGTCCCATATGAGCCGACGGGGGGCTATACGCATGTTTTCCGGTTTGAAGAAACCGCTCGCCATTCTTGCCGCGCTCGCGCGTTCGAGCAAGGGCAACATCCTGCCGATGACGGCGGCCGCGATCTTCATCCTGGCGGGGATGATCGGCGGCGGCATCGACATCAGCCGCGCCTACATGGTCAAGAATCGCCTGCAGAATGCATGCGACGCCGCCGCGCTGGCAGCCCGTAAGGCGGCGGATACCTCGAAGCCTTGGATCGACACCGTCAACAACCCGCCGGTCGATAATGCCGCGGCGCGGAACCAGGCGGTGTCTTTCTTCAACACCAATTTCGACAAGGATACAGAGGGCGCGTCGGCGGCGAACTTCGTTTCGGAGAGTTCGGACAACGGCAGCACGATCAACGGCACCGCCACCGCCACCCTGCCGACGGTCGTGATGAACTTGTTCGGCTACAAGCAAACGAACCTCTCGGTGACCTGCACGGCATCGATGGGGGTCGGCAACAGCGACGTGATGTTCGTTCTGGACAACACCGGATCGATGGCCTGGACGCCAGACGGCTACACCACTTACGACGCAACGAAAAGCCGGATGTACGCGCTGCAGCAGGCGATGAAGGCGTTCTACACGACTGTCGAAACATCGATGGGCGGGAGCAACTCTCGCGTTCGATACGGTTTCGTACCCTACAGTTCCTCAGTCAACGTCGGCAGCGTGCTGATGAATCTCGATCCGAGCTACATCGCGGACTCGGCAAGCTATGACACGCGCGAACCAGTAAACTGGACCCCTGTCGGCGGCCAATATACCAAAGATACGGATGATCCGACGTGGACCAAGACGACCACCGGAAGCTGGAAGAGTTATACCGGCGATACGACCCATTATAGCTCGAGCAGCAGTTGCAATAGCGCCAAGCCTGCTTCGGGCAATCCGAACAACGACGATGATTGGGTTGCGGCGGGCTCGATTACTTACAACACGACCTCGCGATCCTTCGACCCGGACAAAGTGCGGATGGTCGACGCGACCGGCACGACGCAACCGTTCAGCTTGAACGAATATCAATGCGCCTCAAGCGGCTCCGGCAAAAACAAATACTATTACATTCAAATCCGAACGGACACGAGATCGAAGAGCAGCAAGGTTTACCAGGACAATGATCCGGTCGAAGTAACCACGGCGGGCGCCACGTTCTCTGATTGGCTATATAAGCCACGGACGTTGGACACGAGTGGTTACAAAGCCGGTAATTCGGTACCCCTGCTTCTGACAACGACGGTTATCAATCAGACCTGCACCACCGACTGGCGCGGGCGAAAGACGTGCTCTGGTGGAACCACCGTGACCGCCAATGTGACGTCCGACGTCTGGAACGGCTGCATCATGGAACGCGACACGTTGCCCGAGGCAAGCTTCTCGTTCGAATCGCTTGAGGAAGGAATCTCGCCGTACACGCACGATCTCGACATCGACGAGGCGCCGACGGACGATGCCACCAAATGGCGTCCGCTGTGGCCGGACGCAACGTACGGGCGCCCGAGCTACCAGCCTTCCGTGAGCGGAGATAGCAACGACGCGGGCAGCTACACTTACTGTCCCCACCAGGCTCAAACGTTCGCCGAGATGGATCAGGACGCCTTCAACAACTACGTCAACTCGATGTCGCCGGTGGGTTCCACCTATCACGACATCGGCTTGCTGTGGGGCGCTCGACTGAGCTCGCCCACCGGCATCTTCGCCGACAATGTCAACGAGACGCCGGACAACGGCGGTTCGGTTTCGCGGCACCTGATCTTGATGACCGACGGCGAGCTGGAACCGTCCCTCACGGTGAATTCGGCTTACGGCATCGAAGAGCTGGACCGCCGGATCACCGGCGACGGTGCGACGGACCAGTACGACCGGCACCGCGAACGCTATCTGGCGATTTGCGAGGCGATCAAGGCGCGCGGCATCCGCTTGTGGGTCATCGCGTTCGGATCCGGCGTCACCCTGTCGGACGATCTGGTGGCTTGCGCTTCGCCCGACAGCGCCTTCAAGGCCGATAATTCCACCGAACTTTACAATAATTTTCAGGAAATTGCCAAGCAGGTCGGCGAACTGAGGATCACCCAGTGAGCCTGCCAGCCCAAATCGCTCACCGGGGACTGGTCCGCGGCGTGGCCAACCTGCCGCACGCCCTGCGCAAGGATTGCAGTGGCTCGGTGCTGGTGGAATTCGCGCTGACCGCGCCGTTGTGGATATATCTGGTGATGAGTTCGCTCGACTTAGGCCAATTGGCGTATGCCAAATCGATCCTCGACGGTGCGACCCAGGACGCGGCGCGCAATGCCTCGCTCGAAACCGGCGACACGACCGCCGCCGATGCGATGGTCGCCAAGCAAGTGCGACGGATTGCGCCTGGCGCGACGGTGACGACGAGCCGCGTCAGCTATTACGATTTCGCCGATATCGGGCGGCCGGAGAAATGGACCGACAAGGACCGCGACGGCGAGTGCGACAACAGCGAACCCTACACCGATGAGAACGGCAATGGGCAATGGGATGCCGACATCGGCAAAAGCGGCAACGGCGGCGCCGACGATGTCGTGATGTACACCGTCACGGTGACATACGATCGGCTGTTCAAGATGCCGTTGTCTCCAGGCGTGTCGACCCGCACCATCAGCGCGACCGCGGTGCGGAAAAACCAGCCGTTCGCCAGTCAGGAAGGATACAACGAGAGCGCGGGCGCAGCAAAGACATGCACGTGACCAACTCAGAAGAGCCCCGCCGTCCGATGCCACTGCGTTGGATCAAGGCCCGCAAGCGCGCGCGGCAGCTGCTGCGCGACGTCTCGGGAGTCGCGGTGATCGAGCTCGCGATCTGCCTTCCCCCGCTGCTTTTCATGGGCATGTACGGGCTGGAGCTGATGAACCTCGCCGCCACGAACCTGGAAGTCAGCCAGATCGCGCTTTCCCTTGCCGACAACGCCTCGCGTCTGGGCCAGACCGACAACAGCGCGGTGACCCCGCCGGTTTACGAAACCGACATCGATTCGATCATGAGCGGCGCACTCAAGCAGGGGGACAGGCTCGATATCGGCACGCGGGGCAAGATCGTTCTCTCGAGCCTCGAGAAGGACAAAGTCACCGGCAAGCAGTACATCCATTGGCAACGGTGCCGCGGCGACCTCGACGCAGCGCCCAGCTATAACGACAGCAACAACAACGGGCTTAGAGGAACGGCGATCACCGGGTTGGGCGAGGGAACCACCAAAGTGACCGCCGCTTCCGATTTCAACACCGCGGTGATGTTCGTCGACGTGTACTATAAATACAGCCGGTTGTTCGGAGATTTCTTTCTCCACAACGACAGCATCATTCACCGGCAAGCGGCTTACCTGATCCGTGACGACCGTGATCTCGCGCATGATTCCAAGGGAAGCCCGGAATACCCGGCGCTTGTCGGCACGCGCAACGGGAGCGATACGTGCGCCTGACGCAAGCTGACGCGCTCGGGCGCTTGCTGCCTCTTCAGAGATAATCCACGCTCAGATTGAAGCTGCCGGTGTAGGTCCCCGGGGTCTGGTAGTGCCCGACGTGCAGGGTGCCGCCGACCCAGAACAGCTTCACGCCGGTGCCGGGGAACAGCGTCGTCCCTTCGCCGCCGCGCAGCACCAGGGTGGCGGTCATCGTGCCGCCGGCGTCGCCCGCGAGCGTGACGGTGTTGTCGAGGCTGGTGGTCATCAGGAAGCCGAACGTCGCCTGGCCGGCGAACTGGGCGCAATGGGTCGATGAGCCGACCAGGGTGACGCCGCCGGTCCCGCTGCGGGCGCAGCTGTCTTCGTCGATCTTGACGTCGCCGGCCGAATTGCCCGGAATGATCGAGCCGAACGCCAGATCGTCGGCTTTCACCAGCGTCGCCCGGGCAACGATCGCGGCGTGAGCGGACGCCGCGGCGGTGGCGCTGTTGTTGGCGCTCGCCGCAGCGGTGGCGAGCGCGGCCCACGCAGCAATGGCCGCGCAAGCCGCCCGGGTGGAAACTGCGCCCGAGCGAAGGCTGGTGAGAAGCCGCCGTCCCATCCGGCCGGGTTACCAGCCTCGCAATAAGGGGCCGTCACGGGTCGTGGTTAACTTGCCGTTGACGCCAGCTGTTAGGCAAGCTCTCTGTGCGCGGACAGTGGGGCTTCCTGCGTCGCGCCTCGCGAAGCCCGCGGGTTGCGCCGCTTCGCGAACCGCAAGGCGCGTCGGGACCGGCCACGCCATGCTTAACGGGCCGCTAAGGATTTTCCTCTAGTCGTTCGGGCTTGGACAACGGTGCGATGACAAACACGCAGTCATGACAGGCTACGGTTTCCGGAAGCTTCTTGCCGCGCTGCTGGCGGTATGGGCGGCGTGCCTGCTCGCCAGCCCGGCGGCGGCCGCGAGCTGCTATTACGCAAGCTCCCAGGGCACCACCGGGCCGGCGGACTGGCAGACTTACTGCTGGCTCGATCTGTCGGGCTACAACAACACCGCGGCGACTTCGGCCGCGGGGCAGAGCTTCAACTACACCCTGCCCGACGGCACGACGATGAGCTTCACCCTGAAGGTCACGACCGCCAACGCGCTGACCTCCTCGGCCACCCCGTCGTGGACGGGCGCGGCGGTGGGGAACACCGCGTTCCTGGGCATCAGCGGCAAGCCGATCCTCTATCAGACGGGCAGCGGCGGCAGCTCGACGGTGACGATCTCCAACATCACGCTCACTCCCCCCGCCTCGGGCACCATCACCAACTACATGTTCGTCGCGGCCGACGGCGAATCCACCAACGGCGGCGAATCGCTGAAATTCCAGACCAACGGCGGCACCTGGCAGATGCTCGACCAGGTCGGGCCGATCAACGGCTCGACCTATCCGGCGATCGGCGGCACGGGGACCGCCACGTTCACCGAGACCGGCGTCGACGGTAACGTGGGCGCCTATATCGTCGGCTCGACCACCCCGACGACGGTAACCACCACGATGGTCGGCAGCGGCCTCGAAGGCGCGATGTTCGCGGTGCGCTTCGCCTCGATCCGGCTGACGACGCAGATCGCCACCGCGCGGGCCGATGCCGACGATCAGTTCGCGTTCACCATCAACGCCACCGGAACCGGCTCGCTGCTCGCCTCGGGCACTTCGAGCGGGACGGGCCTTGGCCCGTTCACCGCCGCGGCGCTCTCAAGCTCGGCGGCGATCCCGCTGACACTCAACCAGGCGATGGCGGGCGGCAGCGCGAACGCGATCGCGCATTACCGGTCGGTGCTCAAATGCACCAACTCCACCAGTTCGAGCACGCCCTTGCCCAACAACGTCGTCACCACGTCGTACAATTTCGGCTCGCTGCAGTTCGGCGACGCGGTGCAGTGCACCTACACCGAAACGCCCTACCCGCACCTGACGCTGGTCAAGGTCTTGACGGGCGGCGGCCGGTTCTCGTCCGCGCGGGCGTTTCCCAACGACCAGTTCATATTGAACATCGACCAGGGCACCACGGTGGTTGCGACCACCACGACCACCGGCAGCAACAGCACGCTGAACAACGCTTCGACGCCGCAATACCAGGCAACCGCCGGAACCGCCTATACGTTCGTCGAGCTGGGCGCCGGCAGCACGAGCATCGATCAGTACACCGCGACGATGTCGTGCGACAACGACTGGGCCGGCTCGTCGACGAACTTGCCCACCGCACCGGGCGGCTCGGTCACGCCGCAGCTCGGCGACGTGATCACCTGCACGATCACCAACAAGAAGCGCAGCACCAACGGCACGCTCAGCCTCACCAAGGTTTCGATCCCCGTGTCGGACCCGATCAACGGCACGATCAACCCGCTGATGATCCCCGGTGCGATCGTCAAATACACGATCTACGTGCAGAACAGCGGCTCGGACGACATCGACCAGGATACGATCTTCATCGCCGACGCACTGCCCTCGCAGATCTCGGTCGGAACCGCCTCGTCGCCGGCGTTCGCCGACGGCAGCCCGAGCAGCGGGCTAAGCTGGACGCAGAACACCACGTACGGCATCCGCTATTCGAACTCGGCGACTGCGCCCACGGGATGGACGAGCTGCACCTACAACCCGAGCTCGAGCTACGATCCGGCGGTGAAATACGTCTGCCTGAAGCCCAAAGGCACGATGAACGGAAGATCGACGAACGGCGCGCCGACCAATTTCTCGGTCAGCTTCCAGGCTCTGGTGAAGTAACCTCCGTCGACGGCAGAAAAAAGCCCCGGACGCAGAGCGCCCGGGGCCTATTTTCCGAAACCGACAGGCTAAGCCCGGATCAGTCCGCCTTCGCGCGCTTGGCCGCCGCTTCCACCGCTTCAGTGGTCGGGTTGCCGAGCGACAGCGTGCGCCCGTTGGGGAAGCTGATTTCGGCCGCGCTCGCGCGCGTATCACCGTCGCGCGCCTGGAAGGCCTGGACGATGATGTCGGTGCCCGGGGGCAGCGAATTTCTGTTCCAGCCGCGGCGGAGCAGCGCGCTCGGCGCACCGCCTTCGACGCGCCATTCGACATGCTTGCCGGTCTTCGGGTCGACCACGTCGATGTGGATCCACGAGTGCGGGTTCACCCACTCGAACTTGATGACTTTGCCCTTCAGGGTCACTTGCTTGTCACGGTCGAATTCGGCCGCGAACGAGTGGTGAGCATAGGCCGTGCCGCCTGCCACTCCGGTGGCCAGCACTGCGCCGATCGCGGCGGCGCGCCAGGCTTTATTGAACATCGCAATCACACTCCTTGATGACTTTGTCCGACATATACGCCGTTTTACCTGAACGTCCATTGTCCAGGATCATTTTTTTGGCGTGCCGTCGTTTTCCAGCAGGTCGCCGTAGAGCATCAGCTCCGAGAACGGCACGCAGTTGAACTCGAGGATCTGCGCGTTGTCCTCCACGCGGCGGTACAACGGCATCTTCATCGTCCACGCCTTGGTGTAGATCGTCGGATCGGTGATCGTGACCTCGTAGTCGATGTGGTCCTTGTCCTTGAGCGTGAACTTCTCGACGATCGTGGCGGTGCCGGTCAGATAGTTGCCCGAACGGTCGAGCCAGGTGACGCCGGGGTTCTGCGCGCCGCCCGGGGCGATCACGTCGCCTGGGTTTTCCGACAGCGTGGTGACCACCAGGGTGTTGCCTTCCCAGTGTCCGTACGAGGTGCCCATCCAGGTGTCGATCGGCGGGATGCCGACATCGCCCATGTGGATCACGCGGTTCGCGGAATCGTACTCATAGGCCATCAGCAGGTCGCCGTCGTTGGCCTGGATGATCTGGAACGGGTAGTTCATGTAGGTCGCGCGCGGGATGCCGGGCAGGTAGCAGGCCGCCTCGGGATCGTTCTGCGGCGCGCTCTGGCGCAGCTCGTTGCGCTTCTTCAGCGCGTCGGGCTTGTAGGGGATCGTGCCGCCTTCCACCACGCCCAGGCCCGGCGGAATCGCACCGATCGCGCCGATCTGACGCGAGGCCGCCGGGGCTTCCTGCGCCGAATGCGGCTCGAGATCCCAGTTGGCCGTGTTGATCGTCTGCCACACGCCGTTGAGGTTCGGATGGCCGCCCAGCCGATCCTGCGCCGAGGCCCCGCTCGCCGCCGCAAACGCCAACGCCGCGCCAGCGGCCAATAATGTGAAACTCTTCATGGCTAATCCCATCCTCTCTGTGCCTGATCGCCTATCAGGTAAGCGTGTAAGCGACAATCGTACCGCCGGCGTTTATCGCGACATATTGCTTACCGCTGTTGCCGCGATAGCTCATCGGATTCGCATTGGCGTTGTTGCCCAGCTGCGCCTCCCATAACTCC
Source organism: Sphingomonadaceae bacterium (assembly GCA_036384795.1). Classification (GTDB taxonomy): domain Bacteria; phylum Pseudomonadota; class Alphaproteobacteria; order Sphingomonadales; family Sphingomonadaceae; genus Andeanibacterium. The sequence continues at coordinate 2,180 of DASVLP010000022.1, read as the reverse complement.
TTGCCCGTCTTCGAATCGAAAGCGCGGAACAGCTTGTCGTTGGTCGCGCCGACGAAGACCAGCCCGCCCGCGGTCACCGTCGGGCCCGCGCTGCCCGAATTGCCGGTCAGCTGCTTGCCTTCGGGAAGCTCGGAATGGATGCCCAGCGGCACCGCCCACACGATCTTGCCGGTGTGGGCGTCGATCGCCTCGAGCTGGCCCCATGGCGGCTTGTAGCACGGCAGCATCGCCGAACCGCCGCCGCCGCCGAACGCGCCGGCGCCCTTGGTCGGCCACTTGCCGTCGACCGGCGCGCTGAAGCTGAAGAACGGGCCCTTCCCGTCCACGCTTGCGCGGTCATAGGGCACGATCGCGGTGGCGTCGAAACTGTAGGGTTTGTCGCCCTGGGTCTTCTCGACCCAGCCCACCAGCGACGTGTCCTGCGCATTGACGTAGACCAGGCCGGTGGTCGGATCGGCCGCCGGGCCGCCCCAGTTGACGCCGCCGGTCCCGCCCGGAAGCTGCAGATAGGACTTGGGCGGGTCGCCCTGCTTGTGGAACCCGAACGGGGTGAACGGCCCTTCGTTGATGAACCCGCCGCTCCGGTCCCACAGCTCCTGGCAGGCCTTGGCATGCTCGGGCGTGGTGTCGGCGGCGGTGACCATGTCCGCCTTGGTGAACGATGTCCGGCTGAGCGCCGGCGTCACTTGCGGGATCGGCTGGGTGGGCGAATACCACTCGCCCGGCACATTCCCCTTGGGCACCGGGGTTTCCTTGACCGGAAACACCGGCTTGCCGGTCTGGGCATTGAAGAAATACATCCAGCTCGATTTGCTGACGTTGGCGATGACGTTTTCCTGCTTGCCGCCGATGGTCACCGGGATCAGCGGCCCGGCGCTGGGCATGTCGGTATCCCACAGGTCGTGGTGCACCGTCTGGAAATGCCATTTGTACTTGCCGGTCTTGAGATCGACCGCGACCAGCGAGTTGCCGTAGACGTCGTTGCCCGGGCGGTCGCCGCCCCAGTAATTGTGCGCCGGATTTCCGATCGGCAGATAGGCCGTGCCGGTCTTCATGTCGACGGTTGCCGCGAAGCCCCACATATTGGTGCCGCCGCGATCCTTCCACCCGCCGCCCCACGTCGCGTTGTAGGGCTGGCCGGGCTTCGGAACCGTCTGGAATTCCCACAATTTCTTGCCGGTGCGCACGTCGAACGCGCGCGGATTGCCGGGATCGCCTTGCGGGTTCTCGAGCGACGCGGCGCCGATGATCGCGATATCGCCGGCGATCGTCGGGGTGCCGCCATAGGCCGACTGCCCGACGGCCGCGTAGCCGCCCTCGCCGAAGCCCGGCACCGGCTGGCCGGTCTTCGCGTCGAGCGCGAGCAGCTTCTTGCCGTCCATCACCAGGATTCGCGGGCCGTCTTGGGCGTCGCCGGGCCAATAGCCCAGACCGCGGCCGGAAAGGCCGCCGCCGCCCGGAGCGCCGGTGGGCTTCGGCTCTTCGTGAACCCAGATTTCCTTGCCGGTGTCGGCATCGAGCGCCACCACCCGCGAACCGGCGGGGAAGTACATCACGCTGCCCACCACGATCGGCACCACCGTGTTGAAGGTCTTGAGCGGGTAGCTCCATGCAAGCTTGAGCTGGCCGACGTTCGCCCGGTTGATTTGGTCCAGCGGAGAATAGCGCGTGCCGGCGAGATCGCGGTTGATCGTCCGCCAATCCCCGGCCGGCATGTCCGCTGGCGCCGCGACCGCCTGCCCGACAGCGAGCGCGGACATTGCAGCCATGCCCAGAATACCGGCCAGACGCATCGGATTCTCTCCCTAAGCTTCGGAATCGCCTGGCGCCCGAACGCCGTTGCGACCCGTTGATTGACTTTGTCCTAGACAAGGATAGTTGCCGTGACAACTCTGCTTCGCTACAGGCGGGCAAATTTTGGCGCCGCCCCTGCGCGGCGCCGTTTCGGCAATTGGGGGAACCGCCGATGCATCGCGCGCGGCACGCCTCATGGGAGAAGGATGCAATTCGCTGATGTCTTTTAGCGACTATCTATATCAGTTCACGGAGTGGCTGCGCGGGACGCAGCTGACCGAGTTCTCGCTGTGGCTTTCGGGAACCGGGTTCAGCCTGTGGCTGCAGACCCATTTCTGGGTGATCCCGACCGGGCAATCGATCCACATCCTCTCGATCGCGGCCTT